>NZ_PDJA01000001.1:2541276-3176595 GCF_002563885.1 Marinobacter sp. LV10MA510-1 | reverse complement strand
GATTCCTGAAACTCCCGTGACAACCCGCGATAGCTCAGCCGCGCTTCCGGTGGCAGAGTGTCCATCGCCAGGGTGTTCAGGTAATCCAGCGCCGAGGCCAGGTCATAACCGTCAGCCAGGGAGCCACTGATCACCACCGCTGGCAGCCGGTCGATGCGGCGCAAATCCGGATTGGCGCCGATTTCTTCCCAGCTCACCAAAGCCTGCAAAGGCACCATCTGCCCGCCTTCCCGCGGGCGCAGGAAAATCTGGCCCAGGTCTTCCGGCGTGGCACGGTCAGCGTCTGCGGCCTGCAAAATCACGTCGTATTCGCGGCCACGGTCAACGTAGGTGGTCACCTGGCGCGAAGCCAGCATGGTTTGCAGGGTTAAACCCACATCCTGCACGGTAATGTCCAGGTCGGCGGCGCGCTCGCGGTCTACGTTTACCCGCAATTCCGGTCGAGTCAGTTCAAAATCGGTTTCAAGACTGAGAAGGTTGGGGTTCTGTTTCGCCCGTTCGACCAGTTCCTCACTCCAGGCTTGCACCGATTCGTAATCCGGCCCCGCCACCACAAATTCCACCGGCTGGCTGAAACCGCGCTGGCCCAAGCCCGGTGGGTTGATGGGAATAACCCGCGCCCCCGAAATCCGGCTCATTTTCTGGCGGATCTCATTCGTTACATCCTGCTGCCTGATGTCGCGCTCGTTCCAGGGCACCAGGCCCATGATCATAAACCCGCGGTCTTCCTCACCGCGAAAGCCCACGATAGACAGCATCCGGCTGGCTACGCCGTCTTCCAGATAAGGCAACAGCTGCGCTTCGGCCTGGCGTACATAGTGATCGGTGAACTCTACGGTGGAGCCGCGGGGGGCACTGACCGGCATGATGATGGTGCCGCGGTCTTCGGTTGGCGACAGCTCTTGTGGCAACTGGGGGTATATAGCACCGGCGGCCACCAGCCCCACCAACCCTAACCCCAACCACAAACCCGGCTGGCGCAGGGCAAACTCCAGAGCGCGGCGATAACCACGGGCAAGGCCATCGAGACTTTTCTCAATGATCGCCCAAAAGCCCTTGGTCTGCCCGGCCTTGGGGCTAGGACGCAGCCATTTTGAACACAGCATGGGCGCCAAGGTGAGCGCCACGAAACTGGAAAACACCACCGCTGCGGCCAAGGTAAAACCGAATTCGGCAAACAGCCGGCCCACGTTGCCACCCATAAAGGAAATGGGCACAAACACTGCCACCAGGGTAACGGTGGTGGCAATCACCGCAAACGCCACCTGGCGCGCACCGTGATAGGCCGCTAGCAGCGGCGCCTCACCGTCATCAATGCGGCGCTGAATGTTTTCCAGCATCACAATGGCGTCATCCACCACCAGGCCAATGGCCAGTATTACTGCCAGCAACGTCAGCACGTTCACCGAAAAACCAAGAAAACCGAGGCCGATGAAAGCACCAATCACCGCCACTGGAATGGTCACCGCCGGGATCAGGGTGGCACGCCAGGAGCGCAAAAACAGAAAGATGACCAGAATGACCAAGGCCACAGAAATGGCCAGGGTTGTTATAACCTCTTTGATCGATGCGCGAATAAACACCGATTCGTCGTAGCTTTCAGCAATCGACACTTCTGGCGGCAGAGATTCGCGAATCTGCGCCAGCTCCGCCTGTACTGCGTCCGACACCGCCACTGTGTTGGCTTTTGACTGGCGAATAATGCCCAGGCCTATGGATGTCTGACCGCTAGCACGCAGGGTACCGGAGTCATTTTCAACGCCCATTTGCACATTGGCCACTTCACCCAGACGCAGCAGATCGTTGCCGGAGCGGCGCACCACCAGATTGCGGAACTCATCAACGGTGGTCAGTCGGCCCTCGGCGCGCACTGTAAAGTTGCGGGTAGACGATTCTATCGAACCGGCAGGCAGTTCCACGTTATTGGCCCGCAACGCCTGTTCTACCTCGGCGACGGTAACGTCCCGCGCGGCCAGCTTTTCCCGGTCTAGCCATACACGTATAGCGTAGCGCCGTTCGCCACCAACACGCACATCCGCCACACCATCCAACACCGAGAAGCGGTCTGCCAGAACACGGTCGGCGTAATCGCTCAATTCTGCGCTGTCCCACACGTCACTGCGCAGGGTGATCCACATCATTGGGCGGGCGTCGGAATCGGCTTTACTTACCACCGGCGCGTCGGCTTCTTCCGGCAGCTGGTTGCTGATGCGCGATACCGCATCGCGCACGTCGTTGGCGGCAATGTCGATATCGCGGCTAGTGTTGAATTCAATGCTGGTGCGGGATTCGCCCTGCTCGGTGGACGATTCAATAGAGCGTATGCCTTCGATACCGCTGATGGCGCCTTCAATCAATTCGGTAATCTGAGTATCCACCACTTCGGCGGCGGCGCCGGTGTAATCGGTGCTGATGGACACCACCGGCGGGTCGATATCCGGGTATTCGCGCACCGGTAACCCCATTAACGCGGTCAGGCCGAACACCACAATCAACAGGCTTAATACCGTGGCAAACACCGGTCGTTTGATCGACACATCAGACAGCACCATGGCTTAAGACTCCCCGCCGTTGTCTGCGCCTGCGCCGGAAATAAAGCGGTTAGCAGGCAGCTGCGCGTCAGGGTTTGGCGACACCCGTTCGCCACTACTCAAACGATCCTGACCCGTTACGATAACCTCGGCGCCCTCCTCCAGGCCCTCAATCACTTCTACCTGGCCCGGCATACGTGCGCCCAGGCTGACAGTCAGGCGCCGGGCAATGCCATCTTCAGCCACGAACACGTAGCTGTTATCACCGCGCACAATCACCGCTTGTTCAGGAATCACCAAAGCCCGACGCTGCTGCAGAGTCAGGCTGGCCGACATGAACTGGCCCGGGCGCAGGCGACCATCGGCGTTGTCAATCAGCGCGCGCACCGCCAGGGAACGATTGAGCTCACTCACCCGCGAATCCAGCGCCACCAGCTCACCGCCAAATGCCTGCCCCGGGTAGGCCGGAGACTCGCCCTGCACCGTTAGGCCCGCTTTAAGCTGGCCCAGGTAACGTTCCGGCACTGAAAAGTTCAATTCCATACGGCGGGTACTGTCGAGTGTCGCAAGGCGGGTGCCTGCGGTGACGTAAGCGCCCAGGCTGATATCACTGAGGCCAGTAACGCCGGCAAACGGTGCAGTAATTCTATGGTTTTCCAAATTGACTTTGGCCGCAACGCGCTGTGCCTGAAGCACGTCGGCGGCGGTGCGCAGCTCGTCCATCTGGGCAATGGCGATGTTGCTATTGGTGCTAAGCTTGCGGGCGCGATCGTATTGGCGTTTGGCGTCCTCCAGGCGTGCTTCGGTAACCTGCAGATCGGCCTGAGCCTGGCGGTCGTCCAGGCGTAACAGCAAATCGCCTTTGGCCACCCGCTGCCCGGGCTCAAGGTTCAGTTGCACCACCCGGCCGCTAAGTTCCGTGGTCAAGGCAATGGAGTCTTCGGCCTGCAGATTGCCCACTGCTTTTACCCGGTCACTCACGGTGGTGCGTTCCGGAAAGGCCACGGCCACCGATGTGGGCGCCCGCTCGCGAGCACTCGATGCACCCGCATCAGCATTACTGTTGTAATACTGCACCAGCCACGCTGCCGCAAGAGCAGCCACCAGTAGCACCGCCGCAATCAGCCATTGCTTCATAAGTGTTCAGCCTGTGTCTTATCAATCCGCTCGCAGTCATTCACGCTGCACTGGCGGTCAGGGTTGTTTTTGAATAACCAGAACGATTTCGCCCACATCAATCCCCCACTTACTCATGGTGGTTTGATTAATCAATGTATCCGGCGTTACCAGGTACATCCAGTCGTCCATCCGTACCTCAAGGGTGCCATCACCGTAGGCCACCTCAAGCATATAATTCATGTGTATGGCATTACCCGACCAGCGCATGGTACCGGCTTCGGTAACGTCACCGGCGGTGGCGCGATAACTCTCGCCGTCTGGCGTTAAGGTCCATACCCGGGTTTGTACTTCGCCATCGTCAAAACGGAACACCTCGTCTAACGTGCCCACGCCCTGCTCGGTCCATGATGCCTTTATGTCCGCGTCAAAGGTACGAATAACAGCGCCAGACCAGTCTTTGACCACACCGCGTGCAGACAGGTTGCCAGTAAAGAATTGGTCGGGCACCAGCGCCGGTGAGCGATCTTTATAATCATCCAACGATGGGCCGGCGCAACCGCTGAGCAAAAAGAACGGTAGCAGTATCCACAGTCTATTCCAGCCCCACACACGGCTGAAACTCAAAATTTGCATCATTTTTACTCTCCCTGAGACTATGGCGTGGTGCGGCGGCAGCAATATAGCGACCGCCGCAAGAATAGCGCTTGGTTGGGGAGACTACGCTGGCGCCTGAGGTTCCGATCAGATTTCGGTGGGCGCCAGAGTTTCAGAACAGACCGGCGTTAAGCCAAAGGTGGGACAATATGGCCAATACGTAGCCCAGGGCAATAGCCGGCGTCCAACGCAGGTGACTCATAAAGGTGTAGTGGCCGCGGGCCTGGCCCATGAGTGCGACACCAGCGGCAGAGCCAATAGACAGCATGGAACCGCCCACACCCGCTGTCAGGGTAACCAGCAGCCACTGGCCATGGGACATGTCAGGATTCATCGACAGCACCGCGAACATCACCGGTATGTTATCAACCACCGCCGATAAAATACCCACCGCAGCGTTCGCCAGGGTGTGGTTCCAGCCGGTGTAAATAATGGTGGAAATTTCGCTCAGGTAACCGATATAACCAAGACCACCCACCGCCAAAACCACACCGTAGAAGAACAACAGGGTGTCCCATTCAGCACGGGCAATCGGGTTAAACACGTTAAACGGCAACGCCTTGTCCAGGCGGTTCAGCAGGCGGAAATCTTGGTGCACTTCGGCCCGTTTGCGTTCGTTTTCCACGTGTTGTTTGAACGTCCGACCCAGGTAATAGCCAAATATCTGAAGGTATCCTAGACCCATCATCATGCCCACCACTGGCGGCAAGTGCAGGAAGTTGCTGCCGCAAACAGCGGTGATAATGGTCAATAGAAACAGGGCAACGCAGCGGCGAGCACCGCGTTTCATAATAACCGCTTCCGTTGCCGGGTTTGGCATGTCATTGGGAATGAAGAAACTCATGATAATCGCCGGCACCGTGAAACTGACAAGCGCTGGTATAAATAAGTCAAAAAACTCGGCGAAATTAACCACACCTTTTTGCCACACCATCAGCGTGGTGATGTCGCCAAACGGCGAAAATGCACCACCGGCGTTGGCCGCAACAACGATGTTAATACAGCCCAGACTGATAAATTTCGGGCTGTTTTCGCCCACTTTTAGCAATACCGCGCACATCAGCAACGCGGTGGTAAGGTTGTCGGCCACCGGCGATATACAAAATGCCAACACGCCGGTAATCCAGAACAGGCTCCGGTAACTGAAACCTTTGCTCACCAACCAGGCCCGCAAGGCATCAAACAGCTGGCGCTCTTCCATAGCGTTTATGTAGGTCATCGCGACCAACAAAAACAGCATTAGCTCGGAAAATTCCAGCAAGTTGTGGCGTAGTGCCACCGCAGTGCTTTCGGTATCACCATTGGCAACGTAAACCGCGGCTATCGAAAACCAGATTAAACCCGCGGCTATCAACACCGGCTTGGATTTTCGCAGATGCAGCTTTTCTTCCATCATGACGAAAATATAGGCAATCACAAACAGCAGAATGGCGATGTAGCCTACCGGATGGTTGGTCAGGTCCATGCTCTCGGCCGGTGCAGCCAAAGCAGAACTACTAAACGCAAATAGGGCAAAAAATACACTGAGAAGGAATACCGGCCAGCGCCGGGCAGCCACAGCTAGGGAGAGTGACATTGAGAGTGACATTGTTAGGCACCTGAACGTGTTCTTGAGTTTCGGTAATTTAAGGTAGGCTCTATTAGAGCGCAAAGCGGTTGCAAAGAGCTTGACTGATGTCGTTTAAAGCCGCTTTTTCGTTAACTACCCATTAATTTGCAGAGTGAAGATGTCGACAATTTAAACTCGGCGCCTTACCGCTGTCTGCGGTAACGGCGCCGGGCTTATCCCTCAGGGCTCGGGAAGGTCGGTGACCGCACCGGTGGACGCTGAACTCACGGTGCGCGCGTACTTGGCCAGCACACCGCGGGTGTAACGCGGTTGCGGACGCTGCCAGGCTTCGCGGCGGCGCTGCAGTTCGTCTTCATTAACGCTCAGTTCAATACTGTCGGCCACCGCATCAATCACGATTTCGTCGCCGTCCTGAACCAAGGCAATAGGGCCGCCATCAAACGCTTCCGGGGTAACGTGGCCCACTACGAAGCCGTGGCTACCGCCGGAGAAGCGACCGTCGGTTATCAAAGCCACATCGTTGCCCAACCCACGGCCCATAATCGCCGAGGTGGGTGACAGCATTTCGCGCATTCCAGGGCCGCCACGGGGGCCTTCGTAACGGATGACCAGCACGTCGCCAGCCACCACGGTGCCATCCAGAATTCGCGCCTGGGCTTCTTCTTCCGAACCAAACACCCGCGCCCGACCTTTAAAGTGGGTGCCTTCCTTACCGGTGATTTTTGCCACAGAGCCTTCCGGCGCCAGATTACCAAACAGAATGCGCAGGTGACTTTCCGCTTTGATGGGCTGGTCCAGAGGCATAATGATTTTCTGGCCGTCGGCGTAAGGCTCTACCATGGCGAGGTTTTCAGCCAAAGTTTTGCCGGTTACGGTCATACAATCGCCGTGCAGCATGCCGGCGTCTAGCAACATTTTCATCAGTGGCTGAATGCCGCCAATGGCCACCAATTCGCTCATCATGTAGTGGCCGCTAGGGCGCAGGTCTGCCAGCAATGGCACTTTTTTACCAATGCGGGTGAAGTCATCCAGGGTTAGCTCTACGCCGACCGTGTTGGCCATGCCAATCAGGTGCAGTACGGCGTTGGTGGAACCGCCCAGGGTGATGATCACAGTGATGGCGTTTTCAAAGGCGGGTTGGGTCATGATGTCGGAGGGTTTGATATCCCGATCCAACAGATTCATAACCGCGGCGCCGGCGGCTTCGCAGTCGGCTTTTTTGTCATTCGACACCGCATTCTGCGCCGAACTGCCGGGCAGGCTCATGCCCAGCGCTTCAATGGCCGAGGCCATGGTGTTGGCGGTGTACATACCGCCACAGGAACCGGGGCCGGGAATGGCGGTTTCTTCAATCTGCTTCACTTCAATCAGCGACAGTTCGCCCTTGGCATGGGCACCCACGGCTTCAAACACGGAAATAATGTCGGTGTGGCCTTCGCCGGGCAAAATAGTACCGCCGTAAACAAACACGCTGGGCCGGTTAAGCCGCGCCAGGCCCATGATGCAGCCGGGCATGTTTTTGTCACAGCCGCCAATGGCTACCAGGCCGTCAAAACCTTCACAGCCGGCCACGGTTTCAATGGAGTCCGCGATCACTTCCCGCGACACCAGGGAATACTTCATGCCTTCGGTGCCGTTGGCGATGCCATCAGAGATCGTAATGGTGTTGAAAATAACGCCTTTGCCACCGGCCTGGTCCGCACCCTTACAAGCAATGTCAGCCAGCTCGTTAATGTGGCTGTTACACGGGGTAACCATGCTCCAGGTGGAGGCAATGCCGATCTGCGGTTTGCTAAAATCCTCGTCGTTAAAACCGACGGCCCTCAGCATAGAGCGGCTGGCGGATTTAGCTACACCGTCCACAACCGGAGCGGAGAAACGGCGGCGAGGGTCTTGGGGGGTATCACTCATGGCGCTATATCCTTATTTTTGTCGTCCTGTCGTTTGCGGGTAACAGGCGGCTTAAAGAGGGTTGGGCCGCAAGTTTACACCAGGACTTCACAGCGCTGAAATATTACCGCGGCTGACGGCACAAAATGGGTCACACTTTTATCAATCATCCAAGTGCCGTTTCTGGCTTCTTGCCCGGCGCAGGCTGAACTCAGCCGCACCGCGCATTGCTCCCGATTAACGGGCGCCTTAGCGAAACTGTTTTATAAACGCCTCAGATTCAGCAATGGACGCTTCCATATCGCGAATCAGGCTGTCTACATTCTGGCGAATCTGCCCTAGCTCGCCTTCCAGAGCGCCAATCGCCTGGGCATTCAAATTGTGTTTCAGGAACAATACCTGATCTTCAAATGCTTGCAGCACCGGGTTCATTCGTTTTTCGACCTGACGCATACTGCTCATCAGGCTGCTGTAACGTTCGCGGGTTTCATCCAGCTGCCGCTCGCTGTTCTCGCGCAAAGCCGCACTCTTATACAGCTTCAGCTCGTCTTCCCACTCATCAAACAATGCGACCGATACGTTCTCTACCGAGTCAATGCGGTCGCGAACACGTTTTGCTGCGTTCTCGCTGTTGTTATAAGCGTCGCTGATTGCGTCGTATTTTTTCTGCAAGCTGGTATTAGGCGTGTCTACCACGCTCTGGAACCGCTCCAGTGATGAGCGGAAGGTTTCACGGGCGTCGCTTTGGGCATCACGGGCTTCCCCAACCCTATCCACCAGAATATCGCGTTTTTCTACGCCTATTTGTTCCATGGCGCTGTAATACACGGAGCTGCAGCCGCTGAATAGCAGCAGCAGACACAACAGGCCGGTTACGCGGGTAAGTGCGGAAAAACGCTTTATGAGTATAAACATGCTGTAAATGGGTCCTTTAATCGCTGAATACATTGGTTAACGCGCTTGTGTTTAACGGGCTGTTATACTCTTTGTACTTTGTAGCCTAATCACTCTGGTAAACACGCCATCAAAATGACTGATTCGCCTACTATTCCACACTGCCCCTGTGACGGCCAGAACACCTACGCCGAATGCTGTCAGCGCTACCACCAGGGCACTCCTGCCCCCACGCCTGAAGCCTTGATGCGCTCACGTTTTAGTGGGTTTTCGCTCAAGCTTGGCGACTATATGCGTGCAAGCTGGCACCCAAGCACCCGCCCTCCAACGCTGAATCTGGACGATACAACAGACTGGACGGCTCTGCGCATTCTAAACAGCAGCCAAACCGGCGACACGGGCCAAGTACATTTTCAGGCCATTTACCGCCTACACTCGGGTTGGGGCTATTTACAGGAACACTCCCAGTTTGTGCGGGAAGATGGCCGCTGGTATTACCTGCAGGGTAAGCTCCATGAAGGCGTTCTGAAACCCGGTCGTAATGAACCTTGCCCCTGTGGCAGCGGCAGGAAATTCAAGGTTTGTTGCCAATAAACGGAATCAGAACGGATACTGCCTTGGTTCTCGCTGCACGCTCACCCATTGCACGCTGGTGAACTCATCAATGGCCCAATCGCCATTAAAGCGGCCCAGTCCCGAGTTTTTATCGCCACCAAAAGGCGTGTGCGCTTCGTCGTTTACGGGCATATCGTTGACGTGGGTCATGCCGGCCCTGACCTTGCGGGCAAATTGCAGGCCCCGGTACAAATCGCCACAGAATACCGCGCTGGACAGGCCGAACTCCGTGTTGTTAGCCAGTTCCAGGGCGTGCTCTTCGTTCCTGGCTTTCTGAATACCAATCAAGGGGCCGAAAATTTCCTCGCGGCTGATTTCCATATCAGGGGTTACATCGCCAAACACGTGTGGCGGTACCATCTGCCCGTGAATGTCACCCTCGAGGAGCACCTTGGCGCCCTGCTCTTTGGCTTTGGCAATTTTTTGCTGTAACCCTTCAAGCTGAGATTTGTTAATGACGGGACCAATAGCGGTGTCCATGGCCGATGGGTCACCCACGTTCAACGCCCCGGCATGGGCCACGAATTCTTCCACAAAACGGTCATACACCCGCTGGTCCACAATAATCCGGTTAATGGCCATGCAGATCTGGCCTTGGTGCAAAAACTTGCCAAAAATCGCTGCTTTTACAGCCTGCCCGACGTCTGCATCTTCCAACACCACAAACGGGCTGTTGCCGCCCAGTTCCAGAGCCACTTTTTTCAGGTAAGAACCGCCCGTGGCTAGTTTGCCGATGTTCTTGCCCACAGGGGTGGAGCCGGTGAAGGAAATCAGAGCGGGTATGGGGTGGGCAACAAAATCATCACCAATTTCAGAACCCGGGCCAACCACCACGCTAAGCAAACCCGCAGGTAAGCCGGCCTCGGCGAAGATGTGGGCCAGCAATAAGCCGCCAGTGATGGGTGTATCGCTAGCGGGCTTGATCACCACCGCGTTACCCAAAGCCAACGCCGGTGCCACGGAACGCTGCGACAAATGCAGCGGGAAGTTCCAGGGGCTGATTACACCCACTACACCCAGTGGCCGGCGAAACACCAGGTTATCTTTACCCGGAATGTTGCTGGCCATGGTCGCGCCGTGAGCGCGGGCCGGCATACTGGCGGCTTCCTGGGTAATGGCGCGGGCGCTGCCCCACTCAATATTGGCTTTTAAGCGCGTGCTACCAGACTCGTAAATTAGCCAGTCAATGATTTCGTCTTTGCGCTCGTCGAAGATCGACAAAACCCCTAGCATCAGTGCTGACCGCTCCGCCGGCGGCGTGTCTGCCCATGCTATCTGTGCCTCTGCGGCCTTTTGATAAGCCGCATCCAGATCGGCGGAAGTGGCAGAGCGAATTGTAGTCAGAGTCTCGCCAGAGTATGGGTTTTGAACAGGGCGCGATTCTTCGCCGCAGCCTTCGCGCCACTCTCCTGCTAGCAGTTGTAAATGAAAATCTCGATAACGTTCAGTCATGAATTCGTCCTCACGTTTAGCAATAAGAATTTTGTGAGCACCCGGCTACAGTGTAGCTATTCGTAAAAAGCTTACTACCGAAACAGTCGATCCGAAAAATCAGTGTCGTAACAGAGCGTTGAGCTCATCAATGGCTTCGGCCCAGTCACTGTCGTCTTCCAGACCTTCCCGTAAAAACTGAGACTGGCCCAGGCTCCAGAAATCTGCGTCTGCCAGCACAACTTCAGGTGGCAGTGGGGAATGCTGGCGTACAAACTGTTCCATGCTGGCATCGTCGGCTGCCAGGCCCAACTGCTGAAAAAGGGTGGAAAGGGTGTGTTTGCTGGTATCCATAAGCGCTCGCTTCCCTAAAAAAATCAGATTTACACCAGACTTTAGCCGAATTTCTGAATCTATCCAGTGGCGATGGTGCTTGGGCCATTACTTTATCTGGCTAATAACGCATCTGAAAGCAGCTTACTGAAAGGTAATTTTCGATTTATATATTACTTTCCAATACAAAACGAGCCAAAAATCTTACCCAAAAGCTCATCCGGCGTTATCTGTCCGGTGATTTCTCCCAATGCATCCTGCGCTGCGCGAAGATCTTCCGCCAGCAGTTCACCGGCGCCGTAGCCTTCCAGTTGAGCCTGGCCCTGAACCAGAAAGTCCGCAGCGCGCTCCAAGGCTTCCAAATGGCGGCGACGAGCCAGGAAACCGCCCTCAGTGGTGCTGGCGAAGCCCATACATTGCTTAAGATGCTCCCTCAGTGTGTCCAAACCCGCGCTGGACTTGGCCGCCAAGCGCACCACCGGGGCCTGCTGCGGTGATAATTCAGACAAACCAACACTTTCACCCGATAAATCCACCTTATTGCGGATGACCGTAATCGGTGCGGCGGCTGGCAGCTTATCAATAAAGTCTGGCCAGATTTCATGGGGGCTGGTTTTATCAGTGGTGGTGGCATCCACCATGAGCAGTATGCGGTCGGCTTGGCGGATTTCATCCCAGGCGCGAGCAATGCCAATCTGTTCGACTTCGTCTGGGCTATCGCGCAGGCCGGCGGTATCAATAATGTGCAACGGCATGCCGTCAATGTGAATGTGTTCCCGCAAAACGTCGCGGGTAGTGCCTTCAACGGCGGTCACAATAGCCGCCTCACGGCCAGCAAGAGCGTTTAACAGACTGGATTTACCGGCGTTGGGCCTGCCGGCAATCACCACTTTCATGCCATCCCGCAAAATAGTGCCTTGCTGGGCTTCCAGCATGATGCCCCGAAGCTGGTCTCGCAGACTCTGAAGATCGGTGGCGACTTTGCCATCGGCTAGAAAATCGATTTCTTCTTCTGGAAAGTCGATAGCGGCTTCCACATAAATGCGCAGGTGGGTAACAGCTTCCACCAGCGTTTCAATGCGCCGCGAGAACACGCCTTGCATAGAGCGCACCGCGCATCTGGCAGCCTGTTCCGAGCTGCTTTCAATCAGATCAGCAATGGCTTCTGCCTGGGCCAGGTCGAGCTTGTCATTAAGAAAGGCCCGCTCGGAGAATTCTCCAGGCCTCGCCAGTCTTGCGCCCAGAGCACATACCTCCCGTAGCAGCAGGTCCAGAATCACGGTTCCGCCATGGCCCTGGAGTTCGAACACGTCTTCGCCGGTGAACGAGTGGGGGTTTGGGAAAAACAGCCCAATACCTTCGTCGATCAGTTCGCCCTGGCGGTCCTTAAACGGGCCGTAGTGGGCATTTCGTGGCTTGGGCGCGTAACCCAGCAGGCTATGGGCAATAGCAGTCGCCTGAGGGCCAGAAACCCGCACTATGCCAACGCCGGCCTGGCCGGGTGCAGTGGCGATGGCTGCAATGGTTTCTGTGGGATAATTCATGGCCGCGACTCCGGGTAACGTGAAAGAGATAAGTTGGGTTATAACGCCTGGTTTTTCCAGAGTACTGAAACAGCAAAGGCCCCGAAACGGAGCCTTTGCTGGATAATCTGACTGATTAAATGATCAGTGCTTTTTTTCTGCCATTTGGGCTTCAATCTTGCGAGTAATGTACCACTGCTGACTGATGGACAGAATGTTGTTGACTACCCAGTACAGTACCAAGCCTGCCGGGAACCAGAGGAAGAAGATGGTGAATACAACCGGCATCAACTTCATGATTTTCGCCTGCATGGGGTCTGGCGGTGTGGGGTTCAGGTGCATCTGCAACATCATGCTGGCACCCATGATAATCGGCAGAATGAAGTACGGGTCCATCACCGACAAATCGTGAATCCACAGCGCGAAAGGTGCGTGGCGCAGTTGTACGCTTTCAAACAAAACCCAGTATAGGGAAATAAACACGGGCATTTGCACCAGTATGGGCAGGCAACCGCCCAACGGGTTGATTTTTTCACGCTTGTACAGCGCCATCATTTCCGTCGACATACGCTGGCGGTCATCACCGTACAATTCTTTCATACGGGCTAACTTCGGTGCGACGGCGCGCATTCGTGCCATAGAGCGGTAGCTGGTTGCCGACAGATGGAAGAACAGGGCTTTAACGCACACAGTCAGCAGTATTATCGAGACACCCCAGTTACCGATGATGCCGTGGAACCAATTGAGCACAACAAACAACGGTAGGGAGATGAAGAACAGCCAGCCAAAGTCCACGGTACGGTCCAGATTTGGAGCTACCGCTTCCAGCCGGTCAATAATTTTTGGACCAACGTAGGCCGATGCGCCTACCTCAACGGTTTCGCCAGCAGGTACGTTAGTTGCTGGATAGACAAAACCCATAACGGCCAAAACGCCGCGGCTGGTGGTCTGGAACTGGGCCTGTTGGTCTGGCTCTGGTATCCAGGCTGTCAGGAAATAATGCTGTAGAAACGCCATCCAGCCGTTGGTGACAGACTTATTGATCGGTTTGTCTTTAAGATCGTCAAAGTCATATTTTTCATAACGATCCTCAGGCGTGCTGACGACTAATCCTAAAAAAGCTTTGATACCCATGCTGTTCTGTGACGTTTGATCACCCGCCTGGTCACGCACAATTTTGCCGGTAAAGTTCGCTTGCCACTCACTTTCTGACTGGTTATCGATTACGTAGCGGATACCAATCTGGTAATCATCGCGATTGAAAGTGAAGCGTTTGATGATACTTACACCGCTGTCAGTGGTGTAGTTTAAGTCCACTGCAAGCTGGTTTTCGCCTTCCGCCATCTGGTAGCTATTCTGGGTTGAGCTGTACACCGGTGCGCTGCCATTGCGGCTGTTATCTGGACCGTCACGACCTATCAATCCACTTTCCAGCACGTACAGCCGGTTTTGCGTATTCGACAGCAGTTTTAGCGGCTCGTCGCCGTTCAGTTCTTTGTCATACTGCAGCAGTGAGCTACTGACAAGATTACCGCTGACTCGGTCTATGGTGATATCAAACACATCGGTTATAACGTGAACGTACTGATTGCTGACGTTGCCGGCGTTATTTGTACTACTTAGCGATGTTCCGCTTTCCGGCGTAGTGAACTCATCGGAGCTATCGGTGGTGACGCCGCCTGCTTCGGGCAGCGTCATGTTGTCGCTGTCGCCAGTGGCAGAAAAGTCCACTGGTTCGCTGGTTTGAGCTACTGGCGTAGGCTGGTGATAGTCCTCGTTCCAGGCGAGTACCATCAAATAACTGACAACTGCCAGGCCGGCAAAAAGTACGATGCGTTTAATATCCATAGATTTACTGTCTGGTTTCGTGAGTTGTTGGAACTTGAGGGTGCTTGGCAGAACAGGCGCCCGGAACCGGATCATAACCGGAACTCCCCCATGGATGACACCGCAGCAATCGTTTTAGCGCTAGCAAAGAACCTTTAGCGGCGCCGTGCTGGGTGATAGCTTGGGCAGCATAATCTGAACAAGTGGGATAATAACGGCAACGGCTGGACAACATCGGGCTGAGACAATACTGATAAAAACGAATGGGCAGTAGCAGAAGTTGGCGCATTAGTCCGTTCCTTTTGCTTCGCCAGATAGGACAGAGGCTACGGATACCGGAGTAGATTGCAGTTTGCTGTATTTGCGTTCCAGTCGCTGCCAGAGATCCAGCAGGGCGAGATTAACCTGATTATTGTCTAACTGAGCTAAACCCTGGCGGCCAAGAACGATAATATCCAGTGCTGGGAGCTGCTGCTTCAACCTGAACGTTTCACGAATTCGGCGTTTAATACGGTTGCGCTGTACAGCCAGCTTCAGGTTCTTTTTGGCAAATATGAGACCGATCCTGGCATGTCCCAGAGAATTGGGCGTTGCCAGAATCAGAAAATTCCGGTGCGGAACTTTCAGTTGCACGTCATCGAAGACTTTGCCGTAATCAGCTGGTTTGAGCAGGCGATGCGATTTCGGGAAGTTCAAAGCCTTCATGAGGCAGACCAAAAATTACGCAGACAGACGTGCGCGACCTTTTGCACGACGGCGAGCCAGGACTTTACGGCCGTTTGCGGTGGCCATACGAGCACGAAAGCCGTGTACGCGCTTACGCTTCAGTACGCTTGGTTGAAACGTTCTTTTCATGGGAATGATCTCACAATTCTGGATTAGGAATTCAGTCTGTGGTTGGAAAATGAACAACCAAAACAGGAGCGGCATTCTATGCAAATCCGAGCGGGAATTCAACGCTAATAAACGGGTTGTTTTTACAGATGCTGGAATAAGCTCAATTGACTCAGCAAATCTTCTTTTTCAGCTGGTGCTTCGTCCAAGCAAAAACCTGAAAAGAGGCTCCGCTAACTGTAGTAATTGTTCTTTTATAATTCTCTTTAAAGATTGAATACTACTGTTATTACACAGGCGTTTTTCTGTGGATAAGCAGTTTAAAACGATCTAAATCATATAATTATCCAGTTGGCGAAGGTGATGACAAGTGCCGGTGGGGGTTGTGGATAAGGGCAATGTGAATTGTGGATAACTTAAGATTGGGAATATCGGATTAGTTATGCACCTTGTGTACTCAGGTTTTCCACAGGGGCCAGCGGTGGATGTGCACACACCTCTGTGGGTAACTTTTATGTTTTTATTTTCTGTACACAAGGCTGTCAGTAAGTCTATAAGATATTAAAATATATGATTATTTTTTTCCACAGGCTGTTTATGAATTGCTTGGAGCGCTTTTACTGATGGCCTCGGCAGGGTAGAATCGCGAGTTCTCTTCAAAGGCCGGTGGTTAAAAAATCGCAAGGCCTCAGAAAAACGCGGTGTTTTGTTATCAGGTGGTGCCGATACGGTATGTGGCAGCAATGTCTTGAAGTACTCCGGGACGAGTTTCCGGCACAGCAGTTCAATACCTGGTTGCGACCGTTGCAGCCAGATTTGCGTGATGGCCAGTTGGTTCTTTTTGCTCCGAATCGGTTTGTAATGGACTGGGTGAATGAAAAATACCTTCGCCGTATCGAAGAAATACTGAAAGATTTGAACGGTGGCCACGCCCCCAGAGTGGGTATGAAGGTGGGTTCTGCGCCCAAAGCCGGTGATTCAGACCGTCTTGAGCCAACAGTAGCCAATAACAGGCCCTTGGCAAAAGACGATCGCGGTGAACCGGCAAGCCAGCAGACCAGGCCGGCCGCGCCTGTAACCGCGCCAGCAGCTTCGCGCCCAAGAACATCCGGTACCCGGCCCGGCGCGCAGGTTGAAGGCGATGTAAAGCACCAGAGCTTTTTGAACGAGACATTCACATTTCAGACGTTTGTTGAGGGTAAGTCGAACCAGTTGGCCCGCGCGGCATCCATGCAGGTTGCGGAAAACCCCGGCGGTGCCTACAACCCACTGTTTCTATACGGTGGGGTTGGCTTGGGCAAAACCCACTTGATGCACGCGGTGGGCAATGAAATTGTGCGTCGCAATCCGAACGCAAAGGTCGCCTATCTTCGTTCAGAACGTTTTGTGGCAGATATGGTTAAAGCGCTGCAGTTGAACGCCATCAACGAATTTAAACGTTATTACCGCTCGGTCGATGCACTACTGATCGATGACATTCAGTTTTTTGCCCGTAAAGAGCGCTCCCAGGAAGAATTTTTCCACACGTTTAACGCGCTGCTCGAGGGCGGCCAGCAAGTCATTGTGACCAGCGACCGATTCCCGAAAGAAATTGTGGATCTGGAAGAACGACTGAAGTCCCGCTTTGGCTGGGGTTTGACGGTGATGGTTGAGCCGCCGGAGCTGGAAACCCGGGTGGCTATCCTGATGAAAAAAGCCGAGCAGGTGAACGTGAAGCTCAGCAGCGAAGCGGCGTTTTTTATTGCTCAGAAAATTCGGTCCAACGTGCGCGAACTGGAAGGAGCTTTGCGCCTGGTAATCGCTAACGCTCACTTTACCGGCTCGGAAATTACGCCGCCGTTCATTCGCGAGAGCTTGAAAGATTTACTGGCACTGCATGAAAAACAGGTCAGTATTGATAATATTCAACGCACGGTGGCGGAATATTACAAAATCAAAGTGTCGGACCTGCATTCCAAGCGTCGCACACGTAATGTGACCCGTCCGCGTCAGGTGGCTATGTCGCTGTCGAAAGAGCTGACAAATCACAGTTTGCCGGAGATTGGTGGTGCTTTCGGTGGCAGAGACCACACCACAGTGCTTCACGCCTGCAAGAAAATCATAGAGTTGCAGGAGAGTGACCCGGGTATACGGGAAGACTACCAGAACTTTATGCGATTATTGACCAGCTGACAGCTGCGCTATTGCGCTCTGTTTGCCGGCTTTGAACCCTGATAAATTTCACCACAAGAATGTTGAGTGCCATGAAACTGACGATCAGCCGTGAATCCCTGCTCACCCCGCTGCAAAGCATTGCCGGCGTGGTGGAAAAGAAACAGACCATGCCCGTGCTTTCCAACGTGTTGCTGGTGGCCGAGGACAACACCCTGACCCTGACCGGCACCAATATGGAAGTGGAGCTGGTGGCGCGCATCACCCCGGTGCACATAGATCAGCCCGGGCGCATAACCGTGCCGGCACGCAAGCTTGCGGACATTTGCCGCGCTTTGGGTGAAGAATCGCCCATCGAGCTGGATCAGCAGGGCGACCGCCTGCACTTGCGCTGTGGCAAAAGTCACTTTACGTTGGCGACCTTGCCCGCCGAGCATTTTCCCAATGTGGAAGACGAAGCCGAGAGTTTCCGTTTGGAGCTGCCGCAAAAAGAGCTGCGACGTATGTTCGACAGCACCGCGTTTGCAATGGCTCAGCAGGATGTTCGTTATTATTTGAACGGTTTGCTGCTGGAAGTTGCGGCAGATCACGTTCGTACCGTAGCCACCGATGGTCACCGCTTGGCGATGGCCCATCAGGATGTTGAAACCGGTTGTCCAGAGGCGCGTCAAGTGATTGTGCCGCGTAAAGGTGTTCTAGAGCTTGCGCGCTTGCTGGATGACGTGGACACACCGGTCACCCTGGTAATTGGCGATAACCACTTGCGCGCAACCGTGGGCAGTTATACGTTCACGTCCAAGCTGATTGAGGGCAAATTCCCCGATTACAACCGGGTTATTCCCCGCGGTGGCGACAAAGTGGTGTTGGCTGATCGCATTACCCTGAAGAATACTCTGCAGCGGGCAGGTATTCTGTCTCATGAAAACATTCGCGGTGTGCGTTTGAATCTGGCCCCCAATGAACTCCAGGTGTTTGCCAATAACCCGGACCAGGAACAGGCGGAAGACGCGTTGCCGGTAGATTATCAGGGTGAAACTCTGCAAATCGGCTTCAACGTCGGCTACCTGATAGACGTCATGAACGCGTTGGATGATGACCAGGTAAAGGTTACTCTGTCGAATCCTAACAGCAGCGCGTTAATCGAATCCCAGACGGACGCTCGTTGCCTCTATGTGGTTATGCCAATGCGTTTGTAGGTTGCCGCAGGCACCCCACAAACAGCCGGCGTGAGCACTTCGCGCGTAGTCGGTGTAGGCAACTCACGGATAAGAAATTCTGCAAGGTTTTAATAACAGGAGTTCCGGGGCATGGTGACACGTTTAAAGGACGGTATAAAAGGTGCGTTTCGTATCGGCCAGACCATGAGCGTGCTCGGGCGTACCGGGTTTAACTGGGTGCGCGGCGACCGCCCCCCTGCTCCGCGTTTGTTGCGGCAGACCTTTGAATCCCTCGGTGCCACCTATATAAAGTTGGGACAGTTCATTGCCAGTTCACCGACATTTTTCCCGAAAGAGTATGTGGAAGAGTTTCAGGGCTGCCTGGATAGCACACCAAATTTGCCGTATCGGGTGATTCGCAAAATCATTGAAGACGAGTTAGGCCGCCCGGTGGAAGAAGTGTTTACCGACATAGACCCTGTAGCCCTGGCATCGGCCTCTATCGCCCAGGTGCATGTGGCGCGGTTGATCAGCGGTGAAGAAGTGGTTATCAAGGTGCAAAAACCCGGCGTGCGCAATATTCTACTCACGGATTTGAACTTTTTGTACGTATCTGCCCGAATCCTTGAAACTCTGGCTCCAAAACTGTCGTGGACATCGCTATCCGATATTGTTGATGAAATTCAACGAACCATGATGGAAGAGTGCGATTTTATCAAGGAAGCCAATAACCTTGAGGTTTTCAGGCAGTTTTTACACGACACTCATAACACCGGTGCCGCCGTGCCAAAGGTGTATGAGCAGTGCAGTTCCCGCCGCATTTTGGTAATGGAACGTTTTCACGGTGTTCCTTTGACCGATCTGGACAGTATTCGCGGATACACGGACGATCCGGAAGGAACCCTGATTACGGCCATGAACACCTGGTTTTCCAGCCTGACTCAATGCGAGTTTTTTCACGCGGACGTACACGCCGGTAACCTGATGGTGCTGCGCGATGGTCGGGTCGGGTTTATCGACTTTGGGATAGTTGGGCGTATTGCGCCCGACACCTGGCAGGCGGTGAACGATTTTATTCAGACTGTGATGGTGGGTAATTTCGACGGTATGGCCGATGCGATGATCCGTATTGGGATTACCCGACACACGGTAGAAGCCAGTTTGCTTGCTAATGATTTACGTAAGCTATACTCGAAAATGGACCAGATGGTGCCGGATACCGTTGCCTATACGGCGGACCAGGCCGAAGACGACGTAAATCATCTGCTGATGGATATGGTCAAAGTGGGCGAAAGCCACGGACTGCACTTTCCACGGGAATTTGCGCTGTTGTTGAAGCAATTTTTGTACTTTGACCGTTACGTTCATATATTGGCGCCGGAAATGGATATGTTCATGGACGACCGCCTAAAGATGTTGCACTAGGGGCCTAAGGCCCCTAGTTTTTTATGGCACTGATTACACTGCAAACCGAACACTTCCGTAACCTGGCGGCAAAGCCTGTCACCTTCTCCCCTGCGTTTAATCTGATATACGGCGTCAACGGCAGTGGTAAAACCAGTTTGCTGGAAGCCATCGGCTACCTGGGCCTGGGCCGTTCGTTTCGCGTCAGTCGCCATCAGGCTGTGGTTCAACATCAACAGCAGCGATTTACGGTGTTTGGCGGCTTGGATGCCGGCACTTTTAATTGTGGTGGTTCCAATTCTGGCGCGTTCAATTCTGGTGTTTCAAATCCTGATACGCGTAACTCCGATGCTCTCAATTCTGGCATGCCGAATTCTGAATTAAAGACAGCACCTGAAGCATGCGCTTCAAGTTATGCGCATCGCTTGGGTATTTCCAGAAATGTAGGCCTTAAGGAGACAGTTCTAAGAGTAGACGGTGAAGCCGTGCGGAATTTGTCGTCGTTAGCGCGACATCTTCCGGTATTGGTGATCGACCCGGGAGTATTCGACATCGTGGCCGGCGGCCCGGGTAAGCGACGGCAGTTCCTGGATTGGTTAGTGTTCCACGTGGAACCTTCTTTTGGCGGCGCCTGGCAGCAATGTCAGCGAGTAATATCACAGCGGAACCAAACGCTGAGAAATGGTAGAATAGATGAATCGTTGATGCGGGCTTGGGATGCCCAGTACGACCTGTTAAGCAATCGAGTGACGGATGCCCGTCTAGCGGCGTTTGCCCTGTTTAAAGAGGCCTTCTGGTTGCTTCTCGGGGAAACCGATGCAACCTGGGCTAATCAACTAAAACTGGAGTTTTATCCTGGCTGGGATCACTCCCAACCGTTGTCAGAAGTGCTGGTCAGCCATCGGGATCAGGAGCGTCGTATGGGTCACACTCTGTATGGCCCTAACCGAGCCGACATTCGTTTAAAAATACAAGGCCGGCCGGTGGCGGAAATACTGTCCCGGGGTCAGCAAAAGACATTGGTTATTTTAATGAAGATTGCCCAGGGCATGGTTTTACGTCCGTTGGGTAAACAGGTCACGTTTTTGTTGGACGACATAAACGCCGAACTGGACAGTCGACATCGGCAAATGCTGGCCGAAAAATTACGATCGCTGCAGTGTCAGGTGTTCATCACCTCCATCGAACAGCAGACGCCCGACACCTTATGGCCGGGTACAACAACACCGGATTTAAGAATGTTCCACGTGGAACATGGTCAGGTAACGGAAGAACATTAGCTGGCCGCACTTTTTAATCACGCTGCGGTCATCAGCCTTCAGGAGTTTTTTAATGAGTGAATCAACCTACAATTCCTCCAGTATCAAAGTACTGAAAGGTCTGGACGCCGTGCGTAAGCGGCCTGGCATGTACATTGGCGATACGGACGACGGCACCGGCCTGCACCACATGGTGTTCGAACTGGTAGACAACTCCATTGACGAAGCGCTGGCAGGCCACTGCACAGAAATCGGAATTCGTATCCATCCGGACGAATCCGTCAGCGTGCACGACAATGGCCGCGGTATTCCGGTTGATCTGCACGAAGGCGAAGGCGTTTCTGCTGCCGAAGTTATTATGACCGTACTCCACGCCGGCGGTAAATTTGACGACAACACTTATAAAGTGTCGGGTGGCCTTCACGGTGTGGGCGTGTCGGTTGTTAACGCCCTGTCATCGGTGTTGACGCTAACCATTCGCCGCAACGGCAAAGTTTACGAGCAGACCTATAACCACGGTGTTCCGGCGGCACCTCTGCACGAAGTCGGCAGTACTGACGCCAGTGGCACCAAGGTACACTTCATTCCGTCAGAAGATACGTTCACGAATATCAAGTTTCACTATGAGATTCTGGCCAAACGGGTACGGGAACTGGCATTTTTGAACAACGGTGTACGCATTCGCCTGACCGATGAGCGCAGCGGGAAAGAAGAGATCTTTGAATACGAAGGTGGTTTGCGGGCGTTTGTAGAACACTTGAACACTAACAAAACCCCCATCAACCGGGTGTTCCATTTTACCCAACAGCGTGAAGACGGTATCGAAGTAGAAGTGGCTATGCAGTGGAACGATGCGTTCCAGGAAAACATCTACTGTTTTACCAATAATATCCCACAGCGCGACGGCGGTACTCACCTGGTTGGGTTTCGCACGGCACTGACTCGCTCGTTGAACAGCTACATTGAGCACGAAGGCCTGGGCAAGAAGGCCAAGGTAAGCACCTCCGGCGACGACGCTCGTGAAGGTCTGACGGCCATCATCAGTGTGAAAGTGCCAGACCCGAAGTTCTCTTCCCAGACTAAAGACAAGCTGGTGTCCTCTGAGGTGAAGACTGCTGTTGAGCAGGAGCTCTATCAGAGCTTTGCGGCCTATCTTCAGGAGCAGCCCAATGAAGCGCGGCTGATCGTCAACAAGATGATTGAAGCCGCCCGTGCCCGCGAAGCGGCGCGTAAAGCCCGTGATATGACGCGCCGTAAAGGCGCTCTGGATATTGCCGGTCTGCCCGGCAAACTGGCCGACTGTCAGGAAAAAGATCCCGCTCTTTCCGAACTGTTCATCGTGGAGGGTGATTCTGCGGGTGGTAGTGCAAAGCAAGGGCGGGAGCGGCGAAACCAGGCGATTCTACCGCTGAAGGGTAAAATCCTGAACGTTGAAAAAGCCCGCTTTGACAAGATGCTGTCATCTGCAGAAGTCGGTAACTTGATTACGGCTCTGGGCTGTGGTATTGGGCGCGAAGAGTTTAACGTTGAAAAACTGCGTTATCATTCTATTATCATCATGACTGACGCTGACGTGGATGGTTCGCATATCCGCACCCTGCTGCTGACCTTCCTGTTCCGTCAAATGCGCGAAGTGATTGAGCGCGGCCACGTGTTCATTGCCATGCCACCGCTTTACAAAGTAAAGCGTGGCAAGCAGGAGCAGTATCTGAAGGATGAAAACGCACGCGAAAGCTACCTGACCCAGACTGCATTGGAAGGCGCACAGCTGTTTGTTAACGCCGATGCGCCAGCCATCAAAGATTCTGCTTTGGAAACCATGGTGAAGGATTATCAGGCGGTAATGGCCATGATTGACCGACTGTCACGGGCCTATCCGTCTAAGGTGCTGGAGCAGATGTTGCACAACAACACCCTCACATCTGAGCAACTGAAAGACGAAAACGCCGTTTCGGCTTGGGTAGGCCACCTGGGTAATAACCTGGAACTGGATACCCGTACCGGCACCAAGTATGTGTTCTCGGTACACCACGACACTGAGCGCAATCTGTATCTGCCCATGGTAACTGTGCATTTACACGGCATGGCTCACGAGCACGTGTTCAGCCATACGTTCTTCGAGGCGCCGTCGTACAAAGCCATCGCCCGCCTGGGTGAAACCCTGGACACTTTGGTTGAAGAAGGAGCCTTTGTTCAGCGTGGTGAGCGTAAGCAGGCTGTTTTGTCGTTTGAAGGCGCCCTCGCCTGGCTGATGAAAGAAGCCCAGCGCGGTTTGACCCTTCAGCGTTATAAGGGCCTCGGTGAGATGAACCCGGAACAGCTGTGGGAAACCACCATGGACCCGGAATCCCGCCGTATGATGAAAGTGAACATTGAAGACGCTTTTGCCGCTGACCAGATGTTCACCACGCTGATGGGCGACGATGTCGAGCCGCGTCGTAACTTCATTCAGACACATGCTTTGGAAGTGACCAACCTGGATATCTGATTTTTCTAAAATTCGGGATCAAAAAAAACGGCGAAGATGTAAATCTTCGCCGTTTTTTTATACTTGGAATTTACGTTATTTATCAGCCAGATGGGGCGCCATTACTTGTTCCAGTTTGTACCCCGTCAAGCGACTAATGGTGCGCCACAAGTACCAGAAAATGAGCATCATCATCACCATAGAAGGAATGGCAATCATCGGATAGCTGACCAGCGTCATTCTCCCCAGTTCCTCGTTGAACGCTTGAGTGCCGGCGTCACTGGTTACAATCCAGCGTGCAAGCACGTAGTTCATGATGGATGAGAACAGAAAAGTAGCGGCAAAAAAGTAACTGGCATTCAGCAACCGTGCTTCAAATTCTGCCACTTTGCCATGCTCTGCCAACGTTTGGTGAATCTTGTTCACGTCCAGCACGTTTGGGTTGTAAAGTAAGGTGCGCACCAGTGGGTAACGAGTGCGTGTAGACACCAATACCGCCAGGCCAATCACCGCGGGCACCGCGGCCTCTTTAATGGCCAGCCAGCCGGCGTCCAGTTCCAGCAAGCCAATGCCGCCGGTGAGGGTCACGCTGATTATCCCCAACAGGGCGATAAAATTCTTTTTTCCATAGCGAATTAATTCAAACAGACCCCATCCCAAGGGAAACGCCAGTCCAATAATAAGGGCGTTCACGCTACCCAGGTATTCATCGCCACTGAACTTCATCAGAATAACGGAGGGGATAACGATACTGACCAGCAGGTCTATCCAGGGCCTGGGTTTGTGATCGGATACAGATGCAGTATTCGGTGACGTCATGGTTCTGCCTGGTTGATGAAACGGCGACGAGGCGGGCAAAGTTACGCGAGCCTCACGGGACACTGAGCGCAGTATACGAGAAATACGGGCGCCTAGGTAAGTACGCCAAGCCTGGCACGGTCGATTCAAATTTTGGTGACTAACGGACACAAAAAAGCCGGGCACTTGGCCCGGCTTATCAGAGTAAGCGAGTCCTGATCAGGCGCCAGCTTCTTTCAAACACTGTTCTAAAATGGCTAAACCTTCTTCTAGTACTTCGTCTTCGATGGTAACCGGCATCAGAAAACGCAGAGTGTTGCCGTACAAACCACAGCCAAGCAAAATCAACCCTTTGGCTTTAGCGAGTTTGGTAATGGCTCCGACCAGCTCTGGCATGGGTTCGTGGGTATCTTTACTGTCTACCAACTCAAACGCAGCCATGGAACCCAAGGTACGCACGTTGTCGACGTGGGCAAACTGCTCCCGCCACTGGCTGAAACGTTGATTCAGCTTCTCGCCCAGGCGCTGGCTTTTGCCCAGAATATCTTCGGTCTCGAAGACTTCAAACACCGCCAGCGCGGCTGCGCAGGCGGTGGGGCTGCCGGTGTAGGTGCCGCCCAGAGAGTTAGGACCACACGAATCCATGATTTTGTCGGTGCCTACAATGGCAGAAATTGGCATGCCGTCGGCCATGCTCTTGGCCATGGTCATCATGTCCGGTTCAACGCCTGTGTGCTCAATTGCAAACATCTTGCCGGTACGGCCAAACCCGCTTTGTACTTCATCCACAATCAACACGATGCCGTTGTCATCGCAGATTTTGCGCAGGGCTTTCATAAAGCTGGTAGGTGCCGGGTAGAAGCCGCCTTCGCCCAATACGGGTTCAATTACAATGGCGGCGGTATTGTGGGCCGGTGAATCCGCTTTCATGGTCATGGCCAGGCCACGCAGGGCTTCGTCTTCGCTGACGCCGTGATAGGCCACCGGATAGGGAGCACGATATACCATGCCCGGCATGGGGCCAAAGTCGGTCTGGTAAGGAGCCGCTTTGCCGTTCATCGCCATGGTCATAAAGGTACGGCCGTGATAACCGCCATCAAAACAAATCACGTTGGTGCGACCGGTGGCTGAGCGGGCGATCTTCACCGCGTTTTCCAGGGCTTCGGCTCCGGAATTGGCCAGCATAACTTTGGCGTGGCCGCGAACAGGTACCACGTCGCTGAGTTTCTGCGCCAGCCGCACATAACCCTCGTAGGGCATGACTGTCTGGCAAGTGTGCATCAACTTGTCCAGCTGGGCTTTTATCGCTTCCACCACTTTTGGATGGCGATGGCCGATGTTCAACACGCCAATGCCGCCAGCAAAATCGATCATGCGTTTGCCGTCTGCGTCCCAGATTTCTGCGTTGGTGGCGTGGTCTGCAAATTGTTCGTTGGGGCTTGCGGCGCCGGCTGCTACGTAACGTTCTTTAAGTGCTTGAAGTTCTTTGTTACTCATGTCTCTGTTCTCCCCGAGTGGGTATATTTGGTCGAACCTGCGATAAATTTGGCTCGTTGCATTGCAAAATTGTATCAACTACGGTGGCACAAAGCATCACTACTCACCAGTTTGGCTGCGGAACTGAAGCTGGGCCAGGCGCTGGTAGAGGCTATTTTCATGCATTAACTGCTGGTGACTGCCCACCGCCAGCAAGCGACCTTGGTCAAATACCGCGATGCGATCTGCATCTCTTACCGTGGCCAGGCGGTGGGCAATCACCAGCGTGGTACGGCCGGTTGTGAGTGCCGGCATGGCCTGCTGAACCAGGTTCTCGCTATGGGCATCCAGCGCGCTGGTGGCTTCGTCTAGCAGCAAAATGGGCGCATCCGCCAATAGCGCACGGGCAATGGCCAGGCGTTGCTTCTGGCCACCGGACAGACCCAAACCGCCGTCACCCAGTCGGGTTTGGTAGCCGTCGGGCAGAGCCACGATAAACTCATGGGCGTGGGCAATGCCTGCGGCCTCTTCGACATCTGCCTGAGTCGCCTGCGGACGTGCGTAGCGAATGTTATCGGCAACCGTACCGTGGAACAGCGCAGGGTTCTGTGGCACCAAGGCAAAGCAGCTGCGCAGGGCTTGCAGTGATACATCACGGGTATCCGTGCCATCAATGCGCACGCAACCGCTGATGGGTTGATAAAAGTGTAGCAGTAGATCAAACAAGGTGGATTTGCCTGCCCCTGATGGCCCCACGATCGCTAACGTCTCGCCTGCCCGCACCTCCAGGCACACATCCTGCAGGGCGGGCTGAGCGCTGCGACCCGGGTAGCTGAACGTCAGGTGCTCAAGACGTATTCCACCTTTCACCGGCTGGGGAAACTGCTCGGGTAAATCGAACGGGCGCTGAAACTCAGATTTGGTCTGCAATAGCTCGAACAGCCTTGCGGCCGACCCTGCCGCCCGTTGCAGTTCTCCGATCACTTCGCTGATGGCACCGGCGGCAACACCCACCAGTAAACTGTAAAACACAAAGGCGGCCAGCTCGCCCGGTGTGATGCGGCCGTAAATGACATCCAGACCCCCAATCCAGATCACCACGCCCACCGCTCCCATCACCAGAGTAATGGCCATGGTGGTTAGCCAGGCGCGCTGGCGAATGCGGGCATGGGCAATATCAAAGGCGTTTTCAGAAACTTCAGAAAAATGCTGGCGGTCGTGGGGCTGGTGGTTAAACGCTTGTACGGTTTTTATCTGGGTTAAATTTTCGCCCACGTAGCTGCCCACATCGGCTACCCGGTCTTGGCTCAGGCGCGACAGCTGCCGCACCTGCCGGCCAAAAATGACGATGGGCACAATCACCAGCGGAAAACCCAGCACTATTACGGAAGCCAGTTTGGCGTTGGTGATAAACAACAGCAGCAAGCCGCCAATCAACATCAGCGCGTTACGCAGGGCAATGGACACCGTTGAACCAATCACCGATTGCAGCACCGTGGTGTCAGCCGTAAACCGCGACTGTATTTCCAGCGCCCGGTTACTCTCGAAAAATCCCGGGTTCAGATCAATCAGGTGGTTGAACACCCGTTTGCGGATATCGGCCACCACCCGCTCGCCAATCCACGACACCAGATAAAACCGGGCGAAAGAACCCGCCGCCAGGCCAAGAACCAAAACAAAAAACAACCCCACAGCCCGCGCCAGATTGGCCGGTGACTCGGTGGCCAATCCTTGGTCCACCAGAATACGTAGCCCCTGACCTAATCCAAGGGTAATTCCCGCCGTAATAACTAGGGCAACTATCGCACCTGCAACGGCTTTGCGATAAGGATGAATAAACCCGACAACCAGTTTCAAAGCTTCGCGATGAACGTTGTTGATAGTGTGCCTCCTGACGAGTGGGTACTGTAAACTTCCGCAGACTTACGATCTGTATTGCCTAAGGGTTTATCATACGCCCCTCTGCTCTGTGACCATTAAGGAATCTCTGTGCGCCCCTACGCCGATAACGACTACCCCGCCAACCATAAGCCGGACTGGAAAATCATCGCTGGCCTGTGGCCCTACCTGGCGGAATACCGCGGCCGGGTGATCATTGCGGTGAGCATGCTGATCATGGCGAAAGTGGCCATAGTCACCACGCCGATTGCATTGAAATACATCGTCGATTATCTGGATCAAAATCGCGGCGCTGACATGATGCTGTGGATTCCGCTGATGTTAGTGCTGGCCTATGGCGCGCTGCGTTTTGGTAGCACCCTGTTCAGCGAGCTGCGTGACGCCATCTTCGCCCGTGTGGCCGAACGTGCCATGCGGCGAGTGTCATTGCGGGTGTTTAACCACCTTCACGCTCGCGAATTAGCGTTTCATCTGGATCGCAAAACCGGTGGCCTGGCGCGGGATATAGAGCGCGGCACCAACGGCATCAGCTTTTTACTGCGTTTTACCCTGTTCAATATTGTGCCCACCCTGCTGGAAATCGCGATGGTGGCGGGCATTCTGCTGGTGGCCTTCAACGTCAGTTACGTTATAGCGATACTGGTGTCGGTGGTGGTCTTCGTGGTTTTTTCCATCCGCGTGACCGAATGGCGCACGGCCTTCGTGCGCGAAGCCAACAACCGCGACAACCAGTCTAATTCCCGCGCAATCGACAGCCTGCTGAACTACGAAACCGTTAAATACTTCAATAACGAGCGCTTTGAAGCCGAACAATACGACGAAGATCTGGATTTGTGGGAGCAGGCGCGTCTTAAGAACCGCACGTCTATGGCGGTTTTGAATATTGGCCAGGCGTTTATTATTGGCGCTTCGATGGTGGCCATTATGGCCATGGCCGTGCGCGAAGTGGCCAGCGGGCAGATGACCCTGGGTGACTTCACTATGGTGAACGCCTATCTGATCCAGCTGTTCATTCCGCTGAACGCTCTGGGGTTTGTGTACCGTGAGATTCGGCAGTCGCTGGTGAATGTAGAGCGCCTGTTCGCTCTGCTGGGCGATAAGCCGGCGATTGAAGACGCCGCCGACGCTAAAGCCTTGACCATTACCAGCGGTGAAGTGCAGTTCCGCGATGTGCGCTTCAGTTATCACCCGGAACGGCAGATTCTGAAAGGCGTGAATATCACCATACCCGCCGGCCACACCATTGCGGTAGTTGGCGCCAGCGGTGCTGGTAAATCCACCTTGGCACGGCTGCTGTTCCGCTTTTTTGATGTAAACAGCGGTAGCATTACCATTGACGGACAAGACATTCGCAACATTACCCAAGACAGCTTGCGCTCGGCCATTGGTGTAGTGCCGCAAGACACAGTGCTGTTCAACGACACCCTTTACAGCAACCTGGCCTACGGCCGCCCCGGCGCCAGCGAAGCCGAGATACACTACGCGGCCCGCCAGGCCAACCTGGATGAGTTTATCCGCAGCCTGCCAGACGGTTATCAAACCAGAGTGGGAGAACGTGGACTGAAGCTTTCCGGTGGCGAAAAACAGCGGGTTGCCATTGCTCGTGTATTACTGAAAAACCCGCCGTTGCTGATTTTGGACGAAGCCACTTCATCGCTGGACTCGATCTCTGAACAGGCCATTCTGGATGCCCTTAACGAGGTTACCCAACAGCGCACGACGTTGGTAATCGCGCATCGCCTATCCACCGTGCGCGACGCCGACACCATTCTGGTGATGGACGAAGGCCAGATTGTGGAGAGCGGTGGGCATAACGAATTGTTGGCAAAAGATGGCTATTACGCCCGGCTGTGGTTGCAGCAACAGCATAGCGATAAAGAGAATCAAGAATAGGGCGTCGTTATTTTGACGAAAATCAAGTTTCAGAACGCTTAAGCCCTGCGCCCGCGTTTTGTTTGTTACGTTGGATTGTATGAGATTCAGCGTCTCAGACAGATCGCATAAACGACGCTATGGACTTAACGCCACTGATTGGATGCTTTAAAATAGTCCGAGCTTTTCAGCGAAACCCTCCTCGCGTTGTTGGCGATACCATCGCAGCAGTTACGGGAGCTTCCTATGCTAAGCAAACGCAAGAAAATTTCCATTGCAATAGCGGGGGCTGCTGCACTCGGTGTTGCCGGCTTCCTCGTTTTAACTTCCCCCTGGACCTGGTCGATGACCCGCAGTCTTCCCGCTGCTGCGAGCGCGAGTAGTCCTGCCGATCTCGACAACGGCAGGCTTATATTTGTCGCATCCGACTGCGCTACCTGCCATGCCACCACCGGCCAGGACAGCGATGAACAGTTAGGCGGCGGCAAGGTGCTTGACACCGCCTTCGGCAAGTTCCACATGCCTAATATCTCGCCAGATACGGAGCACGGCATTGGTAGCTGGACTCTGGCAGAGTTTGATCGCGCGGTGCGTGAAGGTGTGGGTCCGAGCAGCTTCTGGCCTGACGGCAATAACTTATATCCGGCTTTTCCCTACACGTCTTACCAGCGTTTGACGCCGGAAGATGTGCGTGACCTCTACGCCTACATGATGGCGCTGCCAAAAAGCGACAAGTTAGTGCCAGACCATGAGCTTAACTTCCCGTACAACTTGCGCCGCGGCATTGGTGTGTGGCGTCTGGCCTTTCTGGACGGCAAAAGCACCGCTGAAATTGGTGTTGATACCGCTGATTTACCCGCAGGAATTGATCACGCCAAATTCGAGCGTGGGCGTTATCTTGTAGAAGGCGCTGGCCATTGTGTTGAATGTCACTCGCCGCGAACCTTTATGGGCAATGTTCCCAACGACATGCGTTACGCGGGCGGCCCGAACCCAGAGGGCACAGGCCACTTTCCCAACATTACCCCTGATGAAACCGGTATAAGCTTCTGGTCTGCAGCCTCTCTTGCAAACTATCTGCACACTGGTGTTAGCCCTATTGGCCGCCAAGCAGGTGGCGATATGGCTGAGGTTATAGAAAACACCTCGCAGTTGCCGTGGCAAGATTTACAGGCAATGGCGGTCTATTTGAAACACATTTCGCCGATAGACAAACCTGCGCCTGGAATGCCTGAGCCTAATTTCACCGAGGAAGTGGTAATGCTTGATACCGCCTTTGATCGTCGGGCTCCTCTACCGACCAGCGATCCGCAAGACATCAGCGAGGGAGACGATGTCTTCGTAGCCGGTACCAAGTCGCTCTACACAACGTCCGAGATGGAACAGGCCAAGACCGAAGACGGCAAATTCCTCAGCGGGGCAAAAGCCAGGGTACTCGCCAGGCAGGGTGACAAGTTGCAACTTGAGATTTCAGGTTGGCAGCCCGAAAACGCTCCTTCGGTTATTTACCAGGAGAAAGGTCAACGGGTCATTATGGCGGCGCTTGGTGACAAGGCTGTAGCGGCAGCTCAGCGCGGCGAGACCGAAATCGAGCCGAAAACCGATCAGGTTTGGCGCCCTGTCACATTGCAAGTCTGGTCTGATGCCAACCAACTCAATCTGAGCCAAGAAGAGCTTTGGAGCTTCAGTCAGAACGCTTATCAGGCCGCCTGTTCGTCCTGTCACTCTTTGGCCGAAAAGGATCACTTCACTGCCAATCAATGGATTGGAACTCTCAAATCTATGAAGCGATTCACCAGCTTTAACGACGATGAATACCGTCTGATACTGGCGTACTTGCAGAATCATTCCAACGATCTTGGCCCCGATATTCCGGCATTGGTCGTTAAGAAAGCCAGTGAAGGAGTGCCGCAATGAGCTGCGATCGTGCGTCTGTTGATCACAGCGCCAACACAGATACCTACGGGCTTTTAGTGGCCGCTGAATGGCTGAGCGGGCTGTTTATTGCACCGCTTTCTCAACAGCAGGTGATGGATATCAACGCAGTGCCTGGCAAAAACGCGCTGCAGTGGATAGGCGCACAACTGGGTGCGCCCGCTGTAGCACAACAGCTGTGTCATATTCTGGAGCAGGAAACCCCGGAAAATCTGACGGTGCAATTGCAGCGCCGTTATACGGCTTTGTTCGAGGGCATTTTCCGAAATCGTGCAGTAATGCCCTATGAAAGCGCTTGGTGTGGTAACGGGCCAACGCTCGGCGAGCAGTCTGTGGCAGAAATGAACGCAATATTGCGCGACCTGAATGTACACGTCAGCAGCGACTGCTGTGAACCGGCGGATCATCTTGCTATTGAACTTGCGGCCTTGGTGGCAGCTCTTGGCAGCGACCGCTATTCGATCGCTGCAGATCTGGTGCGTCGACTTCAAAGCTGGTCGCCTGCGTTCGCTGAAGCGCTAGAGCGTCAAGACCTTGAAGGATTTTACGCAGGTGCTGGCGAATTATTACTGGCCTTGCTTCGCACAGCTCAGTCTGTGCTGTTGATGAAGGATCACGCCGCGACGTCCGTTAACGAACAATGTGAAGGAGAATTGGCATGAGTAACAAAACTGAAGGATTGCAGGTTACTGCGAAAGCAGACGTTGCTTCGCCCACGCGCCGGCGTTTTTTGCAGGGTTCCGCGGCAACAGCAGCGTTAAGTGCCATGCCGTTTTCGCTATCGCTATTGAGCAGCGGTGCAATGGCTCAGAGCGCCACAAAAGAAATTCTTTCTGGCTGTCATTGGGGCGTTTTTAAAGGCGTGGTTGAAGACGGTCGCGCGGTTAAATTCATACCTTGGGAGGGCGATCCCCACGCCTCGCACATGCTCGATGGTGTGCGCGATTCTATCTACTCGCAATCGCGCATTCGCTATCCGATGGTTCGCCGTGCCTGGCTTGAGCAAGGGCCGGGCGCCGATCCCGATGGCCGCGGTGAAGGCGACTTTGTACGTGTGTCCTGGGAAAAAGCCATCGAGCTGGTGGCGAACGAAATCACCCGGGTTCGCGGGGAATACGGGCAACAGGCGATTTTCGGCGGCTCATTCGGCTGGAAAAGCCCGGGCAGACTGCACAACTGTCAAACCTTGCTAGCAAGAATGCTCAACCTGACCGGCAGCTATACCTCCAGTTCGGGCGATTATTCGACCGGTGCGGCGCAAGTTATATTGCCATACGTATCAGGGTCTATCGAAGTGTACGAACAATGCACCACTTATCCAGTGCTTGCGGAGCACACCGATCTTATGGTGTTTTGGGGCTGCGACCCGCGGAAAAACTCCCACATTTCCTGGCAAGTAGCTGATCATGGTGCTTTCCCGGGCGTTGAAATGCTCAAAGAAGCCGGCGTAAAAACAATCAGCATCGACCCGGTCAGAACAAAGACCGCCGATTACCTCGACTCTGAGTGGATTACCCCAAAACCGCAGACCGACGTGGCAATGATGATGGGCATCGCCCATACGCTGCTGAGCGAAGGCCTGCACGATCAAGAGTTTCTTGATCGCTATGTAAGCGGCTTCGAAGAATTTAAGCCTTATCTGACCGGCGAATCCGACGGCCAGCCGAAGGATGCAGACTGGGCAGCGGAAATCTGTGGTGTCGACGCCGACACCCTTCGCGATTTGGCGCGACGCTTTGCCAGTAATCGTACGATGCTGGCTCTGGGTTATGCCACGCAACGCCAGCACCATGGCGAGCAGTCCACCTGGATGCTGGTAACCCTGGCGTGCATGCTCGGGCAGATTGGCCTGCCCGGTGGCGGTTATGGGTTGAGCTACCATTACTCTTCTGGCGGTGCGCCGACCCATGAAAGCCCTATTTTGAAGAGTATCGATAACGGCTCAGGTGCTAAAGCCGCTGAAGGAGCCGCGTGGTTGGCGGGCGGTGGAGGCGTATCCATTCCGGTTGCGCGCTTTGTCGAAACGCTGTTGAACCCTGGTAAGACCATGCAGCATAACGGTAGGGAAATCGAACTGCCGCTGATCAAAATGGCTTATTGGGCCGGTGGTAACCCGTTCGCGCATCATCAGGATCGCAACGAGATGCTCAAAGCCTGGCGCGAGCTGGATACCTTTATTGTTAACGATTTCCAATGGACGGCGACAGCTCGCCACGCTGACATCGTTCTTCCGTGTACCACTTCTTACGAACGCAACGACATCGAACAGGTTGGCGACTATGCTCTGAGCCATATTGTGGCGATGAAGAAACTGGTTGAACCGCAATTTGAAGCTCGTAACGACTTCGACATTTTTGCGGCCATCGCGGACAAATTGGGCAAGGGTTATGAATTTACCCAGGGCCGTTCGGAAATGGACTGGATTCGCGGGTTTTACGAAGGCGCAAAAATCGAGGCGCGGGCCAAAGGTATGGAAATGCCGGTATTTGACGTGTTCTGGGAATCTAACAAGCCCCTTGCGTTCCCGCTGAAGGATGAAAATAAGTACTTTGTGCGCCACGAGTCGTTCCGCAACGACCCGATTCTCAGAGCGCTGGGTACCGCTACAGGCAAATTCGAGATCTATTCGCGGGCGATCGCCGGGTACGGATACGATGACTGTCCGCCTCACCCCACCTGGATGGAGCCGATTGAGCGATTGGATGGGCCAACTACCAAGTATCCGCTCGGCATCTCCAGTAACCATCCGCGTAGCCGCCTGCACTCGCAGCTATGTGGCACCTCGCTTCGCGAGACTTACGCGGTGCAGAATCGCGAACCTTGCTGGATAAATCCGAAGGATGCCGAGCCCCGGGGTATTAACAATGGCGATGTGGTACGGGTGTTTAACGACCGTGGGCAGATTCTTGCCGGTGCGGTGGTTACAGGCGATGTCATGCCCGGGGTTTTGATGGTTTCCGAGGGTGGCTGGTTTGACCCGGTTAACCCCCGCGAGATCGGTAGCTTGTGCCGTTACGGCGATGTTAATAATCTTACCCCGGGTATCGCGACCTCGAAGCTGGCGCAAGGCAACTGTGGGCAAACTGGAGCCGGCGACGTTGAGAAGTTCACCGGTGACCTGCCTGAAGTGACCGTGTTCTCGCAGCCCAGGCTCATGTCTGATTCAGAGACATCCGCTTAAACACGTCTGAACTGCACGCCGCAGGCTCGGCAAGAAGAGCCTGCGGCTAAACTTACTCGTCAAGCACTGCGCCCAATCCGGATGCCCGCACCACCTGCTGCCCCACACTCTCGCTGAATACGCTGGCGTCACCGGTTATCAAACTGAACCAGTTTCTTGCCCGGGTAATGCCGGTGTAAATCAGCTCCCGTGTGAGTACCGGGCTTACCCGGTCCGGCAGTATCAGGCAGGTGTGGTTGAACTCCGAACCCTGGGATTTGTGCACGGTCATGGCGTACACGGTTTCCAGCTGTTGCAGCCGGCTGGGTGATATCCAGCGGATGTCGCCGCTGCCGTCGCTGGTGGGAAAGGCCACGCGCAACATTGTCTGTGTTTTTTCGTCATCGCTTTGCGGATCTGTGCCCGTGCCCATGTTCGAGGCAACACTGAAGGTGATTCCCACGTCGCCGTTCATCAGCCCCAGATTGTAATCGTTACCGGTAACCAGCACCGGCCGCCCGGCGTACCAGCCCTCGGCTCGCGGAATCAGCCGTTGCGCCAGAAGATGGTGCGCAATCAAGTCGTTCAGCCCTTCCACACCCCAGGGCCCGCGGCGCAGGGCGCAGAGGATTTGAAAATCACTGAAAGCCTGCAATACCGATTTAGCCAGTTGGTCCCACTGTCCGGTTGTGCTGTTGCTGTCCAGATTGTGATTTTGCATCAGCGTCAAATAGTGGCGGTAACCCACCGGTGGCGGTAAAGGCTGCCCGTTGCCATCGATTCGCCCTTCTCCGTTATTGCTGAATGCCTGCCGACTACCACTGATCGCATGGCCACAGATCAGCGCCTGAGCATTCTCCAGAGAGGGTTTTTTGCTGCGGCCATTGAGCCAGACTACGTCCTCAAAAGTTGCGTCACGGGCCTGCTGCAGGGTGTCGGCGCTCAGCGCGTTGGTGTTAACCGCTTCGGCCAGGTGGCGAATGCCGCTGCCTTCGGCAAATCGATAACTTTTGCGCAGCATGGCCACCGCCTGGTCCAGAGGCTGGCCGTTTGAATCCTGCAAGACCGCTGGAATGTCGGTGCCGGTGATGGCTTTCAACCACTGTACAGTCGCTGGTAGATAATGCCCGTCAGGCGCACGCTGACAGAGTTCGCCCAGCACCGCACCGGCGTCTACCGAGGCTAGCTGATCTTTGTCACCTAACAGAATGAGCTGGGCGCTTGCCGGCAGTGCATCGAACACCGACGCCATCATATCCAGATCCACCATGGAGGCTTCGTCAATCACCAGAATATCCACCAACAGGGGGTTATCCTGGTTGTGGCGGAACTTGCGAGTGTCCGGACGGCTGCCCAGCAGCCGGTGCAGGGTGGTTACCTTGGTGGGTATATCCGCCAATGCGACCTGCCCCGGTAATTGTGCCAAGGGCAGCCGGCTGACAGCGCCGCCGATGGATTCGTTCAGTCGCGCAGCGGCTTTGCCTGTCGGCGCGGCCAGGCGAATACGGTACTTTCTACCTTTCTTCCCATCCCCCCCTTCCCGCTCCGGTGACTCGCCTGCGACGGACTGCAAAGCCGCCAGCAGCTTGACCACAGTGGTGGTTTTGCCGGTGCCGGGGCCGCCGGTAATCACTGCAAAGCGGTTGCGGGCCGCCAGGGCACAGGCTAGCTTTTGGTAGTCGACAGAGCTTTGGGGATTTTGCGAGTTTAAAGTGCTTTGAGAATCTTGAGAGCTTTGAGGATTTAAAGAGCCCTGCGGTTTAAACAGTACGTCCAGAGCCTGGCTCAAAGTGGCAGCCGCGGGCGATAGCGGGTCAGCCAGCGGGGACGGCTGCGCCAGGCGCTGTTGAATGCCGGCAGCAATGTATTGCTCGTAGCGCCAGAAGCGGCGCAGATACAGCCGGGTTCCATTTAGCACCAGCGGCGTGGTGTGCGAGCCATCACTGACCGCTAACGCATCGTTTAGTGCGCTTAAGCACTCCTGCACGGACACCTGTGCCAACAGATCACTTGGCCGGGTTTGGCCCAGGTTGGTATTTGTCGAATTTGCGATAGGCGCTGTAGCGGAGCTGGACGGGTTTGCCTTGTTCTGGCTGCTAGCTGCCGTTGGCTCTTCCGGTGGCAGTGACAATGTTGTTGTGGCATCAGCCATCAGAGTTGCAAGGTCCACGCACACGTGGCCGCGGCCCACTTGATGGGATACCAGTGCGGCAAGCAGTAAAACCAGGGGTGCCGGTGTGTTCCCTTGTTCATCTGATAAATCCCGGATCAGCTGCGCAAAGCGCACGTCCAACGGGCGAATCCAGCCGGCTTGCTGCCATGCGTCCAGCTGTTCTAGCAGAGCATCGGTGTGCTGCAGGGCAAGCCTGTTGTCAGGGGAGCTGGCGATAACAGGTGTCGTCTCGTCCAGATCAAAGGCAAACTGGTTGTCGAAATTCCGGGTTTTGCTCATGCTGCCACCTCCGCGGCCGTGGCTTTGCCATCAAACATGGCATCCAGTTGCTCCATCAATGCTTTCGGTGGCTTGTCGCAAAACGCCCCGGCTCCGGGCGCATGGATGCCGCGCAAAAACAGATAGACCGCACCGCCCACGTGTTGGTCATAATCGTAATCTGGCAGACGGGCTTTCAGCAGCCGGTGCAGGGCCAGCAGATAAAGTACGTATTGCAGGTCATAGCGTTTTTCCAGGATGGCTTCGCCCATGGCCTGATTGGTGTAAGCGCTATCGCTGTCGCCCAGCACGTTGGATTTGTAGTCCAGCACGTAATACTGCCCGTTGTGTTCAAACACCAGATCAATAAAGCCTTTGAGCATGCCGTTGAAGCGCCCGCCCTCCACTCGTGGGCGGTCAGCGCCATTGAGCGTGTGTTGAGTCACCAGCTTGTCCAGTGCGCGGGTGCTGACATTGCGGCTTTCAAACCAAAACTCCAGTTCCGGACGCAGTGTGTTCAGGCGGGCCAGGCTGGTGCTTTCACTGTTGCTGCGGTTTAGCGGCAGCGGCTGGCGCATCAGCGCGAGTAGCCAATGCTCCAGGGTGTTTACCCAATCGCTCCAGCCCCGGGTACTGCAGCGGCGGGTGAGCTGCTCTCGCAGCAGCGGTGGGTTATCCACAAGGTGTTGCAGGCCCTGCTGCACGCACCATTCCAGAATATCGTGCAGAAAGGTGCCGGGGCCTGCGCCCTTGGGGAAATAGTGCAGGCTGTGGCTGAGCAGCATGGCGGCGTCTTCTTCATCGCTGGTTTGGGTGCCTTCTTCCAGCAGGTTCTGGGCTTCGGCATCTTCAAACTCGCTGGCAAACATAATACCGGTGCCAGACAGGCCGCTGTATTCCAGCGACGAGTAGCTGGCAATCCACCAGTCTTCGCGCGCCTCGCGGGTGGACACCAATGCCGGTCCCAGGGCGGCGGGCGCAGGTTCCGCATAGTGCTCGTCAGTGGCTTTGGGCAAGGATTCTACGAAAAGCTCGCTGTGGTCAGCGGCCAGTTGTTGCAGGGCGTCACCCAGCGATTGTGTGGCGGCAGGGTTACCGTTGAGCAGATGCCCCAGGCCGCTCAGCTGCCAGTTCTCAATTTCGGTCACGCCCACCCAGGTGGCAAACCGGGCGCGGGTCAAGGCGACGTAGAGTTTGCGGATGTCTTCACCCAGGCGTTCTTTGTCCGCCTGCTCGACGTCGTTTGGTGTGGGGTCGAACACGGTGATCAGCTGGTCTTTGTCGTCGTGATAACGCACAAACGCCTGTTTTTCGTTTTCCGCGCGGTAGGCGGTGCCAAAGGGTAAAAATACCAGCGGGTATTCCAGGCCTTTGGATTTGTGCACGGTGATCACTTTTACCAGCCCCGCGTCGCTTTCCAGGCGCAGGGTGCGGTGCTCGTCTTCGTCGTCGGCGGCCCGCAGAATGGCGGTGAAGTGGTGCACCAGTGCGTGTTCGCCGTCTAGCTGCAGGCTGTCTTGTTGCAGCAGTTCGGCAATGTGCAGAATGTCGGTTAGCCGGCGCTCGCCGCCGACGCGCTGCAGCAGCCTGCCGGGCACGTCAAAGTCCATCAGAAAACTGCGCAACATGGGCAGCACGCCCTGGCTTTGCCACTGCTGCTGGTAGCCCATGAAGCGCTCGATTTCACGCTCCAAGGCCATCTCGTTGGTCAGTAGCTGATCAAGATAGGACCAAGGCAAGCCCAAGGTTGGTGTGGCCAGGGCCGCGCGGGCATAGGCCAGCTGGCGGGGTTCGGCGAAGGCTTTTAGCCAGCACAGCACTTCTTTTGACTCTTGAGACGTCAGTACCGAATCCCGGTCAGACAGGTACACGCTTTTTATGCCCCGTTGCCCAAGCGCATTCCGCACTGCCGCCGCTTCTTTGCGGTTGTTCACCAGAATAGCGATGTCTTTGGGTTCTGCCGGCTCGATGTCATTCAGGTCGGTTTCCAGCGCAAAACCGGCCAAACTCTGCTGCCCTAACGTCAGCAGGCGCGCAATTTCACTGGCGCAGGTGCCGGCCACATCAAGGGTGGCGCTGCCTTTTGCCAGGCCTTTGCGATTGCCGCTTTTGTCGGTGTTTTCGCTTTCACTGGCCCACAGCGTCAGGCTGGGCTTCAGCTCGCCGTTGACGGCCCACAGGCGCTTGGTGCCGTTGGCCTCTACCGCCTGAAATGGCAGCGCTGAGGCATCGCCTTTGCCGAATAGAAAAGCGCCTTCGGGGCTGTGTTGGTCGCCATACTCGAACACCCGGTTCACCGCTGCCACCATTGGCCGTGACGAGCGGAAGTTTCGGCCCAGTGTCCAGGTACGGTCGCGGGCGCCGGTGCGGGCGTCCAGATAGGTGTAAATGTCGGCGCCGCGGAAGCCGTAAATGGCCTGTTTTGGGTCGCCGATCATCAGCAGGCAGGTATCCGGGCGATTCTCTGCCACCCGGTAAATGCGGTCGAAGATGCGGTACTGAACCGGATCGGTGTCCTGAAACTCGTCTATTAGCGCGACCGGGAACTGGCGGCGAATGGTGGCCGCCAGTTGGTCGCCACGGGGGCCGTGCAAAGCGTCGTCCAGCCGGGTGAGCAGGTCATCAAAACCCATTTCTGAGCGTTTCTGTTTTTCCGATTCCAACCGCGCCGCAATCCAATGAGTTGAGTGGCGAAGAATATCGGCCTCGGCACTGGGCAGGTTTTCGCTAAAGGCGATCAGTTCTGCGATAGCGTCAAACGCCTTGTGGTGTGGGACATCGCCATCGCCTTTGAGTTTTGTCGCAAGCACCTCGGGTGTCTGGTTCTGAAAGCCGGCTTTCTCCATTCCGGCAGGGAAAAACTCATCGGAGTTTGTCCAGTCCAGCAGGGTGTCCCAGGCCGTAACCATCGGCTTCATACTGCCGCCGTGCAGGCGTTTGCTTTTGTTCAGTGCCAGCAACATGTCGGTTACTTCGGGCTTCCACTCAGCCCAAGGGTGGGCTTTCAGCGTTTGCGACTGCTTTTTACGCTGTTGTACTGTGGCGTCAATCAGCTGTTCTACACTGCCGCTGGTCGCGTCGAGGGAATCAGCAGCCAGAAGCAGATTGCGCACCGCCTTTTGCAGTTGGTCAGGGGTTTTCCAATGGTCGATAACCTCGTCCATCAGCTCTGGCGATAACGGATAAATAAATGTGCGCCAGTAATCCCGCACCACTTCTTCCATCAGGCTGCTTTGGTCGGTTTCCAGGGTAAGTCGGAACAGGCTGCCGCTGTCGAATGCGTGCTCGCTAAGCATGCGGTTGCACCAGGCGTGAATGGTGGATACTGCAGCTTCGTCCATCCATTCCGCTGCCAGCAGCAGTTTTTTGCGGCAGTCTGGCCAGGTGGCCGGGTCTGGATAGCTGTCATCCCGCAGCTGGTGAATCAGCGCGGTTTCTGCTGTGGGCGGTATGCTATCGGCGACATTGGAAAACACCTCGGCGGCCTGGGTCAGCCGAATGCGAATGCGATCCCGCAGCTCTTTGGTCGCAGCGTCGGTAAAGGTCACCACCAGCAGGTTTGGCGGTACCAGGCCCGCGGCCAGGGCGCCGCCTTCCGGCTGACCGTGGCCCAGTACCAGGCGCACGTACAAAATCGCAATGGTGAAGGTTTTGCCGGTTCCGGCGCTGGCTTCAATCAGGGTGCTGCCGTTCAGGGGTAGCGCCAATGGGTCAAGATTGGGGTTTGGCTTCGCCATTAAGGGCGCTATAAAAGGTGTAGTAGCTGTCATACCTCGTCCTCGAACTGACCGGCGGCGGATTTGCCTTGTTCGGCTTCCCACAGGGGCACATAGAGTTCGTGCAACAGGGCTTCAAATTCGCCGCTTTCCAACAATAATTCAGCGCTGTCAAAGGCGCCGCGTAAATAGCCGGTGTCGCGTTCCAGCGCGGTGGTGTAGGCCTGCTCGGCGTCGCTGATGGCGCGTTCGTGCTCACCGAGAAATTTTTTGCTTTGATAAAAGCTATAAATCCAGGCGAAACCGGCTTCACAGTGCACCGGTAATGCGCGCGTATTGGCGTCCATCCAGCGCGCCAAAATGGCGTCCAGATGCTTGCGTGCGGTTTCCTTTGCCAGAGGTGCGAAGCGCACATTGCGTTTTTCTTCTTTGCCCAGAATCAGGGTTTCAAAAGGCTGCGCTGCGATTTGCCCGGCTAGGTGAATCACCCAGTCGCGTATCAGATTGGCGTAGCGAATTTTTTTGGACTGCCCGCTGCCCGTGAGCAGGCTGGAGCCGGCGATGACCACCCGGCAGAGCTTACCCTCTGAATTGCGGCGCAGATGGTCAATCAGATCCAGCACCTCCACCGAGCCGGTGCTGGTGGCTAAATGATAATTAAATGGCAGGGGTTCGCGGATTTCCTCGGGCCATTCGGCCAGGGCGCTCCGATAACGTTCGAACAAATTTGGCAGACGGCCAGACAGCTCGCCGCGCAGCCGGTGCTCGGTGATGCCCATGCCAAGGTCGCCGCTCCGGGCCATGCGGTCGAGGGTCGTTTCCAAGCGTTGTTCCAGATCTTCCTCGTTACTGGCTTTTAGCACGCCCTGTTCAATCAGTTCGGTGTCTAGGCGCCAGCGGTCGAGGCCGTTCAAATCAAAGTTTTCGGTGTCGGTGTCGTCGTCTTCCACGTCTTCAAAGCGCACTTGCAGGCGGCGCTGGTAAAACGTGTCTATCGGTTTTTTCAAAAAGCCGGCCAGATCATTCAGGGTGATGGGTTCTTCCGGCTGCTGGTACGCCAGCGCCTGCTGTTGCGCGTCTGTCGAGACAGTGCCGTGAGCACTGCGCCATTCGTGTTCGTAGGTGAACAGGCTGCGGGCGTGTCGGGTTTGGGGAAAATAGTCGCGGCTGAACGGTTGTAGCGGGTGGCAGGTGGTCAGTGCATCCGTTACCGCGACATTGGGCTGCCCTGGCAGATGCCATAAGCCGTTCAAGTGATCCTGCAATTGGCCCACCAGCACCGATGGCGGCCGTGGCGAATCGTCGCGAATGCTGCGCCCTACCCAGCTGATATAAAGCTGTTCGCGGGCCGACAGCATGGCTTCCAGAAACAGATAGCGGTCGTCTTCCCGGCGGGAACGGTCCCCCGGTCTATAATCCTGTGCCATCAGGTCAAAATCCACCGGCGGCCGCGAGCGCGGGTAGTCGCCGTCGTTCATGCCCAGCAGGCACACCGTGCGAAACGGTATGGCGCGCATAGGCATCAAGGTGGCGAAGTTCACCTTGCCGGCCAGAAAACGCTGGTTCAGGCCGCCTTCATCCAGGCCGTCCAATAGCACGTCTTTTACAATGTTTAATGGCAACGGCTGGTGTTCCAGCCCCGCGGCCAGTGTGTCGTCCAGCCATTGTTCCAGCTGGCGGCGAAAGCGGTTCAGCAGCAAAAGGTCATGGCCTTCGACTTTGTGGAAAAACTGTTCCAGCATGGCGGCGAACAGCGCTTCCCACTGTTGCGGTGTGCGGCTTGCCTGTAGGTCTTGCCACAGAATTTCCAAACGATGGATAAACTCGCCAAGGCGTCCGGCCAGGCTGGCCTGCAAGCCGCCAATCTCGCCGTAGGGCTGAACGCCGGCCCAGGGCTCGTCGTCGCCCATGCCATAACCTAACAGCATGGAACGCAGGCCAGATTGCCAGGTGTTGCGATCCAGATCGGCTGGCAGCTCCAGGCTTTCCCGGTGGGCCCCGTGCAGGCCCCAGCGAATATTGGCGCCTTCCACCCAGCGCCGCGCCAAGGGGATTTCCTCTTCGGCAATCTCGAACCGATCGCGAATGCCGGGCACTTCCAACAGGCTGATGATTTCGCTCACCCCAAAGCGGTGGCGCGGCAGCGACATCAGGGTTTCCAGGGCTATCAATACCGGCTCGTGGTTGCGCTGACCCTGATCGGAAATGGTAAACGGAATATGGCGTTTGCGCCCGGCGGTATAGCGGCCAAACACCGCCTGAATGTGGGGTGCATACACGTTGATGTCGGGCACCATTACCATGATGTCGCGGGGGCGCAGGGTGCTATCGGCGTTGAACGAAGCCAGCAGCTGGTCATGCAATATTTCCACTTCACGCTGTGGGCTGTGGGCGTCGTGAAACACCATGGAATGGTCATCTTGCAGATTCAGCTCGCGCTGTTCAGCGCGAATCTCCTGCAGCGGGGTCAGGTTGTAAATATCGTTCTGCAATTGGTGCAGCAGGCAGGTTGCCTGACCTGCACCGTGCTCGGAGAAGATGTCGATCTTCTGATCCGGCGTCTGGAATCTGTTGCGGTACTCGTCGGGGTTGTCGAATTCGTCCAGAAGGCGAATATAATCCCGGCCCTGTTTACCCCAGGCTGCCAACAGCGGGTTGGCGTGTTGGTGCAGCTGGTCGGCGTCGTCAATCTGCGACAGCGTAGGGTGGCTGGCACCGCGTTTGCGCTCGGCTTTGAGCAGTTCGCGATCGCTGACAATATCAGCCCAGTAAAACTGCGAAGGGTTGTGAACGCAAAGCACCACCTGGCTAAAGCGGCTAAGCACGTACAGGGCTTCAAGCGCCTGGCGTGGCAAAGACGATACACCAAACACCACAATGCGTTTTGGTAAGCGACTTGGATGGGCGGGTGCGGTGATTTGCTGGCCCTGCGTCATAAAACGGGTGTGAATTTGTGAGCGACTTGTGTGCGCTTCGGTACCGGTGTCTTCCACCAGCTTGCGCCACAGCATTGGCTGCCAGCGGGTGTCTTCCTCAATCGGTTTTTCGCCGTTACGGGTGCTGATGACCACATCCCGGTCCTGCTCCCAGGCTGCCAGCCAATCGGCTCGGAACACCTGATACTGGTCAAATAAATCCGCGACTTTTTCGGCCAGCTGGAACGCCCGCAAATCGGTGTCGCTGCCGTCCAGAAAACGCGCCAGCGGGTTGAACGCCTCATCTGTAAGAACAAGTTCCGGTAACAGCCGGTACAGCCGCCACACCAGTCGGCGTTTATCAAAGGGGGATTGCTCTGGCACCTCGCCGTCTGGCAGCACGGCGCGATAGGCCTGCCAGATAAACCGCGCCGGGAACAAAAAATCCATACCGGCGGCAATGCCCAAGCCGCCTTCGCTGCCATCCTCTGAACGCTTTTCCGCCAGCGCCAGTTTTAACCACTGGGCAATACCGTTGCTTTGCACTAGAAACGTTTCGCTTTGCAGCGGCGGTAGCGGGTTCTGCTGGCAGATAAACACCACGGCCCGGCGCAGATCTTCTAAATGATTGGCGTGAACCGCGTGAAAACCGGGGGTAATATGCGGGTTGTCACTTGTGGCATTTGTGGATGAAGCGGCCATGGTCTTCCTTGTCTGGTATGGGGTTCAATCCCGATGCGTCAGCTTAACGTATGTGACCACAGAAGCGGACAGTTTGAAACCGTGCGCGATGGAAAATCATCGCAAGGTAAATACCTTACTGAACGGGTGATTATGAGCAGAATAGGATTGGTCAAAAGCGCCGTAAACGAACAGCTGAACGACAGTTATGATCTGCTGGCCATGCGACTGCTGTTCTCGCCAGAGCACGTTGTTGTAAACATACAAAAGGAAATCAAGGATTTGTATGTTTATCCGGAAAGGCTTGAAAGCGGTTATTGCGACGAGTGGCGCGCCATTGCGACACGCGCCCTGTTTCGTAATGCCTTTGGCGAGCACTGGCGGTCGGATGAAGAAAATCTGCAGCGTTACCTGAAATATTTGCGCAGCCAGGCCATTCCGAAATGTGTGCACCAGAACGTTGAGTTGTTCCGCATGCTGGGTCAGGCGCTTGCCATTGCTCGCTCAGACAACACCATTGCCTTTCCTGATCGGCAGCGACAGGCGCTGATCAACATCATTTGGCCAGAAAAGGCCGGCCGTAAGTAAAGCCGGGCTTACACTTGGGGAGTCCGCAGCACCGTTTTTCCCGTATTGGTTAAAATATGGTCAAAAAAAGGGTTTCGTCATGGGCCAGCAACTTACCCGCACCACAAAGAGCGTTGTTCTGTTTCTGATAATAAGTTTGGGTTTTGCGCTTGTTTGGGCATCCCAGTCTTTTGCCAACGATAATGATGAAGAAGCCGGAATTCAGGACACGATCCAGATTCAAGACTCTATCTTGCGCCAGATCGAAGCGTTCGCTAACAACGACGGTGAGCAAGCCTGGGCTTATGCGTCCGAGGGTATCAAGCGTCGCTTTGGATCGTCACAGGTGTTTGTGGAAATGGTGCGCGAAGCCTACCCTGCGGTACACAGTGCCACCCAGATTGAGTTCACCGAAAGTGTGCCCCACGGTATTTTTCACATCCAGGTAGTGAAGCTCAAAGGCCCCGAGGGCAAATCCTGGGACGCCTATTATCGAATGGTACAGGTAGAAGACGTCTGGAAAATCGCTGGCGTGCGTCTGCAACCGGCGGATATAGGCATTTGAAATAGTATAGAGCTGCTTAATCCCCTATGAAGGATATTATTGACTTTATACCCTATACGGTATGAAACTTAATTTATCGTCTAAGGGGTATGTTCATGAAAATTACTTCACCTGAAGCGCTGTCTACCGCCATCAAAAATGCAAGGCATCGCCAAAATCTGAGCCAGCAAGCGACTGCGGCCGCAGTCGGCGTGAAACAGGCCACGGTTTCCAACTTTGAGAATTACCCGGAGAAAAGTCGAATCGAGACTCTGTTCAAGCTCCTTTCCGCTCTTGATCTTGAATTGCGTGTGGTGGAGCGCGGTGCTTCGGATTCGGTAATCGGTTGGAGCGAAGAATGGTGATTGTCCATGCCTGATTTACTTGTGGCCCTGAACGGTATTGAAGTTGGAAAGTTAACGTTAAAAGCCTCCGGCGCTATGGTTTTTCAGTATTCTCCTGCCTGGCAAAATCAGCCCGGTGCCCGAGCTATCTCTCTTTCACTGCCGTTGTCTTCGAAGGTATATCGCGGAGCGTTGGTTTTTAATTTTTTTGATAACCTTCTGCCAGACTCGAATGCCATAAGATCTCGCATGCAAGCACGTTTCAGCGCTCCTACCCGCCATCCTTTTGATCTACTTTGGAGTGTTGGCCGAGACTGTATTGGCGCCATTCAGCTCTATCCTCAAGATTGCGACGTGCCGAATGTCCGAAAGGTGACGGCTGAACCACTTGACACCACCGCGATCGAGTTTTTGCTGGGCAATTATCAAGATGCACCGCTGGGCATGGCGCGGGAAAATGACTTTCGCATTTCACTGGCGGGTGCTCAGGAAAAAACGGCGTTACTCTGGTATCAGGAGCATTGGCAACTCCCCATCGGGAGCACGCCCACCAGTCATATCTTCAAGCTCCCAATCGGTTTTCTGGATCATAGCAATATTGATCTTCGTGAAAGCGGTGAGAATGAATGGCTCTGTTTACAGCTTTTAAAAGCCTTTGGGTTGTCCACTGCTAATGCGGAACTTGGGCAGTTTGGCCGTCAGAAAGTATTAATTGTCGAACGCTTTGATCGGCGCTGGTCGAAGGATTCCGCTTGGCTAATGCGATTGCCTCAGGAAGACTTTTGTCAGGCCCTCGGCGTAGCACCTGCGATCAAGTACGAGAGCGATGGCGGCCCGGGAATTCACGATGGTATGAAGCTTCTTCTTGGTTCCCAGGAGGTTCAAAGGGATCGCGAAACCTTCTTCAAAGCTCAGATATTGTTTTGGCTGATGGCGGCGATTGATGGCCATGCAAAAAATTTCAGTCTTTTTATAGAGCCTGGCTCAGCCTATCGGATGACACCGCTGTACGACGTGATCTCAGCCTATCCGCTGATGGCGCAAGGCAGTCTGGCGTCGCAAAAAGCAAAAATGGCGATGTCTGTTAAAAGCCGTAACCGCCATTACCATTGGGATCGAATTCAACAAAGGCATTTCATAAGTGCGGCTCATCAAGTTGGCTTCTCCCGCGAGAGGGCGAGCGAGCTCCTCGACGAGATCGCCGAACAGGTGCCCCGTGCAATCAGCGCCGTAGAAGCCCTGTTGCCCGTTGATTTTCCATCGCGCATTAGTGAATCCATTTTGGACGGTGTGAAAAACCAAGCTAAAAAAATAAAGTAAATTCAGGCGTTAACTCATTAAATTCGAGTGGTTGCATTGCACCTCCTCAATTAGGTCTGTCCGTGTCTTTATGAGCAAGCATCACCAGGATTTCAGGCCCGCCGCGGCGAATCTTGAAAACCCCCTGTACTACCTGGAAAACATGGAAACGGTGGTGGCGTGGGTGGCTAACCACCACTCCGATTTGCTGTCGGCGCCGGAGAATGCCCGGCTAAGCGAGTTCCTTGATTTGCCCCGTCCTGCCCGAGCTTTGTTGGCCCGGATGGTGATGCGCAGCGGTGAGCTGTTCCGCACTGACAAGCTGAAGTACCCAGAGTTGGGAAGTTCGGAAGCGGATGCGTTGAACAACCTGATTAGAGATGACTGGCTGGATTGTGCTCCCTTGCTGACTCTGGACGATCTGTTTCGCCTGTTTACCCTGGCCGAACTTCGCCCGGCGTTTGCGCCGGCTCTGGTGCAGGCCGGTTTCAGCAAAAACCTGGCCAAAGCCCAGATGCGCGATGTGTTGAAGGGTACCTACGCCGATGCCCGTACCGTGATCGACTGGCTGGGTGACTCTGGTTCGCCGGTAGTGCGGGTGAGCTCAATGGCACTGTTTGACCGCGTTCGCCTGATGTTCTTCGGCAACCTGCGCCAGAGCTGGTCGGATTTTGTGCTGGTGGAGCTGGGCCACCAACGCTACGAGCAGGTGCAATTCACCTCTGAAGCCCGGGCTTTCTCCGAACGCAGCCAAGTGGATACCTATCTGGCCATGCACCACTGCCGCGAATGTCTGGACGTTGGAATGCCGGCCGCTGAAGTGTGGGCCCAGGTGCCGCAACCTTCTGACAACCCGTGGCTGAGCAGTCGCCGCGATCGCCTGCTGCTTGAGCTGGGCCGACAGGCGGAACGTCAGGGCGAGCGGGAAGTAGCTTTGGAAGCACTTGCCTCAAGTGGCCATAGGGAAGCCCGGTTGAAACAACTGCGGCTGCTGGAGCGGATGAAACGCTTTGACGAAGCCTGGGCGATTGCCTCTGACTGGCAGCACGCCGAACTCAGCGACGCCGAAGCCCAGGGTCTGGCGCGGATTCTGAAGCGGTTGGCAGCCAAAGTGAAACAGCCCGCTCCTTTGGCACCACAACCGCCGCCGCTTGACGAGTTCACGTTGACGCTGCCGCAAACGGGTCGCTCTGTGGAGAGGGCGGTGCGCGACCATCTTTCGAGTCCTGAAGCACCGGTGTTTTATATGGAAAACACCCTGATAAACAGCCTGTTTGGTCTGCTGTGCTGGAACACCATCTTCAAGCCCATACCCGGCGCTTTTTTTCATCCGTTTCACAGTGGCCCGGCGGACCTGCTGCGGAAAGATTTTGTCAGCCGGCGCCAGGCCGCGTTTGATCAGTGCTTTGCGGCGCTGCACGATGGCGGCTATCGCCAGCAGATACTGAACACCTACGCCGTAAAGCAGGGCATTACCAACCCCTTTGTGACCTGGCCTGCGCTGAATGAGGAGCTGCTGACGCTGGCGCTGGATTGTATTCCAGCGCTTGATTTACACATTCTTTTTGAGCGACTTTTGCTGAATATTCGCGAACATCGCAGCGGTTTTCCCGATCTTGTCCGCTTTTACCCTGAAAATCCGCATACCAGGCCGCGATACGAAATGATTGAAGTGAAGGGCCCTGGCGATCGCCTACAGGATCACCAGGTTCGCTGGCTTCATTTTTTCGCCAGCAAGGGCATCGCCGCCAGCGTGTGTTATCTGCGTTGGCAAACCGGCGAGGCCACGCCATGAAGGTGGCGGTACGCACACTCTGCGAGTTTGCTGCCCGTGCAGGCGATCTGGATTTTCGTTACACCCCGGCGCCCAGCGCCGAAGAGGGCATTGCCGGCCACCAGGCGATTCAGGCAAAGCGCGGATACGGCTACAAAAGCGAGTACCCGATTAGCGGCGAATGCCTGGGCTTGGCGCTGTCTGGCCGTGCCGATGTGTATAACCCGCACTCCGGACTGCTGGAAGAAATCAAAACCCACCGTGGCGACTTGTCGCGCATTCGCTCCCATCAGCGCGCACTTCACCGGGCTCAGCTGCGGGCTTACGGTGCTCTGCTGTGCCGCCAGGAAAAGCGTAAAACCGTAAAGCTGGCACTGGTGTACTTCGATATTGGCAACAACCGGGAAACGTCGATCAGCGAAACCGCCCGCGCCGATGAACTCTGGCAAGAGCTGGAAGTGCTGTGTGATCGCTACCGGCTGTGGGCAGAGCAGGAAGCCCATCACCGGGAGCAGCGGAATATTCGCCTGTCTGGACTGCGTTTTCCGTTTGCGCAGTTTCGCCCGCGCCAACGCCAGCTTGCGGAAACCGTTTACAAAAATACGGTGAAGGGCGGCACCTTGCTGCTGGAAGCGCCTACCGGCCTGGGCAAAACCTTGGGTACTTTGTTCCCTGCACTTATGGCCATGCCGGCGGCGAATCAGGACGTGCTGTGCTACCTCACCTGCCGTAACACCGCTCGCCAGCTGGCGGTAGACGCGGTGGATCGCCTGCGGTTAGCGCAGGAAACACCGCAAATCTGGCCGTTAAGAACCTTGGAACTGGTGTCTAAAGCCGATGCTTGCGAGCACCCGGACAAAGCCTGCCACGGCGATTCCTGCCCCCTGGCCAAAGGTTTTTTTGACCGCCTGCCAGACGCCCGCGCCGAAGCCGCCCAGGCCGATTCCACATTGACTCAGGAGACGCTGGCGAAGATCGCCGCCGGCCATGACATCTGCCCCTACTTCTTGGCCCAGGAAATGGCGCGTTGGTGTGATCTGGTGATTGGCGATGTAAACCGGATGTTTGATCAATCCGCCCTGCTCTATGGCCTGACCCGGCAGAATCAGTGGAAAACGGCAGTGCTGTTGGATGAGGCCCACAATCTGGTGGATCGCGGCCGCGGCATGTATTCGGTGCAGCTGGACCAACAGCGGCTTTTGAAGCTGCGTAAAACCGCGCCCAAAGTTCTAAAATCCCATCTGGACCGCACTGCCCGGGCCTGGCAGGGGGTGATTCGTGACCAAGCCGAAGCTGGCACAGCACCGGTGTTTCTAAGTGCTTTGCCTGTATCGCTGACCGGCAGCCTGCAGGGCCTGGTGTCCGGGCTTACGGATTATCTGGCGGATAACCCGCCGGATCTGGCGTTGCAGGAAGTCCTGTTCGAGTCGGTTGCCTTTATGAAACTGGCGGATTCGTTCGCCGACCATTCCCTTTGTGAATTTCGCCGCGAAGGCCGCGGCCGCGCCAGCCTGACCATTCAGAATCTGGTGCCGGCGGATTTCCTGCGTGACCGGTTTCAGGCGGCGGCCTCGGTGTTGCTGTTTTCCGCGACCTTAAGCCCAGGCGTGTATTACCGGGATTTGCTGGGGTTGCCGGAAGACAGCTGTTTTACCTCCCTGCCCAGCCCGTTCGGCGCCGATCAGTTACAGGTGAACTTCACGCCCAAAATCAGCACCCGCCAGGCTCATCGTGAGACGTCGGTAATGCCCATTGCCGAGCTGATCGCGCAGCAATATCGCCAGCGCCCAGGCCACTATCTGGCGTTTTTCAGCAGTTTTAAATATCTGAATGAGGTCAATGTGGCGTTGAGCAGCAGCGCCGCAGATGTGCCCCAACGCTCACAGCAGCCAGGCATGAGTCCGCAGCAGCGCAAAGATTTTCTGGCAGGCTTCCGCGAAGAATCCGGCAGTGTGGCCTTTGCGGTTTTGGGGGGCGTGTTCAGTGAAGGTATTGATTTACCGGGGGACCAGCTGATTGGCGCGTTTGTGGCCACCCTGGGGCTGCCGCCCTTTGATGCCTGGCACGACATTTTGAAACAGCGCCTGCAGAAACGTTTCGGCGCAGGTTACGACTACACCTATCTGATTCCTGGCCTGCAGAAAGTGGCGCAGGCGGCGGGGCGTGTTATTCGGACGCCAGAAGACGAAGGGGTGATATGGCTGATTGACGATCGATTTTTACAGCTGCAGATTCGGGAGTTGTTACCGCGATGGTGGTTTGGAACCGAGACCGCCGATTAAAGCGGCCTCAGCTTACGGCAGGGCTGAATCAGCCGAAGTGGTAAAAAGCTACCTTGTTGCCGTCTGGGTCTTTCACGTAGGCACCGTAAAACTGGTCGGGAATACGCTGGCCGGGTTCGCCGCCACAGCTTGCACCCAATTCGATGGCTTTCTGATAGTAGGTATCAACCGCTTCTTTTGAGCCTGGCTGAAACGCCAGCATATTACCGTTACCGGGGTGGTTCGGCGAACCGTCATGCGGTGTACAAACCGCCATCATGGGGGATTTCATATCTTTACCAATAAAGGCAATGCGGCCCAAATCCAGCAGGACTTTTGCGCCCATGTCGCCCAGAAGATCCGTGTAGTATTTCTTGGCTTTTTCCATATCGCTGACACCAATCGTGACGTATCCGATCATGCTCTATTCTCCTGTTCTGGCTTAGCCAGGTGTGTTGTCGGTCGTGTCTGACTCAAGCATTACGAACGAGCGGTCTTTTTTGGTCTGTCAGACCGAGCGGCGCGCCGGCTTTGCCATCCATTCGTGGCCTTTTAGCATAACATGCCAGTACAGGCCCGGCAGCTGCTTGGCTTTCAGAAACCAGGCGGCTCTTGTGGCTTTGGTGCGGCGAAACGTTGCTTTGTGCGAAGGGCCGTTAACCGACACCAGGTTGTTCTGGTAGTTAAGCTCAACGCCGTACTTTTCAATGTAACTTTGCAGCGCCGGCACATAATCGGGGACGCCAAACAGTACAGCGCCGGCGTTATGGAATTGAATGTCGATGTTTTTCAAAGCCCCGTTGCGCAGCCAGTAGTCTGCTGACAAATACATCGCCTTTTGTGGCGCACCGGCACACTTGATGGGCATGGGGGGTTGGCTGAACAACGCGCGCCCGGTTTTAAGGCTCTGGACCATTTTCCAGGTGTAGCTGGCCATGCCCTCCTGGTAGTTGGAGGTAACACCGTTCGAGCCAAGCGCTTCTTTCAGGCCGTCAATACCGGCCCAGTTCAGTTCTACCCCGGGTGCCAGCACCAAGGCCTGGTACCCGATCACAGAGCCGTCGGCCAGCGTAACCTGATTGTTCAGCTCGTCTACAGAGCACACCGTTTGCTTGTACCATGAGGCAAATCCCGGCATAACACTGGCCATGGGTTTTGAGGTGGTTTCCGGCTTGAAAATACCGCCCCCAACCATGGTCCAGCCGGGCTGGTAATGGTGGCTGTGTGCCGGCTCAATAATCGCGATATCCAGGGTGCTGTCTCGTTTGTGCAAGCTTGCAGCAACGGAAATGCCCGCGGCCCCGCCCCCAACAATAACTACGGTGTGCTGTTTGCCTTGCTCTTTACCCTGCTCTGCGGTGTTGGTTTGCATGCCTCTGAACCTCTTGTCATTATTTGGATGGACAGATTTCTCTTGAGATACGTCAAATCTTACCAAACAATGGGTTCTATCGTTATACCTATTAAGAATATTAAAAGACTGTTCGTTCTATGAACAGTCTTAAGGGGTATGGCGGTTCTTATGGAGTAAAACGGAGACTGGATGTGTCACGGCTTTTTGCTGGGTTCATCCACCGTATCGTAACCGGTCACCATCGGTTTTATGTGACTGAACAGGGTGGCCCCCAGAGTGGTCATGTACACATGGCCGATGATGAACACCATCATGGCGAACGCGGCGATTGTGTGGACGGTGGCCACGGCCTGCAGTGATAGAACACTTGATAGCGCTTCGGGCCATTGGCTGTAGAACAGATACAGCAGACCAGACACCCAGATAACCGGCGAAATCATCAGTTTGAAAAACAGATAGGCCAGCCGTTGCAGCGGGTTGTGCTTGGCTTTGCTGGTTTTGCGGTAGGGGTGGCTGGCACCGGTAAAGGTGCCAATCAGATAGTAATGCGCCACGGCCCAAAGGCCGTCGCGAGTGGGTATGTACTGGCGCCACTCGCCGGTGGTTATGTGCCAGAAAATGGCGAAAAGCCAAAGTACAATTAAGGCCCAGGCGGCGATGGTGTGTAACTGGGTTGCGTCCGCAAATCCGAACAGCTGGTAGCTGCCGTGAATTTCAAAACCGGTCAGCAGCAGGCTGAAAATCAGCAGCGCCTGGGACCAGTGCCAGAAACGTTCAAAACGTTTGAAAATCATTACCTTGGCCATAATCAACGCTCCTTGGTATGTTCGCGACGGCGGCGAAAGAATCTGCGAGCTAAACCATGAAGGGCTACGCCTAGCAACGTTAAAAGCACGACCAGCCAGCCAATGCGGTTGAGCCAAGGGTTGCTGCTGTGCCCCGGCATGTAAATTCCCGGCAATCCGGCCAGTCGGCTGTTCGCGCTGTGGCAGGCGGCGCAATCCAGAGCCTGGTCTGCCGGCGCCACCATGTGAGTAATGGGCCAGTGCATGGTGGTTTCAATAAAGTCGTATTCTCCACTGAAAGGAATGCCGGACCATTCGCTGCCGGTTTTCAGTGCTTTGGGCCAATCGTAGTTACTCCACAGCGAAGAGTCGTCTTTACCGAACACGTGGGTGGCCAACAGGGTTTCGTAAACGGTGTCGTAAGGCTGTTTGCCACGCATCACCTTGAATGGCCAGATGCGGGAATCTCCATCGCCTGGGCTGCCCTTCACCCGGTTGATGTGCACCGGCAACTGAGTCAAATCCAGTTTGGCGTCTATCAGGGTGTATTCCACAGTGCCGTTGAACCAGGCGTATTCTGGGGTGACGTTTTCGCCGTGGCGGAAATTGCCTTTTTCGCTCAGATAGCTGACGTGGCCATTCTCGTCTTTTAACGCCATAGGCTGGCCGTCTTCGTCCAGTTTGCCGGCGGTGGACCAGTCCCACCACATTTTGGTGGCGACACCGCCGCGGGCGAAGGCTGGAATATGACAGGTCTGGCACGCCAGTTTTTCAACGTGGTCATTCAACTTGGCTTGCGGGTGAGGTTCGCTGCCGTGGCAGGATTCACAGCTGGCGCGACCCAGGTCGGTGTGGCCGGGTACATCAATACCCAAGGTGTCTTTGGCGTTCACCTGATAGCGGCTGCCAGCCACGTTGTGGCCCCAACTGGTGTGGCAGTCGGAGCAGCTGAAATCCAGGCCGTCGCTGGCCATGTGCACGTCCAGCTCGTGGCTTGGGTCTATCAGTGACGAATCCAGATCACCGTGTTTGACCCCGTCAGCGCCGCCACCGTAAAAGTGGCAGCTGCCGCAGTTTTCGCGGTCACTGGCGCCCACGTTGCGGGCAACTTTGGCCAAGTCGGGTGGCAGCACCAGTGTGCCGCTGCTTTTTGGCCATTCGCGAGGAATATCCGTGGGGAAACCGGCCAGGGTGGGGAATTTCCAGTATTCGCCGGTGGTGTCGTGGCACACCAGGCAATCCACCGCATTTTCTGCAACCGGTGGCGGCTGGTTCATGTCTTCCCAGCCATAACCAACGTGGCAAGACGTACAGCGCGCTTCGTTGGTGACTACCATGCCGCAAAAGCTGTTAATCACCTTGCTTTTACCCAGCTGTTGGCCGGTTTCAGGGTGATCGTATAGCCATGTCCAGTGGGTTGTAGCACGCACTTGCTCGCCAGCTTCGGTGTGGCAGGTCAGGCAGGCGGCGGTCACTTCCGGCGCTGAATTGAACGGGCCCTTCAGCGCCTCGAATTTGGTGTGGTCTGCGGTAGTCGGCGCCCGCTCTGCAGACGCCAGTGCTTCTGAGGATAGTAGCGGCAACAACAGGAGCGAAAACAGCAGGATTGCCACTGCCCTTCGTTGGGATAAAAGCTGGGACAAGCCTTCCATAATCGCCTTCCTTGCGGTGCTGACCGCTTATGAACCGTTATTACTGACCTGGGCGATAAATCTTTTCCGGATTGATCTCCATAGACCAGGGCAAGCCGTCATTCTGCCAGCCGTTAACGATGCGCATACCGGCTTTTTTGCCCTCTTTGGCGCCGCTACCCTGAAAGCCGTGATCAATGTATTTCACATTGGTAAAACCTTGGGACAGCAGGTAATCGGCACTGGGCTTACCCCGTGAAGAACCCGAGCGGCACATGGTGATAATCAGCGCGTCCTTGTTCAGGCCTTTGGCTTTCAGAGCGGCTTCAATTTGTGCGGCGAACTGCGGGTTTTTGTCCATGGCAAAGCGCTGCTTGTCGTCCAGAAACCGGCTGCGATCGGCCAGCAAGAACGGAATGTTGGCCTGAGCCACATCGGTAAAGCCGATAAACATGATTTCGATGGGGTCGCGCACATCCACAAACAGCATTTGGTCAGGCTGTGTTTGTACCAGATCAAAAGTTTGCTGGGGGGTGACGGCCAAAGCTTCATCATTTGCGAAGGCATGAACGCTGAGTCCGAAAATTATAAAAAATGCGATTAATAGCTGCTTCATTTCGCGCTTTCTCCTGCAATGAAACGGGTTTGTATCCACCTTTCACTATAGCCCAAAGTGCGCTGAATTTCTTTTTTAGAATAAGCTTATAACTAGAACGTTGACCGGGATCAAAAATGACTGAAGCGTTTAGCGCAGGCATGTCCTGCGCTTTTGACGCGTGTCACCCACGTTACTAAAAGCCCCGCTATACTGATTTCAGCTTCATTATAGTTGAACTAATCCAATTTTTATCGGGGACGATCTATGCCTGGCTCAAGCCCTAAAGTCCGCTCGAGACTGATAATAACTCTGGCGGTTATTGCTTTGCTCGCCCTTGTCGCCTGGTATTTTGTGCCAAAGGAAAACACCCTTGCTGCGCATATTGCGTCGGGAAATGGCCGCATAGAAGCCACTCAGGTTGATATTGCCACCCGCATTCCCGGCCGCCTGCTGACCTTCTTTGTGGCCGAGGGCGATCTGATTGATGCCGGTAGCCCGGTGGCAGAGATGGACACAGCGGAACTTCAGGCAACCTTGGCGGCTGCCCAGGCCAATCTGAGCCAGGCGATTCAAGCCGAACGCCTGGCCGATGCCATTGTGGCCCAGCGGGAAAGTGAACGGCGCCTGGCCCGGGCCGAGCTGGGGCGGTTTGAATCTCTGGTTGCCAAGGGCCACGTGTCTCGCGAACAGCTGGACCGCGCACGCACCACCGCAGAAACCGCAGACGCCGCATTGCAGGCGTCAAAGGTTCAGGTATTGTCAGCTCAAGCTGGCATCAACGCTGCGAAAGCCAACATCCACAAAATTGAAACCACTATTGATGATAGCCACCTGAACAGCCCGGTAGGCGGCCGTGTGCTTTACCGGCTGGCCGAGCCGGGTGAGGTGCTGCCGGCTGGCGGCAAAGTGGCCACGGTGTTGGACGTAACCGACGTGTACCTGACTATTTTTCTGCCCACCGCCCAGGCTGGTAAAGTGCGGGTGGGTTCCGATGCCCGCATTGTTCTGGACGCCCTGCCCGACTTTGTGGTGCCGGCGGAGGTGAGTTTTGTGGCTGCAGAAGCCCAGTTCACGCCCAAGGCGGTGGAAACCCGCACCGAGCGCGAGAAATTGATGTTCCGAGTGCGCATTCGCATCGACCCCGAATTGCTAGAGGCCTATCGCGATCGGGTGAAAACCGGCGTGCCGGGTGTTGCCTATGTTCGTCTCGATGAAAGTCTGCCTTGGCCAGAACAGCTGCAAGTAACCCTTCCTAATGGATAATCGGCCTGGCGACAGCTCTTTAGTTGTCAAAAAAGCTGCCAAAACCGTTACCCGGACAGGCATCAACCCGGGCGAAAAAGCGGTTGTGGCCCGGCTGATATCGGTTAATCATCAATACGGTGCCCGCCATGCTTTGCGGGATATTAGCCTGGACCTGCCCGCCGGCTGTATGGTCGGGCTGATTGGCCCAGACGGTGTTGGTAAGTCGACCTTGCTGGGTTTGGTGGCGGGTGCCCGCCAGTTGCAGCAAGGCCGGCTTGAGGTGCTGGGCGGCAATATGGCCGATTCGCACTTTCGCAGTCAAGTCGCCCCGTGCATTGCCTATATGCCCCAGGGGCTGGGCGGCAACCTCTACCACACCCTGACGGTGGACGAGAACATCGACTTTTTTGCCGACCTGTTCGGGCTGCGTGGCAAGGCCCGTGGCGAACAGATCGACCGCCTGCTAGACGCCACTGGCCTGTTGGAATTCCGCAGCCGGCCCGCCGGCAAATTGTCTGGCGGCATGAAGCAGAAACTGGGCCTTTGCTGCGCTTTGATTCACAACCCGGACCTGCTGATTCTGGATGAACCCACCACCGGCGTAGACCCGCTATCCCGCAAGCGATTCTGGGACTTGATTGATACCATTCGCAGCCAGCAAGCGGGCATGAGCGTGCTGGTGGCCACGGCTTACATGGAAGAAGCTGAGCGCTACGACTGGCTGGTGGCCATGGACAACGGCGCCATTCTGGCTACGGGTTCGCCGCAGGAATTAAAACAGCAAACTGAAACAGACAATCTGGACGACGCCTTTATCGCGCTGCTGCCAAAAGACCGGCAGGAAACCGGTGGCGATGCTGCGACTACGGCTTCGGCGAGCGCGGCAACCGATAACGCCGACGTGCCTGCCATTGAAGCCCATAATCTCACCCTGCGCTTTGGCGACTTCACCGCGGTAAAAGACGTTAGCTTCACCATCCCGAAAGGCGAAATATTTGGTTTTTTAGGCTCTAACGGCTGTGGCAAAACCACCACCATGAAAATGCTCACCGGGCTGCTAACGCCGTCCGAAGGCGAGGTGTTGCTGTTTGGCGCCACTCTGGATGCCAGAGACCTGAAAACCCGCCAGCGTGTGGGCTACATGTCGCAGTCGTTCTCGCTGTACAACGAGCTGACCGTGCGCCAGAACCTGGAACTGCACGCCAAGCTATTTCATCTGCCAGCCGAACGCATTCAGCCCAGAATGGATGAATTGACCCAAGAATTTAGTTTAGAAGACGTGATGGACCGGTTTGCTGGTGACTTGCCCCTGGGCGTGCGCCAGCGGTTGTCGCTGGCAGTAGCCGTGGTGCATTCGCCGGAACTGCTAATTTTAGACGAGCCAACCTCCGGGGTAGACCCCGGTGCTCGCAACCGCTTCTGGCAGTTGCTGCTGCGTTTGTCCCGCGAAGACGGCGTGACCATTTTTATTTCCACCCACTTTATGAACGAGGGTGAGCGCTGCGACCGCATTTCACTGATGCACGCCGGCGAAGTACTGGCCTGCGACACCCCGGCCGCATTGGCAGAGCAAGCCGGGGTAGACAATTTGGAAGCCGCGTTCATGCAAACTCTTGAAGCGGTGGACAAGGAACCCGTAACCAGCAATAGCGGAAACGTGCTGGGCGAAAACGCCAGCGACCGGCCGCGCTATCGCCGCTTTAGCTTCCAGCGCCTGATGGCCTATGGCCGCCGCGAAACCCGTGAACTGCTGCGGGACCCTATCCGTATGTCGTTTGCGTTTATTGGCTCGGCCTTGCTGATGCTGATTTTGGGCTACGGCATCACCCTCGACGTGGAAGACCTGACCTTCGCGGTGCTGGACCAAGACCAAACTCCGCAAAGCCGCGACTACATCACCGCCGTATCTGGTTCCCGCTACTTTTTAGAGCAACCACCGGTGGCCACCATAGCCGAACTGGAAGAGCGGATGAAATCCGGCGAACTGAGCCTGGTTCTGGCGATACCGCCGGGCTTTGGCAAAAACCTGAAACGCGGCCGGCCTACCGAAATCGCCGTGTGGGTAGACGGCGCTATGCCCTTTCGCGGTGAGACCATACTGGGGTATATGCTAGGCCTGCATTTCAGCTACCTGAAAGATCTGGCCCAGCGCACCTACGGCAGTGTGCCGGCTTTTAGCCTGGTGACCGTTGAAGCCCGCTACCGCTATAACCAGGACTTCCGCAGCCTGGACGCCATGGTGCCGGCGGTGATTCCCATACTGCTGATTTTCATCCCGGCTATTCTGATGGCGTTGGGGATTGTGCGGGAGAAAGAGCTGGGATCTATCACCAATCTGTATGTAACCCCGGTGACCCGGCTGGAATTTTTGCTCGGTAAACAGCTGCCCTACATCGGCTTTAGCATGGTCAGCTACGTCAGCCTGGTGCTGCTGGCGATTTTCCTGTTTGACGTGCCCATCAAAGGCGGCGTGCTAACCCTGACCTTTGGCGCGCTGCTGTTCGTGACCGCCACCACCGGTCTGGGCCAGGTAATTTCGGCGTTTGCGTCTACCCAGATTGCCGCGCTGGCGGCTACCGCAATCATCACCATACTGCCCACGGTGCAGTTCTCTGGCATGACCGAACCGGTGTCTTCTCTAGATGGCGCCGCTGCCGTCATTGGCCAGTTCTGGCCGGCCACCTGGTTCCTGCAGATCAGCCGCGGCGTGTTTACCAAGGGCCTGACCCTGGGTGATATGCAACACGCGTTCCTGGTGCTGGCGGCGTTCATACCGGTGCTTACCCTGATGGTGTACACCGCTGGCTCTGCCGGTTCCATGGAACTACACAACGCGCCGGTGGCGGTGGTGGATGAGGACCAGAGCGCATTGGCTGGCCACATGATTGATTCCCTGCAACCGCCTTGGTTTATGCCACCGGACCAGATCCAGTATGGCCAGATTGACGAGGTGTTGGACAAAGGCAGCCACACGTTCGTTCTGGTGATTCCCGACGGTTTCGAGCGCGACATCCGTCAGGGCCGAGTCACCAGCGTGCAGCTGAATATCGACGCGACCCGCATGACCCAGGCGTTCATCGGTTCGCGCTACATTGAACAGTTGCTGACCACCGAAGTGGCGGAATTTATGCAGACTGGCAGCGCTGGCGGTGCCTTGCCCATCAACCTGGTAACCCGGGTGAGTTTTAACCCCAATCTGGACGGCACCTGGTTTGGCGGAGTGATGGAGCTGACCAATATGATCACCATGATCAGCATCATACTGACCGGCGCTGCGCTGATTCGCGAACGTGAACACGGCACCGTAGAACACCTGATGGTGATGCCGATAAAGCCGTTTGAAATCATGGCCGCCAAAGTGTGGGCTAACGGCCTGGTTGTGATGCTGGCGGCAACCCTTTCGGTAACCCTTGTGATTCAGCTGATATTAAAAGTGCCGGTGCAGGGTTCAATAATGCTGTTTATGTTCGGCACCCTGATTCATCTGTTTTCCACCACTGCCATCGGCATCCTGATTGGCACCGTGGCCCGCACCATGCCCCAGTTCGGCCTGCTGCTGATACTCACCATACTGCCCCTGCAAATGCTCTCTGGCGGCATAACTCCGCGGGAAAGCATGCCTGACCTGGTGCAGAACATCATGCTGGTGGCGCCCACCACCCACTTCGTCAGCTTGGCGCAAGCCATACTTTACCGGGGAGCAGGCCTGGAGGTGGTGTGGCCGCAAATGCTGGCGTTGGTGGCTATTGGGATGGTGTTTTTTAGTGTGGCGCTGGCGTTGTTTCGGAGGCATCTGGCGGTATGAAGAGGGGAATTACTCATGTTTACCTATGAAATGTGTAATTACACAAAATAGAGATAAACGTGAGTAATCAGTTTCCCAGCACAAATCGGGCTTTCAGCTCGCGAAGAAATTGAAAGGTATTCACGCAGGGAACATCGAATTGATGACAGATGTTGGGTACTTTTACCTTGCGAGTGTTAGGAGCCAAAACAGACTCGTGAGTAACCACTGCTGCGCCTATTACACGGGCTTTGGCAATAATCCACGGATCTGCTTTGGCCAAAAAACTGTCCCTGTTGCCCTGATTATAGTCGCCTTGCATAACAGCCTGAACAATAGATGAAAAAACAGCTTGGGTTTCTTCGTCGTCGTTGGGGATAAAGTGCTCAGGCCGCGCGCGAGCCCACTCCGCCAGATCATCATTACCGTCACGCAGCTCCCGGCCTACAAAATTCACACTAGCAACCAAGCCTTGCTGAAACTGCTGATCCAGCCAATCCCAATAAGCTGGGCAAATATCCATACCGTAATATTGGTTTTTTGCCTGTATGTAAGTATTCGCATCCAGCAAATATCTCAAAGACCGAGCTCCTCAGCAAAGTGTTTGATCTTCGCGGGCTGCATGCCGCCCAAGAGTTCGCCTGCGTCGCGGAGCAGCATTTGACCGCTCAGCGCTTCACTGACTACGGCGTGAGAAAACCGACTACTGATTTGCGCCTTTTTGGTTTGGTAATAAGTGGGACCACTACCACTTTGCTTTCGGCGACGATAAGCAGCCTGTTGTTCCGCTATATACTGGCCATACTCGCCTTCAGAAATAAAGCCCAGGGTTAGAGCTCTTCTGGCGAGTGTCCAAGTGCTCACGTGAAAATGCGCCTCGAGAGGAGGTAGGTTCTCTTCCCAGCGATTTTCATCTTGATGCCATAAACGGCTGAACTCAGTCGCGGGCACTAGAAACTCGGCGGCGACCGCGTTGCACAGTATTTCCTCTTGCCGGTGGGTATTGGTACTGCCATCGGAGATGCCGGATTGGCCGATCCATATGTGGCAAAGTTCGTGAATCAATGTGAATAGGCGTGCACCCATGGCATCGGCGTGGTTAATAAAAATTACCGGAGCGAACTCATCGACGATTGCAAAACCGCGAAATTCGTCCACGTTCAGGGGGCGGGTGTGATGCTTCAGATTACTTTGTCGCATCACCATAATGCCTTTGGATTCAATGCGCTCAACCAAATCACGGTAGTAGTCATCCCACTTTCCGCGTTTCGGGTGCTCCGGCACGCCAAGTTGAGTGCGCATATCTTGAACAATGGCATCGACACTGTCACGAGCAGAGAAGCGGCCGACAACGGCGTTAGGTTCTGCTAGTTGCTGTTGCAGATAGTCTTTGTACCATTCTTGGCGCTGTAACATCAGCTTGACCAGGTCTAGTAGCTCGGAGCTTGGCCGTTGAACCCCTTGGCCGCCCAGCGTGCGTAAGTCGGGAATCAACAGCCCTTCCTGCGGCGGTTGCGCGAGAAACAAATAGCCGAAAGGTACATAGGCTTTGGCGGCGTAGCTCATGGCCTGATTAAAAGTCATTGGCCGCTCGCCAGACTCCCATTCCTGCAAGCGCTCCTCGCTGACACCGCATTTGCGGGCAAAATCAGACACATCAATGCCAGAGCGCTTGCGCGCCCAGATCAGCATTTTGGTATTGATGTGAGCTTTGGACATTGGTTTACCCTAAAATAATTGGCTTAATTATAGCCACTTAACGCACAACACTACACTGTGGCAAAGGCAGATTGCCAACGTCTTGATATGCGTACTTAACGGCATACGCTTTGATCAATATTTGAACATATCAAAAGTGCGTCATGAGCGAAATTACAGCAACTGAAGCTCGTAGCAAACTTTACCGGCTGATTGCCGAAACCGCCGAATCTCATCAGCCAATCGTTATTATGGGTAAGCGAAACAAAGCCGTTTTGGTTTCCGAGGACGATTGGACGGCTATCCAAGAGACGCTTTACCTGCTGTCTGTACCGGGTATGCGAGAGTCTATTCGTGAGGGGATGGAAACCCCTATGGACGAATGCGATGGGGAGCTGAACTTCTGGCGCTAATGGCGGAAGACCCCTACCGCAAGCCGCCTCCGTTTGAAAAACTCATCGGTGATCTTTCGGGGGCCTATTCACGTCGCATCAACATCCAGCGCCGCATTGTTTATCAGGTGCTTGAAGATGAGCGAATAGTTAAAGTTCTTCGGCTTTGGAGCCATTACGAATAATGCATTTGCTCGAACTGAATGGCTGCCTCCACTTCAGCCACGGGCACTTCATACATCGCTGCTACGCGCCTTACATCCTGCCCTTCGCCGTGCCAGGTACTAACAATGGAATCTACTGTCATGCCGGTTTCAGCTAGAACAGGTTTGCCAAAGTTGCGGGCTGGGTCTAATACCACGCGACGGTTGCGGCTGAGGGGATACCAGCGCTGGGCTGTGTCATTGTGGTATTCAATACCGCGGTATAGCGACGGGGTAATCACTTGTTTGAAGGTGTATTGTTTTTTCACTAGGTCTAAGAGAGTGTCATCGCCGGTTTCTTCCAGAACGGCGGCAAAAATACTGCGACCATCTGTTTGGAAGCGCTTGCAGGTAAACGGGTAGGGCTGATTGTACAATTCCCGGGCGTGAGCGGAGGCCCGGCGAATGGCTTGCAAACTAACGCCGTGGCGCCGGAATGCATGCACAAAGCGAATTTCCAGTAAGTCGTGGAATCCCAAGGCCTGCGTAGCCTCGCCTTCAAGTTGAGGCAACCAAAGGCCAGCATAATGTTTGCTTCCAGACGTATAGCCGAACAGCCACCGACGGATCTGCGCTGCGGGAATCCCGGTATAGGCCGCCGCTTCCGCGGGCGTGTAGAGCCCTACTACCAGAAGGCTTGCCTCTAAATTATTGATACTAATATGACTTCCCACAAACCACCTGCGCGCTACGGTTTAACCCTATATATTATCGAAAGTCTAGCATACGATGGTTCAGCTCAGAGGTCATATCCTTTCTGGATCAGCGATGGCTGACCCACTTTGCGAACTAATTCAGATTGTGGACGCAGGACAAAAAATAATTTGCGTGACGCCACGGAAATGATCCGCCATATGGGTGTAAGACTGTCCGTTAATCACGATGAAACCTTCTTTCGAGTTTTTTTCGCCGGTGTAACAGCCTCTCACTCGGCTTTGATTCTCTCCAGTAGCGCTTTCGTCCGAACCCGGATTAAGTTTCCCGGCACAGACATCTACATTGCTAGCAAGTGGCGTATCGGGCTTCTATAATCATATTTATGAAAAAGCTAACTCTGAAGTTAAACGACTGCACCCCTGAAACAATCGCCATGAAGCGGTTGGGCCAGTATCTGACCCACCTTTCTGACATGCTCGGGGAAGTGGAGCACGTACATTTTTCTTCAGTAGGTAAAGGCAGTGCCATGCTGAATGTGGATATTGAAGATCTGCACTATCAGCAGGTGTTAACCCACGTTCGGGAAGTGCCTAACAGCATGGGGCCGAAAAAAAACCAGTCTGCTTACAAAGCGCTGCAAAAACTGATGGATGAAGATGGCACAGGTGGTGCGATTTTGGACAACTCGCAAGCGCCGGTTTTATCTTTTCGAAAACGGTCGGATGATGAAAAGCCATTAGTGGTTAACAAGGCGGGCTCTGTTCAAGGTCGTCTTTATATGGTCGGCGGAAAAGATGAAACCGTTCCTGTGCGGCTTGAGGGCGCTAACGGGGAAACGCTTCATTGCGAGTCCTCCGTAGGTATTGCCCAGCAGCTGTCTGCTCTTCTTTTCAAACAGGTACGTGTAAGTGGCCGGGGAACATGGGAGCGTTTACCAGAAGGCCGCTGGCGACTTCGGAAGCTAAAAATTGAATCATTCCAGGAATTGGATATCTCAAAAGCCAGCAGTGTGCTCGTGAAAATGCAGTCACTTGGAGGCTTGAAATGGGCGGAGATGGACGATCCGCATGGAGTTGCCAGGGACATGAGGGGCTGAATTCGGTACAGCATTCACTATCGAAATTGGTCTGGTACCGGACTGCAAAGAATTCTCTCAACCTTTCCTTCCTGAAGACGAAATCCTAATTCTAGTTCCAAACATGCCTATGCTCGTGGCGTCAGTGCGCCTTAGATACGCACTAATTTATTCTGCGAATATCGATCACTTTTTTATCAACGATGAGTTGGCTCCTCCCAGGACAAATAAGCACTTGTGGATAGTATTTGTACAAGTAATTGGCGCCATTAGAAACTTCCCAGATAGAGCCGTCGTTAAGCCTAAATAATTCGCCCCGGTTGCCCTGGAAGGGAGTCGGCCTAGAAATCCCTGTTTCGAAACACCCCTGTTTTTTCTGCGAAGTGACTCCACTATTTGAAAACGTAGTATTTCCGAGAGCGTTTGAACTGCCTCCTGTCGCTTGGCACTGTTTTATTAACATCTTTAAACCGATAGCAGTTACTCCTGCGTCGTATCTCCAGCTTCCTGTTGCCAACGCTTTGCATACTCGGTTCTGTGGGTCGTGAGGACTACTGAGAACGGCGCAGGCTCGAATTTCAAACTTGCGCTCAATTAGACCTGTAGATGTGGTGTTGCAAGGGTGTGACGCCGCTTTACGGGCAGGTTGGACTGGCTGGACGATAGTGTCCGGTTCGGAATAGTCCATCGTATTTGATGGGTCTGGCCCAATTCTCATGCCGCGGCCGGAATCCCACACCCTCACGTCTTCTTTTTTCTGGTTTAGATTTGGGCAATTTCCCTGAACGTAGGAAACCGATCCGTCTGCGGCGACACATTTTGAAACGGCGTTTACAGGGGTGGTGAAAATCAAGGTCAAGCAGAGTCCCAGCAGAGTTAAGATGCGTTGGCTCCGCATGGTCATTCTCCGGTTCGATTCAGGCACTGTTCTTTCTCCGTGTGTGCTTTAACGGCTTCATTGCCGCTCGCTCGACTTTGATTCTTGCCAGCAGCGCTTCGGCGCTGTTGTCGCCGCCCATCCGCCTCATCCCCAGCTCCCGCATCAAGCCATCAAGCTCACCCAGCGCCTGCACCAATTCACTCATCGCCTCTCCCGCCAACACGCTTGGCTCCGGCAGATTGGCAGCATCCACGCTGTCACTATCCTTCAACCATGAAATATCCAGCGAGTCGCCTTTACTGTCGCTGATCCACTGGCGTGAAAAACAGCGCCAACGGTTGTGCAGCATGCGTTCGTTTACGTCCTGGTTTTCTTCGGTGGCTTTTGTTTCTTCCGGCAGCTCGATGTTGTCGGCGTGAAAGCTCCACTCGCCTTCTGTGCGTGAGCTTTGGCCGTTGGCGTCTTCACCAAATACGCCTTCAAAGGGCTTCAGGTGCTGCTCGCCAAAGGGGGTGCGTTTGCCGAAACTGGGCATGTTGGTGCGCAGGTTGTACACCCAGACGTTTTCGGTGCAGTTTTGTTCCTGGTGCTTTTTAGCGGCGCTGCCTTTTGTGAAGAACAGAACGTTGGTTTTCACGCCCTGGGCGTAAAAGATGCCGGTGGGCAGGCGCAAAATGGTGTGCAGGTTGCACTTGTGCATCAGGTCGCGGCGGACGTCGGTGCCTACGCCGGCTTCAAACAGTACGTTGTCTGGCAGCACCACGGCGGCGCGGCCACCGGGTTTCAGGTTGCGGTATATGTGCTGTAGAAAGGCCAACTGTTTGTTGCCGGTTTTGTAGGTCAGGTCGTCGCGGGTGATGCTGGTGTCGCCGCCTTTGGAGGTGTCAAACGGCGGGTTGGCCAGTATCACATCGGCTTTTGCCAGGCTTGAGCCAGTCAGGCCCAAAGCATTGCCCAAGTGTACGACGCCTTCTGCCTCGCCTTCCATGCCGTGCAACAGGCAATTCATCAGCGCTAGGCGGCGGGTGCCGGGCACCAGTTCGATGCCGGTATAAGCGCGGGTGGTCTGGAAAACTTTTTGCTGGTCGGTCAGATCGTACAGGTCGTCAGTTTGGGTTTTGATGTATTCATGGGCGGTGGTCAGAAATCCTGCGGTGCCCGCTGCCGGGTCCTGAATGATTTCACCATGCTAGGGTCGCAGGCAGCGCACCATGGAATTAATCAGTGCGCGTGGCGTGAAGTACTGACCGGCGCCGGATTTTGTTTCGTTGGCGTTCTTCTCCAGCAGGCCTTCGTACAGGTCGCCCAGGCCGTCTTTCTGGGCGCTGTCGTTGTTGGTCATGGTGGTTCCTGTGAAAGCTGCCAGTTAGGTGCTTATGTATAGAAAACGCGAAAATCTATACACGTCAGCATGGATATGTATAGAAAAGTGAAAAATCGATATCAACCGTTATTGGTCGTCGGGAAAACGTCTCGCCCCTCGCAAATGTTAAGCAGTTCGGGAAAGGCGTAAATTGCCGCTCTGCTGCCTTGGCCTTCTTTAATCACAATCAGGGGGCCATCGTCTTGTACTAGTTGGCGCAGCAAGCCATGTAGGGTTTGCCGTTGTATACCTGTCCATTTGGCAAAGTCGCTGGTGCTGAAGATTGGGCGGTCAAAAATTCCATCCAATAGCAAGGTTGCGTGTTGGGAGTGGGTGGTTTCCCGAATCCAGGCTTTGGTGATTTCGTAAAGCGCCATGATGCGTCGAACCCGGAGCAGGTTGGTTTCTGCCTGTTCGATGATGCCGCCCAAGAAGAATTTGATCCACCCGGTCCAGTCCGCCTGCTGTGAAATGGCTGCAAGGCGTTGATAATACTCGTCACGGTGGGATTCAATATATTCGGACAGGTAAAACATTGGGCTTGAGAGCCGTTGCTTTGAAAAAAGAAAAAGAGGGATCAGCAAACGCCCGATACGACCGTTGCCATCTTGAAACGGGTGTAATAATTCAAACTGTGCATGGACAATGGCAGCCTGTGCCAGCACATCAAAATCGCTGTGTTTTAAATAGTGTTCCCAAGCTTCAAGGTAGTTTGGAAGCTGCAAAGGGTTTGGTGGTACGAACGTGGCTTGTTCAATATCGCAGTTTGCGCGGCCAATCCAGTTCTGTTCTTTTCTGAACTGCCCTGGCGATTTGTTTTGCCCGCGCACGCTGTCCAGCAAAATGCCGTGTAGCTGAAGTAACAGGCTGAGTGTGATGGGGCGGCCATCCCTCAGGTAATCCTGAGACAGCATCAGAGCTTTTCGGTAATTCAGAATTTCGTTGATGTCTTCGTTTTTACGGCTATCGAACTTCTGCCCGGCCTCTCGTTCGAGAACTTCTTCAACGGTTGCCTGTGTACCCTCTATTTTCGAGGAAAGTACGGCTTCTTGTTGGGTCAGAGGCGAGAGCATAACGTCAGGATTGACGATGCCCTGCAATAACCCGCTGTATTCTGCCAGCTTAGAGTTGGCCTCACCGACCAGTGTAATCAGCTGTCCGTAGTCAAGATTCTGTAGTGGTAAGGCATCTGGGGTGTAAGGTTCCATGGCAAGATTCGCCTCTTTTTGTATACTATTTTGCGTTCTAGCAGATGCAAATCTGCTTGTGTTCAGTCCATCATACAGAAAATTGGTTGTGTATGATTTTTTTAAAAATATCATACAAAAGCTTATTTGTGTCGGTTCTACCATACACAGCTGTTATTGCGTATGGCAAAACAGAACATTTCATACACAAATGACCGCTATGTTTATGCCATCGACATAGATTTTCCGCTTACGCCGACTGCAACGGCCACATGGCATCATTCAACTCTTCCAGCACCACATCTAGCTGATCCCCCAGCACTTTTTCCATGCGTTTGGCGCCGCCGTCTTCGGCGAAGCGATTGTTGACGAAGTCGCGGTCGATGATCACTTCGTGCACCAGCTGTTTTGCCAGGCGGTCTAGCCATTTGCGCTGGGCGGGGGTCCAGCTGTGGCGGGTGTAGATGTTGCCCATGGCGGTGGCTACGCGCTGTTCAAAAGGAATCAGCGCCTCGCCCAGGGCGGCACGGCGAATGTGGCCGATGATGCTGGCGGCGATGTCTTTGTTGGTTTGTTTACGCACGGCGCTTTGCAGGTGGGCTTCGGAGTAGCCGTGGTTATCCAGCAGCAGTTTTACTTCGCGTAGTTGCTGGCGTGTCAGGTCGCGGGGTTTGTTGACGACAACGGACAGGGCCGCTGACTGGTTGAGTTGTTCGCTGATGAACCGGCTGAACTCGTCCAGGTAGTCTTCGGGGCGTTTGTGGGTGCCGTAGGTTTGGTTGCGCTCGCGGTTTTCGGCTTTTTTATTGGCTTTGCGCAGCACCCGCACCAGTTTTTGGCTGAGCTGGCTTAACACCACGTCGGCTTGGGTTTCGCCCTGTTGTTCGCCAGGGCTGTGCAGCGCGGCTTCGAGTTTTTGTGGGTCGGTGAGTTCTTCGGCCAGCTGCTCTAGGGTAATGTCGGGATTTTTCACCAAGGGCTTCATGGTGTTGACGTCTTGCAGTGCGGCGTAGATGTCCACCGGGTCGTAAATGCGGAATACGGTTTTGCCAATGTCGTCGCAACGGCGTGTGGCGCGGCCTACCATTTGTTCGTACAGAATGCGCGAGCGTACCCGGCGCATAAATACCAGGTTGCAGATTGTTGGCACGTCTATGCCGGTGGTCAGCAGGTCTACGGTAATGGCAATAGACGGGTAGCGCTCGTTTTTATAGCGGCGAATCAGCAGGTCAACTTTGTCGCTTTTACCGGTGATTTTAGCTACCGCGGCCTGGTGGTAATCACCGTTGTAAAGGTCTTTGAAGGCGTCGTCCAGCAGGCGTTTGACCATATCGGCGTGCAGGTCGGTGGCGCAGAATATCAGGGTTTTTTCATCGCCGAAGGGGTCCAGCTCCTGCACCAGTTGTTCGCAAATCACCCGGTTGAAGTTCTCGTTGATGACGTCTACCGGTTTGCCTTTTTCAAAGCGAATGCCGTTCTGGGTCAGCAGGGTTTCGTAGCGGATGGGCGGTTCGTGATCTATCAGCCAGTCGTCGGCCACGGCTTCGCGGTAGGAATAGGTGTAAACGGATTTGCCGAAAATGTCGCTGGTATGTTTGGCTGGGGTTGCGGTAAGAGCGATTTTCACCGCGTCAAAATAGTCCAGTACGCGCCGATAGCTGGAAATGTACTGGCTGGCGTCGCGGGTGGCCAGTTCGCCTTTGGTCATTTCCTGATCCAGGGTGTAACCGCGGTGGGCTTCGTCGATGATAATGCAGTCGAACTGGTCGATGGGCGGCGGCTGGTCACTCATAATGATGCGTTTCACCACGGCCTGCACGGTGGCGACTTGGATACGGGTTTCGGCCTCGGCGGCCATATCGCCAAGTTCGGCAACGTTGTAGATTTTGCTGAGGATATGGTTTTGTTCCAGCGGTGCTTCATTGAAAGCATCTATGGCCTGCTAGCCCAGCGCGCTGCGGTCCACCAGAAACAGAATGCGGTGGAAGCGTTCGGCTTTCAGGAAGCGGTACATCAGGCCAATAACGGTGCGGGTTTTTCCAGTGCCGGTGGCCATGGCCAGTAATGCCGCGCGCACGCCTTTGGCTAACACGTTCTCGGTCGCGATTACGGCTTTTTGCTGGTAGCCGCGCAGTTTCAGATAACCGAAGGGCTCAATTTTCAGCTGTTGTTCGGCGTGTTCCCGGCAGCGTTCCAGTAAATCCAACAGGCCGATGGGCGTCAGGCCGGCGAACAGCACGTAATCCGCCCTGCCCTTGGCGCCTTGATGGTTGGTGGGCCATTCTGCGATGGCGCGGTTTACGCCAGGTTCCGGGCGCGTGCCTTTTTGGTGGGTGAGCTCCTGGCTGTCGGCTTGCCAGCCGGCTTCGTTCAGCTGTTGGTCTATCCGGATGCGGGTGAGTTCTTCGCTAAGTACCAAGGTGTTGCTTGCGGCCTTTGTTTGCTTGGCCACTTTTTGGCGCTGCTGGTTAGCGCTGTTTTCGCCTTGATTGGCAAGTTGTAGCTGCAGGGCGTGGAACAGCTCTTTAATCTGGGGTTCTAAACGAAGTTCGCGTTGCAGGCGACACAGTAAATCAGACTGGCTGGTTTGTTGGTCAAACTCGATACCGGACAGCGCAGCCAGGTGCTGGGCCAGGGCTTCACCCAGCTGGCGCAGTTTTATCAGGGTGGTGTTGGGGTCGCTTGAGAAAGCGCGTTCTGCGGCTGTGGCAAGTTCCACAAACAAAGCGTCGTGTTCGGCCAGAAAGACAAAGTTGCCTGATGTGTTGCTTGTTTCCGTGGCTATGTCCATGTTCAAGGCATTTCTCCGCGACAGCCTGAAGCCAGAACATTACCAGACTTGTTACGGATACAAAAACGACAGAAAAGTACGACTGGTCAGAACGATGGTTAATATCAATTGGGAACAACTGGTAAGAGCGGTGGGTAGATTGAAAAAGCAAAAAACGGCGTGTAGTGATGGCGTGATCGGCGAAGACTGAGCAGCCACTTTTTACCAAAGTTAAAGATCAACGTTACGATTTGATTTACTATCACGCGTCTTAATCAGTAAACAGGAAGTACAGAACGTGGATGTTCCGCTGAGCTGGCAGCTAGCCAAGTTAATTATCTCGATTGGTATTGTGCTGGGGCTGTCGCTGGTGGCGGAGCGTGTGAGTGCACGCGCGGCGGGGATGCTGGCAGGCTATCCGCTGGGCACGGCCATCGCTTTGTACTTCATTGGCCTGGAGATTTCTCCGGCCTTTGCCACCGAAAGCGCAGTGCACACGCTTGCCGGGTTCTCGGCCACTCTGGCGCTGAGCGGGGGCTACCTGTTGGGCGCCAGGCGTGATGGCTTGGCGGGTGCTCTTAGTGGCACAGCCCTGGGTATTCTGGCCTGGCTGTTAACCAGCCTGGTACTGACCAGTATCGACTTCAACCGAATCACTGGCACGCTGACCACCTTCGTCGCCATTCTGATATTTGTTCGCCTTTACCGCCGTGTACCGGATGTGGCGGTTGGCGCTCGCCGCGGCCTGTCGTGGCCTGCGTTGGCGTTGCGTTCCGGCCTTGCTGCGGGCATCATTTTTGTGATCACGGGGCTGGCTCATGTGTTGCCCCCGGCTTGGGCCGGGGTTATGGCCGCTTTCCCGGTGACCATGTATCCCTTCCTCGTAATTCTGCACCTGACCCACGGGCGAGCCACGGTCGCTGCGGTGATCAAGCACTACCCGGCAGGCCTGGGTTCGCTGCTTTGCTACGCCCTCTGCATTTCGCTGACTTACGACAGCCTGGGCCTGAATGTGGGCACGCTCCTGGGATTCGGCGCGGCTACTTTATGGCTGCTGGGCTGGATGCGGGTTCAGGGCTGGCTACGCGCACGAAAAGTTGCACTGGCTGCATCAGAATAAAGGGCACAGCACTTATGTCTTTTGACACCACAGAACATAACCGCCGGCGCTACTGCTTTGATGGGCTAGAGTCGGTGTGGTTGTTTGGTTATGGCTCGCTTATCTACAAAGTCGACTTTCCCTTTCTGGAGCAGCGCCCGGCAGCCATTGAAGGTTGGGCTCGCCGGTTCTGGCAGGGGTCCCATGATCACCGTGGCACACCCGATGCGCCAGGCCGCGTGGTCACTCTGATCGAAGCGCCCAACATTTGCTGCAAAGGTATGGCTTACCGGGTCTCGCCTGAGGTGTTTGCGCACCTGGATGTGCGGGAGAAAAATGGCTATCTACGGTTTGCTACGCCGATGATGTTTGCGGATGGCACCCGCGAAGAGGGCCTGGTGTATATCGCCACCGAAGACAACGCGGCTTTTCTCGGTCCCGCCGACGATGCGGACATCGCCAGCCAGATTGCGGCCGCTGAAGGCCCCAGCGGTCGTAACCGTGATTATCTTCTGAGCCTGGCCACCGCATTGCGAACGCTGGGTGACGATGACCCTCACGTGTTTGCGCTTGAGAGCTATCTGCGCTGAGTTGCTCCCCGTTCCCACCATCCATAGAGTTTCGGGTTTATCCAGCGGCGTAAGCCATCGCCCCATAGGAATAATGATGAATAGCACACCCATATCCCGTTTCGGTCTCATTCTTATTGGTGACGAGCTGTTGAACGGCCGCAAGCAGGACGCTCATCTGGCCGCCATGATTACGCGGTTTGAAGAACGCGGGCTGGAGTTGTCTTGGGTGCGCACCATTGCGGATGACAGTGAGCTGATCACCCAAACGCTTGCGCAAACCTTTGCCAGCCCAGACGTGGTGTTCAGCTTCGGCGGCATTGGCGCGACTCCAGACGATCTGACCCGCCAGTGCGCGGCCGCGGCTCTGGGGATAGGCCTTGCACTGCATCCGGAAGCCGAGGCGGAAATTCGGTTACAACTGGGCTCACGGTTAAATTCATTGCACCTGCGCATGGGGGAGTTCCCAGTCGGCAGCCGAATTATCCCCAACCCGATCAACGGAATTCCCGGTTTCGCCATCCATCGCCATCATTTTGTACCCGGCTTTCCCAGAATGGCCTGGCCGATGGTGGAGTGGGTGCTGGATCATGATTACATCGACTATCAGGCGTCCAATCGCACTGTGAGCCAGACCCTGGTGTTGACCGATACGTCGGAAGGGCCGTTGATTCCATTGATGGAGTTGCTGCTGGCGGAGTATCCGGATTTGCGCCTGGCCTGCCTGCCCCATGCGAACGGTCGACGCGAGGTGGAGCTGAGCCTGAGGGGCGACCCGGCACAAGTGGTCGCAGGGATGAGCCGTTTGCGAGAGTTATTGCAGGAGCTGGCGGGCTGATGCCAGTGCCGGAGAGGCGCTCTAAATCGTTGAACTCAGAACCACAACGCCCGCCATGTTTAATGGCGGGCGTTGTGGTTATCAACCTGAATGGGGCCAGCCCCAGGGAAAAGAGATCAACCCAACATGATGGCCGGTAAACCGGTAATCAACCAAGGGAAGATTGCCAGCAGTAGACATGCCAAGACGATCAAGGCTACGAACGGAATTACCGCCTTATACAGATCGACGATTTCCACTCCGGGCGGCGCCACCCCCTTCAAATAGAACAGGGCGTAGCCAAACGGCGGCGTCAGGAACGAGGTTTGCAGTACCACGGCGACCATCACCACGAACCACAACATATCAACCCCCATGGCTTCAACGATAGGCAACATGATCGGGAAGCTGAGCAGCACAATGCCAGTCCAGTCGAGGAACATACCCAGAATAAACACTAAGAACAGCATTAGAATCAATGCCCCTGTAGTGCCGCCGGGCATGGCTAACACCACATCGCTGATCACGCTCATACCGCCACCCCGGGAGAAAACCCCGGTGAACGCCGTGGCCCCTACCAGTACCAGCATGACCATGGTAGTGGTCTTGCTGGCATCGATCAGGGTGTTGTAGCAGGTCTTGAGCTTGCGGTCCCCGAAAATCATGAACAGCAAAAAGGCGATGAATACCCCGATGGCTGAGGCTTCCGTGGCCGTGGCCAAACCGGTGAACAAGGCCCCCAATACCCCAAGAATTAATGCCATAGGCGGAAGAACATACTTGAACAGCATGACGACCAGTTGGCCGGTGCTCGTTTGGGCGCGCTCTTCAGCAGGCACCTTCGGGCCATAATCGGGCTTGAGGTAACAGATGATCAAGACGTAAAGCGCGTACATTACCCCCAATATCAACCCCGGTACCAAGGCACCTGCAAACAGAGCCCCTACCGAGACCGGCGAGTAGCTAGCCATCAGGATCAGCATGATACTGGGCGGAATCAGGATTCCCAGGCAACCGCTGGCCATGATTACCCCGGCACTGAGCTCCTTGTTGTAGCCATACTTGAGCATCGGCACAAGAGCGATCATGCCCATCACCGCTATCGAGGCGCCCACGATGCCGGTGGTTGCAGCCAACAGCACTGAGACTATGACCACCGTCAATGCCAGACCACCACGCAGGTTCGCCAGTAACAGGCGCATGGCATCGAACATTTTCTCGGTGACCCCCGAGTCGTTCAGAAACCGCGCCATCAATACAAATAACGGGATCGCTACCAGCACGTAGTTATCCATGGCATTGCCATAGATGTTGTTGATCAGCGTGCCCATCACATTCAATCCGGGCCCTAAAAGGGCACCGATGACCGCGACGCCACCCAGAACAAACGCCAGAGGGTGGCCCATGAACAGACCCACTATCAATCCCGCGAACATAACCAAGGTGAGCATTTCCGGACTTAAATTCATGTTCGCTCCTCACGCAGTTGCTGAATAGCCCGAATGAAGATCGCGATACCCTGCAGCAGAATCAGTGCTGCCGCAACGAAGATGACGCCTTTAATAGGGTAAACCGGAATTGACACCATGCCATAGGTGGTTTCGCCGCGGCTGAACGAACGCATAAAGAAGTTCCAGCCGAGGCTTGTTAACACCCACATAAAGGGCACGAAGAAGATCAGATAGCCGATAATATCCAATACCGCCTGCTTCTTGCGTGAGAGCAGCCGTTTGATCACGTCGACTTCGACGTGAACATGGTGGCGCAGCCCGTAAGCTGCCATCAGCATGAAATGGGCGCCGAAAAGCATCTTGGTGATGTCGAAAGCCCAGTCGCTGGGGCGATCGGTAAAAAAGCGCAACGCGATATCGTAAAGAACGATTAGCGCGATGATGGCAATCAGTGGCGCAATGATTCGCCCGAAAACATCATTGAGCCTATCGATCGCCTTGGCAATTGCATTCATGGAGAAACTCCGCAATCAATACCAAAAAGCCGCCCCGATGCGAGGCATCGAGACGGCGGTGAATGCCTTAAAGGCAGGCTTCGATTTCTTTCAGAGAGGGCAGATTGTCGATGGTGCGGCTCATGTTGAAGGGTACGGTAAGATCACGCCAGTTAGCGTAATGCTCCATGTAGCTGATCATGGAATGGTAAATCTTGGCGTGCATCTTATCTTCACAGGCCCCGCGAACGATCACTTCATTGGTGATGTCCTGAATGCGTGCCAGGTCTGCCTCGGAGAATTGGTTGATTTCGACACCGGCTTCCTGGAACTTGATGGTGCCTTCGGTGGAGCCGCGCTCGGACCAGGAAAGTGACCAGGCCAGGGTGGCGTCAGCCGCAATCTTCAGCTTCTCTTGGGTTTCTTTGGAAAGTGCGTCCCAGGCATCCTTGTTGATCATGACACCGAATACGCTGGCGGACTGATGCCAGCCAGGCGTGGCCCAGTATTCCGCCACTTCAGCAAAGCCGGCCTCGTAGTCGACGCCTGGCGTGGAAAATTCACCGGCGTCGATCACGCCGCGCTCGATGGCTTGGTAGATTTCACCGCCGGCGAGGGTGACCTGTGAGCCGCCGAGTTCCTCCAGAACGCGTCCTTGGTCACGTCCAGAAAGACGGATGCGCTTGCCGTCGAGGTCCGCTAGACCTTTGATGGGGGTACGACCCATGAAGCCGGACTCGTTATTGGTGATACCGTACGGCAGGTAGACCATGTTGTACTTGCCGTAGACTTCTTGGTACAGCTCGAAACCACCCCATTGTTGAATCCAGTTCAGATAATCCACGCCGTTGAACAGGCTGGTGGTGGTGGCGAGCGGCGAGAAGGCGGGGCTGCGGCCTGCCCAGTAACCGGGCCAATCACCCGAGGCTTCAATGCTGCCGGTTTCGGTGGCATCAAACACTTCGGTGCCAGGCATCAAGGTGCCGCCGGCACGGAAGTTGATTTCCAGCTCGTCACCGGTCAGCTTGTTGGCTAGGTCAACCCAATGGCGATCGATTTCGATCAGCGCCAAGTTGTCCGGCCAAGTGGTGGTCATGGTCCACTTTTCCTGGGCTTGAGCAGTAGCGGCAAGGGATGCAAGGGCGATACCGGTAGCTAGACCGGCGATGGCAAATTGAATTTTTTTGTTCATGTCATATTCCCTAGTACTTGGCTTTTGAAATTGTTGTTTTTGATTGTCAGGAAATCGAGTCTCGCAGTTGACGTAAACTTCAAAAAAAGGTTTTTATAATCATCTTTCTGCCTCGTCATGCTCACCGTTAATGAAGTTTTAATGAGAGGATTTAACTGTTAGTAAAGACTTTTTTTGCTTGGTTTGGAGTAAATCATCTGCACAGCCTCACTTTTGTTGGTATTCGCAGCAATTAGCTACGCTTTGGCATTGTTGCAAATCTAAAAATCCACTTATATTAATATGAATTGTGCCTATATAAGCGAATTATGATTGTTGACCAAGCATGCCAGCATGTCAATTAAAGCGATCCCTTCCAAAGCTGCAGTCGCCGAGGACTGACGTGACCTTACGGTGACCGAGGCTGAGAGGCTGAGAGGTGGACGAGGATACTGAGAGCAGCATGGCTCTCGCCGCGTTACAGTCACACCTCTTTTTGCCACCGGTAATTTGAAACGCTAGAAATCCGACATACTGAGCTCTAGATCAGGCCGTGAATTAAAATTTGTTATCGACGGGCGATTACATCTATCTCGACCAGTGAGTCCACCGCTAGTGCCGTAACACCGATACAGGTCCGGGAAGGTAATTTCTCTTTCGGAAAATACGATGTGTAAACATCGTTCATAGGATAAAAATCGCGTTTAAATTCGGTCAGAAAAATCCGCACTGAAGCCACGTCCGGAAAGCCCAGACTCATGCCCTCAAGTACCAGTATAAGGTTATCCATGACGCGGCGTGTCTGCGCCTCGATGCCTTCAGGAAGCGCGGCGTCTGCATCATTAGGGTCAGTTGGCATCTGCCCGGTCAAAAACACCCATCCGTCTACTTCGGTGGCGTGACAAAACGGTCCGACGGGCGTTGGTGCCTTCTTAACCATATGAAATATGGGTGCAGTCATTTTATTTTTATCTCGCAATAGTGGGGCTGTGTTCCCAGCCAGAAACGAAAAAGGGTCTACCGGAAGGTATGCTTTAAATCGTTGAATTCTGATCGACGTGGCAGAATTTCAACCTGCGACCTCTTCGTCTTGAATAAATTATTGTAGTGTTTGATTTCGGTTCATTCAAGGTAGCTTTTTTCCATTTTATTCTGTTACATATATGTTTTTAAAGATTTTTAATAGAATATTTGTGTGTGGATTGAGTTCCGATGGATGCAACGCGCTTCATGGGTGCCCAACAGGTAACGGGGCCATCATCTGTCCCCGATCAGTACCTAAGGTTCCGTGTAGAATAGCTATAAAAGAGCTGAGAAATGGCTGACGGCTGCCAGATCGTCTTAAGACCGGTTTTCGACCCATTCAAAGCTTACCTGGTTGTTGGTGAGGGGACGGCACTGGCCGCATCAGAATAAAGGACACACCACCCATGTCTTTTGATACCACCGAACATAACCGCCGGCGCTACTGCTTTGATGGGGTAAGGTCCGTATGGCTTACCGGGTCTCGCCTGACGTTTTTGCGCACCTGGACGTGCGGGAGAAAATAGCTATCTACGATTTGTCACTCCGATGATTTTTGCTGATGACACCCGCAAAGATGGCCTGGTGGATATCGCCAGGCAGATCGCTGCCTCTGAAGGCCCGAGCGGTCGTAATCGCGATTATCTGCTGAACCTGGCCACCGCGTTGCGAGCACTGGGTGACGATGACCCCCATGTGTTCGCACTTGAAAGCTACTTGCGCTGAATCGCTCCCCGTTCCCACCAGCCATAGAGTTTCGGGTTGACCCAACGGTTTAAGGCATCGCCCTATAGGAGTCATGATGAACAGCACACCTATACCCCGTTTTGGTCTTATTCTCATCGGTGACGAGTTGTTGAACGGCCGCAAGCAGGACGCCCACCTGGCCGCCATGATTACGCGGTTTGAAGAGCGTGGACTGGAGGTGTCGTGGGTGCGCACGATCGCGGATGAGGGTGAGTTGATCATCCAGACCCTGGCGCAAACCTTTGCCAGCCCGGACGTGGTGTTCAGCTTCGGCGGCATTGGTGCGACTCCGGACGACTTGACCCGCCAGTGCGCGGCCGCGGCCCTGGGGTTAGGCCTTGCCCTGCATCGCGAAGCCGAGGCGGAAATCCGGTCACGGCTGGGTTCACGATTGAATCCGCTGCATCTGCGCATGGGGGAGTTTCCGGTCGGCAGCCGAATCATTCCTAATCCGATCAACGGCATTCCCGGTTTCGCCATTCATCGCCATCATTTTGTGCCCGGCTTTCCCAGAATGGCCTGGCCGATGGTGGAGTGGGTGCTGGATCATGATTACGTCGACTATCAAGCGGTCAATCGCACCGTGAGCCAGACCCTGGTGCTGACCGATACGTCGGAAGGGCCGCTGATTCCATTGATGGAGTTGCTGCTGGCGGAGTATCCGGATTTACGCCTGGCCTGCCTGCCCCATGCGGACGGTCGACGCGAGGTGGAGCTGAGCCTGAAGGGCGACCCGGCACAAGTAGTCGCAGGGATGAGCCGTTTGCGAGAGTTATTGCAGGATCTTGAAGGCTGATGCTGGCGTTTAAGGGGCAACAGACATTCCTTACTGGGGTGCTGAGTGTCAGAAATATTTACATATTTATTATTGATCGCCAATCGATGGGTGTAAGCAACTGAAAATAAAAAGGATTAATATGCGGCGCAATATTTGCATTATTTATATTCAGTCCCGGCGGTTTATGGGTACAAAATAAATTGGAGAGTGAATATGATAAGCAATAAAAAGAAAGCAGATATCGTCCTCGCAACGACCTTCATACTCGCAATGCCTGCAGCTGCGTTGGCGGCACCTATATCGGACCTCGACAACCAACCCTGGCAAACAAGCCTGACTGCTGCAGATGGAACAGCGGAAATTGTTGATCTGACCGGGTTCGGCGGTAACCTTGAAAACAATGCGCCATTGCAAACGGGGGCGGTAAAGCTTCAGACCGGGTCGACAACTGGTTCACGTGCTGAAATTCAGCTTCGTCCTATTGGCGGTTTTGGGACTGTCAATGACCTTTTTGATACGAACCTCTCGTTTAGTTATTCGATGTACAAGGGTAGCACCGGTGCTGCAGAACCAGCTCCTTCGTTCAAAATGCAGTTCTACAATTCTTCCCCAACTTTAAATCAAGGTGGATATACTCAGCTGATTTTTGAACCTTACTGGAACCAGCTTGGTGCTGAAGGTTCAAGCTCTGCGGTACCGGCTGGTGACTGGACTGACTATACCGTCAATTTTACTAGCGGACTGCTGTGGAGCACCGGTGGTTTTGGTGCGAGCAATAGTGCAGGCGGGCCGCCATTACGTTCCCTAGAGGATTGGCTGTCTACGCTAAATGCCGACTTCGGTGACGCTAATTTATTCGGTATCAGTTTGGGCATGGGCACGAATACCCCCAACCAGATTGGTTACGTCGATAATGTCAGTATCAACGCCGGGAATTACTCGAAGACATTTGATTTCGAGGCCGCGGTCGAAGTACCAGCGCCAGCATCACTGCCATTGCTCTTGATTGGGTTGCTTGGGATGGCCGCAAAGAGGTTTCGTCGCCATTCGTAAATGAGCGACACGAACCGAATCCTCACTTAGAGTTCTCAGCACTGGGTTTAAATACCCAGCTAGAAACGAAAAAGGGCCCACCCGAAGATGTGCCCTAAGTCATTGAGATCTGGTCGGCGTGGCAGGATTCGAACCTGCGACCCCTTCGTCCCGAACGAAGTGCGCTACCAAGCTGCGCCACACGCCGATCAACGGCCAGTATTATACGGATATGCCGTTATTTTACCAGCCTTTGCCGGATAAAAATGCATCGGTAAAGCTGCGCAGATCGTTATAAACGAACACTTGGGCAGGTTCTGTCAGTGGCCGGGTTTGCAGCTCCTGTTCGGTGTCCAGGCCGTTGCCGGTGCGCACCAAAATCGGCTGGCAGCCTTTTCTGGCGCCGGCTTCCAGGTCTTTTCGGCTATCGCCAACCATCACGCTACCTGCCAGTGTTTTCAAATTGAAATGTCGTTGGATTTGCTGCAGCAGACCCGGCTCGGGCTTGCGACACGCACAGTGTTCATCGGGGTGGTGGGGACAGTAGGCAATGAAGTCGATGTGGCCGCCGGCAATCCTTAACAGGCGGCCGAGCTTTCGGTGCATGGCGTCTAGCGTATCGCGGTCGTAGTAGCCACGGGCAATACCGGACTGGTTGGTGGCAATGGCAATCCGGTGCCCCGCACTGCACAGGCGGGCAATGGCTTTGATGCTGCCCGGAATGGGGTGCCAGTCGCCCGGCGAGCAGATATACCCGCCTTCGTACTGGTTGATCACCCCGTCCCGGTCCAGAATGATGAGCACAGTGCTATTTCACCTCTATCCTGTTAGCTCGCGCTGGGTAGCAGGGAGATATCGGCTACCCGCAGGAACAGATTGCGCAGTCGGTTCAGCAGTGCCAAACGATTATTACGCACGGCTTCGTCGTTTGCCATCACCATCACTTCGTCGAAGAAGCGGTCCACCGGTTGATGCAAATCGGCTAGCGAATGCAGAGCAGCGGTGTAGTCACCCTTTTCGAACAGTGGCAGCACGGTGTCGGTCTGATGGTTAACCTGTTCGGCCAGAGCGAGTTCGGCGGCGTCTTGTAGCAGGCTGGCATCGACTGTGTCGTGCACGGTGCTATCGCTCTGCTTGGCCAGAATGTTGGACACCCGTTTGTTAGCAGCGGCCAGCGCTCCGGCCTCAGGCCGTTGGCGGAAGGCTTCAACCGCTTTTATCCGGCGGTCGAAATCCAGTGGTCGGGTGGGCCGGCGAGCATGAACGGCCAGATACACTTCGGCGCTAATGCCTTGCTCATCATAATAGGCGCGGAAGCGTTCCAGCATATAATCCACCACGCTGGTGGCGGGGTTTTCGGCAGGCAAGTCAGTGAACTGTTGCGCCGCCCAGTCGCAGCAGGTTTGCAGGTCCAAAGGCAACTGACGCTCGATGATGATGCGTAGCACGCCCAAAGCAGCACGGCGCAGGGCGAACGGGTCACGGGTGCCAGACGGTGGCTGGTTGATACCAAACAGGCCGACCAGGGAGTCCAGCCGGTCGGCAATGGCCAGGGCGCAGCCGGTCAGGGTGGTGGGCAGGTTGTCTTTGGCAAAGCGCGGCATGTACTGTTCGTTTAAAGCGCTGGCCACGTCGGCGTGTTCACCGTCGTTGGTGGCGTAGTACTGGCCCATGATGCCTTGCAGATCGGTAAACTCCAGCACCATTTCGGTGACCAGATCGGTTTTTGCCAGCATGGCGGCGCGTTCGGCCAGTGCCGGGTCGTTGCCAATGGCTTGGGCAATCTTGCCGGCCAGAGCGGCGACGCGCACAGACTTGTCGTAAACGCTGCCCAGTTTATCCTGAAATACGATGGGCTTGAGCCGATCAATGCGCTGGTCCAGGCGCTTTTTGCGGTCGGTTTCGTAAAAGAACGCCGCGTCTGACAAGCGCGGGCGAATCACTTTTTCGTTACCGGCAATCACCTGTGACGGGTCTTTGCTTTCCAGGTTGGCGACGGTAATGAAGAATGGCTGCATCTGGCCGTTGTCATCCACCAGATGGAAGTACTTCTGGTGTTCTTTCATGGACGAAATAAGTGCTTCAGCAGGCACTTTCAGGAAGCGCTCTTCAAAACGCCCCATCAGCGGCACCGGCCATTCGTTCAGGCCGGTCACTTCATCCAGCAGGGCTTCATCAATCACTGCAACGCAGTTCTGTTGCTGGGCCAGGGCGTTCACGCCCTTGCGAATCTGTTCGCGGCGCTGGGCAAAATCAGCCAGCACGTAACCTTCTTGGCGCAGCACCACTTCGTAGTCGGCCGGGGTGGGGATAATCAGCGATTTCGGGCAGTGAAAACGGTGGCCGCGGGTTTTGTTGCCGGCCTTAAGGCCCATAATCGGGTGATCAAGCACCGTGCTGCCGTACAACATGATCAGCCAGTGTACCGGGCGCACAAATTCGGTTCGGTGGGCACCCCAGCGCATGCGCTTGGGGATCGGCAGGGCAGCCAGTGACTGTTCAATCAATTCTGGCATAAGCTCTGCGGTGGTACGGCCCTGCTCTACGGTGCGGAACACCAGCCAGGCGCCTTTGTCGGTTTCCAGGGTGTCGAGCTCGTCAGGGGTAACCCCCAGCGAGGTGGCAAAACCGGTCAGTGCGCGGGTCGGGTTGCCGGCGTCGTCAAACGCGGCTTTTACAGCTGGGCCGCGCTTTTCCACCGGCTTGTCGGGTTGGGCGTGGGCCAGGTCGCGAATGCGCAGGGCCAGGCGCCGTGGTGCGGCAAAAGGTTCTACCGCGCCAAATGCAATGCCAGCGGCTTGCAGGCCACTGACAATACCTTGAGTGAACGCGTCAGACAGCGGCTTCAAGGCTTTTGGCGGCAGTTCTTCGGTGCCCAGTTCAACGAGAAAATCTTGTGTTGCCATCATCATGCCTTACCTTTTTCCTGCTGTGCCTGCTTTGCGTTTTTTGCCTTCTTGCCTTTGCCGTCGGCTTTGCTGTCTACTTTGCCTTCTATCTTGTTTGTAGCTTTCGCTTCGGCCGCAGCCAATACTTCCGCGCGAATGCTGTCGCTGGCCAGCGGGAAGCCGATCTTGCGGCGGCTGTCGAAGTATGACTGCGCCACGGCCCGCGCCAAGGTGCGTACCCGCAGAATGTAACGCTGACGCTCGGTTACGGAAATAGCGTGGCGGGCGTCCAGCAGATTAAAGGTGTGGGAGGCTTTCAGTACTTGCTCGTAAGCAGGCAGCGGTAAGCCGGCTTCAATCAGTTTGGCACTTTCGCGCTCGTGCACGTCAAAGCTGTGGAACAGGAATTCGGTGTCGGCGTATTCGAAGTTGTAGGTGGACATTTCCACCTCTTGCTGGAGGAACACGTCGCCGTAGGTCACAACGCCGTTGGGGCCTTCGGTCCACACCAGGTCGTACACGCTGTCTACGCCTTGCAGGTACATGGCAATGCGCTCAAGGCCGTAGGTCAGCTCGCCGGTGACCGGGTAGCATTCCAGACCACCAACCTGCTGAAAGTAGGTAAACTGGGTGACTTCCATCCCGTTCAGCCAGATTTCCCAGCCCAGACCCCAGGCGCCCAGGGTGGGCGATTCCCAGTTGTCTTCCACAAAACGGATGTCGTGAACCAGCGGGTCCAGCCCCAGTGCTCTCAGGGAATCCAGATAGAGTTCCTGCAGGTTGTCTGGCGACGGTTTCAACACCACTTGAAACTGATAATAGTGCTGCAGACGGTTGGGGTTTTCGCCGTAGCGGCCATCGGTAGGTCGGCGGCTAGGTTGCACATAGGCGGCGTTCCAGCTTTCCGGGCCTATGGCGCGCAAGAAAGTGGCGGGGTGGAATGTGCCAGCGCCCACTTCCATATCCAGCGGCTGCAGAACAACGCAGCCGTGCTTTGCCCAGAATGTTTGTAGCTCCAGGATCAGCCCTTGAAAGGTCTTGATGTGTGGCCTAGGGGTGTTCGTTGCCTTGTCTGTCACGACGATTGCCTGCTATTCAGTCTGTGTGTGGTGCCCCGGCGCCCTGTTCTGCTGCTGGGCACGCTGAAAACGAAGGCATTATACGCTGGTCACGCCAGCATTTCTAAAACCAGATCAGAAAAAAGTCAGTCCCACCTGGAACAGTTTTTCCACTTCCTTAACCCGAGATTTATCCACCAGGAACAGGATAACGTGGTCGTCTGGTTGCACTCGCAGGTGGTCGTGGGCGATCAGCACCTCGTTGTGGCGCACAATCGCTCCGATCGTGGTGCCCTGGGGCAGGTTGATTTCGTCCAGCCGGCGGCCCACCACTTTAGAAGAGCGGTGATCGCCGTGGGCGATGGCTTCAATGGCTTCGGCAGCGCCGCGCCGCAAGGAATGCACGTTCACCACGTCGCCGCGGCGAACGTGTGTCAACAGGCTGCCAATGGTGGTTTGCTGAGGCGATATGGCAACGTCTATTTCGCCGCCCTGAATCAGATCCACATAATCCGGGTTGTTGATCAGGGTGAGTACCTTGCGCGCGCCTAGGCGTTTGGCCAGCAGGGAAGCCATGATGTTGGCTTCGTCGTCGTTGGTCACGGCGCAGAACACGTCGGTGTTCTCGATGTTTTCTTCCAGCAGTATGTCTTTGTCGGCGGCGTTGCCTTCCAGCACCACGGTTTTACGCAGATTTTCCGACAGCATGATGCAGCGTTCGTGGTCGCGTTCCAGCAGTTTCACCTGGTAGCGGCCTTCCAGAGTTTGCGCCAGGCGCTGGCCGATGTTGCCACCACCGCAGATGAAAATGCGCTTATAGGGTTTTTCCAGGGGTTGCAGTTCGCTCATTACCGAACGGATGTGGTTGGTGTCGGCTATAAAAAACACCTCGTCGCCGTCTTCAATCACCGTGTCGCCTTTGGGCATGATGGCGCGGTTTTTACGGAAGATCGCGGCCACCCGGGTCTCAATGCGCGGCATGTGGGTGCGCAGATACCCCAGCTCCTGGCCTACCAGTGGCCCACCCTGAATAGCGCGAATAGCCACCAGCCCGGCACGACCTTTGGAGAATTCCAGCACCTGCAGGGCGCCGGGGTTTTCGATTAGCCGGGTAATGTGGTGGGTAACCAGCTGTTCCGGGCTGATCAATACGTCGATCGGAAAGCCTTTGGTGTTTTCGCTGTCGCTGCTGGAAAACAGCGCCTGCTGGCCTAGATAAGAGGCGGCGCGTACGCGGCAGATCTTTTTTGGGGTTTTGAACAGAATGCTGGCAATCTGGCACGCCACCATGTTGGTTTCATCGCTGTTGGTGACCGCAATCAGCATGTCAGCGTCTTCAGCGTTGGCCTGTTTCAGCACCGACGGATACGATGCTTTACCCTGCACTGTGCGTATGTCGAGCCGGTCCTGCAGTTCCCGCAGGCGCGCGCCATTGCTGTCAATTATGGTGATGTCGTTGGCTTCGTTGGCAAGGTTCTCTGCCAGTGAAGCACCGACTTGTCCGGCTCCGAGAATCAGAATGTTCATAGCGCAGGTTTCTCCAGAACGGCGTAAAAAAAGCCATCGTGCCCGTCGTTCAACGGCAGTAGTTGGCGCCCAGCGGGCATGAAGCGGCCCCACAGAGCTTCAGTGGCAATCAGTTCAGCGTCGGCCTGCTGTTTGCAGAAGCGCTGCACAATGCGGTGATTTTCCTGTGGGAACACCGAACAGGTGGCGTATACAAGGCGTCCGCCTGGTTGCAGTATGCGCCACATGGCAGCCAACAGGCCCAGCTGGATTTGCGCCAGAGGTACTACGTCGGATTCCCGCCGCAGCAATTTTATGTCTGGGTGGCGGCGAATCACGCCGCTGGCGCTGCAGGGTACGTCCAGCAATATGCGGTCAAACGCCTGGCCGTCCCACCATTGATCAATATCGGCCGCGTCGGCTTGCAGCAGGCTGGCGTGCAGATCCAGTCGGTCGAGATTTTCCTGCACTCGCGGCAAGCGCTGGGCGGACTCGTCAATAGCGACGACTTCCGCTGCCTGGGGGCAGCTTTCCAGTATGGCGCAGGTTTTGCCGCCGGGGGCGGCGCAGGCGTCCAGAATGCGCTGGCCCGGGGCCAGGTCTAGCAGAGTCGTGCACAGCTGGGCGGCTTCGTCTTGCACGCTGACGGCGCCTTCGGCAAACCACGGCAGTGCATCCACCGGTACCGGCCGTGCCAATTGAATGCCGTGTGGTGCAAAGCGCGTGGCGCTGGCGTCAATGCCGGCGTCTAGCAGCAGTTGCAGATATTCGTCGCGGCTGAAACGCAGCGCATTTACCCGCAGGGTCATTGGGGCTTGGGTGTTGTTGGCGTCAACAATGGCCTGCCAGTCATCGGGCCAGTTGTGGCGCAGTTTTTTGATCATCCAGCCAGGATGGCTGTAACGGCTTGTGTCTTTGGCCGTCGCCGGGGCACCTTCACGTTCGGCGCTGCGCAGTACGCCGTTTACCAGGCCGGTCAGGTGGGGTTTGTCCATGGCGCGGCAGGCTTCTACGGTTTCGTTCAGCACCGCGTAAGTGGCCTGCTGGCTGAAACGAAGCTGGAACAGCGCTACCAGCATCAGGTGGTGCACTACCCGGTCGTGATGTTTTAAGGGCTTTTTCATGCGTCCCTGAAGTTCGTCATCAAGCCGGTGAAACCAGCGGCAGGTGCCGTAGCACAAAGCCTGCAGCTGTGGCCGCAGATTCAGCGGCAGGCGCAGTAGCGAAGGCGGTAAGCACTGCGACAGCGACTGGCCCTGCTCTACCGACAGCAGAACCTCGGCAGCAATGACGCGTAACGGGGCATGTGATTGCATGTTATTGCAGCTCCTGGCCGGGTAGCAGAATCTGTTTGCCGCCGTTTATCAGGTCGCTCACGCTCTGCGCGCGGGCGCCGGGCAACTGCACCTGGCTCACTCTTAAAATAGTGCCATCGCCGCAGGCGATATCAATGCCTTTGCGCTGGCGCGCTATAACGGTGCCGGGGCTGGTTTTTTCGCTGCTCTGCTGTTGTTTATGTTTCTCTTCATGTTTTTGGGCCTGAGCCAGATGCAAGCGAATACGCTGGTCGCCCAGATCGGTAAACGTGCCAGGCCAGGGATTAAACGCGCGAATGAGCCGTTCGATGCTCTGGGCATCGCTGTGCCAGTCAATCTGGCCTTCCTGCTTGGCCAGTTTGTGGGCGTAACAGGCCTGATCATTCTGCTGTACCCGCGGTTGCAGCGTGCCCTGCTCCAGCGATTGCAGTGCGGTTACAATGGCCTCGCCGCCCAGTTCCGCGAGCCGGTCGTGCAGGCTGCCGCCGGTGTCTTCACGCTGAATGGGTGTAGACACTTTCAACAGCATAGCGCCGGTGTCCAGGCCTTCATCCATCTGCATGATAGTAATGCCGCTTTCATCGTCGCCTGCTGCGATAGCACGCTGAATGGGCGCCGCGCCGCGCCAGCGCGGTAGCAACGATGCGTGAATATTCAAGCAGCCGTGAACCGGTATTGACAGCACAGAAGCTGGCAAAATCAAGCCGTAGGCGGCAACAATCATCACGTCTGGCTTTAGGTCGGCCAGCTGCTGGCGGGCGTCTTCCATTTTGAAGTTGTCGGGCTGAAAAACCGCGATGCCGGCATCCAGCGCCGCTTGTTTTACCGGCCCCGGGAGCAGTTTTCGGCCACGGCCTGCTGGCCGGTCTGGCTGGCTATACACGCCCACCACGTTGTATTTGGCGGCAAGTAGGGCTTTCAGGGCAGTGGCGGCGAAATCAGGGGTTCCGGCAAAAACAATACGCACAGTGTTTGGCTCTCTGTTGTCATCTCTGTTGGACTTTTCGTCGAATTCTCAGTCGGATTCGCTGATCCATCCAATACGAAAAGACCGGGCGCAAAGGCCCGGTCATCAGTTTTATGGCTGTTGTGGCACCAATACCACCTTGATAAATGCTGGCTCAGGCACTCGTTTCAAGCGCTCTTCTTCTGCAACTTTTCCAGCTTCTTGCGGATGCGGGTACGCTTTAGCGAACTCAAGTAATCCACAAACAATTTGCCGTTCAGGTGATCCATCTCGTGCTGGATGCACACCGCCAACAGCCCGCGAGCTTCTATTTCAAAAGCTTCGCCATTGCGATCCAGAGCGTTAATGAGGCAATGCTCAATACGCTCAACATCTTCATAAAATCCTGGTACCGACAGGCAGCCTTCCTGCATGGCTTCCAGATCGCCGTCGAGTATCTTAATTTTAGGGTTGATGAACACCCTGGGTTCGCTGTTGTCATCCGACAGATCCATCACGATGATCTGCTGGTGCACGTTTACCTGGCTCGCTGCGAGGCCGATGCCGGGCGCATCGTACATGGTCTCGAACATGTCGTCGATCAGGGTGCGGATCTCGTCAGTTACGGTGGTAACCGGCTTGGCGAGAGTTCGCAGACGTGGGTCCGGATATTCAAGAATGTCTAGAATCATAGTGCGTTACTTTTTTAAATGCGTGCTTTGGACAGTGAATGCCAACGTTCGTTCGCGTACAAAGGATGTCTGAAATGCGACCTTGTACCGCGCTTTTCAACCCCGGGGTGTTTATGATGCGGGACATACTTACCCGGTCGGGGCATTTGCGTGTTGGCTCTATAACCGTATTATCTAACAATTTGGCGATTGAGTACAAACTGATCAGTCAATTGAGAAAAACTATGAAGGATACCTGTACGGGCGGGCAAATGTTAAAAGTCCCCGGCGGTGAGCAGATAACACTACAATAACCGAGCTTCTTCTATAGTAACGGGAATAACAACAGATTAAGCTGAAAACAGCGGGCGAAAGCCAACCGGACTTCGGGCGCCAGCCGACCGAATTTAAGCATCAAGGCACGGGATCAAGGACTTAAACCATGAGGAAACTGCTGTACGCTCTGGCAGCTACAACGCTGCTGTTTACCGCTTGGGCTCAAGCAGCACCGGAGCTGCGGTCGGATCATCCCGAACGTTATACCGTTGTTAAGGGCGATACTCTGTGGGATATATCCGCCCGCTTTTTGAACAACCCCTGGTATTGGCCGGAAATCTGGCAGGTAAATCCCCAGGTAGCCAATCCTCATTTGATTTACCCCGGTGACCGTTTGGCGTTGGTGTACATTGATGGCCAGCCAAAAATCATGAAAATGGCCAACGGTGACGGCGTGATCAAGCTGTCGCCGCAAGTGCGCTCCGAGGCCATTAATACGCCGATTCCTGCCATACCGCTGGACGCCATTGCCAGCTTTTTAACCGACACCCGCATTGTTACTCCGGAGCAGATAGCAGCTGCGCCTTACGTGCTGGAAGGTGAGGACAGCCGAATTGTTACCGGCGCCGGCGATCGCGTTTACGCTCGCGGCCAGAAGCCAGCGAACACGGTTGGTGTTTTTCGCCGTGGTAAGGAGTTTGTAGACCCGAAAACCGGTGAATTTTTAGGCTTGGAGGCCCGCAGTATCGGCACCGCCAAGGTTACTGCCACTAACGGTGATGTGCTGACGCTGCTGCTGAGCCAGTCCAACGAAGAAATTCACATAGGTGACCGTTTGCTGGTGAATGCCAGTCGGCTCCTTTCGACCAGCTTTATGCCCACCGCGCCGGCGAAACCGGTAAGCGGGCAAATGATGGCGGTAGATGGCGGCGTTAACCAGATTGGCCAGTACGATGTGGCTGCTATTAACCTGGGCCTGCGTGAAGGCGTAGAGCCGGGTAACGTGATGGCCGTGCTGCAAAGCGGCAATCTGGTGCGCGACCCGGTCACTGGTGAAACCATTGAGCTGCCGTCTGAACGCGCCGGCCTGCTAATGGTGTTCCAGGCTTACGAAAAAATGAGCTACGGCCTGATGCTGCAAGCCAGCCGGCCGCTGGCGGTGGGTGATCAGGTAACCAACCCCTGATAGCCTTGTAAAACCCCGAGCCGGGCATGGAATGCCCGGCTTTTTTCTGCGCGCAAGGAAGATGCCATGCCCCAGGTACCCCTGTTCTCGTTTGATACGCCGCCCGGCGCCTACCCTGCTGACCCCAACGTTGAGCAGCCCTGTAATGACAGCCCGGAGCTGGCCCGGCAATGGCTATTTCTGAGCCAGTTGCCGGGTTTTGGCCTGAGAGTGCGACGCCGTTTGGCGGCGCAGGTTCTGCAGCTGCCCGACCTGCTGAACCTGGACAGTGCCAGCCATAAAGCCATGGGCCTGCCAGCAGAGGCTTGTGAAGCCCTTGCTGCCTGGCGCAGTGGTAACGCTGCACACCCGGTGATGGTGGCTTTGCGAGTTATAGAAAACGCCTGTGAGCGGGCTGGTATTGGCCTTGTGCACTGGCAGTCGTCGGCCTATCCGTTACCGCTGCGCCACATTCATAACCCTCCCATGTTGTTGTACGTTCGTGGCGATACCAGCTTGCTCGGCCGTGACCAACTGGCGATTATTGGCAGCCGCCACGCCACTCGCGCCGGGCTGGACCACGCCCGGGGCTTTGCCGCTGCGCTTGGCCAATGCAATCTGTTGGTTAACAGCGGCCTGGCGCTGGGCATCGACGGTGCTGCCCACGCCGGTGCGCTGGATGCCGGCCACCCTACTTTGGCGGTGATTGGCAGCGGGCTTGATAAAATCTATCCGCGCCAACATCAGCGTCTGGGGGAGCGAGTGATTGCCAATGGCCTGCTGGTGTCTGAGTACCCGCCGGGCACTCAGGCTCGCCCCGCACATTTCCCCCAACGTAATCGCATCATCAGCGGCTTGAGCCGGGGTGTTCTGGTGGTAGAGGCCGGTTTGAAAAGCGGCTCGCTGATTACCGCCCGGCTGGCTTTAGAGCAAGGCCGCGATGTGTTCGCCATACCGGGGTCGGTGCACAGCCCGGTAGCCCGGGGTTGCCATCAGCTGATTCGCCAGGGCGCCACGCTGGTAGAAAGCGTGGCCGACATTTTGCAGGAACTGGGGGGCTGGTGGAGTGAGCCGACAACACCGGGGGCAAATACGGAAAGCTTGGGAAGTTCTGCCACCGAGGGCCTGGACGCCCGTGAAATCGCCGTGCTGGAGGCTTTAGGGTATGATTCGCAATCAACCGACGTACTGGGTTCGAGTACCGGGTTGAGCGCTGATCAACTGATGCAGTCCCTGCTTTTGTTAGAGCTGCAGGGCCTTGTCACAGCGGCGCCTGGCGGATATGTCCGCATTGCCTGAACCCGGTGCCAACAGTGATTTTATTCAGGCTCGACTCCCCTATGGCAACAGACCACCCGCTGACCGACTGGCAATTACATTGCGCACGCCGCACTCTGCACCAAGGCGGCGTGCTCGCTTATCCGACGGAAGCCGTTTGGGGTCTTGGCTGTGACCCTTGGGACCAGGTTGCGGTGCAGCGCATTCTGGATCTGAAACAGCGCCCAGTGCACAAAGGCATGATTCTGGTGGCGGCTTCGGTGGAGCAGATTGCTTTTTTGCTGAACCCCCTGCCGCAAGACCTCCAGCAGCGAGCCCTGCAGCATTGGCCTGGCCCCGTTACCTGCCTGTTACCCGATGTGCACCAGCGGGTGCCCGAGTGGGTGCGCGGTGAGCACAGCTCCATTGCGGTAAGAGTGAGTGCACACCCGGTGGTAAAAGCCCTGTGTAACGCTGCAGGCAGGCCGCTGGTGTCCACCTCGTGCAACCCCGCAGGCCGTGCCCCGGCCCGTTCACCCTGGCAGGTTCAGGGCTATTTTCGCGGCCAGCTGGACTGGGTGGTGCCCGGTGAACTGGGTGGAAATCGCCAACCCAGCCGTATTATTGATATCGTTACCGGCCAGCAGCTACGCTAGGAGAAAACATGCCACAGCAACCAGACCCGCAAGCGGTCAAACACTATCTGTTACAGCTGCAAGATACCATTTGCCAGCGCCTGGCCGTGGCCGACGGTGGCGGTGAATTTATTCACGACGCCTGGGATCGCACGGAAGGCGGCGGCGGTATTAGCCGGGTGATCGGCAACGGCAAGGTGTTTGAAAAAGGCGGTGTGAACTTTTCCCATGTGATGGGCAATACCATGCCGCCCTCGGCGACGGCTCACCGCCCTCACCTGGCAGGCGCGCCCTGGCAGGCTATGGGGGTGTCGCTGGTGATGCACCCCCACAACCCCCACGTGCCGACCTCTCATGCCAACGTGCGGTTTTTTATCGCGACCCCGGAAAACGCCGAACCGGTGTACTGGTTTGGTGGCGGCTATGACCTAACCCCCTATTACGGCGTTGACGAAGACTGCGAGCATTGGCACCGCACCGCCGCGAACGCCTGTGCGCCCTTTGGTGACGACGTGTACCCGCGCTACAAGCACTGGTGCGACGAGTACTTTTTTCTGAAACACCGCAACGAGCCCCGCGGCGTGGGCGGGCTGTTTTTTGATGATTACAATACCGGTGACTTTGCCCGTGATTTCGAATTTATGCGTGCCATCGGCGACAGCTACATTGACGCTTACGAACCCATTGTTCAGGCCCGTAAAAATCAGCCCTATAGCGATGCTCAGCGTCAGTTTCAGCTTTTTCGCCGTGGCCGCTACGTGGAGTTCAACCTGGTGTATGACCGCGGCACCCTGTTCGGGCTGCAGTCCGGCGGGCGTACCGAATCCATTCTGATGTCGCTGCCGCCTCTGGTACGCTGGGATTATAATCAAACGCCGGCACCCGGTAGTGAAGAAGCGCGCCTGCTGGAGCACTTTCTGACCGGTCGCGACTGGCTCACAGCTTCCTGAAGGGGCGACAATGAACAATGATCTGTATGCGGTGATTGGCCACCCCATTAGCCATAGTAAGTCGCCGCGGATTCACAACCTGTTTGCCAGCCAGACCGGCGAAGCGCTGGAGTACACGGCCATTCAGGCGCCATTGGACGGTTTTGAAAACACCGTAACCGAGTTTTTTGCGCGCGGCGGCAAAGGCCTGAACGTGACGGTACCGTTTAAAGAAGCGGCCTGGCAGATGGCTGGTCGACACAGCGCCCGCGCGCTCAAGGCTGGCGCGGCCAACACTCTGTACCAGGACAACGGCGTGTTGGTGGCAGACAACACCGACGGCGCAGGCCTGGTACAAGACTTGCTGCACAATCATCAAGTGGCATTAAAGGGCGCCCGTATTTTGATATTGGGTGCTGGTGGCGCGGTACGGGGTGTTCTTGCGCCGCTGTTGCTGGAACAGCCGCATACGTTGGTGATTGCTAACCGTACGCCGGCCAAAGCGCAGAATCTGGTGTCGCTGTTTGCCGGCGTTGCCGGTATTACTCTGCTCGACAGCAAAGCGTTTGACAGTATCGCTGGCGAATTTGATGTGATTATCAATGGCACCAGCGCTAGCCTGCAGGGCGATTTGCCGCCGCTGTCTAAAACGTTGATCGGTGCTGACACGGTGATTTACGACATGATGTACGCTGCCAGCAACACCACGTTTAACCAGTGGGCGCTGGATAACGGGGCAAAGCGCGTGTACGACGGCCTGGGCATGCTGGTAGAGCAAGCAGCCGAGGCATTTGAAGTATGGCGCGGGGTGCGGCCGCAAACTGCGCCGGTTATCGCGGGCCTGCGCACCCTTAATTGAGGCCAAGGCAGGCTAAGCCAGACGTAAATCAAGCGAAGCAAATGGACAACACGAAGGTTAATGCATGGACATACTAACGCTGGTAGGGCTAGTTACCGGGGTGCTGGTGGTGATACTGGCCATGCTGGCGAACGCCTCCCTGCTCACCTTTCTTAACTTGCCTGGTTTGGCCATTGTGCTGGGCGGAACCTTTGCGGTGACGCTGATAAAGTTCCGTTTGAGTTCGGTGATGAGCGCTATCCGCCTGGCGTCACGTGCGGCGTTTATAGACCGCGTAGAGCGTCCCGACGAGCTGATTCGCGAAGTGGGCGCGTTGGCCATGGTGGTGCGTAAAGAAGGTATTTTGGGCCTTGAAAACCACACCACCGACAATGTTTTTCTGCAAAAAGCTATCAATCTGTGCGTTGATGGCCATTCGCCAGAACTGGTGGAAGAGGCCCTGCATCATGAAATCCAGCAAAGCTCCGAACGTTACGAAGTCGCAGAAAGAGTGTTCCGTGGCATCGGCGAATCGGCTCCAGCTATAGGAATGATTGGTACTCTGGTAGGTCTGGTGCAAATGCTCAATGTCCTTGATGACCCCTCTTCCATTGGTCCGGCCATGGCGGTTGCGCTGTTGACCACGCTTTACGGCGCTTTTATTGCCCAGCTGATCGCCTTGCCCCTGGCGGATAAACTGCAGTTAAAAGCCGAAGACGAGATGCGTAACCAACTTTTGATTACCACTTCAATTCAAAAAATCCTGCAGGGCGAAAATCCGCGTGTAATGACCGAACTGCTGTCATCGTTTCTGAACCCCGAGCAGCGTGCCAGTCTGAAACGCGAACAGGGAGCCTGAGCATTGGCCCGCTTATCTCTTGCAACCCTACCCAAACGTAAAAAAGCAGGCGCTGCTGGCGCGCCAGCGTGGATTGTGACCTTTGCCGACCTGGCCACGTTGCTGCTGACGTTTTTTATACTGCTGTTGTCGTTCGCTGAAATGGACATCGAGAAATACAAAGTGATGGCCGGCTCGTTGTCGGTTGCGTTCGGTTCAGGCAACCTGATCGCGGACGGTGGTGGCAGCTTGCCGATCAAGATTTCCGACGAAAACAGCAGCTTGGATCCAGACAAACCGTTGCAGGCTGAGCCTGAATTGATCAACGAACGCGTGACCAGCGACGGCGTTACTCCGGTGTCTGAAGGCGTCATTACTTTGGCTAGCAGTTTGATTCAGGAACTGGAAAACGAAGTGGCTAGCGGCGCCTTGAGCATCAACTACGACCAGCGCCAAGTGATTATACGTTTCTCTGACGACGCCACATTCCTGTCGGGCGACGCCACTATCAAGAAAGATATGTTGCCCATTATCGAGCGGGTAGTGGACGTGCTGAAAAATTGCCGTGGCGATGTGGTGGTGGCCGGCTATACAGACGACAGGCCCATCGCCAGCAGCCGTTACCGTTCCAACTGGGATCTTTCAGCGGCGCGGGCGGTGTCGGTGGTACACGAGTTGGTTCTGAACCGTGATGTGCCGGCCGATCGGGTGATGGCCGCCGGCCGTGCTGAAACCAACCCGCTGGTGCCCAACAACAGCCCGGAAAACCGTGCCGTGAACCGGCGAGTGGAAATTGCTATCCGCGATCCGGAGTGCAACGCCGACACCCCCGCGGAACAACTTCCAGCGGAAATTGTTCCGTGAGGGCGAGAGCGGGCATCGGCACTTTACGTTTCTATTTCTAATCAGTACGGGTAATTGTCTACCTCAGCCAGATACTCGTCTTTGAGCTTCACATAATTGCTGGCGGTATAAGGGAAAAAGCTGCGTTCTTTAGTGGTCAGCGCCCTTGCCTGCTTGCACGGCGAACCCACGTACAGGTAGCCAGATTCCAAACGCTTGCCCGGGGGTACCAGGCAGCCTGCGCCGAGAATCACCTCGTCTTCCACCACTGCACCGTCCATGATAATACAGCCCATGCCTAGCAGCACCCGGCTGCCCACAGTACAGCCATGCAGCAGCGCCTTGTGGCCGATGGTAACGTCGTCACCAATAATCAGCGGCCAACCGCCGGGGTTGAAATCACTGGCGTGAGTGATGTGTAGCACCGAGCCGTCCTGAACACTGCAGCGCGCGCCAATGCGAATTTTGTGCATGTCACCGCGTACCACCGTCATCGGCCATATCGAACAATCTTCGCCGGTAATCACATCGCCAATCACGACTGCGCTGGGGTCTACCCAGGTGCGCTCGCCAAATTGTGGCGTGCTACCCTTGTGAGAACGTACATTCGCCATTACATAGTCCTTTAGGTGCTTTTTTGTTCTGGAGTATGGAGTATCCGGGGGAGGCCTTTCCGAAACACGCTCAAGCACATCCATGTGGCGCTTGGGCTCCGCCATCCATGGCTACGCACAGTTTCGGAAAGGCCTCCCCCGGATACTCCCCGCATTATCGGAGTCACCTGAAATTACCTGACATTTGAACCGCTGAGAAGGGGAACCATGAATAATCCACTACTGACCAATGATCTGCTACCGAAATTTGAACACGTGCGCACTGAGCATATGGAAGAAGCGATCGACCAGATTCTCAGTGAAAACCACGTGAAAATTAACAGCCTGGCCCAGAACGAAGAACCCGACTGGGACACCCTGGTTCAGCCCATGCAGTCGCTTGAGAACAAACTGAGCAACGCCTGGTCGGTGATTTCCCATTTGAACGGCGTGATGAACAACGACGACTTGCGCAAGGTGTATAAGAACTGCCTGGAAAAGCTCACCGAGTACAGCACCGAGCTGAGCCAGAATGCGGTTTTGTGCGAGGCCTACAAAAAGCTGGCAGCCCGCGATGATTTCAGCGAGCTGGGTGAAGCCCAGCGCAAAGCCGTGGAAAACACCCTGCGGGAATTCCACCTGGGCGGCGTTGACCTGCCCGATGATCAGAAAAAGCGCTACGCCGATCTGACCCGTGAGCTTTCGGAGCTGTCCAACAGCTTCAGTGACAATGTACTGGACGCCACCCAGCACTGGTTCAAACAGATCACCGATAAAAGCGAGCTGGCCGGCGTGCCCGAAAGCGCGCTGGAAGGTGCCAAAGCGGCGGCCAAACAGAAAGAGCTGGATGGCTATGTAATCACCCTGGATTTCCCCAGTTTCCACCCCGTAATGACTTACTGCGACAACCGAGAGCTGCGCCGCGAAGTGTATGAAGCCTTTGTTACCCGCGCGTCCGATATGGGGCCAGACGCTGGCACTTGGGACAACACCCCGGTGATGGCGGAAATCCTCAAACGCCGCCACGCCCTGGCCCAACTCCTCGGCTTCAATAACTTCGCCGAGCGTTCCCTGGTCACCAAAATGGCCCGCGATACCGACGAAGTATTGGGCTTTCTGACGGAGCTGGCGAACAAAGCCAAACCGGTGGCAGAGCAGGAATTCGCCGAACTCAAGGCCTTTGCAAAAGATGAACATAGCCTGGACGACTTGCAGGCTTGGGACATTGGTTACTACAGCGAAAAATTGCGCCAACAGCGCTACGACATTTCCCCGGAAGCCTTGCGCCCCTGGTTTCCGGTGGACAAAGTGGTACCTGGCCTGTTCCGCGTGACAGAAAAGCTGTTCGATATCCAGATTGAAGCCAAGCCAGACGTAGAAACCTGGCACGAAGACGCCACCGCTTACTGCATCAGCCGTAACGGCGAGCCCATTGCCTGGTTCTACCTAGACCTGTTTGCCCGCCAAGGCAAGCGTGGCGGTGCCTGGATGGCGGATTGCCGAGTACGCTGGCGCAACCTGCGCGGCACTCTGCAGCTGCCGGTGGCTTTCCTGACCTGCAACTTTACTCCACCGGTGAACGGTAAACCGTCGTTACTGACCCACGATGAGGTCACCACCCTGTTCCATGAATTCGGCCACGGCCTGCACCACATGCTGACCCAGGTGGAGGTAATGGACGTATCGGGTATTAATGGTGTGGCGTGGGATGCGGTGGAACTGCCGAGCCAGTTCCTGGAAAACTGGTGCTGGAACCCGGAATCGTTGGCGCTTATTGCTGCCCACCACGAAACCGGTGAGCCGCTGCCTCAGGATATGCTGGAAAAGTTGTTAGCCGCGAAGAACTTTCAGTCCGGCATGGGATTGGTGCGTCAGCTTGAGTTTTCGCTGTTCGATTTCCGCCTGCACGCCGAATTTGTGGACACAGCGCCAACCAATCCGCTGGACGTTCACCGTCAGGTACGTGATGAAATAGCGGTCATTGAGTCGCCAGAGTTTAATCGCTTTCCCAACTCGTTTTCCCACATCTTTGCCGGTGGCTACGCAGCGGGCTATTACAGCTACAAATGGGCCGAAGTGCTGGCTGCAGACGCGTTCTCGCTGTTTGAGCAAAACGGCATTTTCGACCCGGCAACCGGCAAGTCGTTCTTGCAAAACATTTTGGAAAAAGGCGGTTCACAAGAACCCATGGAGCTGTTCAAAGCCTTCCGCGGCCGCGAACCCGAGGTAGACGCGCTGCTGCAGCAAACCGGCATTAGCCCGCAAGTCGCCTGACTCCCTCTGCCATAGGCAACCCGCCCCGCCGGCCAAGGCCGGCAGGGGCCATTTAATATGGAGTTATCAAATGCCAAGTCCGAAACGTTTCATCGCCGGAGCCGTTTGCCCCCGCTGTGCGGAGATGGACAAAATTACTATGTACACGGACGACGCTGACGAACAAATCCGCGAATGTATAGCCTGCGGTTTCACCGACGGCATTTCTGACATAGAAGCGCCAGCCGCCCCGGAACTGCAAACCCGCGTGAACAAGCGCAAAAACGAAGACGATCATACGGTTAAGCAGGTGGTGTTCTTTAAAGGTGGGGATTAGGTGGCTGGGTAGAAGTTTACGTAGCCTTTTGTTTTGGTGGAGGGTCGAGGGTGCGGGGTGTCGTTTCTTCTGGGAAAAACAACTCGCTGCGCTCAGACATATTTTTCCCGACAGAAAAGACACCCCACACCCTTCCCATTTGACTGTAGAGATAGGCTGGCAAATAACATAGCCAGTTTTCCGTAAAGGGGACGGATTTGAAATCCGTCCCCGGTCTTCCGTCCCCAAGCTTTAAAGAACCATCGCCGCAACCCACCCGAACCCAAGCAACGGCAAGTTGAAGTGCAAGAACGTGGGCACCACTGAATCCCATATGTGATTGTGCTGGCCGTCGGCATTCAGGCCGGCGGTGGGCCCTAGCGTGGAGTCGGATGCTGGCGAGCCTGCGTCACCCAGAGCGCCGGCGGTGCCGACCAGAGCAATGATGGCCATGGAGCTGAAACCCATTTCCAGCGCCATCGGCACGTACAGCGCCGCAATGATGGGAATGGTGGAGAAGGACGAACCAATACCCAGGGTAATCATCAGTCCCACCAAGAGCATCAGCAGAGCCGCCAGGGCTTTGTTGGCGCCGATGATGTCGACCGAGCTTTGCACCAGGGTGGTAATTTCGCCGGTTTCGCGCATGACTTCGGCAAAGCCGGAGGCGGCGATCATGATAAAACCAATCATCGCCAGCATTTTCATGCCCTCGGTGAACAGGTCGTCGGCTTCTTTCCACTTCACCACGCCAGATAAGTTGAACAGCAGGAAGCCGGCCAGTGCGCCCAGAATCATGGAACCCAGCCACAACTGCACCACAAAGGTGACCACAATGGCCGCCAGCGCCATGACCAGAGTCATGGGCTTATAGGTGGTGTTGACTTTTTCGACGCGGGTTATGGCGCTCAGGTTGTAGTTACGTTCGCCGCGGTAGGTAATAAAAATAGCGACCAGCAGGCCACAGAGCATACCCAAGGCAGGCAGCGCCATAGCTTTCATGACGCTCAGACCTTCGACATCGCCACCATTGGCGCTGATTTTGGCCATCAGGATTTCGTTCAGGTAAATGCCACCAAAACCCACGGGTATGAACATGTACGGGGTAATCAGGCCGAAGGTAAGTGCGCAGGCCACCATGCGGCGGTCCATTTTCAGCTTGGCCATGACGTACAGCAGCGGCGGAACCACCAGTGGAATAAACGCAATGTGAATCGGCAGGATGTTCTGGGACGACAGCGCAATGGCCACCAGAATGGCGATGATCATGAAGCGCACGCTCTTTACGGCGGTATGATCTTCGCTGCGCCCGACCTTGGCGAGGATTTTTTCCGCCAGTAAGTTGGCCAGGCCGGACTTACCGATGGCTACCGCGAAGGCGCCCAGAACGGCGTACGACAGCGCCACTTTGGCGCCTCCGCCCAATCCATTGTTGAAGGCATCAATGGTGTCGTTCAGCGACATTCCGGCAATCAGGCCGCCGGATACGGCGCCTACTATCAGGGCAACAACAACGTGAATGCGGGCCAAGCTTAATACAAGCATGATCAGCACCGCAGCAACAACGGCATTCATGGCAAACTCCGGGTACGCGTAATGGGCTATCAGGCCTTCTTGCGAAGGCTGAGATTATAAAAACGCGGTAATGTGCAGTAATTTGCCAGCTTAGTCAAAGGGCTTGTGTAACGTTTAGGGTTGGTCAATACGAGCAAAACGCGGAAGCTGCTCTCCTGCAACGTTTACGGTTTCGCGGAAGATGCTGAGGGGGCGAACCCAAAGGCTGTAATCGCCGTAGAGGCAGCGGTAGACCACCAGTTTTTCCTCGGTCTCGCTGTGGCGGGCAATGTCGATCACTTCGTAATCTTTGCCCTTGTAGTGCCGATAGCGGCCCGGAAGGATATCTATTTTTTTTTCAGTCATGCGGGTGTCGTGCCTCGTTTTCGTTGCACTTGTCTTTGCTGCCTTTGTCTTTATAGCCCTTTTTGTGACTTTTTTTCACTGCGGGTTTTTAAAGATGCCGGATATCCGGGTACATCGGTAGCAGTTTTTTAATCAGCCGGTTCTGCGCCGCTGTTGGCACATCGTTTTCTTCCATAGCGAGAATAAGGTTCTCTGCCAGGGCGTTAAACTGGGTATCTGTAATGCCCATGGCCGCGTGGGATTCGCGCATCTCGCGACCGGAATACTGGCATGGGCCGCCGCTGAGTTCACACAACTGGTCTGTCAGGTTGCGATGAAACTGCGCAACGTTTATGCCCTTGAACTGATGACTAATTCGCGTGTCATCCACGATGAGATACAGCAGATCTTCCACCACATCCACAATGCCTGCCCGCTCGCCTAACTGAAGATAGAGGCGATTGTCGGGTTCGCGGTGAAAGCTTTGGCAGCCCGTTAGAACAAGGCTGACCAGAACAACAAGAGCGGCGAAGTGTGCCTAAGCGCATGATCAGAAACCCCCCTGCAGAGACAGATAAACACCCTGCTGGTCTTTTAGGGTTGCGACATCATCCAGATTAACGAACGCTGCCGTTACGGCCAGTCTACGGTCCGGTACCCAGGCAATAAACAGGTCCCACCAGTCGTCTTCGCGGGCAAAGCTCAGGTTATCCGGCTTCGGCCATAAACTCATAGCTATTATTGAGGTCGCCGCCGCTGTCGTCCCGTGCACCGATGGCTTCCGGCACCGTGAAATCTCGCTGCCGTTTATGTTGTACGCCGGCAGACCACTGGCCCCAAGGGCTGTAGAGAGCGTCTCCCATCAGCCGTACTTTCACCCCGAAAATATCCTGATTGAGTTCATCCTGTTTCAGGCTGCCCAGATCCAGGGTCTGCCGAGCAAATGTAACTTCGATCCGATTGTTCCAGTTCAAACCGGCACCCACAACCGCGAGCGTGTAGTCATCCACCTCGGCCCGACTTATGGCCACAGTTCCACCCCATTCTTCATCACTTGCGTAGCTTCCAAGCAAAGCCCAAGGCACTAACCCGCCGCCGGCGCTGCCTTCTATAGCAGTGACGCCGCCGGTTGCCCAGAGGCGACTGCCAACATCCGCAGAGACCGGGGTCGTTGCAATAATCCCCAGGGTCAGCAAGAGCGGGAATACCACAACACCCGGTTTGCTGGAAAAACGTGTCATGGCGAATGCTCCGGCGTAATTCCACTTAGTTCCTGCTGGCGTTCTGCCAGGGCCGCAACCGTCTGCGCAAGCTTATCCGCAGAAACCGGACGGCTCAGATAAAACCCCTGGCCGACATCGCAGCCCCAGGCCTGCAGCAATTTCCAGGTTTCCAGATTCTCGATACCCTCGGCAACTACTTTTAGTCCAAGCCCGTGGGCCATATCGATAGTGGATTTTACAATCAACGGATCCTGAGGTTCGGCGTTCAACTTCAGAACGAAAGATTTGTCTATCTTCAGTTCCTGAACGGGTAGCTTGCGCAGCTGTGATAGCGAGGAATAGCCGGTGCCAAAGTCGTCAATGGAAAGAGTTACGCCTAGGTTACGCAGGCGATTCAGTGTCGCCATGGCTTCTTCCGGTGATATAAAGCCCAACTCCGGGTGTATCCAGCGCACCAGGGCCTCCACCTGAAGTAGCTGCCCGGTGCTATTGTCCAGTTTGGGTTGGTAGTTCATGTGCAGGCCATTGTTGCGAACGGCACTGTGCAGGTCAGAAACCAGTTTCAGCTCACGTAGATGGTCTTCATCCCGCCCACGCTCGTACCGTGTGACCGCAACGCCCTGCCGGAAGGCGTGTTCGAAGGTCAGGTTTACGCGCCTTCTCAGCTCGCTGTTATTGCTGGCGTCTGCGGGCAATTGCAGTGTTATCAGATGAGTGCGCAGGGAAAACGGGGTATTTTCAATATTCCGCGGCGCTACTACGGTGTCATGCAGAGCTTGCGCTCGCAGAGCCAGTGCTTCCGGGCCGAGCTGTGGAATCAATGTCAGGAATTCTCCGCCCCCCGTGCGAGCAATTATGCCGGCATCGGGAAGTTCATCACGCAGCCGTTGTGAGAGGCCAAGCAGGACTTTGTCGCCGAATGCCAAACCGAGTGTATCGTTGATGTCCGATAGGTCGCTCACGCGCAGGCCGATCAGGCTGCAGGGTTTACCGGCGTCAAAGCTATCTTTGGCTGATTGCATCAAAGCGTTGCGGTTGCCTAGCCCGGTGACTTCGTCATGGGTTGCGGCATTGCGGATTTCTCCTTCGCGCCGGATAAGTCGGGCCAAGGTGTCACGAAGCGTATCCCTGAGCTGCCTCAGCTCGCCGCCAGTGCGGATATCAGGAGCCGGAGGGTTGTCTCCGTGGCCCACTGCCCGGGCATAATCGGCAAGTTGTAACACTGGCCGGCCGAGATGCCTGGCGGTAAGGAGTGCCAGTAATATCGCCAGTGCCATGATGACAGTGACCAGCAGGGCTATTTCCAAGGCTCGGCTGTAGTAGTTTTGCCGGCTCGCTTCCCGGCTGGTCAGAAGAACCGCTTCGAATGAAATTTGCCCGAAACCTCCCAGATCCAGTATGCGGGTGAAGTAGCGATCGCTTTTGATAAAGTTCTGGTTACTCTCAGTTCCGTTTAGTGCGGGGTCTTCGGTACTGTCGATATCGGAGGACGTAGCAAAGTTGATGAAACCGCCAGGGCCGTTCGGACTCGCTCGGAAAATAACCGAACTGCCACTTAGCCGGGTGATGATGTTTGCCAGTTCCTGATCCAGTTCGAAACCGGCAACCAGCCAGGCTCTTAACCCAGGCGCTTCTATGGGAATGACCAGCATCTCATAGCCACGCTGATCAATAGTCAGCAGTGAACGGGCAACACCGCTTTTACGCGCCGTAGCCAGTTGCATTTCGTTGATGTCGGGCGCCTTTTGGGTCAGCGTAGAGGCCAGCAGCTGTCCTTGGCTGTCCAGCAGCAATGCAAAATCCGCGTCTACGCGCCCGCTGTGGTTTTCAAGAGCGCTGTTTAGAGTTGCCGGATCGCCGCTGGCAATCGCAGAGCGAAAACCAAAGTCACGGACAACGACATTCAGACGGGAAAGCTCAAGATCAGTGCGGCGTTCAAGCACCTCGGTGGTAAGGCGCTCGGCGATTGTGAGCTGTTCCAGGGCGCGGCGGTTTTCGTCTTCAAACAGGTACACCATCATCAGCGCACCGATCAGCAGGCTTACCAGAGCAACCATGGCCGTAACCAGGCGACCGCGAAATCCTATGCGGCTAGTCAGTCCGCCCATCAAAGGTTCTGAAATCGCTTTTGAAGATTATTCATCGGGCCTTCGAGACTTGGCTCGGGCGTAAGCACAATGCTGACGGTTTCGATACCGGCGTTGGTCAGGCTGGCGGCCGTAATTTCCCGAACCACCGGCTTGGTATTGTCTGGCAGGCGTGGGTGCCAGATATTCAGGTTCAGCGAGCCGGGTACCTGAGCGTCGCCAAAGTCCAGCGCGATCGTTACCTCGCCCTGCTCATTGGTTTGGCCTATTGCACGAGTGTTAGCCACGACAATAAAAGCCTGCATATGGTCGTGAATATTACAGCCAAGCTCTACAATTCCGGGCTGATCAAACACAACCGGCGCTTCGAGCCTATTAGCATAAAGCTCAAGATTAAAGGTTTTTGCCGGCGAAAAAGAATAGACGTGATGCTGGGTGTTGTCTCGATTGGGGAAGTCCACGCTAGAACCTACAGGCAGAATCAACACGTGGGGATGAAACATTCGGTCTCTCTGAGACACTGCTGACCGCACAGGAGATGGCTTGCTGCCGTCATTCATATACACCACAGCGCCAGCGACCGGACCAGTGCCGTCAGCAAGCTGAACCCTGACCGTCAACTCATCTGCCAGTAAAGAAGCCGGCAAAAGACAACAGGCTAGCAGCAAAACGGTTTGATTTTTCATTTTGGCTATGAACTTTTCGGTTGGGCAGAATCTTTCGATGGAGCAGAACCTGCAGGGCCGGGCGGGGTCAGGTACGGCCAGGTTCGCCCATGAACTTGTATACCAGCAGACTAGCACGAGTTGCTTCCATATCGACAAGCTCACCAGCCTTTACCTTTAAAGTGGCAATAGCGGTCGGATTTCAGTGAAGCTTCAGCAGATACGGAATTTCTCTTTGGCACTCAGTTGCGGACGGTATAACGGCCGGAGCCGAAGAAAAAAACCGCCACCGCACTCATCAGAAAGAAAAACTGCAGTTCTAGCTGCAACCCGCCATTGCCACTGAGGGTCATTAACTGATGGCTGTGCACCAAGGCCAGGGCCACCAACATGTTTGCGACAATCAACAGGGCGCCTATGCGGGTGTGAAAACCCAGAATAATCATCAACGGGGCCAGGACTTCACCAATAATCACGCCCCAGGCCAGAAACGCCGGCAGGTTATGGCTGACTAACTGGGCTTCAATAAAGCCCACGCCATTCATCAGTTTATCGATGCCGTGAAACAGCAGCAGACCGCCCAGAGTGAGGCGGATAATCAGTTTTCCAAGATCGGTATTGGCAAGCATGGTTTTGGTCCCGAGGCAGGTAAAAAACAGCGCACAGCTTAACCGCTTCGGCGTCAGGCGCAAGCTAGTGAATGTCATATAACAAATGCTAAAGGTAGCAGAGGCTAGCGCCGGCGACGATTGCCTAGAGTAAAGCGAATGTGATTACGCACTAGCAGGTTTTCCCAATACTGTCGCATTGAGTCCCAGGCCGCGTTGTTGGCCTGTGCCACAAACGGGTCCAGGTTAAGATCATAGTAGTCCGGGCTGCCCGCAATCTGCCGCACGGTGATGGCTACGGCATCGTCCAACTCATTGGCGAACGGCTCACCAATGAGTTCGTGTACCAGCAGGTTGGCCCGTGTGGCCTCCAGATCCACCAGTTGGCTGCGGCGGAAGCTGTGGTTGTTGTCGTACATGTCTTCCATCAGGCGGTGGCACAGATAGGCGCTGATTAGAAGCCCGTCAAGGCCTATATAGCGACTAAGAAGCACCGACGGGTTGGTAAAAAAACGGATGGCGGCGTCTAGAAAGGGCGTGAATAGACCTTCGTGGCCGGCGTCGCGGGCACAGGTGTCAACCGCGTGAATCAGCCGCGGGGCCGTTTCGATGTATTCCACCGAAAACTGAAACAGGCAGCTAGCCGGTGCTCGACTGTTAAAGCTGATGCACATTGGCAGCGCCTGGGCACGTAGCTGCAGGTGGCGCAAAAAAGCGCCTGAGCGGGCTTCCCTGCACCTTGCAGTGTCAATGATGTCCAGAACTGCTTTCGGAGTCATGTGCACGGTTGCCGGTGTCGATACGTAAAAGGATCGCAAGGCGCCTCCCGTTCATGTCACGGGTATATGGGTTGTGCAGGCAAATGGCCTGGTTAGGCGCAGGGTGAAGCCTGTGATGTTAATAAAGTGTAGACGACTATTTCAGCCTTGCCGGCCAGGGCGTCAACAATTTAATCTGGCTGCGGGCTGCGGTTATGGGCCTTCATTACTACGAAACCAGCGCCCCTGACGATTAAAATGCAGGTATACCAATCCCATACTCAAAGCTCGTGCCAGCATCAGGCTGATCATCGCAAACCACAACCCGTGATTTCCCCAGCCGGTGGTCAGCCACCACACCGGCAAATACACGCCCAGGGCGGCAAACAGCATGGTGTTCTGCATGGCTCGGGTTTGGGTGGCACCAATGAAAACGCCGTCAAACAGAAACCCCCACACCGCGGTGAAAGGCAGCAGCCACACCCAGGGCAGATACTGCCAGGCGTTAATTTGCACGGATTCGATGTTGGTTAATAATCCGATCAACGCCTGCCCGCCCAGCACAAAAAGCGCTGTCAGGAGTAAGGCACCCCAAATCGACCAGCGCAGGGCGGTGTCGAATACCCGCTTGAACTGGCGCCGGTTGTCACGGCCGACGGCCTCGCCGATCAGAGCTTCAGCGGCGTTTGCAAAGCCATCCAGAGCGTTGGAAATAACCAGCAGAAAAGTAAACAGTACCGCGTTGGCGGCCAGAATAGCGTCGCCCTGGCGCGCGCCTTGAGCGGTAAAAAAGGCAAACGCCAGCAGCAAGGCGATGGTGCGAACCATAATAAAACGGTTTACCTGAAGTATGCGCCGGTAGTCTGCAAGGGTGCCGATCAGCGCGCGGGTCATGCGCTGGCCTTCTGGCATGCGCCGTAACACGATCGCCAAACCAATCAGCGCCGCACCGTATTCCGCGATCACCGTAGCCATGGCCACACCGCGGCTGTTCCAGCCGAACCCGGTCACAAACAGCACGTCTAGCACCAGATTCACGCCGTTGGCCACCACCAGCATGATCATTGGGCCGCGGGAATACTGGGTGCCAATCAGCCAGCCCACCAAGGTGTACTGGCACAGCACCGCCGGCGCGCTCCAGATGCGTATGGCGGCGTATTCGGAGGCCAGTTCCAGCACGCCGGCGCTGGGGTTCATCAGCGCCAGGCCTGTGTGTATCAATGGCTGTTGAAAAGTAATCAGCAACAGACCGATGGCCACCGCCAGCAACAGCGAGCGCACCAGCAGTGCCACCTGCTCGTGCTCGTCACGTTTGCCCCAGGCTTGAGCCGCCAAACCGGTGGTGCCCATGCGCATAAAGCCGAAGGTCCAGTACAGAATGCTGAACAGGTTGGCGCCTACAGCCACGGCGCCAAGATATTGCGGATCCGGCAGGTGCCCCAGCACAGCGGTGTCTACCAGGCCAAGCATCGGGACAGTCAGGTTGGTGAGCATCAACGGCCACGCCAACGCCCACAATCGGCGATCCAGGCGGGTTAAACGGTGCAAGGGCTTCATAAACGGCTATCCAGAATAGTCACGGCGGTAAAGCGCTGGAATCATAACATTGTTGAATTTCAGCTGTTTGCTAGCTTTTTCGTTATACGTGTCTATACTGGTATTTGAGATATTCGAAAGCAGTCTTTCACCCGACAATCATAATCCATGTGGAGACGCAATATGCGTGTGCGCGCAAAACGGGCTTTGGCCCTATGCGGCTTGGCTCTGTTCCCGGTGATGTCCATGGCGGACTGGACTATGAACATGAGCCCCGGTGTTACCCAGAGTAGCAACGACATTTACGGCTTGCACATGACCATTTTGTGGATCTGTGTTGTTATCGGTGTTGTGGTGTTCGGCGTCATGTTCTGGTCGATCTTCGCCCATCGTAAGTCTCGCGGTCACAAACCCGCGAACTTCCACGAGAACACCACGGTGGAAGTGCTCTGGACCATCATTCCTTTGGTTATTCTTGTGGCTATGGCGATTCCGGCCACCGCTACGCTGATTGATATGTATGACACCACCGAAGCCGATGTGGACATCAAAATCACCGGTTATCAGTGGCGATGGAAGTACGATTATCTGGACGAAGAGGTCGGCTTTTTCTCTAACCTGAGCACCCCCCGCGACCAGATCAACAACCGCCAGGCCAAGGGCGAGAACTACCTACTGGAAGTTGACAACCCGTTGGTAGTGCCGGTGGGCCAAAAGGTGCGGTTACTGCTGACTGCAAACGATGTAATCCACTCCTGGTGGGTGCCTGAATTTGGCCTGAAAAAAGACGCGATTCCCGGATTTATTAACGAAGCCTGGATTCGGGTGGATACGCCGGGCACTTATCGCGGCCAGTGCACCGAGCTGTGCGGTAGAGGCCATGGCTTTATGCCCATTGTGGTGGAAGCGGTGCCGCAAGCCGAATACCAGACCTGGATTGGCGAGCAACGCGCTGCGGCCGAGAAGGAAAAAGAGCTGAGCCAGAAAGAATGGACCATGGCGGAGCTGATGGAGCGCGGCGAGCAAAGCTATCAAAGTACCTGTGCTGCCTGCCACCAGGCCGACGGCAGCGGCTTGCCGCCGTCGTTCCCTGCGCTGCGTGGCAGTGCCATCGCCGTTGGGGACATGGCTGGCCATATCGATATTGTAGTTAACGGCAGGCGCGGTACCGCCATGCAAGCCTTTGGCGAGCAGCTTAGCGAAGTCGATATTGCGGCGATCATCACCTACGAGCGTAACGCCTGGGGTAATAACGTGGGCGATATGGTTACGCCCAAGGACATTTTTGATTACAAAAACCAGCAACAACAGTGACCCGTTGGCGGCGACATGCTGCCAACCCAGATCACTACAAGAATAAAACGGCGGTTACGGGAGATATTATGAGTACGGTTGCAGACGCTCACACCTCAGAGCATTCTTTAGGGCAGAACCACGATCATCACGGCCCAGCCAAGGGTTGGACTCGTTGGCTGTTCACGACCAACCACAAAGATATCGGGTCCATGTACCTGATGTTCAGTTTTGCTATGTTCCTGTTGGGCGGCACCATGGCCATGGGCATCCGCGCCGAACTGTTCCAGCCCGGGCTACAAATCGTACAGCCGGAATTTTTCAACCAGATGACCACCATGCACGGCCTCATTATGGTGTTTGGTGCGGTGATGCCGGCCTTTGTGGGCCTGGCTAACTGGATGTTACCGCTGATGATCGGCGCACCGGACATGGCCCTGCCGCGGATGAACAACTGGAGCTTTTGGTTGCTGCCCTGCGCCTTCCTGATTCTGTTATCCACTCTGTTTATGGACGGCGGCGGCCCCAACTTCGGCTGGACCTTTTACGCGCCGCTGTCGACCACTTACGGTCCGCCCAGCACCACTTACTTTATCTTTGCCCTGCACATTGCCGGTGCGTCGTCGATTATGGGCGCCATCAACGTGATTGCCACCATTCTGAACATGCGTGCGCCGGGCATGACCCTGATGAAAATGCCCCTGTTTGTATGGACCTGGCTGATTACCGCGTTTCTTTTGCTGGCGGTTATGCCGGTGCTGGCAGGCGTGTTGACCATGATGCTGATGGACATCAACTTCGGTACCAGCTTCTTTGACGCCTCCGGTGGCGGCGATCCGGTGCTGTTCCAGCATATATTCTGGTTCTTCGGGCACCCCGAGGTGTACATCATGATTTTGCCGGCGTTCGGCGCTATTTCTCACATAGTTCCGGCGTTTTCCCGTAAACCGCTGTTTGGCCATGCCTCTATGGTGTACGCGACGTGCGCCATTGCACTGCTGTCGTTCCTGGTATGGGCCCACCACATGTTTACGGTGGGTATTCCCGTCGCCGGCCAGCTGTTCTTTATGTATGCCACTTTGCTGATTGCGGTACCCACCGGGGTTAAGGTGTTTAATTGGGTAGCGACCATGTTCCGCGGTTCGCTGACGTTTGAGGCACCCATGCTGTTTGCCATCGCGTTCATTATTCTGTTCAGTGTGGGCGGGTTTTCCGGGCTGATGCTGGCCATTGCTCCGGCCGATTTCCAATACCACGACACCTACTTTGTGGTGGCGCATTTCCACTACGTGCTGGTTCCCGGCGCAATCTTTGGCATCTTTGCTTCTGCGTACTTCTGGCTGCCCAAGTGGACCGGCTACATGTATGACGAAACCCTGGCCAAGACCCATTTCTGGTTGTCGTTCGTGGGTATGAACCTGGCGTTTTTCCCCATGCACTTTTTGGGGCTGGCGGGTATGCCGCGGCGAATTCCGGATTACGCCCTGCAATTTGCCGATTTCAACATGGTGTCAAGCATAGGTGCATTCCTGTTCGGGGCTACCCAGCTTCTGTTCCTGTTCATTGTAGTAAAATGCGCCCGCGGCAACGGTGAGCCAGCGGCGGCCAAGCCCTGGGACGGCGCGGAGGGCCTGGAATGGACGGTGCCTTCACCTGCGCCCTACCACACCTTCTCCACACCACCGGAGGTGCATTAATCATGTCGGAACACCAGGAGTATTACGTACCGGAACAAAGCAAGTGGCCGATTATTGCTACTTTTGGATTGGGTACGACGCTGTTCGGTGCGGCGACCATTATGGTCGATGGCGGTCAGGGTGCCAGCACCAGCAGCGGGTGGATAATCTTTGCGGTGGGCCTGTCACTGATGGCCTATATGATTTTCGGCTGGTTTGGCAGCGTGGTACGTGAAAGCCGTGCTGGCCTTTACAGCCCGCAAATGGACCGGTCTTTCCGCTGGGGCATGAGCTGGTTCATTTTTTCTGAAATCATGTTTTTTGCGGCGTTTTTTGGCGCGTTGTTTTACGCTCGTGTGTTTGCCGTTCCCTGGTTGGGGGGCGAGGGCGATCGCGGTAGCTCGAATATGTTATGGGAAGGGTTTCAGGCGACCTGGCCGCTGATTAACACGCCTGACCCCAGTTTGTACCCAGCGCCCAAGGGCGTCATAGGGCCCTGGGGCTTGCCGTTGATAAACACCATATTATTGGTGAGTTCGTCATTCACCATTACCGTTGCCCATCATGCGTTAAAGGCCGGTAGCCGTAAAAAACTGAAGCTGTGGTTGGGTGCCACTATTATTCTGGCGCTGGTATTTGTGGGTTTGCAGGCCGAAGAATACATGCACGCCTATCAGGACCTGAACCTGACTCTGCAGTCCGGGATTTATGGCAGCACCTTCTTCATGCTGACCGGGTTCCACGGCGCCCACGTGATTTTGGGCACCATCATGCTGATTGTAATGTTAATACGCATCATCAAAGGTCATTTCAGCGCCGACAACCACTTCGGGTTCGAAGCGGCGGCCTGGTACTGGCATTTTGTCGACGTGGTGTGGATGGTGTTGTTTGTCTTTGTGTACGTGATCTGACATCGCTCATCAGTGGCTATAGTGCTGCGGGCGGGGCTGCAGTCAGGGCGTGGGATTTAGCGTCAGGCCGCCTTGCCAGAGCGACAGCAGAATGACCAGCAGCAACAGCACGCTCAGGGCAACGCGCAGCGCTAGAGAGTTAATGACGCGATTGGTTTTTCCCCCGTCGCGGATCAGAAAAAACAGGCCGCTGAACAGGCTAACGATCACCGCCAGTAATAGGGTAACAATGAGTGTTTTTAACATGTACAGGTCCGTTCGTTTAGCTGGTCTGTTCACTATAGCAAAGCATGGGTGATTTGCAGGGTCCACGGCGTTACTGGCACTGGGATTGGCGTCTTATGCTGTTCAGCGGTTTGTTTTTGCCGCTGTTACTGGGTTTGGGAGTGTGGCAGCTGCAGCGTGCCGAGTTCAAACAGCAACAGCAGGGCCAGTGGGACCAGCAGACGTCTGAACTGGCCTGGCCGCAGCTGGTAGAGCAGGGCCTGGATGCAGGTCGACCCGTGAAGCTTAACGGGTCATACGGCGATACCACTTGGCTGCTGGACAATCGCACCCGCGATGGCATGGCTGGATACGAGGTGTTAACGGTGTTTTATCCAGTCCAGGGGCCGGCGCTGGTGGTCAATCGCGGCTGGGTGATTGCACCGCGTACCCGTCAGCAGTTGCCGGAAACCTTAGTAACACAAGAACGGGTAGAAATTTCTGGACGCCTGGCAGACTTTCCCCAACCACCGTTGCTGGCGGCCGTTCAGGCAGGCAGTGGTTGGCCAAGGCGAGTGCAAAGCCTGCCTCCGGAGGTGGCGCAAGACGTGGTGCCGGAATTGCCCGGGTTGATTTTGCGCCTGGCTGACCAGAGCCAGCCGGGCGCATTGCGGGCCGACTGGGCGCCAGACCGAATGGCCGCCGCAACCCACTACGGTTACGCCACCCAGTGGTTTGCGTTGGCGCTAATGCTGACTGTATTGACGGTAGTGGCCAGTTACCGTAAAGCTGCAGATTAGCGATACAGCAATCCTGTAGTAATTTTTCGCAGTTCTACTTAATAGTCGTCCTACAACAGCCGTGACCCGTTCAGGAGCCAATAATGACAACAACGGTGGCCCAACAGAATTCGCAAACAGCTTCGCCCAAGCCCATGAGCCCGCAGCAGATACGCAAAGGGCGGCGCATGGCCCTGCTGCTCATGGCGGTGGGTTTTGGCCCGATTATTCTGGCCAGTGCGATGTTCTATGGCGGCTGGCTCAATCCGGCTGAGCATACTAACAATGGTGCGCTGGTGACTCCCCTTGTTCCGCTAAGCGATTTGCAGTTGCAAACCGTGGAAGGCACGCCGTTGGCAGCCCGTTTTGGCCCCACACAAACCAGCGCCACGTGGTTGTTGCTGGTGGTGGCAGACAGCTGCACCGAGGTTTGTCAGCAACTGCTGTACACCACCCGCCAAACTAACATTGCGCTCGGTAAATACGCTACACGGGTCAGCCGTGGCGCCGCCTTGACAAGCCTGCCACCCGCTTTGGTTCAACGCTGGCCGGCAGACTTTGAGCGTATGGAGCGGTTTACGCTGTTGCCGGCACAAACTCCTGTATGGCCACCGGGCGTGGAGCCGTCGGAAGCGCCACAACTGCTGCTGGTCGATCCTTTAGGTAATATTATGATGCGCTACCCGGCAAGTGTACCGGGGGGTGATGTGCTGGATGACCTGAAACATCTGCTGAAAATTTCGCGAATCGGCTAAGGCGGGTGATGATGACGAAGAATTACGCCAGCAATACCGAATCCATAACGGTACCTCGTTTGATGTTGCGCTTGGCCGTGCTGGCCGTTGGGCTGGCCGTGGGGGTGATCATGCTCGGCGCCTGGACCCGGCTGGTACACGCCGGCCTGGGGTGCCCGGACTGGCCCGGTTGCTACGGTTTTCTGACGGTGCCGCAAAGCGAAACCAGCATTGCCATCGCCAATGTGCGCTTTCCGGAAACTCCGGTGGATGTTGCCAAAGGATGGCCCGAAATGATTCACCGCTATGCTGCCGGCATGCTGGGCCTTCTGGTGTTCGGACTGGCGGCTTACGCCGTACGCCAGCGCAAACGGAATGTCCCGGTAAAGCTGCCCCTGTTTATAGCCGGTTTTATTGTGCTGCAAGGTGCATTTGGCATGTGGACCGTTACCCTGAAATTATGGCCCCAGGTGGTGGCTTTGCATTTGCTAGGAGGCTTTACCACCCTGAGTTTGCTAGCGTTGTTGGTGTTAAGGCTACGCAGCCGCGTGCGGGGCGGGTCGGCGCAAACGGCCGTGTTGAAGTCTGCCTGTTCGGGCTCGGGGCTTCGCCGCTGGCTTTATGGCGGGTTGCTGCTGGTGGTTATGCAGATTGCCTTGGGTGCTTGGACTGCCGCCAACTACGCCGCCGTGGCCTGTACTGATTTACCCACCTGCGGTGGCCAGTGGTGGCCGCAGGGAATGGATTTTGCCCACGGCTTTGACATAACCCAGCACGTTGGGCCCAATTATCTGGGAGGCCAGCTTAACGCTGATGGCCGGGTGGCTATTCATGTCAGCCATCGCCTGGGTGCCGCTGTTGTGCTGGTTTATTTCAGCGTGCTACTGGCGCTGCTGTGGGCCCGGCGCCGGCGCAATGGCCTAGGCCAGTCAGTGGCTGTGGTAGCGGTTGTTCTGCTGGCACAGATTGCGCTGGGCCTGGCTAATGTGATTCTCTACATTCCGCTGGCGGTCGCCGTGGCCCATAACGCCACCGGTGCGCTGTTGTTGCTGAGCGTGATTCAGCTGATCTGGCATCAACGTCAGTTGTCCCAGGGCTTGCCAGCACAGCTTTCAGGCGTTAAAAACAATTCGATGAATTCAGGAAAGCATCAGGAGATAACGGCATGAGTGAGCAAGCGAACGTCTTGCCGGTACCGGCCAACGCTATTGGCAACCCAGTCGACAACTCTTTGGGCAATTCGGCCGGTAACCATACTGCTGCGCACTGGCGTGACTATCTGGAACTGACCAAACCCAAAGTCGTCGCGATGATGATTCTCACGTCGGTCATTGGCATGCTGCTGGCGGTTTCCGGTCTGCCGTCTTTGCAGGTTCTGGTGTTTGGCAACGCTGGCATTGCGTTACTGGCCGGAGCGGCCGCGGTGATTAACCACGTGGTGGACCAGAAAGTGGACGTTGTTATGGCGCGTACTCACAAGCGTCCGGTAGCCACAGGGCGGATTTCTGCTGCTGAAGGACTGTTATTCGCAGGCGTATTGGCGCTGAGCGGTATGGCGATATTGATGTTGTTGGTGAACAGTCTGACAGCCTGGCTGACATTAGCGTCGCTGGTGGGTTATGCGGGCGTGTATACGCTGTTTCTGAAACGGGCCACGCCGCAGAATATTGTAATTGGCGGGCTAGCCGGCGCCATGCCGCCGCTGCTGGGTTGGACCGCGGTAACCGGGCAGGTAGAAGGCCACGCGTTGCTGCTGGTGCTGATTATTTTCGCCTGGACGCCACCACATTTCTGGGCATTAGCGATTCATCGTAAGGAGGAGTACGCCAAGGCCCGCATCCCCATGCTGCCGGTGACCCACGGCAATTACTACACGGAACTGCACATCCTGCTGTACACTCTCATTCTTCTTGCGGTTAGCCTGCTACCGTTTGTGACTGGAATGTCCGGCATGATTTATCTGGTCGGCGCCCTTGTGCTTGGCTTGCGCTTTTTGCAGTATGCGATACGCTTGCTGCGCGGTGACGATCGGCGCGTAGCGCTGGACACCTTCAAATATTCCATCACCTATTTGATGGCACTGTTTGTCGTGTTACTGGTTGACCATTATGCCTTTATTTGATGCCTGATATGGAGCCCCGATGACCCGCCAGATTCGCACAACGGTAATCCTGCTGGTACTGGCGATAGTGGCTGTGTTCGGCTTGTCTATAGCGCGGTATTGGCTGGCAGAGCCAGCACCGGTCGAACAGCCACCAGACCTGGCCAGCGCCAATATTTACGTGTATGAGCAGCCGCGGCCGGTGATCGAATTTGAACTCACCGATGAAAACGGCCAGACCGTTACCCGTGAAAATCTCCGCGGTCATTGGACCTTTGCTTTTGTAGGCTACACCAACTGTCCGGACATCTGTCCGGTAGCTATGGCGGCCTTGCGCCAGACCAACAAACTGCTGCCTGCGACCTTGCCCCAGCCCCGTTATCTGCTGATCAGTGCCGACCCAGAACACGACACGCCTGAAGTTCTAAAAAATTATACTGGCTTCTTTGGTGAAAATTTCCACGGTTACAGTGGTGATATAGACATAACCCGCGCCCTGGCGACCAGTTTGGGAGCGGTGTTTGTGCAGCGTGAAACAGAGGATGATTTACTGGTGGACCACAGCGGCCATTTTGCACTGATCGGCCCCTCGGCCGAAGTGGTGGCGCTTATTCAGCCGCCCCATAAACCGCAGCAACTAGCCGATGGCTTCGAGCAGATCTACCGCTGGGCAGATCGCCGGCGTTAGACAAACAGCTCTGCTTATTAATTCAGTCCTGCTTCAACGTTTTTTATAATCACAAGTAGCTCACATGACTCAAAAAACGGCCTCTTCCGCGCTTCACTCGTCGTCGGCCACTCCCCGCGAACTTTTTACCGCACTGGCCGCCGGTGCAGTGCTTCTTCTTGTGGTGCACGGCCTTGGGCGCTTTATGTACACCCCACTTTTGCCCTATTTGGTGAATGACGGCCTGTTTTCCGCCGCAGATGGCGCGGCCGTGGCCACCTGGAATTATATGGGCTATCTGATGGGCGCGGTGCTGGCCATCCGCTGGCACCGCATTGACCATATTCGCCGTATTTTGCCGCTGGCCGTGGTGGTGCACATTGTCACCAGTTTGCTGGTGGCGGTTGAAACCGATCTGACGGCTATTTCCACGACTCGCTGGCTTAACGGCGTGGCCAATGGTGTGGTGTTTGTGCAGGCACCAGCGCTTATTCTGGAGTGGCTGGTGTTGCGTAACCGCGCCAGCCTGAGCGGGCTGGTGTATTTCGGCGTAGGTTTTGGCCTGCTGTTGTCCGCAGGTGTGGTCAGTGGCACGGCGGGTTGGCTGGAAGGCCCGGAACGCTGGTGGCCGGCTGCGATTATTTCCATTCCGCTGGCGGCCTGGGGTACCTGGAAGCTGATGCAGCTGGATGTGCCGATGCATTCACCGGTGGCGACTAACAACAGTGGTGAAGCGCGTAGCACCCGACTGTTCGACCGAGCCAGTACGCCATTGTTTCTGGCTTACGCCGGCGCTGGCCTGGGTTATATTCTGCCGATGACGTTTCTACCGCTGCTGGCCAACGTAGAGTTGCAACCCGAGCATTGGTTGCAGGACGGCAGCTGGTTGCTGGTGGCGCTATCCACCATTGCGGCACCCTGGATATGGAATCGTCTGGGCGCCAGCATGGGTGATGTTAAGGCGCTGAAACTCAATTTTGCCATTCAGTTAGCGGGTGTGCTTGCTGCGGTGGTCGTTCCGGGTGCGCCGGGGCTGATTCTGTGTGCGATTCTGGTGGGCGTTACTTTCCTGGGTACGGTATTGCTGACCCAGCGCATTGGCCGGGCACTGCACCCGCACCAGGGGCCGCGCCTGTCTGCTGCGATGGTGGCTTTGTATGGATTTACCCAAATGGTCGGCCCCTGGTTGACTAAACAGTGGCTGGATGCCGGTGGAACCCTGTCGTCAGCGTTCGGTATAGGGGTAGGGGCGCTGGCATTTGGACTTGTGTTTCTGTTCTTCGTGCCGCGGCCTAATGAGTGGCATTCTCGTGCGGTGTGAGGTTTTTGCCGGTAAAGCGTAGCCTTTTGGTGGCGGTGGATTGATCGCGGTGGATTGATCGCGGTGGCGGGTAATGTTTTTTCTTGGAAATGGAACTCGCTGCGCTCAGACACCCATTTCCGGCGAAAAAATTTGCTCCCGCGCCAACTCCCAACCCCGCAGACTAAACTCAAACCAAAAAGCCGAAGCAAAACACCGTGCTCCCAATAGAACATATCCTCCCCCAGCTAAAACAAACTCTGGAAACCAACACCACAGCCTTGCTGCAGGCGCCGCCGGGCGCTGGTAAAACCACCCGTGTTCCGTTGGCGTTGCTGGATGCACCCTGGCGCCATGGGCGGCGGATTTTGATGCTGGAACCGCGGCGACTGGCGGCTCGTTCGGCGGCACGATATATGGCCGGGCAGTTGGGCGAACAAGCCGGGCAGACAGTGGGTTATCGCACGCGGCTGGATACGAGGGTGTCGGCGGCTACCGTGATTGAAGTCGTGACCGAGGGCATTCTTACCCGGTTGATTCAGAGCGATCCGCTGCTGGAAGACTATGCCGCTGTGTTGTTTGACGAGTTTCACGAGCGCTCGTTGCAGGCTGATTTAGGGCTGGCTCTGATGCGGGAATCGCAGCAGGTGCTGCGGGAGGATTTGCGGGTGCTGGTGATGTCAGCCACGTTGGATACGGCGCCCATTGCGCGGTTGCTGGGCGATGTGCCAGTTTTAAGCAGCGAAGGGCGGGCGTTTCCGGTGGAGGTTTTATATCGGCCTGTTGCGTCTGCGCAGCGCCCGCCCCGTGTGGTGGACCAGGTCACAGCGGCGGTGCTTGAGGCGCTGGCTCAGCAGCCGGGTTCAGTGCTGGTGTTTCTGCCGGGCGCCGGTGAAATCCGGAGGGTGGCGCAAGGATTAGCGGGGCAGGTGGCGTCGGATGTGGTGATTGCGCCGTTGTTCGGCAACTTGCAGGCGGCGGAGCAGGACCGTGCGATTGCTCCGGCAGCTGATGGCACGCGTAAGGTGGTGCTGGCCACGGCGATTGCAGAGACCAGTTTGACCATTGAAGGCGTGCGGGTGGTGATTGATAGCGGGCAGCAGCGGCGGGCGGTGTTTGACCCCGGAAGTGGCATGACGCGGCTGGTGACAGGCCGCGTATCCAAAGCGTCGGCGGAGCAGCGTAAAGGCCGTGCCGGGCGCACCCAACCCGGGGTGTGCTATCGCCTTTGGAGCGAGCCCGAGCAGTATGGTCTGGCAGATTTTACCCCGCCGGAGATTCGCGAAGCGGATCTGGCGCCGCTGGTTCTGGAACTGGCCCAGTGGGGCGCGCGGTCGCCCGATCAGCTGCAGTGGGTTGAGTCACCGCCGCCGGCGCACTGGCAGCAGGCGGTGGAGTTGCTGCAATTGCTGGATATGCTGGGCCAAGACGGCGCCATTACTAATCATGGCAAGGCGGCGCGGGCACTGGGCGTTCATCCGCGGTTGGCGCACATGGTATTGCTGGGCCGTGCATTGGGGCTAGGTTCCCTGGCGTCAGAATTAGCAGCACTTTTGGAAGACCGGGACCTGTTGGGGCCGGGTGCTGGCGCCGACATGCACGAGCGCGTGCGGGTACTGCGCGGGGAGCGTGGCCACGCACGGGTAAACCCGGCGCGAATTCAGGCGGTGCGAAAGCAGGCCAGACGGCTTGAACCAGCAGCGTCATCGGCCAACCATGCTTCTTCGGTGGCGCCCACTGCGACAGAGGTGGGGCGTTTACTGGCGCTGGCCTATCCGGACCGCATAGCGCGCCGTCGCCCCGGTGATGCCCCCCGTTACCAGCTTAGTAATGGTAAAGGTGCGCTGCTACGGGAAGACGATGCCCTGGCCCGTTACGACTGGCTGGTGGCGGCAGATTTGGACGGCAAGGCCCGCGAAGCGCAAATCTACCTGGCGGCGCCGGTGGATTTGGCAACTCTGGAAAGTGACCTTGCGGCGCACATTCAGCAACGTGACGAAGCCGAGTGGGATGATCGGCGCGGCACCGTGGTTGCGCGCCAAGTGCGTCGCCTGGGTGCTTTGATTCTGGCCGAAAAACCGCTGGCCAAGCCTTCTGCAGAACTGATGCAGCAGGGTTTGCTGGCCGCCGTGCGGCGTAAAGGGCTGAACAGCCTGCCCTGGACTGCCGGCGCCAGGCAATGGCAGGCGCGGGTCGGGCTGCTGGCACGGCATTTCCCCGAGGACTGGCCGGATGTCAGTGACACAGCGCTGATGAATTCGCTAGAGGATTGGCTGGCGCCCTACCTGTCGGGCCTTAGCCGTTGGGCTGAACTGCAAAAGCTGAGTATGCAGGGTGCGCTGAACGGTGTGCTGGATTATGCCCGGCAGCAACGCCTGAACGAGTTGGCGCCGACGGCGTTAACTATTCCAACCGGTAGCGCTGTTGCGCTGGATTACACCGTGGAAAACGGCCCGGTTTTGGCAGCCAAACTGCAGGCGCTGTTTGGCTGGACGCGAACGCCCACCGTTGCGAGCGGGCAGGTGCCGGTGCTAATACACCTGTTATCGCCCGCCCAGCGGCCGCTGGCGGTCACGGCAGATCTGGCCAGCTTCTGGGCCAATGTGTATCCACAGGTGCGCAAAGACACCCGTGGGCGCTACCCCAAACATCCCTGGCCGGAAGATCCGCTGACCGCCGTGGCGCAGCAGGGCGTGAAACGTAAATCCTAGTGTCCTGCCTGGTGAGCGCTGAAACCACTTATTTTACAATTTTGCGGCCGGTTTCCAGATATTGTTTTCCTGCTGAGCGCACGGTGTTTGGGTCTGAATGCTCGGAGGCCTTGTGTACACGCTCCAAGGTTTCAGCCAATTGTTCCAGTTCGTCGTCCATTTTTTTCAGCGCGTTTTCCAGAGTGTATGTCAGCTGGTGTACATCGTTCATGGTTTCTGGCGTTAACTCACCAGCCAGAATCGTTTCCAGTTTGGTGTTGTACTCGGAAAAGTGATACACCGCCTGATCCAGGGTGTTGGCGGGTTCGCCTTTGTAGTGGTTGGCGTCTTCGGCCATAGCGGGGTTAGCGATCACCAGGGACGTAACGGCGGCAAGGACAAGATGACGAAGCTTTTTCATAAAATGTTCCCAGTTGTTTAACGGAATACGAATTATTATCGATGTGTTTTATGAATGCATTGACAGGCGTCAAATTACTTATATCGATAGTGCTTGCCAGCGTACAAAAAGCGCCTAAAATTCGCACACTTCAACTGGTGTGAAACCCTCATGCACTGTGTCTCGTTTGATATTTTCCGCACTCTTGGTTTTCCCGATACCACCGTACTCAAGCCGGATCAGTTTTTGCGCCATAAAGAATTGCTGCGCGATGCTGACTGGGTGCTGTTTCCGGAGTATTGGCAGCTAAACACTCTGGTACATGGTCTAAAATGCCGAGTGTTTCCCAGTGTTGCCAGTTACCGCATTGGCCACGACAAAGTGGAAATGACCCGGGCGTTTCAGGCTATCGCGCCTGAGCACACGCCCTGGACGCTGATTACCGCCAATGGCCCCCAGGAACGCGAACAGATATGGCAGGATATGGCCCTGCCCTTTGTGGCCAAGCTGCCAAAAGCGAGCATGGGCGAAGGTGTGTGGCTGATTGAAAACCGTGAAGATTGGCAGCGCTATTGCGATCGTACCGACGTGCTCTATGCCCAGGAATATCTGCCCCTGGAGCGGGATGCGCGGGTGGTGATAGTGGGCGACAAAGTCGTTACCGCCTATTGGCGCACCCAAGCCGATCAGGGCTTTTACAACAACTTGGCCCAGGGCGGGCGAATCGATTACAGCCCGGTGCCGGCGGTGGTGACTGATCTGGCCCTGCGATTGGCGCGGGAGCTGGAGGTAGATCACGCCGGTTTTGATATTGCGCTGGTGGAAGGCTATCCCTTTGTACTGGAATTCAACCGCCTGTTTGGCAATCAGGGTTTGGGTCAGGGCACTGATTTGCAGGACGCAATATTGGCGTACCTGCACCAGTGCAACGAACCCCGTAACCCGGAAGAGCCGATGATGCCTGATCCGGTATGGCCAGTGGCGGTTTAAATCTTACTGGGGTCCTGCTGGCCGGCGCTTGCAGTGGCTGGTATTTTGACTATCCTGCAAAACAATGCGATTTGCACCAGGCCTGTTTTATGTGTAGATATGCTGATATGCGGACTTGAAAAAAAGTCCGATGATCGCGCTAATCAACGGGCTCTGCCGCCAAGGCGCAGAGCCTTTTTTCTGCTGAATACCCTGTGGAGGGAAACACCACCCATGACCGAGTTATCCAACGCCCGTATTACCGACTACTACACCGAAAGCACGTTCAACCGTATTCGGCAGTTCGCCGAAGGTAAAGAAACACCGTTTGTAGTGATTGATACTGCCACTATCGATTCTCACTATAACGAATTGGTTGAGGGTTTCCCTTACGCACAGGTGTATTACGCGGTAAAAGCCAATCCGGCCCCGCAGGTTCTGACTCTGCTGCGAGATAAGGGTGCCAATTTTGACATCGCTTCGGTGTACGAGCTGGAACAGGTAATGGCGCTGGGTGTGACTGCTGAACGCATCAGTTTTGGTAATACCATCAAAAAAGCCAAAGACGTTCGCACATTCTATGAAAAAGGCGTGCGCATGTTTGCTACCGATTCGGAAGCGGATCTGCGCAATATTGCCGAGGTTGCACCGGGCTCAAAAATCTACGTGCGGATTTTGACGGAAGGTACGTTAACCGCCGACTGGCCGTTGTCACGTAAATTTGGCTGCCAGCAAGATATGGCCATGGACCTGCTGATTCTGGCCCGTGACCTAGGTTTGGTGCCCTACGGTGTGTCGTTCCACGTGGGCTCGCAGCAGCGTGAAATTGGCGCCTGGGATGCAGCGCTGGGCACAGTAAAGGTGATTTTTGAGCGTCTCAAGGAGGAAGACGGTATTGAATTGAAAATGATCAATATGGGGGGTGGCTTCCCGGCCAATTACATCACCCGCGCCAATGAAGTGAAGGTATATGCAGATGAAATTGGTCGTTTTCTGCGCGAAGATTTTGGTGACGAATTGCCGGAGATTATTATTGAGCCGGGCCGTTCGCTGATTTCCAACGCCGGTGTACTGGTGAGCGAGGTGGTGCTGATTTCCCGTAAATCCAGCACTGCCCTGCACCGCTGGGTGTATACAGACGTGGGCAAGTTTTCCGGGCTGATTGAAACTCTGGACGAAGCTATCAAGTTTCCGATCTGGACTGAAAAGGTCGGCGAAGGTGAAGATTGCGTGATTGCCGGGCCAACTTGCGACAGTGCCGACATCATGTATGAAGACCACAAGTATCCGCTGCCGCTGAGTCTGGCGATTGGTGACCGCATGTACTGGTTCTCGACCGGCGCTTACACCACTACCTACAGCGCGGTGGGGTTCAACGGCTTTCCGCCGCTGAAAGATTATTACATTTAATAGTCGTTGATTCAGCCGAGCCAGACAGTGGCTCGACTGGCAATGTCGCAGTATAAAAAACGGGGCCAGACAGGCCCCGTTTTTTATGAGCTGCGTTCCAGCTTCAGGTTGAACGCGATGGGTAATACCAGCACGCCGTAGGCGATCATCACCCAAAAAGCGTGGCGGATATCGCCGCTGGCGTCTGACACCAAACCGCCGATCATCGGCACAACGAAGGCCACGGTATAACCCACCAGAAAGTTACCCGCCGACAGGCGCCCAGTTTCGGCCGAGGACACCAACAGCGGCGGCACGGCCACCATCAAGATCAGCAGAAGGCCGGCGGTGAAGCTCATAAAGGTAGCGCTGATAATGCCAGACCATCCGGGCATCAGCACGGCGCCGACGGCTCCCAGCAGGCTTAGAATCAGCACGATAATCAGAGGGCTTTTGCGCCCTACCCAAAAGCGCGCCATTTTAAGCATCAGAAGAGACGCCACCACTTGCGCAAAGTTGTACCAGAACAGGGCATCGGTGAGCTGATCCAGTTCACCACGCTGTTCTAGCAGGTTGCTCATGTACGCGTTGAAACCGAAAAATAATGAGCTGGATACGCCTAGCAGCAGGCCAATTCGCAGCGTTAGCGGATTGCTCCAATCTGGTAGCCAGGCCACTTTGCGGGTGGGCCGCGCCAGATCTCGCTTGGGTAGGAAAAGCGCTGCAGCCACCAGCAGGGCCGGAAGCGACCAGGCAATCAAGGTAGCGCGCCAGCTTTCGCCCACCAGCGGCATAATCACCGGCAGGGTTATCCCGGCGCCGATGAACTCGCCCATCAGCATGCCGTTCATGTAAATTGCCGCGCCCATGGCCATATGGTGGGGCGCCAGCCAACGCGGCAGCAGCGCAGGCAGCGCCGGTTGCATCATGGCAATGCCCAGGCCCATAACGGCGCCTGCGACCATCAACAACGCGGTGTCCGGAGCCAGGCCACGGGCGGCAGATCCGATGGTCATGATCAGTATGGCCAGCGCCAGAGTATTGCGCGGGCCGATGCGGGAAATAGCCAGGGAACCGGGCATGGCGCCAATGGCCAGCATCAGAATAGGTAAGGTGGTCAATGCGCCGGTCAGGGTTTGAGACAGCGAAAGTTCGTCGGCAATGTACGGTGCTAAAGGTGGCGCCACCAGAATGGGTATGCGCAGGTAAGCACCGGCCAGCCAAAGTAAAACCGCCACCGGGAGCAGGGTAGCAGCCGGTGGCGGTAGGGTGCTGCTGTGTTCAACAGCAGCGGGTGTTGAATTAGTCTTCACTGGTATCCGGCAGGTAGGCACCGTCTTCGTCGTGTACTTCCTGGCCGGTAACGGGCGGGTTGAACGAGCAGATCAGACGCATGTCTTCGGTTCCGCCAAACAGGATGTGCTTGTCGTGCTTGTCCAAAGCGTAAAGTGTGCCATCAGTAATTTTGTGGTTTTCACCGGTGGCAACGTCGGTGATGGAACCATTGCCAGCTACGCAATAAACCGCTTCCAGGTGATGCTTGTACCAGAATGTGTGTTCGGAGCCGGCTTTGATGATGGTTTCATGGAATGAAAAGCCCATACCGTCTTTTTTTAGCAGCAAACGGCGGCTGGTCCATTGCTGGGCGCTGACTTCGCGTTCGGTGCCAATAATGTCTTTAACTCGTACAATTTTCATTAGTATTCCTCACGTTAGAGTAGCGCGGCCGGGTAATTATCAGAGTGCGCTGTTATGGAATAGCCCTATAGTATAAACACCCCTGTCATATACTTTTCAACTCCCAGTCGTTGTATGCCTTCATAGCGTGGGTGATCACCTGCCCCAGTTTGTGCTGATCACTAGGGTCTGAGACCTTACCTTTTCGGGCTTTTTCCAGAGCCCGATGCAAGATGTTGCGATCCTGTTTTGACAAGCCTTCCAACCAGTGGCTGTCGGTGGCACCAAGCGCGAGCGGCGCCCGTCCAGCGTGGTTTCGGTGGCTTACATGCCACCAGTGATTCAGCGCCCTGCCCAACACCACATAGCCAAACTGGGTGTCTGGCACCGGGCCGAAGCTGGCGGTTTTTACACCGTCGCGCAGAGGCCCTATCTTCAGTGTAGGCAATGGCAGGCGGTCGCCGTAAAAATAACTACCGGCAGCGCCGATTATGCCGCCGATCAGGGCGCCGGTGCCAAATGATGCACCTAACGTTAGTGCATCAATACCAACACCCCCAACAGCACCAGCACCGAAACCGGCCCCCGCCAGGTAGCCTTTGTTCACGCCCCAGAGCTGGCGGCTGTCTTCGGAAAACAGGTCGTGTTCACTTTGCCATTCCAGCTCGGCTTCCTGACGCTGCAGCTGGCCGTGCTGGTACAACTGCTGAACCTCGCCGCGCAGTTGCTGTTCACGCTGGCGCTGATGCTGATACCAGCTCTTGCGCAGTTCGGAGGCAAGGGCGTCTTTGTTCTGGCTAGAGGCACTGGCAGCCAGGTCCTCTTTTAGGCCTTCTGCCAAGCTGCGGCTGTGGCGGTATCCCATCATCTGCCGCAGGGTTTGCGCAATCAGCGTGGCGGCTTGTTGCCTGCGCTGCTGGCGCTGGCGATCCAGAAATCCGGTGGCGGTTTCCAGGGGTTTTTCCCAGGCCGGTTCGAGCTGGCCGAAAGCTCGTAAAAGACTTAGGTGTTGCTCGAAAGGTGCACGAACAGCATCGAACTTGCGCACAATCTGAAAGAATTGCCCCAGTGCCGCCTGCCAGGTGTCGCCGTAATCTTCATCACCAATGCTGTTGATCAGCGCCAGGCTGGGGCGCCCGGTCCAGCGCAATATGGTCATCTCTGCTTCGTGCTGCGGGCTGTATGGCACCGAACCGTCCACCACGTAAATAATGCCGGCGCCTTCGATTAATGGCGCCAGCAGTTCGCATTCGTCGCTGAACTGCGAATTACCGCGATGCTGGGTAACAAACGCGGCTACCGTGGCGGCTCGGTCTGAGGCAGAAACGCTGTGAGCTTCCAGCCACTCAAGTACCCGTCGCGGGCGTTGAAAGCCTGGCGTGTCCACCAGGGTGTAAAGCACTTGGCCGTCTACCTGTAACGGGTAGGCGTGGCTGCGGCGGGTGGTGCCAGGTTCCAGGGCAATAGCGATGGCGTCATTTTGGGACAATGTCGCGACGATCGAAGATTTGCCTTTGTTAGGGTGGCCCACCACTGCAAATACCGGAGCCTGATTCATGAATGCGACAGTCCTGTGGTGATGGCAATATCTCCGACTGTAACAAAACCTGGCGGGCAGCGTTCTGCAAAACGTAACCAGGGTTGTAGCTGGCGGTCTGTAGCGGTGGCGGATGGCTCCCGAGTTTCGGCCGCTAATGGCAGCAAACAAACCCGGCTGCCGGCAGGCCAGCTCTGGCGCGCGCTGGTCAAAAAGTCCAGCAGCTCGCCCGTGGGCGGCTCCCAGCTGCGCACCAGCATAAGGGCGGTGACTGCATCGCTGTTGGCAGCCAGTTGGGCAATTGCCTGCTGGTCCTGGCTGAGGCTCGCCAGGCCGCCAACATCGAGCGCCGGGCCTGGGCAGATAGCGGCCAGAGCCGCGGGCAGTGTTTGTTTGTCAGTGACGGTTCCCGCGCCGGCCCAGCTCAGCAGCTGCGCTTTTTCCGGAAGCGGCTGCAATAGGGTATTGTGCCGGGTGTCGGGCAAGTCGCTTGCGTCATTGTGACCGGCGCCGGTATCCAGCACCGGTGTTGCCATGCGTTCGCGCAGGGCGCTCAGCCCCGGGTGGCGCAGTAACAATTGGCGCGCTCGCAAACGTACCAGCGCGCTTGCCAGCAGGCGCAGCAACAGGCGTGGCAACACAACCCACACCAACCACAGCATACTGATAAACGGCCACCACTGGCCCCAGCGTGCCGGTGTGAGTGCGGTGTTGGTGCCGGCGCGAAAAAACCGGGTGGCTTCCACCAGTGCCGGGTCTGGTACCGCGGCCGGCCATAGCCATGCCCAAGGCTTGGCCAGGGCGCTGGTGAGTTGGTGATAGCCGCTGGCGGCGGTATTCAGGGTGGTGCTCCAGCCGAACGCCAGATCTTGAGTCACCACCATCGCCAGTAGGGTCAGTAAAGCCGCCACCGCAAAACTGAGCCCGCCGCCCTGGGCAGCCCGCGCCATAAGAGCGGGCTGCAGTGGCTGCAAGGCCGGGTCGGAAGCAGGCATACAGCGGTTCAGCAGTGGTCGCCAGGGTTGCCAGCCCATCACCGACTGCAGGCTGGTCAGCAGCGCCAGCAGCAGTTGCAGAGCCACAAAACCAATAATCACGGTCACGTTAATGCGCTGGCCACCGTCGTAAAACAACAGGCCGGCCATGGTGATAATACCCAGCACCGCGCCCATCGCTATAAAACCGCTGTTGATCCGCTGCCAGCGTTGCTCTGTGGATTGGCCAGCGCCTGCTGATTGCTCGCAGCTGTTGTCAAAGCGCCCTAGCCAGGCCAGCCAGTGTGCCGGGTCACTTGGGCTGTTGTGCTCTTCGCAGTTCAGCGCAAACTTCCGGTCGCGACGATGAATAAAGTCTGATGTTTGCTGACCATCCCGCTGAATCTGGGCGTCGAAATCCATCAACAGGCGAAGAGGCTGTTTGGTGATGGACGTCTTGGTCATTGACGGTTTTGACGCTGACTGCTTTACCATGGAATAACCCGTTGATGAATTCGGCGCTTCCTGCTTTGGTGCTAGGATATAGCCAAGGTCGCCACCGACCAACCCCAACGAGGTTCCATGCCCCACCATTTAATGAATTTACGCCATGTGCCCGACGACGAAGCAGACGACATTCGTGATCTGTTCGAGCGTGAAAAAGTGCGCTATTACGAAACGCCGCCCAGTTTTTGGGGCATCAGTATGGGCGGTTTCTGGGTTCACGATGACGACGAAGCCGAGCGGGCGCGACAATTACTTGCAGGCTATCAGCAGCAGCGCCAAACCCAACAGCAGTTGGAATGGCAGGAGCGTGTGGCCCGGGGCGAAACCGGCTACGGCAGTATGCTGTCGCGCCACCCACTGCGAATGCTGGCGGCAATTATCGCATTAGGGGTAATTGTGGGCGTTAGCCTGTTGCCCTACCTGCGAATGGGTTAATACTTAATAAAAAAGCCAAACACGTCACTGGCTGGCCTCGGGCATCTGCTGACGCGCTAGAAATTTCAGGCCCTGCTCTACGGCATTGCTGCCGGTCAGAAAACTGGTGATATGGCCACGCAAGTTCAGCTTCAGCAGGCCGCTGTCCACGCCCTTTTGCAACAAAGCCTGATGAAAACTTTCAGCCTGGGAAAACGGCACCAGTGAATCCATGCCGCCGTGAAACAGAAAAAACGGTGGTGTTTGCGGAGTTATGTGAGTGATGGGCGAAGCAATGCGATAGGTTTCAGGTATCTGTTGTTTGTTGGCGCCCAGAAACTGAAACAGTAGCTTGCCCGAATTAAACCTGGTCAAATCCGCTGGTGTGCCGCCGGCGACCACCGCTTGAAGCTGGGTGTTTGCGCCGCCGTAAGGCTGATTGAGATCGCTATCACTGCTGGCAACCACCGCCAGCAGTGCAATCAGGTGCGCACCCGATGAAAACCCGAAACCGCTGACCCGCTGGGTATCCAGGCCATAGCGCGAACCGTTGGTGGCCAGCCACTGGCGGGCTACCTGCAAGTCGTGCAACTGGGCGGGAAAGGTGTATTCGGGCGCAAACCGGTAGGCAATGTTGAACACCGCAAAACCGTGGCCGGCGAGTTCTTCGGCAATCCACACCATGTCCGCCGGCGAACGGCTGTTCCAGCCACCCCCGTGCACCATCAGTACGACCGGGCTGGGGCCATTTTGCTGGGGCAAATATAAGTCGCCGGTCAGTGTCTGGGGCCAGTTTTCCGGGGTGTATACCAAGCCTTCTATCACGTCATATTCGGTGGTTTTCGGCTCTGGTCCGGTCAGGTTTTCCACGCCGGAGTAATGGCTACAGCCTGGCAATGACGCCAGCGCTGTGAGCAGAAAAATGGATGCGCCCAGTATTTTTCTGGGATAACCGGCGGCGTGGGACATGGCGTGAAAACTCCTTTTCGTAAAATATTCAGCTTAGTATGAACTTTAGCCCGTGACGCTCTTTAATACGTTGTTGCAGTGTAATAGGCCATTCTGCTGGCGCCATCACAGTCGGTTTGCTCCTTGAGAAAGCCGGCCATATACTCCGGCAGTGTATTTGGCACTCGAGTTTTCACCACGCACGACATGAGCCCCGCCGGTTCCGTTTTCAAGGTTTGTGTTAACAACTCTCATTCAAAGGAGGCAGCGCTATGCGCCTGCACAATCGCATTGCCCTGATTACCGGTGCAGGCCGTGGTATTGGCCGCGCCATCGCTGAACACTATGCCCGCGAAGGCGCCCGAGTGGCCGTGGCCGATCTGGATTACGACACGGCGCAGGAAGTAGCTGAAATCATCAACAGCGCCGGTGGAAGTGCCATGGCACTGGCCATGGATGTTACCGACGAACAGGCCGTGGAGCAGGGTGTTAACTCGGTGGTCGAAGCTTGGGGTGGCCTGGACATTGTGCTGGCCAACGCCGGCATACAACACATTGCGCCACTGGATAAGCTGAGCTTTAAAGACTGGCGACAGGTAATGAGCGTGCACCTGGACGGCGCGTTTCTGCTGACTCGTTCTGCGCTGCAAACCATGTACGCCAAAGGTGGCGGTACAATCCTGTATATGGGCTCGGTACACTCGTTAGAAGCATCACCGATGAAAGCCCCTTATGTGGCTGCAAAACATGGCATGCTGGGTTTGTGCCGCGCGGTGGCCAAAGAAGGCGCCGAATACGGTGTGCGCAGTAATATTATCTGCCCCGGATTTGTGCGCACGCCGCTGGTGGACAAGCAGATTCCCGAGCAAGCACAGGCTTTGGGCATATCCGAGGAAGACGTAATTTCTAAGGTAATGTTGAAAAACACCGTAGACGGAGAGTTCACAACTCTGGCGGACGTGTCAGAACTTGCCGTGCACCTGGCGGCCTTCCCGTCAGCGGCGCTAACGGGGCAATCTATTGTGGTCAGCCACGGCTGGCACATGCAGTAAGAAAACGGAGTAACGGGTCAACTACCCCGCCCTGAAGGACGGGGCTTGTAGGGAACACCCTGCAAGCCAGGTTGACCAGGGAAAGCGGACACCAACCCGCTACGTTTATCACAGGTCGCTAAGACCCACCGCCGAATGCTTCCTCAGTTCGGCGCTCTGGAAGACTGGGGTCACGCTGGCGAAAGGTAAAGCACCGAAGGTTTCAGTTGCCGCGCAAGCGGGAGCCGGTGGTAGACATTCCCGAGGGGAGAGAGGCTTCGGCCTCCGTCACAAGGCCCGTAAGGGCATTCATTGAAAGGAAAACGATGTCGGTCTTCGTACTGGATAGACGCAAGCAACCACTAATGCCGTGCTCGGAAAAGCGCTCACGGCTTTTGCTCGGCCGTGGTCGAGCCTTGGTGGTGCGTGCGTATCCGTTTACGATCCGGCTGAAAGACCGTGCCGGTGGCATCACACAGCCGGTCCGTATCAAGATCGATCCCGGCAGCAAAACCAGCGGGATTGCAGTGGTTCGAGAAAGCGGCCAGAAGCAACACGTTCTGGTGTTAATGGAGTTGGCCCATCGCGGTCGTCAGATCAGCAAGTCACTGGAGCAACGCAGGGCGTTCCGTCGCCGGCGTCGCAACCAGCTGCGTTACCGGGCACCCAGATTCTTGAATCGGCTTCGATCTCTGGTGCCGGTTGTGTCTATCAGCCAAGAGCTGGTTCGATTCGATACGCAAAAGATGGAAAACCCGGAAGTCAGCGGTGTCGAATATCAGCAGGGCACCTTGCTCGGCTACGAGGTCCGCGAATACCTTCTGGAGAAGTGGGGGCGCGAGTGCGCTTATTGCACCGACAAAGACACCCCACTGCAAATTGAGCATATCGACCCAAAAGCCAACGGTGGTTCGAGTCGCATCAGCAACCTGACATTGGCGTGCCGGCCGTGCAACCAAGAGAAAGGCAGGCAGCCTCTGGCTGATTTCTTTGCATCGTCCAAGCGGCTGAAGAACCACCAGGCCAGGCTGGATCGCATCCTCAAACAGTGCAAAAAGCCCTTAAGAGACGCTTCAGCGGTCAACTCCGCCCGGTGGACTCTATATCAGACACTGAAGCAGACGGGCCTGCCGGTTGAAGTGGGTACCGGCGGCCGCACCAAGTTCAATCGCTGTCGATTGCGCATTCCAAAGACACACGCGCTGGATGCGGCTTGCGTCGGAGAAGTCGAGATCGTAGAGGGTTGGGACGTTCCAACCTTGGCAATCAAAGCCACTGGGCGCGGCAGTTATAAACGCACACGCTTAACAAAGCACGGCTTCCCCCGCGGTTACCTGATGCGCCAGAAGAAAGTCCAAGGGTTTCAGACTGGCGACAGGGTGCGAGCCATTGTGCCGACAGGCACGAAAGCTGGCACCTGGCTAGGCAGGGTTGCCGTTCGCAAGACCGGCAGTTTCAACATCCAGACATCGGGCGGTGCCATACAAGGCGTCTCATATCGGCATTGCACATTAACCCAACGAGCGGATGGCTACGGCTATCACATCCAACCCAACCAACCAAAGGAGGAGGGAGACAGGGAAAACGAGTCGCGCTGAGGCACGACGCGCTATCCCTCCCCGACCTGAAGGACGGGGTATCTCGCGCAAAATGATGAATAACAACGAACAATCCCCGGTAGTCTGGTCTCCTTCTGACACCGTCCTAAAAGACAGCCAGATGGGGCGCTTTCAACACTGGCTGGAAGGTCTGGGTTACGGCCCCTTTGTAGATTATCACGCTCTGCACCAGTGGTCGGTGACCGATCTGGACGGTTTCTGGAAAGCTGTTTGGGATTACTGCGGACTGATCAGCCACACGCCCGCGCAACAGATATTGGGCAAGCGTGACATGCCCGGCGCCGAATGGTTTCCGGGTATGACCCTGAACTTCGCCGCCAACCTGCTGCGCCACGCTGAAAGCGAACACGCCAACAGCGAAGCCATTGTTGCCTTCTGCGAAACCCGCCCGGTACTGCGTTGCACCTATACCGAACTGCGTGCCGACGTGGGCGCCCTGGAAGCCTATCTGTGCAGCCAGGGCGTTACCAAAGGCGACCGGGTTGCCGGTATTGTTACCAACGGCTACGAAGCCATGGTAGGCATGCTGGCGGCCACCAGCATGGGCGCCGTGTGGAGTTCAGCGTCGCCGGATTTCGGCATTGGCGCCATTCTGGACCGTTTCGGCCAGATTGAACCAACCGCGCTGATTGCCGTGAACGGCTACGGCTACGGTGGCAAAGTATTCCAGCGCCAGCAGGAATTTACCCAATTGATCAGCGGCCTGCCCTCACTGAAGTGCGTGGTCAGCGTGCCGCAGCTGCCAGACGCACCGGCCATCGAAGGCCCTTTGGTCAGCGACTGGCACGACGCCATTGCAGCCGGCGCAGGCAAACAGCCGTCGTTCACTCCGGTGGCCCCGGATCACCCTGTGTATATCCTGTATTCCTCTGGCACCACCGGCAAACCCAAGTGCATCGTACACGGCACCGCTGGCCTGCTGGTTAACCACGCTAAAGAATTGATGCTGCACGGCGATGTCGGCAGCGGCGACCGTTTCATGTATTTCACCACCTGCGGCTGGATGATGTGGAACTGGCAGGCATCTGCCCTGCTGACAGGAGCAGCGGTGATCACCGTAGACGGCTCGCCAGGTTATCCCAGCCTGAACATGCTGTGGCAAACCGTAGCCGACGAAAAAGTCACCCACTTTGGCACCAGCGCCCGCTTCCTGGCCGGCTGCCGCAAAGACGGCATGACCCCGGCTAAGGATCTGGATCTAAGCGCTCTCAGAGTCGTGTTCTCAACCGGCTCGCCGCTGCTGCCAGAAGACTACGACTGGATGTACATAGATGGCGCACCGGGTGCCCTGTTAGGCTCCATCGCCGGCGGCACCGACATCTGCGGCTGCTTTGTAGGCTCCACACCTTTACTGCCCGTACGCCGCGGCGAAATACAATGTCGCCTTTTGGGCGTAGACGCCGCCGCCTTTGACGACAACGGCCAATCCGTAAGCTCCGGCCGCGGTGAACTGGTGTGCCGCCAGCCCCTGCCGTCTATGCCCGTCAGTTTCTGGGACGACCCAGGCGGCGAACGCTATCGTAACGCCTACTTCGACACCTTCGCCAATTCTGCGCCCGGCGTGTGGGCCCACGGCGACTTCATCGAATTCACCGAACACGGCGGCGCTATCATCTACGGCCGCTCTGACGCCACTCTAAACCCCGGTGGCGTTCGCATCGGCACCGCAGAAATCTATCGGCAGGTAGAAACGGAAGCTGCCATAAAAGACAGCCTGGTGGTTGGCCGACAGATAGAAGGCGACGTAGAAGTGGTGTTGCTGGTGGTTCTGGCCGACGGCGAAACCCTGAACGAAGAACTGCTAAAACGCCTGAAAACCCAAATCCACAAAGGCGCCAGCCCCCGCCACGTACCCCGCCACATCATTCCCGTGTCGGACGTCCCCTACACCCGCAGCGGCAAAAAGGTAGAACTCGCTGTAGCCCGCCTCATCAACGGCTCTGCCCGTAGCGACAACCGCGACGCCTTGGCCAATCCGGAAGCGTTGGATGCTATTCAGGCGTGTTTGCAGGAAGCAGGGTTGTTGCCGCAGGAAGGTTAAATCGGGGCCGGCCCCATCAAGGCGACACCACCAAAATCCGCCCTTATACTAAGATCTTAGCCGCAATTACCAAAAAAATGTTATCGTAGCAGGTCTAATAAAAGCCACCAACCAGTCACAGCCAGAGCCAGAGGTGCCCAGCACAGCTGGCGGCCGTGGCCGTCCTGAATCCACCCTTTATAGCTCGAGGACGAACATGACAGAGTCAATAACCAAAATTATCTACACACTGACCGACGAAGCGCCAGCGCTTGCCACCCGGTCACTGTTGCCAATCCTGGAAACCTACGCTAAGCCGGCCGGTATTCATTTTGAAACCAGCGATATCTCATTGGCAGCCCGCATCCTGGCCAACTTCCCGGATTACCTCGCAGAAGACCAGCGAGTGCCCGATGCCCTGGCCGAACTGGGTGAATACACCAAAGACCCCAACGCCAACATCATCAAACTGCCGAACATTTCTGCTTCTATTCCGCAGCTGCGCTCTGCCATCAAAGAGCTGAACAAGCAGGGTTATAAAGTCCCGGAATACAAAGAAAACCCGCAGACCGACGAAGAAAAAGACGCCACCTCCCGCTATGGCAAAGTACTGGGCAGCGCTGTAAACCCGGTATTGCGTGAAGGCAACTCTGACCGCCGTGCTCCGGCCGCGGTAAAAGCCTTTGCCCGCAAATACCCGCACTCTATGGGCGAGTGGAGCCCGGCATCGCGCACCCACGTAGCGCACATGAAAGGCGGCGATTTCTACTCCTCAGAGCAGTCCGTCACCCTGGACAAGGCCACCAACAGCCGCATCGTGTTCGAGAACAAGAAAGGCGAACAGACCGTGCTGAAAGCCGAACTGCCGCTGCTGGACGGCGAAGTGCTCGACGGCATGAACATGAGCAAAAAAGCGCTGTGTGCATTCTTCGAAGCGGCCATTAAAGACTGTGAAGACACCGGCGTGATGTTCTCGCTGCATGTCAAAGCCACCATGATGAAAATCTCCCACCCGATCGTGTTTGGTCACGCGGTGAAGATTTACTACAAAGAGCTGTTTGACCAGTTTGGCGACGTGTTTGACGAGATCGGCGTAAACCCGAACAACGGTTTGTCATCCGTGCTCGAGAAAATCAAGCTGCTGCCAGAGTCAAAGCAGGAAGAAATTCAGGAAACATTGCACAAAACCTACGAGCACCGCCCGGAAATCGCCATGGTGGACTCGGTCAAAGGTATCACCAATCTGCACATGCCCAGTGACATTATCGTAGACGCCTCCATGCCTGCGATGATCCGTAACTCCGGCAAGATGTGGGCCCGTGATGGTAAGCTGAAAGACACCAAGGCGGTCATGCCAGAGTCGACTTACGCCACTATCTACCAGGAAGCTATCAACTTCTGCAAAACCAACGGCGCGTTTGACCCGACCACCATGGGCACAGTGCCAAATGTGGGCCTGATGGCGCAGAAAGCCGAAGAATACGGTTCCCACGACAAAACGTTTGAAATCCAAGAAGACGGTATTGTGCGCGTAATCACTGAAGACGGCACGGTATTGACAGAGCACAACGTCGAGAAGGGCGACATCTGGCGCGCGTGCCAGACCAAAGATCTGCCCATCCGTGACTGGGTCAAACTGGCCGTTAACCGTGCCCGCGCTACCGGCATGCCGGCTGTGTTCTGGCTGGACGACGAACGCGCCCACGACGCCCAGCTGATCGAGAAGGTAAACACTTATCTGAAAGACCACGACACCGATGGCCTGGACATCCGCATCATGTCGCCAGTACGTGCTATTCGCTGGACCATGGAGCGCCTGATCCGCGGCCTGGATACCATCTCGGTAACCGGCAACGTGTTGCGTGACTACCTGACGGACCTGTTCCCGATTCTGGAGCTGGGCACCAGCGCGAAAATGCTGTCCGTCGTACCGCTGCTGAACGGCGGTGGCTTGTATGAAACCGGTGCTGGCGGTTCTGCGCCCAAGCACGTGCAACAGCTGGTTGAAGAAAACCACCTGCGCTGGGATTCACTGGGTGAGTTCCTGGCCATTGCGGTATCGCTGGACGAGCTGGGTGCAAAGCACAACAACCACCGTGCACGCCTGCTGGGCCGAACCCTGGATAAAGCGACCGAAACCCTGTTGGAAAACAACCAGTCTCCGTCGCGCTCTACCGGCGAGCTAGATAACCGTGGCAGCCACTTCCACCTGGCTCATTACTGGGCACAGGAACTGGCCGCGCAGGACGAAGACAAGGAATTGAAAACCTTCTTCGCCAAGCTGGCAGAAAAGCTGGGAGCCAACCAAGACAAGATTCTTGAAGAACTGAGAGTGATTCAAGGCAAAGCAGTAAACTTGGGTGGTTACTACCACGCGCCCGCAGGAAAAGTGAACGAAGTGATGCAGCCCAGCGCAACGCTGAACAAGCTGATGGAAGAAGCCCGCGCTTCGGTTTAACACCCTTGGTGTGGCAGCGGCCCGGTCAATAACCCGAGCCGCTGAATTGAAAAACCCGCAAAACGGTCACCGTCTTGCGGGTTTTTTTATGGGTAGAGATTTTACCCAGTCAGTCGGGCATCACTCCTGACGCAACGCCACAAAATGCCCCTGGGTGAGCGCAGCCAGATCTTCCGGTGCCAGCTCAATTTCAAGGCCTCGCCGACCGGCGCTGACATGAATCCTTTCGAACAGCTGCGCTGACTCGTCAATGAACGTCGTCAGCGGCCGTTTTTGCCCCAGCGGGCTAACCCCACCCAGAACATAACCACTGCTGCGCTGTACCTGCTGCTTGTCTGCCATACTGGCTTTTTTGCCGTTCGCTGCTTTGGCAATCAGCTTCATACTGAGCATGGCATTCACCGGTACAATGGCCACCACTAAAGTCCTGGTATCCACCGCCACTACCAGAGTCTTGAACACGCAGGCCGGATTCAGACCGAGCTTCTCAGCGGCTTCGGTGCCATAGCCAGTGCTGGCTGGGTCGTGGTGATACTGATGTACCTGGTGTTCAATGCCCGCCTCGCGGGCGACATCAATAGCAGGGGTCATGCCGCTTCCGTTATTCGATCTGTCTATTATCCAATCTGTCTGTTGTCTGATCTTTCTATTGTCAGAAATCTCTAAGATTAGAGCTCTCTATTATCAGAGCTTTTTAGTTTCCCAACACATTGGTGTCACCTTTTTTCGATTTTTTGGCCGCTTTCTTTTCTTTTGCGGTCAAAAGCGGTTTCTTTTTCTCAGCTTTTTTACTGTCTTGTCCTTTGCTCATGTCTATTGCCTCTAGCCACAACTGATTGACCCAAAATTCAGTATGGCCCCAATTACGAATAACTGGAAGTACAGAACGGGGTGCTGAAGAAAGATACGAAGTGCCGACCATCCCAAGACGCTAACCCGAAGCCCGTTGGGTTTTTTTTCAGTCAGGCCGTCCGTTCTGTGTTTGAGCGTCAACGTCTATGGCTGACCCATGACGTAGGGGTGAAGGCGCGATGATTTTCTTACCTGGTGCCGGCCATGGCAAGATTATTAATGGGGCCGGGTGCTAGTTGTGAATAACCTGATTTTAACGGAAACTGTTCCACAAGCGGCTTCACTGTCGTACTGAGTGATCCAAAAAAATACACCGAAACAATACACCGAAACAACAGAAGAACATGAGGAGCAAACCGTGCAGGCAATCAGAGGCTACACGCAATCTATTTCAGGCATTATGGCGATGGTTATGATGTTGGCGTCAATGTGGGCAATACCCGCCTCTGCCAGCATTGTCGGCACCGGCGAATTATTAACAGAGCAGCGTGCCGATATTGACCGCCAGGCCCTGATGCAGATGCTGGAGCGCGATGATGTAAAAGGTACTCTGGCCAGCATGGGTGTTGGAGAACAGGAGGTGCGTGACCGTATTCAAAGCCTAACACCTTCTGAACTGGCGGAATTCAAACAACAGCTGGCGGCGGCTCCGGCTGGTGAAGGCGTTGTCGGAATCGTCGTGCTGTTTTTGCTGGTGTTCATCATCACCGATATGCTTTGCGCCACGGATATCTTCCCGTTCGTCAGATGCCTGCGGTAATGGCTTCAGCATGTTCATTTTTTTACTGAAACCAAGCAGGCTACTTACCGCCGCACTCCTGGGAGTTCTGCTCTCAGGGTGCGCCAACGGGCCGCAGTGGCCAACCGGCTTCGCAAGCGCTGAGCTGACGAACGTGCCATTTCATCCTCAGGAACAGTATCAGTGTGGCCCAGCTTCGTTAGCGATGATGCTGAACGCACAGAATGTGAGAGCCACCCCTGATGAGTTGATCGACCGGGTGTACCTGCCAGAGCGTCAAGGAGCGTTGCAGGTTGAAATGGTCGCCGCTGCACGCCAATACGGCATGCTGGTGTATCCGCTGGAGCCCGACTTAACCAGCGTATTATCCGAAGTGAGCGAAGGCCACCCGGTACTGGTGCTGCAAAACCTGCGGTTCAACTGGTGGCCGCAGTGGCACTTTGCTGTTGTTATCGGTTTTGACAGTGCCCAGGAAGCGTTGATTCTTCACACCGGAACGGAACAGGGCTACCGGCAGAACGTCTCCGTTTTCATGGCGACCTGGAACCGCTCAGGCCGGTGGGCGCGAGTAATAGTGCCGCCGGGCCAAATCCCAATAACCGCACAGCCGTTGCCTTACCTGATGGCCGCCCACGATCTGGAAACCACACAGCAACCTGTTGCAGCGCAATCTGCTTATTTGGCCGCCGCAAAAGCCTGGCCGGATCAGCCCGCTGCGTTATTGGGGCTGGGCAACATTGCCTATCAGCAAGGCCGGTGGGCCGCGGCAGCCGAACACTATCAGGCCATGACCTATCGGTTTCCAGACATTGCATCGGGTTGGAACAACCTCGCCGAAGCGAGGCTGAAGCAAGGTTGTACCGAGGCGGCTGAGGCGGCCTCGACCACCGCGAAGCGGCTGGCCCCAGACCGTTTTTTTGTGATCACCCCGGAATCGTCGGCCCCCAAGTCATCGGATGTCAGCATGACCCGCGATTGCTCGGCACCGTCAGCGTATTAAAAGAAGTTTCACGCTTCGGGTTGTGCACCAGGATTCTTTTGCGCAGCGCCATCTGCTCAGTCGTAATAATTGGTGTATTTTGGGCTAGGCCGTATAACAATTTAATCCACGCGATAAGCGCGCAGCTGCGGCGCCGTGCCCTCATGGAGAAATAACATGCTCAGCCCCATCAACGCACTCACTCGCCGCGCCCTTCACACGTGCAGAGTGCCCAAGGATCTTGCCAGCGTTACCTGCCGTGATACGGCCGGGGAAAATCCTGTGTCTGTAGGGTTGCGACCAGAGTCGGTGGAGCAGGTATGGCGCAGTGTCGAGAGCCTCTACCGTACCGGCGTGCATCCGGGTATCCAGATTTCATTGCGTCACCGGGGCGAGTCGGTGCTGCACCGCGCTATCGGTCATGCCCGCGGTAACGGCCCGGACGACAGCGTTGATACGCCGCGGGTAGCGATGACCACAGACACACCCGTCTGTTATTTCTCTGCGTCGAAAGCGGTGACGGCTTTTTTGATTCACTTGCTGGCTGAACAAAGGTTGGTCAATTTGATGGACCCGGTGGCTTATTATTGCCCGGAATTTGCCCATAACGGCAAGCGCACCATCACCCTGCACCAGATACTGTCCCATCGCGGCGGTATTCCGGCGATTCCCGGTGACACGCCACCCGAGGTGCTGTGGAATCCGGAAGAAGTCTGGCGCCTACTGTGTGAGGAACGGGCGATGCAGGTAGACGGTTCAAAAGTCTTCTATCACGCTATTACCGGCGGATTTGTGCTGCAGCGGGTTCTGGAAACCGTGACCGGCCTGACAATACAGCAGTATCTGGACCGTTATATTCGCAAGCCCATGGAGATGACCTGGTTTACCTATGGCGTTGCAGCGGCGGATTTGACCGTACCGGCGGCTAACTACGCCACGGGCCCGCGGCCTACCTGGCCGGTGTCGCGGGTTGTAAAGCGAGCCCTGGGCGGCGATATCAAATCGGTGGAAGCGGTGACCAATGACCCCCGCTTCCAGCAGGCGGTGATACCTGCCGGCAACTTGTACGGTACCGCCGAGGAAATGGGGCGGTTTTTCCAGATGATGCTCAATGGTGGCGTGTGGAATGGCAAGCGTATCTGCAGCGAGATTACGGTACAGCGCGCAATCCAGCAGTTCGGATCGCTACAACTCGATCGCATCCTGATGCTGCCTATGCGCTTCAGTGCCGGGATGATGCTGGGGGGCGATCCGGTCGGGGTATGGGGGCCAAACAGCCGTTATGCGTTTGGCCACGTGGGGCTCATCAACAAGTTTTGCTGGGCAGATTCGGCGCGGGATATTTCAGTCAGCCTGCTGACCACCGGATTCCCGATTGTGGGCCATCATTTACCGGCGCTGGGAAAATTTCTGTACAAGGTCAGCACAGCGTTTCCGCAATTGCCTGAAGGCCAGCGGGTGCACGTTGGCGTGTAATTTACAGCTGTTTCAGACAGCGTTCTAGAGCGTGCGCAGCTGGTCTTCCAGAATGCCCAGTACAGAAGAAAGAATGTCGCGAAAGTCGGTCAGGGTCTGGGTGCGCTGAATGATCAGTTCGCGGGCTTCGTCCAGGCTCTCGAGTTTTGGCACTATGCGGCGGATGCCCTCGGTGATCACTTCGTAGGGGTAGTGGTGGTCCTGAACGCTGAGTTTGTTCAGCTCGGCCACTTCCTGGCTGAAAATGCTGATGATGTCGTAGAGCATGTCTTTGTGTTCGATACAGCTGGCTTCCCAATAGGCGTCATCGAGCAGTTCCAGTAACGACTGGTATTCGCGCAGGGTATCGGTAACAGAGGTTTGCGGCATGGCTCGGGCTCGGCAAGGGTGATGAATCAGAACACAACCATAGGATTATAGCAGTGGCTGCCGGGCCAAGGGCGTAAATCATAACCCGTCCTGGCGTGAACTAATGAGTGGCCAGACCGGATTAAGAATCTGCTCTTGCAGCTTGTGGCAAACCCTTACAGACGACACTCTGGCCCGCGATCATAATTAGCTTAGTCATGTTTTTACGTTGTGCTATCCACCATGCCGTTTATCGGGTATTGGGCGGATCTCTCCTTTTATACGCAGCCTTAGGGCTGCGTTTTTTTTTGGAGTGTTAGCGGCTAAGCCGTTGCCAGGTGTGCGATAGAATCAGGGCATCGTTTTCGGCCCGGTGCACCGGCAAACCCAGTTCGCTGATAACGTGTTGGCGGGCATCGGGCCACAGCTTAACCTGCCGCCTGTTGAGTAGCACCGACACGGATTCCAGCTGAAACTCCGGTTCTATGGCGGCCGCGCGAAATAACCGGTGCAGCCAGAAACTATCGAAGGTGAAGGCATCACAGAACACCTGTTCCGGCAGCAAGCGATTTAGCGCACGCGCTACGGTTACCACATCTTCGCCGTTCTGGGTCAGTTCATCGCGTTCAATACCGTGAATTTGCTCTGCGCTCTCTGACCAGTCCAGCCAGGACTCACAGGGTTTTATCAGCCAGCTATGCAGGTATTTACCGTTAAGGCACAGGCCAGCCTCAATAGGATAGCTTGAGATAAGATCAAGGCTGGACGCTTCGAAATCAATAAAGGCCGGAATCTGGTTACTTATAACGTCACCTGTTATAGCTGGGATGCATTTAAAAACGAGTTTACCTTGCCGCCGGTGCATGTGCGAACCCAAACTGCCGGCACGCTGTTACAATAAAGCACATCAAAGCACATCGACCGCCCACCTAACGGACGCCTGAATGACTGACACCGTGGTTGTAATTTATTCCGGAGGCATGGACTCCTTCACTTTATTGCACAAGGCACGTGCTGACGGCTTGAACGTTCATGCCATATCTTTCAACTACGGCCAGCGCCATGTGCGCGAACTGGACTGTGCCCGAGAGGTTTGTCAGCAGCTGGGCGTACCACACAAGGTGATTGATATTCGCGCCATGAGCGACGTGATGGCAGGCTCCGCGCTAACGTCTGAAACTATTAACGTGCCCGAGGGGGATTACCAGGAAGATTCTATGAAATCTACCGTGGTGCCCAATCGCAATATGATCTTGCTGGCATTGGCCACCGGCTATGCCGTCACCGTAGAAGCCAGCGCAGTCTGGTTCGGTGCCCATGGTGGCGACCACGCGATTTACCCGGATTGCCGTCCCGAGTTTGTGGAAAAAATGGACGCCGTGTGCAAAGTTGCGAACTACCAGCCGGTAGCAGTGGAGGCTCCGTTCATGCGCTTCACCAAAGCAGACATTCTAGCCCTCGGTTTACAGCTGAACCTGGATTACAGCCATACCTGGACCTGTTACAACGGCCGTAGCAAAGCCTGTGGCCGTTGCAGTTCCTGTGTCGAACGCCTGCAGGCGTTTGCCGAGCATCAGCAGCAAGACCCCATTGCCTACGAGGCGCACCATTGATGTACCGGGTCAAAGAAGCCTTTTATACCTTGCAGGGCGAAGGTGCCCAGGCTGGTCGAGCAGCGGTTTTTTGCCGCTTCAGTAAATGCAATTTGTGGACCGGCCGGGAAAAAGACCGTGCCACCGCGGTGTGTGATTTTTGTGACACCGACTTTGTGGGTACCGACGGCCAGAATGGCGGCGTTTTTGCTACGCCTGAGGCCTTGGCCGCGCACATTGCGGGGTTGTGGCCTGCAGCACCCGGCAAGCCCTATGTGGTGTGCACCGGCGGCGAGCCGCTGCTGCAGCTAGATGCTCCATTGATTAATGCCCTGCACCAGGCCGGATTTGAAATTGGCGTAGAAACCAATGGCACCTTGCCGGCGCCCGCCGGCATTGACTGGCTGTGCGTGAGCCCCAAAGCCAATGCCCCAGTGGTCATTGAACGCTGCAACGAGCTCAAGTTGGTGTACCCGCAGCAAAAGGCCCTGCCCGAGCGCTTTTTGCACATACAGGCCGAGCATTTCTTTTTATCGCCCATGGCGTCTCCGTCAGTGCCGGAAACCAGCACGGATGTAATCAAGCAGAGTAATACCCGTAAAGCGACCGATTATTGCCTGGCGAATCCACGCTGGCGCCTGACGTTGCAGATGCACAAAATTATCGGTATCGATTGATCGCGGGCTTTACAGCTTTATATCGGTAATCAACGGGTTGTGATCGGAAGAACGCCACGGTTGCGGGCTTGAATGGCTGCGGTAATCCGTTATTCGAGGCTGATCTGCGTTGATATTCCAGACCCTTGCCGACAGCACCCGCGGTTTTAACGCCGCGGATGCCAAGGCGTGATCCAGAGACCCCCGAGCCCCTTTAAAGCGATAGCTGTAATGTTCACAGCGCACCGGTGTGCATGGGTGGAAGTGGGCGACCATGCTGGTGTAACCGGCGCGGGCCAGTTCGCTGATGGGCTGCTCTTTGCTGTAGCTGTTGAAATCGCCGGTGATCAGGGTGCCTGCCGAGACGTTACTTCTGTCTAGCTGACCCAGTTGCTGATGCAGTGCGTTTGCCTGTTTTACCCTCACCGCGTTGAAGCAACCCTGGCCATCGTTCTGTTGGGCGTTTTCTCCACGGGCGTTACGGCAAGATTTTGATTTCAGATGTACGCTCACCAACCTGAACGGAAGGCCTCCGCTTTTCAGTACAAAACGCTGGGTTAGCGCGGGGCGGCCGCCAGCAGACAGATACTGTGCTGGCCCAAGCGCCTTCACCCGATCTTCGCGGTACAGCAAACCGTTGCGGATGGCGTCTTTTTGCGCAGCCGGGTTAACTGGTGCAATGAAACGCCATTGCGGTCCAAGGCTGGCGGCTAGCTGGGCGATGGCGCTGTGACTGCCGTAGCCATCGTTTTCCAGTTCAGACAGCGCCAGCAGATCGGCACCGGCCTGATTCAGGCCCGCGCTTAAACGTTGCAGCTGGCGCTGGTACTGGGCCAGTGTTTTTGCCCCGCGTTTGGTTGGAAAACCCTGGCCGCGGCCATCACCGTTGAACAGGTTGTTCAGGTTCAGGGTCATAACCCGCAGATTCGAGCCGGTTGGCTTTGCCGGGGCCGGCTCGGGTAGCGACGGAGGTTCCAGGCTGGGCACCTGATCGGGTTGAAGGCGCCAGGCGCCGTAGCGGTAGTCCAACACGCCGGTCAGGCCGTGAACCTGGGTGCCGGCCACCAGACTGGAAGCGGCTGAACCCGGCTGTGTGGCGTTGTAGGCTGGCAGCCAGTTCAGTGAGGGCGGGTTGCGTCGAGCGTGGCCATCATCGAGAACCAGTGTGTTCATGGAAGTCAGCCTGGCGTGGCGCAGGGCAGCTGTTCCGGGAGCCATGAACTCGGTAGATATCAAGGGGTCTTTGGCTGCCAACGATACGTTACCAAAGCGCGTTAGCTGATGGCTGTCGGTAATCTTGAGCGGGCCGTTAATGCGGACGCGCATGTTTTCCAGGCTTTCAGGCGCCCTTGTCCAAGGCAAAGACACCTCCACCGGAGCTGGGAGTGCCTGGGTGCCGCACACCTGTAAATCACTTACCGCCACCAGCTCTGTCAGCCCATAGTGTTCCTTAACCTTACCGGTAACGCGCAGCCGTTGGCCCGAGCTGCCCCCTTTATGACGGGTATATACAAACAGTGCGGAAGAGCGAGTAGAGTCCGCAGGCGTATTCGCCTGCTGCAGGTAAAACCCGGAAAAGCCGCCGGCCTGGCGTGAGTCCTGGGTTAATACGCCTTCAACGGTAACGGTTTGACCCACCAGCGCCGAGGTGTCTGTATTACCTTGAACCTCAGTAATGACTGTTGCAGATTGGCCACAGGAACTCGCTGCTGCCAGCGCTGGGAGTACCAACACCGAACAGCAGAGTAAGCGGATGAGAATCGATCCGGAAGGTGTGATCACGCCCGGAACGTATGACACATTCGAGCGCTTAACTTAACCTTAACCACAGGCGGCGATGGTTTTAAGTGCCTGCTCGCGTTTGCTACCAAAGCCCAGACTGTCCGGGTTGATCAGTTCCAGCTGTTGCACCAGTGGGTCAGGGTGCTGGGTGTTTACGGTGATGCCCAGCTGCGCCAGAACATAGGGCGCCAGTGCCGCGCGGCTTGTTACCGTCAATTTGCCGTATTGCATGTCGTAATCGTTGGCAATAATAAGCTGCTGCGGCGGGGACAGGCGCTGGTCCGGCGCCACTTCTAATGTAACCTCACGGTTCCAGTCGTCGTCTTGGGAAACGCCGTGGCGAACTTTCTGGCGTAGCAGTTCAGGAACGCTGCGTAGACGGCTGATGGCAAAGTCGCGGAATTCGCGATTGGCATCACACCAGGCGCGAACATGCCATTGATTGCCTGCGCACACCATCGTATGCGGTTCCAATACGCTGTGAACCGCTTCCGGGCGACTGAGAGACACGTAGCTTGCCCGCAGTTGTCGGCCGCCGCGAATAGCGCTGACCACGGCGCGCATGGTGGCTGGGTCAATCACCCGTCCGGGGCTTGAAACCGAATGGCTGCCGGGTAGCCGAACTTCCAGCGAGGCAAACACACTGCTGAGCTGTTGCTGGCTGGCCACCAGATCTTGGTATTCGCTGATTTCGCCGCGGGTAACCACCGGCTTGAAATTGCTGGCTGGCACGTAGCCTTTCAAGTGGCGGTCGTATTCCAAATTACCAGGCGCTAATTCACGCAGGTAGGTGTTAATGTCTTTGGATGCTTGCTGGCGGCCAATGCCGAAACTGTAACAAATGTGGTTGGTTGTCAGCCGACCTTCCCACAACGCAACGGCTTCAATCAGGCGGTATCGAACCAACAAATCCCAACGGATGGGCCATTCTGTTTTTTTCATAACGATGAACTCATCAATTGTGCGTAAGTTTATTATGGTACATTTTCGCAATCATGTGATCTGTTACGGCGCATTAATGTAAAAAATTGTAAAATCCCGTCTCCTCGCTGGCTAAAACACCAGGTAACACCTAGTAACAGCGGCAAGTGCCTAGTGCATTGGCGATGTTGCTGCTGGTTTAATGGCGGCGCTCGAAAAGCTTTGCAGTTTTACCGGAAAACACCTGTTGCTGCGATCACCAACATCACAATCTGTCTTCACCTGGTAATTCCGGAGTTCCGCCATGACCCGAATGGTCGCCTCATTATTTGCGCTGCTTTTTAGCATTGTGCTTTTGAACGGCGGAAACGCGTTTTTGATGACGTTGCTGGGTGTTCGCCTGAGCATTGAGGGTGTTGCGCCGGATACCATTGGTACGGTTTTGGTGTGCTACTCCATCGGCTTTGTACTGGGCACTTTGTTTGTGCAAAAAGTGGTATCGCGGGTAGGGCATATTCGGGCCTTTGCGGTGTTTGCGACCATCGCCGCGGTGGCATCGTTGCTGTATCCCATGGCCGTTGACATGGTTTTCTGGGCAATTTTGCGAGCGGTTTCGGGGTTCAGTATGGCTGGCGTTCTGGTGGTCATCGAAAGCTGGTTTTCCAGCCGCGCGACCAACGCCAATCGCAGTACCCTGTTTGCGGTGTATCAGGTGGTGTATTTGCTGGCGGCTGTTGGTGGCCAGTTATTGATCAATGTGGGCAATCCCGCAGATTACGTGCCTTACTCCCTGGCTGCGATTTTGTTAGTGCTGGCCCTGGTGCCCCTGGCAATGACGCGAATGGAGGCGCCAGAAATTGCGCCTTCACCGAGACTCTCGGTGTTTACTTTGGCGCGCGAGTCGTTCACCGGCGTAGCCGGAGCCGTGATGGCCGGCATACTGATTGGCAGTTTTTATGCATTGGGGCCGGTTTACGCCACCCTGGTGGGTCTGGATGTAAGCCAGACCGCCAACTTCATGGCCAGCGCTATTCTTGCCGCCATGCTTCTGGCCTGGCCGATTGGGATTTTGTGCGATCGCTTTGACCGCCGTCGAATCATGTTCTGGATATCGGTACTGGCGGCCATTGCTGCGCTGGTGGTCAGTATGTTGGGTAGCCATCAGTTACTGGCACTAACGCTGGCGGTGGCTGTATTTACAGGCCTGTCTGCAAGCATCTATCCGGTAGCCGTGGCGATCACCAATGACCGTATGGAAAGTTCTCGCATTGTTGCCGCCAGTGCTACGTTGCTGCTTAGTTATGGCATTGGCAGCGTTATCGGACCTGTAGTGCTGTCTAAACTGATACAGCTTTTGGGCCCACAGGGCCTGTTTTATGGCTATGCCGCTGCGCTGACTGTGCTGGCCGCGGCGACCAGTTATCGCATTACTCACACCGAGGACATCCGGGTGGAGGATCAGGAACACTTTGTGCCGGCTATGCCCGAAACGTCTATGGTTTTGGCCGAAATGGATCCCCGCAACGCGGAGTTTACCGATTCGCCAGAGGTCGTAGTGGATGCGGCAAACGGCGAACCGGATGAAAGCTCAATAGCCAAAGATAGCCTCCAGAATGCGCCTGCCCGCTAAAAAGGCGGGCGCTGCGGTTTCCCTGCTTTCAAATATTGCTTACTATTGCAAACTTGTATTTAAGCGCATGGTTAGCATGCTATTATCGAATTTTTCATAAAGTAAGGTTCTGGCATTGTTAGCTCTGCGGCTTTCATGACGCTGGCGGCTTGCCAAAACCTAGGAGCAATCACCGATGAGAGAGCAGTTCCCGTTTACCATTGCACGTGTTACCCGGCGCTGGCGCAAGATGCTGGACGAACGGTTGAAAGATCTGGGCGTTACCCAGGCGCGGTGGAGCACCATGTTCTATTTAAAGTCTGGTGGCGAAGGTTTAACCCAGCGCGAACTGGCCAGTTTAATGGCCATTGAAAATCCGACGCTGGTGCGCCTGTTAGACAGCCTGGAAGGCCAGCAGTTGATTGAACGCCGCCCTTGCCCGAACGACCGCCGCGCCCGCCGCCTGCATCTGACCGACGGTGGCCGTGTGTTTATGGACGAGATGACCACTCGCGCAGATCGCCTGCGTGACGAAATGCTGGAAGGCGTCAGCGAAAAAGACATCGAAGTGACGCTGCGGGTTTTTGGAACGATTCTGGAAAACGCGCACAAGCAAAGGTAAACGGTGGCTGACAATTCGGTAGCGGGGCTGCAACAGCGCTACGGCGAGCATTGGCGCTGGCTCGCCGTCGCCACGGTTATGGCAGGGGTTGCTACTGCTCGGCGCCGCCAATGGTTTATCGCTCAGGCCGCATTGGGTTCCAGCGCCACCGAGGCCGGTCTGTTAATGCTACCGGCACTGTCGATGGGTGCGCTCAATCCTTTGGCACCGGAGGAGCTGGGCGCAGGGTCCAGCACTATCAGTTTTACCCGACAGCTTGGCGGGGCCTTTGGTGTCAACATGGTCGCATTGGCAATCGAACACAGTGATCATCAAAACGGGATGCCTACGGTAGAAGCGTTTCAGTTTGCCTAGGGGCTGTTGACGGTATTTTTGGCATTGGCGATTATTCCAGTGTGGAAAATGCGCATCTGAAAGCGCCGGTATTGATTGCCTTCTGCAGCCAAGCGCCAGTAATCTACTTGTTCTGCCGCCGGGCTCCCTTTGTGGCCTGTGCGTAATGGAACTCCTGGCTGGGTCCAGGGTCTGAACTTTGTCTATTTTTGTCTATTTTTGTCTATTTTTGTCTATTTTTGTCTTTGAGTAGAATTGTATGGGTGTGAAAATGCGTTTATTGACACTGTTGCTGAGTGCAGCCTTTGCGCCTTTGCTGCTGGCCCAAGGCGCAGCCAAACCTCTTCCGGCTGATAAAACAGCAAGAGTGGCTACCTACAGTATTCAGGGCGATGTGGCCGGGCAGTTGAGTGTGTTTAAAACCCGCTACGAAGACACCTTTGCAGATATAGGTATCGCTGAGGCTCTGGGCTATCTGGAGCTGGTGAAAGCCAACCCTGGAGTAGATCCGTGGTTGCCCGGCGAAGGCACCAGCATTACTCTGCCCAGGCACTATGTTATGCCGGATGCGAAGCGCGAAGGTATTGTGATCAACCTGGCGGAATATCGCCTTTATTACTTTACCGACAGCGGCGTTCAGGTTTACCCGGTGGGCGTTGGTACCGAAGAAAACCCATCACCGTTAACCAACGCTCAGGTGACCATGGCGCTTACTTCACCAGCCTGGTATCCGCCTGAGAGTATTCGTGCCGAGCACGCCGCTGTTGGCGATTTCCTGCCGCGCATGATTCCGCCGGGGCCAGATAACCCGTTGGGTAGCCATGCGCTTATGCTGAGTGAGCAAGGTTATTTGATTCATGGCACCAATAAAAAATTCGGTGTTGGCATGGCGGTCAGCCACGGTTGTTTTCGCATGTATAACGAAGACATTTCGCGTTTTGCTTATCAGATTACAAAGGGCACACCGGTACAAATAGTACGCCAATCGGTGAAAGTAGGTGTTGCCAATGGTCAGGTGTGGCTGGAAGTGCATCGACCCCAGGAAGATTACTCGGCAGCGGATCGCAACAAGCTTTGGCTGGCTACTGTGGAACAATTGGAACGTCTGGCTATTGCTCACCCGGAAGTGGAAGTACGGCGCAGGGCGATTGAGATTGCAGTTGATCAGGCAAGCGGTTTGCCTATGGTGATTGGTGAGAAAATCACATCGGTGGCGAAAGGTGAGTCTGTAAAGGCCCCAGAAAATGCTGGGCAACAGCTGTATTTTTAAGCGCAGGTGCCAGAGAGCGCCCAAGCGTGGTTGCTTCAGATACAAAATTAAGACACAAAAAAAGCCGGAGTTACCGGCCTTTTTTATAGTGCAAAGCTTACTTCTTGCTGGCTTGGTCAAGCATGCGCTTGGCGCGCTCGTTGGCTTCGTCAGCAGATTTTTGAGCAGCATTGGCAGCAGCCAGAGCTTGCTCAGCTGTCTGCTTGGCAGAGCGGGCAGAGCTGGCGGCGCTGTTGGCGGTGTTCATTGCATTTTCAGCTGTTTGCTCAGCTGAATTAGCTGTAGCGTTGGCTTCGCTCATAGCGGCGTCATCAGTAGTGGCACAGCCTGCAGTCAAAGCAGCTGCCAGTGCAAGCCCAGCGATCGTCAGTTTACGCATTGTAAATCCCCTTATTAGTCGTTGTATTTCCCGAAGTCCGATAATCAATATAGCTGACATCCCGCCAACTTGCCTCCTGCCAATACAGGTCTGATAAGCGATTGACCACCGAAGCTATCGACAGTGTAAATCACTCTGCCACCAAATGTTAACTAAGCGTAGGTAAATGTCCGAAGCTTATGACAACAACGTAATCTTACACCGCGTTTCATATCAGAAAATTATTCTAATGCCGGCACTTAGCTGACTTTCTAGCAAGGGCCTCCTTTCTAGCAGGGGCCTCATGGCAGGATTTCAATCGGGGTGCCGTCGCTTACCAGTTGCCAGATTTCGTCAATCTCTTGATTGTTGACGGCAATGCAGCCGTCCGTCCAGTCAAGCCCGAAAAAAGCAAAGGCAAAATCGTCTTCGGTGCCGTTAGGCAGGCCGTGAATCATGATGCTACCGCCTGGGTTCAGGCCCCAGTTTTCGGCCATTTCACGGTCTTTGGCGCTGGGGTAGGAAATGTGAATAGACTTATAAAATGAACTGCCGGCGTTGCGCCAGTCCAGGGAGTATTCGCCTTCGGGGGTGCGGCTGTCGCCCTCGTAAAGCTTGTGGCCCTGGGGGTTGTCGCCCAGTGAAATGCGATATTGGCGGATAACCTGCTCGCCACTGAGTAACTGCAGTGAACGCTCGCCTTTTTGCACCAGTACTTTGGTAATGGACGGCAGTTGGCCGGTGTCTGACGAATGCGGAAATGGAAGACGGGTGTCTGCTCGCGCCAGCAAATCCGAAGCCAGAGCTTGGGGCGTGAGTAAAGTCAGCAGCAGTGAACATAAAACAAACAATCGACCCAGACTCATAAAACCGACTTACCAATGATTAATGTTAATTTAGAATGTTTATATCATGACTGAAGGTGCAGTTGTTAATGGGTTTTGTCATCTTCGGTGTTGTTATGTTTTGCCTCGGCTGCGTTTTGCTGGGCGTCCATTTTCAGGCCCACCTTGGCAACGGTGTCGCCGTTCATTGAACGCACCACCAGCGTAACCGGCCCCAGAGCAACCAGGTCGCCAATAACCGGGCGGCCCTTGGTCCGTTGGGCAAAGCATTCAGCGAGTGACAAGTCGGGCGGCAGCTCATCAAATTCAATGCCGTAAACCTGCTCTACATCGCCCAGCAGAGCGTCGCCGTTCAGCACAAAGTCGCCAAAGAACGCACGTTCGGCCAAGTGGCCGGGCGTGTAGGCCCCGCTGAGTGATTTGTTCAGTTCCGGTAAAACGCCTGGCGTGGCAAATACGGCGATAATGTCGCCCTGAATCACTTCAAGATCGGCTTGTGATTGCAGGCACAATCGGTTTCGGAATACGCCGGCCACCGCCGTGTTATCTGGAAACTTGAGCTGGTCCAGGCGACGCGGTAGCTCCCAGTTTTTGCCCCGCAATGGAAACAGCATTAATTCATGATCGCCGGCGCCCGGGGCGTCCAGAGGAAAGCGACGAAACGGCGCGTTGTCGGCGGGTACTTCCAGCTTTAGCCAGCGCGCCAAAGGCGCCATGGTGGTGCCCTGAACCAGCAATGACACCAGCACGATAAAGAAGGCGGCGTGGAACACCAGTTGCGCGTCTGGCAGGCCGGCAATAATGGGAAACAGTGCCAGCACAATAGGCACCGCACCGCGCAGGCCTACCCAGCTGATAAACCCCAGCTCACGGCGATTGAAACCAAATGGCCAGAGTGTGGCTAATACGGTGAGCGGCCGAATCACGAAAATGAGTGCCAGCGCCAATATCAGGCCTCCGCCCGCCAGGGGCAGTAACTCGGAAGGGGTGACCAAAAGCCCGAGCATAAGGAACAGGCACAGCTGCGCCAGCCACGCCAGACCGTCGTGCACCTGCAGAATCATCGGCATCATGCGTACCGGCCGGTTACCAATGACCACACCGGTCAGGTAAATCGCCAAAAACCCACTGCCACCCAAAGCGTTGGTGGCTGAAAATACCGCGATACCACCGGCGGCTACCAGCAGTGGGTAAAGCGGCGGCGCCAGGCGCATCCGATTGGCCAACGCGACGACGGCGACGCCACCGATTAATCCGGCAATGCTGCCAATACCAAACTGTTCCACCAGTAACAGCAAGGCGGGGCCAACGTTGTTCTCACCTGCGTTGCCAATCAGCGTGACCATCAACAACGTCAGGAAAATGGCCATGGGGTCGTTGCTGCCAGACTCGATTTCCAACGTGGCGCTGACACGCTCGTTAAGATGAATGCCGCTGCCTTGCAGCATAGAGAACACCACCGCAGCGTCGGTAGACGAGATAATGGCGCCGACCAGTAGCGCCAGCATCCAGTGCAAATCAAACACCCACCAGGCGACTACGGCTGCGCCGACAGCGGTTAGAAAAACACCGAGGGTAGCCAATACCAAAGCGGGGCGCAGGCCAACACGGAAGGTTTCAGCACGGGTGCGCATACCACCGTCTAACAGAATCACGCCCAGGGCCAGATTGGCGATCAGAAACGCCAGCTGGTAATCATCAAAACGAATGCCGCCTGGCCCGTCTTCGCCCATCATCATGCCGACCACCAAAAAAATCAGCAGCACCGGCATGCCCACCCGGCTAGACAGCGGGCTTAAAACAATGCTGATCACCAGCATCAGGGCACCCACCAGGGTGAGCATCGGGTCCATCACAACTCCACATCAAGAATGGCAAACAAGGCCAGGCAAAAGGATCGCGTTGGCCTGCTGTAAGTCTGCCCATAGCCGGCACGGTTAACAAGCAGAGTTGAAACGGGTTACGCCGGGTTACGCCGGGTTTGTCGCTGGCGTTGTTTTTGGGCGTTACAGGGCGGTTGCCGATAGGTTTAAATAGGCATAAAAATTCATAGGTTAAATACCTATTTGTTGTTTGACTATCTAAAGAATCACATCAATACTCCGCCTCGCTTGTTTGTCAGTCAGTAATATATGTTTCCGTGTGCATATGTCAGTGCTGGGCGATCAATTTTAATCTGTGAAAAATAACAAAATGACAACAACAAAATAGAGGTGATTGATGGACGGCACAACACAGGACCGTTTACAAAACGGCGACGAGGCGCGCTCCAAACCCGGTTTTTTTGACCGTGAGAACACGGTTGCAGGCCCCAATTTCAATCGTTGGCTGGTGCCCACGGCGGCGCTAGCGATTCATCTTTGCATCGGCATGGCCTACGGCTTTTCGGTGTTTTGGCTGCCCATGGCCAATTTGGTGACGACTGCAGACCCGGTGGCCTGCGCCGATATCGGCATACTTCAGGCCATGACAACCACGTCCTGCAACTGGGCCGTCAGCCATGTGACTTACACCTTCGGTATTTTTATAGCCATGCTGGGCATTTCAGCCGCGGTGTGGGGCGCCTGGCTGGAACACGCCGGCCCGCGTAAAGCCGGCGCCATCGCTGCGGTATGCTGGGGTGGAGGTATGATTCTGGGTGGCGTGGGTGTGATGACCCATCAACTGTGGCTGTTGTATCTGGGCTGCGGTGTGCTGGGTGGTATTGGCCAGGGTTTGGGTTACATCACCCCGGTGTCTACGTTGATTAAATGGTTCCCCGACCGCCGCGGCATGGCGACCGGCTTTGCGATTATGGGTTACGGCGGCGGTGCCATGGTGGGCGCCCCGCTGGCGGTTTGGCTGATGGGCTACTTTTCGGCGGATGGTGGCAAAGGCGTGGCCAGCACGTTAATGGTGATGGGCGTTATCTACTTTTTTGTGATGATGGCCGGCGCTCTGGGCTTCCGCGTGCCACCCAATGGTTGGAAGCCAACGGGTTGGGAATCACCCCAGGGTAAACAGGCCAATGCCATGATCACTCATGGCCACGTACACCTGAGCAAAGCCTGGAAAACCCATCAGTTCTGGATGATCTGGAGCGTGCTGTTTCTGAACGTAACAGCGGGTATTGCGGTGATTTCCATGGCCAGCCCCATGCTGCAGGATGTTTTCGGCGGCGCTCTTGTGGGCATTAAGGATTCTGCAGTGGCGCTCACTGCCGCTCAGAAAACCGCCGTTGTAGCAGCCGCTGCCGGGCTGGTTGGCCTGATCAGTCTGTTCAACAGCGTTGGTCGCCTGTTCTGGGCGTCGCTGTCTGACAAGCTCGGCCGCAAAAACACCTATCTCGTCTTTTTTGTGCTCGGCATTGCCATGTACTGCCTGTTGCCCACCTGGGGACACCTGGGTATGGCGGGCATGTTCGTTATTTCCATTTGCGTGATCCTGAGTATGTATGGCGGTGGTTTCGCCACGGTACCCGCGTATCTGGCCGATATTTTCGGCACTCAGATGGTGGGTGCGATTCATGGCCGGCTGTTAACCGCCTGGACGGCAGCAGGGCTTATTGGGCCGGTGATTATCGCGTTGATCCGCGAGGTGCAACTGGAGGCGGGAATAGAGCCAGCTTTGGTGTACGACCGCACGCTGTACATTATGGCGGGGCTGTTGGTGGTGGGTCTGATCTGTAACAGCCTGATCAAGCCGGTAGACCATTCACTGCACATGACCGACGAAGAGCTGGAAGGCGAGCGTAGGTTGCAGCGCGACAGCGGTGTGTCGTCTCACGCCCAAACCGCCGCTCGTGGAGCTTTCGGGATTACCGGTGTGCTGGCCTGGATGGCGGTAGGTATACCGTTCCTGATCGGCTTGTACATTGCTCTGGCTAAAGCGGCAGCGTTGTTTTAACGAGCAGGGTCGGCCGGTTCCAGGCTATTGGTCGGAAGCGATCAGCTCGTCGAACCCCGTAATCTGGCCGGGTTGGTCGAGCTGATAGCCTGGAACGCTATGGATGCGCTCAAGCAGTTCGGGCGCACGAAGTAGCTCTATCAGGTGGTCAAGCGTGCTTTGCGGCAGGTGTTCTGGGCGATAGATCAGCAAATAGTGCTCGCAGGCCAGTTCCAAAAAGTCCAGGCCGAACTGTTCGGCCGCGGCCTGCACGCCAAAGCCCACATCGGCCATGCCGGAGGCCACAAACGCCGCCACGGCGGTGTGGGTGAATTCCTGCTGGCCACTGCGGTTAATGCTGTTTGCATCCAGCCCCTGCTGCTCTAACAGCAGATTGAACAGGATACGGGTACCGGAATGCAGGTCGCGGCTGATAAAGCGCAACCCGGATTGGCTGAAGTCTTTCAGGCTGCGCACCTGCGAATGTTCGCCTTTGCGCAGCATCAGGCCTTCGCGCCGGGTCACAAAACGAATCAGTCGATGGCTGCCGTCGCTGAGTAAATCCCGGTAGTGGCTCAAAATTTGGCGAGCCAACTGCGGACAAGTAGACAGGTGAAAGCTGGCGATGTCGCATTCATCGCGATTGAGCGCCGAAATCGCTTCTGCAGGATTACGGTATTGAAGGTTGATGTTCAGCTGGTCTGCCACTTCAGGCAACAGCGCCACCGCATAACCGTGGCTGGCGTGCAGGCGCAGTGTTGGTTTTGTGTTGGCCAGCAGTTGCTGAATCTGGTCATTCAGTTCGGCCGTCATGCTGTCTATTTGCGGCCCTAGGCGCGCGCCGACCCTATGCTCTGCCCACAGCAGTTTTTCGCCCAGGGGCGACAGCTGGGAGCCTTGGCCTTTACGCATGATGACCAGTGGTAAGCCAATAATATGGCTGCCACGGTTAAGCAGGTTCCAGGCGTGGCGGTAAGAAATACCCGCGCTTGCTGCCGCTGCGGTGAGTTTACCGGTGTCGCGGATGCCTTTCAGCAGGCGAAACAGAACCGGCTCAAACAGTTCGCCGTTAGCGGTGCTAAAAATCCAGGCGGGTGAGATGTTCAATTTTTTGTTATGCACTTTTATTCATATTCCGTAGGTTGGGGCAGAGTGCTAGTTTAGGCACTATTGAGCGATCCACTACTGTACCAAAATAAAAACAGGTAGGAACAATTATGCATATGTCAGAGACAGCCGACCCAAAGGCGGCGGTTATGTCCACGCCTGTTGCCGGCGATTGGAACCCTGATGTTATTCGTCAGGAAGTCGCAGCCCTTCAGCACAAGCCCGGTGCGCTTCTACCCATATTGCACGCCATACAAGACCGCGTTGGTTATGTGCCGGAAGGTGCTGTACCCATTATTGCGGAAATGTTGCAGCAGACCCGCGCCGACATTCACGGTGTTATCACTTTTTACCACCATTTCCGCACTCACCCGTCCGGCAGCAATCTGCTGGAGGTGTGCCGTGCCGAAGCCTGCCAAGCTCGCGGTGGGCGCGCTCTTGAGCGTCATGTTCAGGAATGCCTGAGTGTGGGCTATCACGATACCACCGCCGACAACGAGTTCACTCTTGTGCCTGTGTATTGCCTGGGCAACTGCGCCTGCGGCCCGTCTATCCGTGTGAACAATGACATTATCGGCCGCGTAACGCCGCAGAAATTCGACCAGTTGGTAGACGCCCTCACAACGTCTGTTCTTCAGCTAAAATAAAGGCAGGAGCAAACTCCATGACAACAACAATTTATGTGCCGTGCGATACCACCGCCCTGTCTTTGGGCGCAGACCGCGTAGCACAGAAGCTTCAACAGGCGGCAGCTCAAAAAAATATTGAGCTTCATCTGGTGCGCAACGGCTCCCGTGGACTGTTCTGGCTGGAACCTCTGGTGGAAGTGCAAACTCCCTATGGCCGCGTGGCTTATGGCCCGGTGGAACCGGAACAGGTGGATGAGCTGGTGGCCTCCGGTTTGTTTGACGGTAACCCCGAACACCCGCTGTTTCTGGGCGATATTTCCCAGCACTCTTATTTGCAGCAACAACAGCGCCTGACCTTCGCCCGCATTGGCATTACCGACCCGATTTGTATTGAAGACTATATTGCCCACGGCGGTTTTGCCGGCCTGAAAAAAGCAGCTGCGCTGACCACTCAGGGCATTGTGGATGAAGTAAAAGCGTCTGGCCTGCGCGGCCGTGGCGGCGCCGCTTTCCCGGCCGGCATAAAATGGCAGACCGTGCTGGACGAGCCCCAAAACCAGCAGAAATACGTGGTGTGCAACGCCGATGAAGGCGATTCCGGCACCTTCGCCGACCGTCTGGTAATGGAGTGCGACCCCTACATGCTGATAGAAGGCATGACCATTGCCGGCTTGGCGGTCGGTGCCACTCTGGGCTTCATTTACGTCCGCTCGGAATACCTGCTGTCGCAAAAAATGCTGGATGAAGCCATCCGCAGGGCCGAGGTGCTCGGATATTTGGGCGACAACGTCTGCGGTAACGGCCGCAGCTTCTGTCTGGAAGTTCGCTTGGGCGCCGGCGCGTATATTTGCGGCGAAGAAACCTCGCTGCTGGAGAGCCTGGAAGGCAAGCGTGGGCTGGTTCGCTCCAAACCGCCACTGCCTGCCATAAAAGGTCTTTTTGGCCAGCCTACGGTGGTGAACAACGTGCTGTCTCTGGCGGCCGTGCCCTACATCATGGCTCACGGTGGCAAAGCCTACGCAGACTACGGCATGGGCCGCTCCCTGGGCACTTTGCCCATTCAGCTGGCGGGCAACATCAAGCACGGAGGCCTGATTGAGCTCGCCTTTGGTGCAAGCTTGCGCAAAGTGCTGGAAGATTTTGGTGGTGGCACTTTTACCGGCCGGCCGATGAGAGCTGTTCAGGTTGGCGGCCCGTTAATGGCGTATTTGCCGGAAAGTCAGTGGGATACGCCCATGGATTACGAAGCTTTCGCCAAATTGGGCGCAGGCATTGGCCACGGCGGTGTAGTGGCGTTTGACGACACAGTGGATATGGGCGAGCAGGCCCGTTTTGCCATGGAGTTCTGTGCCGTTGAATCCTGTGGCAAGTGCACGCCTTGCCGAATTGGCTCAGTGCGCGGCGTCGAAGTGATTGACCGCATCCGTGCCGGTACCAACCGTGATGACAACTTGGTGTTGCTGCAAGAACTGTGCGAAACCATGGTAGACGGCTCGCTGTGTGCCATGGGCGGTATGACGCCCTTCCCGGTACAAAGCGTGATGAAACACTTTCCCGAAGACTTGATGGCCAACCCGCGCCCAGTGGAGGCATGACATGTTGCACTATTACGATCCAGGCACCCAAAATTACGAAGCCGGCAAGAGCGTCCTGAATCCCGATTTTGATTTCGGTACCCCGGCAAGGGTCTCCGAAACCTTGGTGTCGGTGTCTATCGACGGGCGCGAAATTGCCGTACCGGAGGGCACCTCGGTGCTGAGGGCGGCGGCTCTTGCGGGTATCAACATTCCCAAGCTGTGCGCCTCTGACAACCTGGAACCTTTTGGCTCTTGCCGCCTGTGTGCGGTAGAAATCGAAGGTCGCCGTGGCTATCCGGCTTCCTGCACCACGCCGGTGTCTGAGGGCATGGATGTGACCACCCAGACCGGAAAGCTGGCAAAATTGCGCCGCAATATCATGGAGCTGTACATCTCTGACCACCCGCTGGACTGCCTGACCTGCCCGGCTAATGGCGACTGCGAGTTGCAGGATGTGGCCGGCACGGTGGGCCTGCGGGAAGTGCGTTACGGTTTTGATGGCAAAAACCATCTGGACGCAGAAATTGACGATTCAAACCCGTATTTCAGTTTCGACGCCAGCAAATGCATCGTGTGTTCACGCTGCGTGCGCGCCTGTGAAGAAGTACAGGGCACGTTTGCGCTGACCATCGAAGGCCGCGGCTTTGATTCTATAGTCTCTGCCAGCCAGAACGATCCGTTTATGGATTCCGAATGCGTGTCCTGCGGTGCCTGCGTGCAGGCCTGCCCTACGTCTACGCTGATGGAAAAGAGCGTGATCGAGGCCGGCCAACCCACCCACAGCGTGATCACCACCTGCGCCTATTGCGGCGTGGGTTGCTCGTTCAAAGCCGAAATGAAAGGTGAAGAGGTGGTGCGCATGGTGCCCTATAAAGGCGGCGAGGCGAACCACGGCCACTCTTGCGTAAAAGGCCGCTTTGCCTTTGGCTACGCCACTCACAAAGATCGCATCAAAGAACCAATGATTCGCGAATCCATCAACGACCCGTGGCAAGTGGTGTCCTGGGACGAAGCACTGGCGTTCTCCGCCAAAAAGCTTAAGGGCATTCAGGCCGAGTTCGGCCGTGAAAGCATTGGCGGCATTACCTCTTCACGCTGCACCAACGAAGAAACCTATCTGGTGCAAAAACTGGTGCGGGCGGCGTTCGGCAACAACAACACCGACACCTGCGCGCGAGTGTGCCATTCCCCCACCGGTTACGGTTTAAAAACCACGTTGGGCGAATCCGCCGGTACTCAGACGTTTGATTCAGTAATGAAAGCCGACGCCATCGTGGTGATTGGTGCCAACCCCACCGACGCCCACCCGGTGTTTGGTTCGCTGATGCGCCGGCGCTTGCGCCAGGGCGCCAAGCTGGTGGTGATTGACCCCCGCCGCATCGACGTTTTGAAAACACCTCACGCGGATGAAGGTCTGCACTTACCGCTGCGCCCCGGCACTAACGTGGCCATGGTAAACGCTATGGCCCATGTGGTGATAACCGAGGGCCTGGAAGACAAAGATTTTATAAACAGCCGTTGCGATACGGAGGCCTACAACGCCTGGCGCACCTTTATTGCCGAGGAGCGCAACTCACCGGAAGCCATGGAAGAAGTCACCGGCGTACCGGCCGCCAAGGTTCGGGAAGCGGCGCGAATTTACGCCGAAGCCGAAAATGGCGCGATTTATTACGGACTGGGCGTTACCGAGCATAGCCAGGGCTCCACCATGGTGATGGGTATCGCCAACCTGGCGCTGGCCACCGGCAATATCGGCCGCGAAGGCGGCGGTGTGAACCCGCTGCGGGGCCAGAACAACGTGCAGGGCTCTTGCGATATGGGGTCTTTCCCCCACGAATTGCCGGGCTATCAGCACGTCAGCGACCCGGAAGTGCGCGAACGCTTTAAGGCGGTGTGGGGTGTGGAGATCGATCACGAGCCCGGGCTGCGTATTCCCAACATGTTTGACGCCGCCATCGCCGGTACCTTTAAAGCGCTGTACGTGCAGGGTGAAGACATCGCCCAGTCAGACCCCAACACCCATCACGTGGAAGCAGCGCTGAAAGCCCTGGATTGCCTGATCGTGCAGGATATTTTCCTGAACGAAACGGCCAAGTTTGCTCACGTTTTGTTACCGGGTTCCACCTTCCTGGAGAAGAACGGCACCTTTACCAACGCCGAGCGCCGTATCAACCGCGTGCGCAAAGTGATGGAGCCGATTGCCGGCATGGAAGACTGGGAAGTTACTGTAGCGCTGTCGAACGCCCTGGGCTATCCGATGAATTACAGCCATCCGTCTGAAATAATGGACGAAATCGCCTCGCTGACGCCGTCATTCACCGGCGTGAATTACGACAAGCTGGAACGGCTGGGCAGCATTCAGTGGCCGTGTAACGACGAACATCCGGATGGCACGCCCACTATGCACACTTCGGACTTTCCCATTGGCAAGGGCCGCTTTGCGGTGACCGAATACTTGGCCACCGAAGAACGTTCCAGCCGCCGCTTCCCGCTGTTGTTGACCACCGGCCGTATATTGTCGCAGTACAACGTAGGCGCACAAACCCGGCGTACCGCTAACAGCGACTGGCACGAGGAAGACCTGCTGGAACTGCACCCCAGTGATGCCGAATTGCGCGGTGTAAAAGAAGGCGACTGGCTGGGTATCAGCAGCCGCGTAGGCCACACCGTGCTGCGGGCGAAGCTTAGCACCCGCATGTTACCGGGCGTGGTCTTCACCACCTTCCACCACCCGGGCAGCGGTGCCAACGTCATCACCACAGACAACTCGGACTGGGCCACCAACTGCCCGGAATACAAGGTGACCGCCGTGCAGGTAGAAAAAGTGTCCCAGCCATCTGACTGGCAGCGTAACTTTGTCGACTTTGACAAGCGCCAGCAGGATTTTGCGAAACCGGCTAGGGAGCACTCGGGTGATGCCCATGTCAGCGCCCTCAAATAACGGATCGCCTGACGCCAAAGCCGCACTCACTGGTGAATGCCCTGCACCGGTGAGTGCGGCGATGGTGAACGTGCGCGGTGGTATTGAAAGGGCGCCAGGCCAAGACTGGGTCGCCGAAGAAGTGCCGGTGGCTATGGTGTACAACGGCGTGTCCCATGCGGTGATGATGGCGTCGCCCTGCGATCTTAAAGACTTTGCTCTGGGCTTTAGCATCAGCGAGGGCATTCTTGAAAAGCCAGAGCAACTGTTCAGCATCGAGATAAAACCCACGCAAAACGGCGTAGAAATAGACATGCACATTGCGGGTGATTGTTATGCGCGCTTGCGCGAGCAGCGCCGCAACATGGTGGGACGCACCGGTTGCGGGCTTTGTGGCACCGAATCTTTGGCCCACGTGGCGCGGGCGATTGCCCGGGTTCCGGCGCAGCCGCTACCGGCAGACGACGCGGTTCAGGCTGCGCTTCATAGCTTGAAGAATCACCAGCCATTACAGCTGCAAACCGGTGCCACCCACGGGGCGGCCTGGTGCGATAGCCGCGGGCAGATTGTTCAGGCACGAGAAGACGTTGGCCGTCATAACGCGCTGGATAAGTTGATCGGAGCTCGCCTGCGTGAGGGTGGCGATCAGGCTTTTGACAAAGGTTTCGCGTTGATCTCCAGCCGCGCCAGTTTTGAAATGGTGCAGAAAAGCGCCAGCGTTGGCATCAGCACGTTGGTGGCGGTATCCGCGCCAACGGCTCTTGCTATCCGAGAAGCCCGCGAAAGCGGCATGAACCTTATCGGCTTTGCCCGCCCGGGCCGCCACGTCATCTACACCGGAAGCGATGACACCGTTCAGGAGAATACATTGTGAGTGACCAGCAATTAACCAACCTGATCAAAATGATCGACCAAATTATTGCCAACAATTTACATCATGGTGACGACGACCAGGTGACCGACGTTGCCGCCGGCCACCTACAGAAATTTTGGGCTCGCAGCATGAAGCAGCAGGTGATCGCTTACGCCAACAGCGAAGGCGCAGAATTGTCACCGTTGGCGCAAAAAACCATCGCTAAGCTGCAGGCTGTATCTTAGATTTTCGCTGCATCACAAGCTTGTGTACGTTGCTATCCCCTTCTGCCAGCGCCAGGTTCTAGCTTGGATGTGTCATGGGGGATAAAAGAAAGTGGCTGAAAGCGCTGTTTTTCAAGAGCTTAACCTCGCGGATCGACCAGGCATAAACCGCCGATGCCCTTGTCTGGCAGCGGATCTATGGCTATGTACATAGCAAGCTAATTTATGGCGATTAATGCTGCGCGCACCAGTGAGTATGGTCGTGGCTCTGCATTGAAGGCTGCGAAATGTGCAGTCTGGCTCAGCTTACCCAAAGCTCAAACTGTGAAATTCATGGTATTGTTAATGGCACGTTGGCGCCTGCCGAGCTCGGTCAGTATCACTGTGCATGGCAAACAGTCTGTGGATAAGTGCTTAGAGCGAATACTTGATGCCGAGAACACCTCGAACGGCATATAGGGTTCAGTCGTAAATTACAGGACGGTCGATTTAGACGGCCGCAGCACTATCTACCCGGCACTATGGGAGGAAGCTTATGGATCCAGTAACTCTGGAAAAACGCCGTCTCGCTGCACTTGAGCGGCTGACGATCATGGATACAGGTTCAGAAGAACGCTTCGATCGCCTGATTAACCTGGCGCGGCGCTTCTACAGCACCCCTATTGCCTTATTTTCACTGCTGGATGAAAAGCGGCAGTGGTTCAAATCTAAACGTGGTCTGGATGTTAGCGAGACACCGCGCTGCGTCGCTTTTTGCGACCACGCCATTAAGCAGGATTCGGTGTTCGTCGTCCCGGATGCAACCAAAGATGAACGCTTTTGCAGCAACCCTCTGGTGACTGGTGAACCACACGTTCGGTTTTATGCCGGTATGCCCGTGCGGGAGCCCGGTGGGTTCAAAATGGGCACTCTGTGCATTATGGATCGTAAACCGCGTGACATTCCGGAACACGAGCTGGATGTATTAAGAACGCTCGCCAGCCTGATTGAAGATGAAGTGGAGCGCTTTTACCACGCATCGCAATATCAAAAGCAGGTTCCAGTGTCGCGGCTGAACCGTGCTATTCACCGGGCCCAGAACACTTTCCACACAGATGACGATCAGGATGCCGCGTTTGAAATTCTGTTAAGCGATCTGCTGGTGTTGACCGACAGCCAGTTCGGATTTATCGGCGAGATGCTGACCAATAGCGACAATAGCCCTTATCTACGCGTAGGCGCGATAACCGATATTTCGTGGAGCCCGGAATCAGCAGATCGCTCTCAGCAGCGTAAAACAAGGGGTTTGTTGTTCGAACGGCTGAATAGCCTGATCGATACATCAATGCTGTCAGACGACGTGTTGATAAGTGACGGGTTTGAAAGCGATAGCCAGGCTGGGGAATTGCCAACCGGCCACCCGCAGATTACCCGTTATATGGGCGTTCCCATATTTTCCGGTGATAACCGTGTTGGTCTGGTGGGGCTTGCCAACCGCCCGGAGGGGTACACCAATAAATTGGCCACCGAGCTTGAGCCGCTGTTGCAGACGGTGGGCCAGTTGATTGAGCGTAAACGCATGTACAAGGAGCGGCAGGAACACCAGAAAGGTCTTGAACAGGCAGCAAATTTCGATCCTCTGACGGGTTTGCCCAATCGCAGGCGGTTAACCGAACTGTTCGAACAGGAGCTGACGCTCGCGGACCAACGCCAAGGCGCCCTGTCCATTTGTTTTATTGACCTGGACTGTTTTAAAGAGATAAATGACAACTACGGTCACTCAGTAGGCGATGCGGTTTTGAAAACCGTTGCTGCGCGGCTTCAGCACGTTCTTCGCGAGTGCGACATTATCGCCCGCTTGGGGGGTGATGAATTTGTAGCCATTATCCGTGATGTCGAAAATAACGCGGTTTACGAGCGTATGCTTGAAGCGATTCGGCGCCCGATAAACCACCAGGATGTCACGCTTGATCTTGCGGCCAGTATGGGTGTTACCTTATACCCAAGGGACCAGTCCGCACCGGATCTGCTCTTGAGGCATGCTGATCAGGCTATGTACGCGGCAAAAGATGCCGGTCGCAATCGCTACAGCATTTTTGATGTCGAAACGTATGTGAGCCGGGTTGAGCAGGTGCGGGTTTTAGAGCAGACCGCCAAGGCGCTGGGCGAAAGCCAGTTTGAAATGTACCTTCAACCCAAAATTGTTCTGGTTAACCATCGGGTGGACGGCTTCGAGGCCTTGATTCGCTGGAATCACCCAGAGAAAGGATTACTTGGGCCGATCAGCTTTTTGCCACAATTGGAGCACACTGAATACGCCGCGGCGGTGGGCCGGTTTGTCATTACCGACGCGGTGGCCAAACTGCAGCAATGGAAACAGCTGGGGTTGCCTTATTCTCTGAGTATTAACCTGAGCCCGACGCATCTTCTTAGCGATGGTTTTGTAGAGGATTTGCAGGCGGCTTTGCAGGACTGCGATCCAGATGTACGCTCGCGCCTGATTATTGAACTGCTGGAAACCACGGCGTTAAACGATCCAGGAAGAATCATGGGCATTCTGTTGAAATGCCGGGATCTGGGCGTGCAAGTATCCCTTGATGATTTTGGTACCGGCTATTCCTCGCTGGACCACTTTCGCCGCCTGCCGGCGCAGGAAATCAAGATCGACCGTTCGTTTGTTAGCGACATGCTCAACAATGCGGATGATGAGATGATCGTAAAATCCATCATCAGTTTGTCAAAGAACTTCAAGCGCCGGGTAGTGGCAGAGGGCATTGAAGCCCAGGCCATGCAGGACAAACTGATCGAAATGGGTTGTGAGCAGGCTCAGGGTTTTTTCTACAGCAAACCCCTTCCTGCAATAGCTGCTCTGGCCTGGGCCGAGGCTTATCAGAAGCGTTGATCGGTTTCGTTCGTCTACACAGATCACCTCTGAAAATTTCAGTGCAGGGCCGAAGAAGAAGACCGGACAGGCCTCGCCGGCAGCACGATCGCACACAGTGATGACAATATCTGGTGGTGAGTGCTCGAAGACATCCGATGCCTTGCTGGTCAATCCGTCGGTTGAAATGCATGCGGCTTCGAGGGTTTTCAGTGCTCTGACATTCACTTGGCCACTAGGCCAACTGCCCGAACTCACTGCCGTCATGCCGGCGGGTGCCAAATGGTTGAATAGAGCCTCAGACAAGATACTGCGACAGCTGTTATGGGTACACATGAACAAGATTTGCATGGGGGTATCTCCGTTTTAAACGCGCAGGCTTTGCGATCGATTTACCACAGGTAACTTGCCTCGACGAAGGTTAACGAATTTTTTCGCAACTGCCCCAGGAACGCATTCCCCGGGCCTCTAAAAAACTCGAAACCAGTATTGATGCGCCAGCTGTCCGTTAAAGCGTACTTCAGTCGTCCTCTGAGCATCCAGTCACCTCGGGGCTCTGTCCATACGGCGAAGATATCCATGGCTGCCTTTGAGTCGAGCAAGGGCCTGGCATACCTGAAGGTAATCCCATACTGCTTTGTATCCAATTCGTTGCTGACAAGTGACTGCGCCTCCTGAATCTGTTCCAGCAGCGGATCGCTGGATGGCGTTGAAACCGACCGCAAGTGTCGCAAGAAGCCCTGCAGCGACAGTGTTTCGCGATCGCCAAGATACCATTCGGCACCAGCAATCAGTGAGGTGTAAGGTCGTCGGCGGGCAACCGATGCCGTCGATGCCTGTTGGAAGTCGACCCACGCAATCTCGGCTCTGTAAGCAGTTTCCCCGCGCACCAGAGTAAGGTCGCTGCCAAGCATACGCATACGCGTGGCGTATTGGTCCAGAGTGATGCCCTGGGGTGTAATATTGCGTAACGCGAACGTGGGAAAGGGGTCGTGCCCGTCGATAAAGCTTACTGACCAATCGGCGCTGGAGGCGAGTACGTCATACTTAATCGCCAGAGTCGGGCGCACGCTCGGATCTTGCTCAATAAACTGCACACCGGGTGTTGCGCGCAAGGGCACATCATTGAAGCGAAAACGATCCAGCACATGCATTTGCAGCCGACCCTGACCCGCGGCGCAATCGAGATGCAGGCCCCAGTTGCCGGTACGCTGATCGTTGGTTTCCGGGGTCAGGCGGCGGTAGTTGGTGGGTGACACCAGATCGGTCGGGTTGATACCGTCTGCTCGCCCCCAGATGACCAGTTTCTTGCCTAGCGCCGCAGTACAGGGCCAACCCCTGTTGCGGATATAGAGTTCATCCACCCCGGCACCTTCGCGCTTGTCATTCAGCCGCTCTTGTGAAGAGCGTGCCGAGACCGAAGAACGCAGTTGCAGGTTGTCGGAGGCCTGCCAATAGAGATTGAGCTTAAGACGATTGGAGGACACCGCATGCCTGTCGTCCAGCATGCGATTGGATGACCATAGGCCTGAGGTGATTTCACCGTTCAGCTGCGGCGAGCTGGCGTACCCCTGGGTTGTAATCAGCAGCGTTGCCAGTGCGCCGGCTCCCCAGCGTAACAATTGAGATTGGCGCATCGTTTGTACCTTAATTTATAGCCAGATTATTCGCGGAAAACAGCTTGTCGCTGAGCGGCTCACCGACCTTGAAGTTGCTGAAGCTGATGGTTGTGCTGTGACCACTTTGCAAGTTGGTGCTTTCGGCGCGCATCGGTTGCCACTTATCATGTTCGGCATCAACTTGCTGGATATCGAAGAAACTGAAGGTCTTGTAGGGTTGGCCGCGTACATCAAATGCCTCCACGTAGGTCGTGGCAAAGCTGTCCATGCGCACCCAAGTCATTCGCTTGGCATAACCGGAATTAGTGCGCACGTTGTCGTTGATAGGCAACGACTCGATGACGTAGTGCTCGACGCCGCCGCGCAATTCTTGTCTCAGCAGGCTGTGCTGCCAGTCATCAACTTTATGGCCCATCACATCGCCGAAGCTGAAGTCAGTGCCAATAAAACTGTCCTTTTTGTTGGAGGCCACAAGGCGGCGTACCCGACGCATAGCTGGGAGATAGACCCACATGTCGTCGTCGGCGGCAGTGTGTTCAATCAACAGCGTTGTGGTGCCGCGAATATCTGCCGGGGCATTGAAGCGGACCAGACGCATGGTGTCCTGGCCGTTCTCCTGGAGCTTGGAGGCCATATTTGACCGGCGCGTGCGGGTGGATCCGCTCTTGTTCTGCAAGACAAATTCGGCTTCCGCTGTGGAGGTGCTAAAGCGTGTTACCGCAGCATTGCGCTCCATGATTTCCACTGCCCCCTGCTCAGCAGACCAACCCACCTGGGAGTATGTGAGGAACCCGATGGACGCCAGGATGATTAGCAGCACAGCGCCGCCATCACCGGAACGCCGGCGAAAAATAAAGGCTGGTTTGAAGGTCAGAATCACACTCGGGATGAACGTCAGGGTTGCCAAAACGCTGGTCAGCATGGCCAGCACGAGAAAGGTGGAGAGCCACATATGAACCTTGTAGTCGTAGGAAAACATCAGGACGGCATAACCGCCGGCGACGGCTGTGGCGACGAAAAGGCAGGCTTTGCCAGCGGTTTTAATGGCCATTTCGACAGCGTGGGGCAAACTCTGGCCCTGTTTGGCATATTCGCGGATGCGGTAGATCAGGTAGATCGCGTAATCGGCACCGATACCCACCGCCATGGCTGAGATCAGTGAATTGGGGATGTTTAGCGGCACGCCAAAGTAGCCCATTACACCAAACACCACTGACAACACCACAAGCGCCGGCGAGAGAACCAACAACCCAGCAATAAACGAGCGGAAGGCAATCGCTGCTACCAGAAAGATCACAGTAAGAATCTGACCGATATTCAGAAGTTTACTGTGCACCATGACATCAGTTACGGCGAGTGTCTGCGCCACTTCCCCGCCATAGGACAGGGTCACGTGATCGGGAAAGCGTTGATTGGCCAAGGTGCTCAGTTCAGTGACCAGCTGATCGATTTCAGCATTGCTGTTGGTGCGTAACATGATCGAGATCTTTGCTCGTTGATAGTCGTAGTCGACATGGGCCGAAAAGTCCTCAGGGTCGCCGGACATCGAGTACAGGAACAGGTACTGGGCGATGAGATCCTGATCATCGGGAAGCGGCACAGGCTGCGCCGGGTCACCGAGGGCGGCCTGATGCATGCGCTGAACGAAATCAACGATAGACAGGGTTTTGCCGACTATCGGACGCGCGGCGGCATCAGCCTGCAGTGCGCGAATGGCATTCAGAATCTGTGGGTCCTTGATGCCGTCGGGCTGCCCGGTATCAACCATGATGTACAGCACATTGGTGCCGCCGGTTTGCGCGTTGAGCAGATTATCGTCCTGCTGGATGGGCAACGAGTCTGAGAAAAAGCTCTTGCTTGAGTTGTCGACATGCACTTTGGGCCAGCCAGCAACAGCCACGCCTATCAGTACTACAAAGAGCAACAATACCCATCGACGACTGACCGAGCTGACAACCGTCTGGGCAATGCGGGCGGCCAGACGGTCCCAGATGCGCGGCTTCATTTCAGTATCAATATGGGCTGCCGACGGCGGCTTCAAACTGGCACGCACAGCCGGCGTAAAGGTGAACTCCAGCACCACAGCAGATAGCAGGCCGATGCCGGTGAAAATACCAAAGGCTCGCACCGTTTCCAGCTCAAATACCACCAATGAAAAGAACCCCAGCGCGGCAATGCCACCGGCGATCACCAGCACTGGGCCTACCGCAACAAGAGACTGAATGGTGGCCAGGCGGTTGGCCGCCTGTGGTGCCATGTTCTGTACATTGACCAAGTCGATGAAATGCTCGTAGTAGCGTTTCAACAACTGCACAGCGTGCCCGGCGGCCACGGCAAGGATCAGAATCGGCGTGGGCGAGTTGAAAATGTCCATGGGTACCTTCATCAAACCCATGATGCCGACGCCCCAGACTACCGACAGCACGGCCGTGACCAGAGGCAGAATCAAACCCTGAACAGTTCGAAAGGCTTCAAAGTGCAACAGGCCAATGACCAGTACAGCGATAGGAAACAGCCAGTTTATGCGGTCTGCAAACACTTCTGCCTGCTCAAGAAAAACCGGATTGCCACTTACGGAAATGTTGATGCCCGGCAGACTTTCCCGACTCAGAATTTCATGCACTTCCGAGAGCATAGCGCCAAAGCCATTTGGGTTTTCCTTCAGCTCGAGCATTATGGTAGCAGTACGCCAGTCACTTGAGATCACCGCATCGCGGTAGATGGGGTTGGCCATAATTGTGGCTTTCAGGGCTGCAAGCTCTTCTGTCGTGCGGGGTATCGGTTCAGCCAGCAAGGGCCTGGCCTCGAAACTTTCTGCATGACCGGCTATGCTTTTGGCTTGCCGGGATGACAGGCTGAGCAGTGTCTTATTGGTCACTGAGGAGGCGCCATACAGATCGTCGGTAATGCGTCTTACCGCCTCCAGTACCTGAGGCTGCAGGGCATTGCCCTCGGTTGGCGTCAGGCCAATCACAACCAGGTATTTCGAGCCAAAAATTCGCTCAATAGTGTTGGTTGCGGTGATGTAGGGGTGGCTTTGCGGCACCACAGCGGCCGGATTGATGATGATCTGTTGTTTGGCAGCAAAAAAACCGAAGAAGGCTGACAGTGCCAGTATCAACATGATGATCCAAAGCCGGTGGTTAACCACCCACCTCAGATAGCCTTCCAGGGGCAATGAGCTTTTGCTATCGCTGTGCTCAGCCGGATCTGCTGTGAGTGTTTTAGTTATGTCTGTCATGACTCATGACCTCGGCAGGAAAAACTGGGAGTTAAAGCCTCGTTATTGTTATGAAGGCGGGCGATTTGGGCTTTAAGCAGGTGCTTCTGAACCTTTGCAGACGGGGTGTAGGGAAAACTGTCCACCCGCTTGCATTGCGTTGGGCTCCAGCCGTCGAAAGCACTGGCAATCTGTTGTTGCAGTTCAAGATCAACTGCGGAAGGATCAGAGTCGGCTGCGGCAATCCAGGCCAACACGCAGTGACCGTTGTCGAGCCCGGTGACCAGCAACGCAGCATCTGCGACACCGGGGACCAATCGCGCCTGGTGTTCAATCAGCGCTGAACACAGGGGGTTGCCATTGCTGATCAAGGCATCCTCCATTCGATCGATAATTTCCAGCTGGGCACTGTCGTTCAGGATCGCAAAGTCGCCCGTGGCCAGCCACTCACCGTTACCGCTGGGGTAATGGGCAACCCAGTGTCCGCGGGCCATAAGCTCGCCGGTTCCCCTGGGCACACAGATGGCCTGCTGCAACACGACATGTTTCAGTAGATCGTGAACATGAAGCGGGAGCGATTGCACTCGCGCATGGGGATAATCTAACGGATCAGGGACATGTGTTTTCATGTTGCTATAGTAGGAATTGCAGCACGCAGTCGACAATGGAACAGATATACCAAGCTGTGGTGACAGAGCTGCAGCGCGGTTCAGGCGAACTCTAAATAGGTTTTAGTCAAGGGATGCTGAGGTCGCTCAAACACGTCCTTGGAATTGCCACACTCAATCAACTTGCCGACCCCATCAACCTTCCAGAATACTGCTACCTCATCAGCCACACGCCGTGCCTGACTTAAGCTGTGGGTAACCAGGACAATGGTTCTTCGCTTGGACAGGTTGCGAATCAGCGTTTCAATCTTCTCTGTCGACATCGGGTCCAGAGAACTGCAGGGTTCATCCATCAGCAACACATCGGGATCCAGTACTAGCGCGCGCGCAAGGCAAAGGCGTTGCTGCTGACCACCCGACAGAGCCATGGCTGAACTGTCGAGCCGATCGCGAACCTCGTCCCATAAGCCGACTTCGCGTAGTGCGGATTCAATAAGGTTGTTGATCTCGATACGGGCTTTGATACCATGCTGCTTTAGGGCAAATTCAAGATTCTTGCGAATCGAGAACGGGAAAGGGTTGGGGCGTTGAAACAACATCCCGACCTGTCGGCGCAGCTGGGTTGAGTTTTTCCCCAAAAGCTTGGTTTCCATCCAGCTGAAGTTGACTGACCCCTCCACGGAACAGCAAGGCACAAGATCGTTCAGACGGTTCAAGCAGTAAAGCAGGCTGGACTTTCCGCATCCGGACGGACCGATCAATGCCATGACTGAGTTACGCTGAACGCGCAGCGTCACCTTCTCCACGACGGTGCAGTTGCCATAGCTCACCGACAGATTTTCGATTTCGATGTAATCGCCCGTTCTTTGAGTTTTTGCTCATGGACGGTGCCTTGCTTGTTGAACTTTTTTTGTTGATCACCTGGGCGGTCGTGATGCTGCAACAGCGGGTCTCATTTCAGGCGGCACAAGGTTCACTGATGGGTTCCTCCAGTTGGCGATCGGCATTTGTTGCCAGTATCGGTGGAGTACTAACTCCCTTCTGTTCCTGCTCAACAATTCCTGTGCTGAGCGGAATGCTCAGGGCAGGAGTTGGCTTCGTGCCGAGTTTTGCCTTTTTGGTGGCCTCACCCGTAGTGAGCGAGGGTGTATTTATCTTGCTGCTGCTCACTGTGGGTATTATCCCGGCTGTCGTGTTTATTTTCCTGGGCCTGGTTTTGACCTCTGCAGCTGGCGTGACAGCAGGCAGTTTTGGGCTGGCACGTTACGTCACGCTGAAGCCAACCCCACAAAGCAGCGCCGCTTTTCTGGGTCAAGCTGCAGCGAAATGGCAGGGCTGGCAGCCCTCATCACGCTTTGCTTGGCTAGCGGCAAAGCAGGAGTTGCGCACCGTCGCGCCTTATCTGCTGGTGGGCTTGCTGATTGGGGGCTTGATCTATGGCGCTGTACCGCAGCAAGCACTGGTGAGGCTGCTCGATCAATTGCCGGTTGGCTGGCTCTACCTGGCATGCGCACTGCTGGGCGTGCCACTCTACATTTCGCCTATCACCGCATTGCCAATCGGTTTGGCGCTCATCGAGAAAGGTTTCCCGGTTGGACCGCTTGTAACCTTTCTGGTGTCCGCGATAGGAACCAGCCTACCTGAGGTCATGCTTCTGTTCAGGTTGTTCAAACTCCCACTGGTGATAGCTCACACGCTGACCGTCATTACGTGCGCATTGGTCCTCGGACTGGCTATCGCATTTTTGGTGTAACCAATCAAACAAAGAAGGTAAGACATGCTCGATTTCTTCAAAAAAACGTCGGAAGAAGACATTAATCAGGTCAAACGTGCACTGGGTCCCGATGCCATCGTGGTAGTCTCTGCCAGTTGCTGCATGCCCGGCACGTCGCAGGTGGATGAGGAGATCGAAGCGACAGCGCGCAATGCGTTAGCGGAAACTACACTGGACTGGCCAGTCATTACCATCACCGTAACAACGGCCCAATCCATTCTGCCAAAAATTTCAGCAGAGCTGAGCGTAAAAGCAGGAGAGCTTGCCAGCCAGGTTTCCGAGCTATTTATGACGCATGGCCTCAGCGCATTTCCGATTATCATCGTTGACCAGACGGTGGTCTCCTATGGTGGCGCGCCAGATCAGGCAATGATACTGAACGCACTGTCCAAAGCGACTGAAACCAAAAAAGACGCGGCACTTCAGGGGGTTCAATGAAAACGCCGCTTCAGACGCCACGTCGCGGCAAACGCGTCCTGCTCACTGGAGGTACGGGGCATCTCGGTTCACTCATGGCAGCTCAACTGCTGAGCGATGGTTGGGCGGATCACGTGATTATCCCCACTCGGAAAAGCAATACCGGCGACAGCATTCCGCAAGAAATTCAGCGTGAGCTGATGGCTTTGGAACGGGTTCCGGACGAATTTCAGATGCGTCTGACTATCGTCCATTGGCAGGGTGCCGAGACAGCGTCGGTAGAATTGCTCGAGGACATGCTCCGCTCAGGTAAAGTTGATACCGTGATCCATTGCGCAGGCTGCCTTGATTACTTTGACAATGAAGCGTTAAAGGCCATAAACGTTGATTTCACTACAAGGCTGACAATCGCAGCGAAAGGCGTCGGCGTGGGTTTTTTTGTCTTCGTTTCGACGGCCTACGCGGCAGGCTATTCCGGTGAACTCATATCAGAAACGGCGTTGCCTGAGCCGCGAAGCGATCCAACCAACTATACCTTGACCAAACGAGCCGCCGAGCGTGTGGTTGCGCAGTGTGGTATTCCTTTTGTCGTTATCAGACCCTCGGTTGTTATCGGTAGCTCAGTGGATGGGTATCGAGAGACTGCTTAGCGATCGCCATCATGCTGAATTGCATACAGTAGCCACAAACCAAGCCCTCAACCTGTTGCATCAGGATGTGTTCCAATCAAGTGTGGCAAGTATCGTTCGATGGGTGCCTGAAAGTGAATACGTGAATCTGGTAGTCGATAACCAGATCACTCCATCCATGAAAGATATATGGCGACTGTTCTGTGAAGTACTAAGGCCCAGGACGGTGATCTTTTACGAAAGCTTCAAGGCGGTTGATCTTAAAGCAATAAATGTTCGCCAGCGGAGCTATCTGATCTTTGCCCAAACTAATCTCGAAATCGGCGCTTATCCCTGGCAGTTTGATCGTCAATGGCTCAAGGCTTTGTGCCAGCATGGGCTGAGCTTTACCGAAACAACCCTGGACACACTGCAAATCTGTCAGGATCGATTTGTCTCTTCATCTGTACTCATACCGCGCTACTATGAGCGCTTTGGTGCAGACTTGCCGGAGCATATTGAATACCGCGAACACTCCAACACCCGGGACATTAACGTCAATGAGCATGCTTGAGACCGCAGCGTTGAGACTGAGTCTCTGGCAGCGCGAGCTGTACCATGCCGCCACTGTTCTGGGTAATCAGCTCAAGGACACAGATGAGCCTGGTTTTACGCCCAACATCCTATGGTGGGGAGCGGCTTATTCCGATTTGTTGTCCCTCTGTGCAGACAGTATACGCGGCAAATTGATCATTGCAGACAGTGATCCACGACGACTGCGCACCAGCACCGCGTTGGTGGATAATGCCAGCGGGATTCGCCTGGCAGCGCTTGCCGATTTGTCTCGTGACGCCAGGGCTATAGAGCTATTGCTTCAGGGCGCCGTTATGCGTGATATCGATGCCTACCTCGCATTGGATGAAAAGTTGCGATCCGGCGCTGAGCGGTCACCCGCGGTCGCAGACGGCTGGGCTGATCACCTGTTCATGGATTTTACCTTTAACCGCGTCGATGCCGAGCATGAAAGCAAACTGATGTCAGAGGCATTTCGCACTTTGAGTGCAACCGGCAGCATAATTTGTACCCTGTTGGTAAGCGATGAACCGTTATCTGCCCGCCACAGCGTCAAATCAGCTCCGGTCGGAGCAGCCTTGCGAATACCCTCAGAATCAGCTGTGATAGCTGCATTTCAGCAAGCCGGTTTCCACGGCATTACGTTTCACTGGTCGCCAACGGCAGCAAACATTATTGACCGAATTGGCGATGTAGAAGTGCGCATGTGCAGCATCCAGGCCTACAAAGGCAAGCAGGGTCCATGCTGGGAGTTGGGCAGGCTGTAATGTATCGCGGCCCCTGGCTTGAGGTGCAAGACGATGATGGACATGTGTACCGACGCGGTGAGCGGGTCGCAGTCTGTGCAAAAACTTTTGATCTGATGATGCGGGCGCCTTATCAGGGCGCATTTATGGGGTTGCGCAGTGTTAATGAGCCACCGCTGGCACGAGCCGTAACCTTTGATTGCAACACGTCAACACTTCGTGATCCGAAGGTGACCAAGGGACTGGCGCCCTTTGATGGTGGGCAGGCAGAAGCCTCTTGTTCCGCGGAAAACGGATGTTGCTAAATGTACCAGTCTTTCAACAGATGGCTCTACAATGGGGGCTGGAGAAATTTATTGAGGGATACTGAACATCATGGAAGGTGATAAGAAGAGTTACAACTGGGAAGCGTTTCGAGAAAGCATGAGAGCGCCATTCTTTCTGGAACTGGACGTTGACTGCACCGCCATTGGTATTACAGATGTAAATGGCCCTACCGTGCACTTTAAAGAAATTCTCTTTCTTGAAGGCGAAATTCACGAAGAGCCCGAAACTCTGCAGAGCCACTGCGCGTCACTTGTTGCGCTGTGGACGGCGATGCGAACGCCATCGCTGGTGGATTTGGGCCAATGCACGTGTATTGGTCGGCGACTGTTGAGTCAGGAGCCGGTACTTGGCCGGCGTTTCGCCGTACATGCCAATCAGCTTGGTGATAACAGTCTGCTTTTTGTCGTCATTAGTTCAACCAAGCGCTGGAACAACGTCGAAACTGTCAAGCGCATAGTGGCCGAGTTGGTTGAGCAAGCGAGGGAAATATACGACGTTGATGACATTCCGCCTTGTGCTTCTTCAGAGCCAGATGATGCAGGGCTGGACTGGTATCAATTTACGGCCAGGGAAGTGCAAATCCTCAAACTCGTTGCCAGCGGTATCAGTAACAAACAGATTGCACGAGAGCTGGGCTCAAGTCCGAATACAGTTCGAAACCAGATTCATGCCCTATTCCGCAAGACCGAAGTGACAAGTCGAACGGCGCTGGCAATGAGAGTAGCGGCCATCAAATAGAGCGAATCATGGCCTGCGCAGGGTCACAGTCGAAAACTGCCGGACAGGCGCAGCGCCACCCGATGCTCCTCAGTGCAGCTTTAAACGCGGCTGCATTGCCCGGCTGACTTTGTCCATCAACCAGATAACGCCGGTGCGCAGAAAACCGTGCAGTGCCACCTGGTGCATACGGTACAGAGACGCGTAAAACAATCGCGCTACCTTACCTTCAATGTACATGCTGCGCCCCGACAAATTACCCATCAGGTTACCGACGGTGGTGTAGCGGCTAAAGTTGATCAGCGAGCCGTGGTCGTTGTATACAAATGGCACGGCTGCTTTGCCTTGCAGGCGGTTGCACAGAGTTTTGAACAGCGCGTCGGCTTGCTGGTGTGCAGCCTGGGCGCGAGCGGGTACCGGGCGCTCCGAGCCTGGTTGAGGGCAGGCGGCGCAATCGCCAAGAGCAAAAATATCTGTGTCATGGGTGGTTTGCAGGGTTTGCAGTACCACCAATTGATTATTACGATTCACTTCGATACCTTCCAGATTACTCAGAAACACCGGTGCCTTGATGCCAGCAGCCCAGATGGTCATGTCGGATGGCAGCTCGGTGCCGTCTTTCATCACAAGAAGGTCTTCTTTTATTTCGCTGACCGGCTGGCCCGTTAGCACCTTCACATGCAGATGTTCCAGCTCGCGAGTTGCCGCAGAAGACAGTCGTGTGGGCAACGCAGGCAAAATACGGTCGGCCGCTTCAATCACTGAAATAGACACGTCGGACGCACGCAGGTGGTTCATGCCGTACACCGGCAGTTCGCGCGAGGCCAGGCGCAATTCGGCTGCCAACTCCACACCGGTAGCGCCGGCGCCAATAATATTGATGTGCAGGCGGTGTTGGCGGCCTTGCTGAGCTTCGTGGTTTTTGCGCAAAAATGCGTTCAACATCAGGTTATGGAAGCGCCGGGCTTGTATCAGACTGTCTAGAAACAAGCAGTTTTTCTGAGCCCCGGGGGTGCCAAAATCGTTCGCGGTACTGCCTACAGAAATCACCAGCGTGTCGTAGGCAATTTCCCTTTCGGGCACGACTTCTGCGCCGTCTTCGCCCATAAATGGCGCAACCACCAGGGTTTTGGTGGCGCGGTTCAGACCGCTCATGCGGCCGAGCTGAAATTCGTAATGATGTTTGCGAGCGTGGGCGCGGTAATTGATTTCGTTGGCATTGGCGTCTAGGGAGCCAGAGGCAACTTCGTGCAGCAGAGGTTTCCAGACGTGGGTCAGGCCGGCATCCACCAGGGTAATGCGGGCTTTGCCTTTTTTCCCCAATGTGTTGCCAAGGCTGGTGATCAGCTCAAGGCCGCCGGCACCGCCGCCAACGATCACTATGTGGTGGGGACTACTACTATTATTGGTTTTATTTTTCGGAGCAATCATCGCATTGGGCCTTTACAGAAAAGAGAACAAAGCGCTCTTGCTGCTGGCGTATAAAAGCGCTTTGTTGTCGTGACTGAGACCCATGGCAAGTGTGTGATATTAACGCGCCATGCGCATTACTCCAAGCGACTCATTTTTATTCCAGGCGGCTCACTTTGGCCATCAGTTTGCGCCATCCAATCGGCAGCGTGCGCTCAAGAGCGTTCAGCTTCGGATCTTTGGCATTTATGGCTTCAAGTGGCTGCCTACTGGCGTAAAGCACGGTGTTGTTGGTTTTGCTGCGGAACACCAACAACACCGGAAAGTGTTTCCTCAGCTGGCGGAACCAGGCGTCGTTGGGTACGGGTGGCCGATGGTAGTTCAGCGCCAGCCAGCCGTCGTTTGTGAGTACGCGGGCACAGCTGTCCATAAAAACTCGCTGTGACTGGGCAGGGCTCATACGGTCGGCGTTGTACAGGTCGGCCAGGATCATATCGCTGCTGGCGTCGGGCATTTGCTCCAGCGCAACGCGGGCGTCGGCGACGGTAACCTGCATGCGGTCGGTTTGCGGCAGGCTGAAAAATTCCCGCGCCACATCCACCACAATCTGTCGCAGTTCCACCACGTGTACGGTGCATTCGGGGTTCAGATGATGAAAAGCACTCGCCAGCGCGCCTCCACCCAGGCCCAGAACGGTTACCCGGGCCGGCATATAGAAGGCGGCAGGCAGCATCATGGCGCGACTGTATTCGTGCACGGGCAGGTGGGGAGTGCGGCGGTCTATCTTGCTCTGTTCAAAAATGGAGTTAAACGTGAGAACACGATGTTTGCGTTCGTCAATGACCAGCACACTGCCCATGGCATCTCGCACATGATGAATGATTTCTCCGTTATTGAACATAAGGCAGACTATGGTTCCATGCTGTAGTGATGACTAAAAAGTGACCGTTGATAAAAAATGGCTGTTATATGGTTGGCCTTTGTATCACAGATCTGCTGGAATTCTGCCACAATGATGGTGAAAAACGTTGACGATCAATCACTGATGATCAATCACTGGCCAAAATCAGCCAGAGTTAAGGAGAATTTGACGTGAAACTGACAGTGTCAGGAATTGAAGACGGTAAAGCGGTGCCAGAGAAGTTCGCCTTTGGCGTGTTCAATGAAGACGACCACATGAGTTTTGGCGCCAACCGCAGCCCGGAAATGGTCTGGGACCAAGTGCCGGAAGGCACGCGCAGCTTTGCGATTATTATGTTCGATCCAGATGTCCCCAGCATCGCAGACGATGCCAACCAGGAAGGTAAAACCATCTCCAAAGACATTCCACGGGTGGACTTCTTCCACTGGCTGCTGTTAGATATTCCTGCTCGCATGCGCTGCCTGCCGGAAGGCGAAGACAGCGACGGCGTTACTCCGAAGGGCAAAGAGTTCGGCGGCGGCCCGGTAGGCGTGCGCGGTGTGAACAACTTCACCCAGTTTCTGGCAGGCAATCCGGATATGGCCGGCACCTACTTTGGCTACGACGGCCCGTGCCCGCCCTGGAATGACGAACTGCTGCACCACTATCACTATGAAGTGTTTGCGCTAGATGTAGAGTCTTTGGGCCTTAGCGGCGAGTTTGACGGCGAAGCGGTACGCAAGGCCATGAAAGGCCATGTGCTAGACAGCGCTCGGGTGGTTGGCCACTACACGCTGAATCCCGAATTGCCCGAGTGCCAGAAATGATTATGATTAGGTTATTCTAAAAAAGAATAAAAGTCTGTGTATTAATTCTTTTTTGTGACGATCATAATGCCACTTCGTTTGAGCCTATGTTTGAAGTGGTGTTATGGCCCGTTTTCTTGTTTCCTTCCTTATTCTGTTCAGCTCGCTGGCAACAGCTGCTGACCGCGACTTACCTCCGCTGGTAGATGCCGACTGGCTGCAATAGCAGCGCCAGCAGTCTGAACTGGTTATTGTCGATATCCGTTCCGGGATTGATAACGGCGGCGACCGCAGCACGTTTCGCAAAGCTCACATTCCTGGCTTGGTTTATAGCAGCTACACCGACGATGGCTGGCGTGAAAGCCGTGATGGCGTAAACGGTGTTATGCCCCCGGTGTCCAGCCTGGAGCGGCTGATCAGCGGCCTGGGCATCAATAATGGCGATACGGTTGTACTCGTGCCAGCCGGTACCGGCCCCACCGACTTTGGCAGTGCTGCCCGGGTGTACTGGACTTTCAAGGTACTGGGTCACGATGAGGTGACCATTTTGAGCGGCGGCTTCGCCGGCTGGAACGAGGCCGGATTTGAAGTGGCCAGTGGTGAAGGCGCCCAGCGTCCTTTCGGTGCTTTCAAAGGCGAGCTGCAACCAAAGCTGCTGGTACCATTCCTGGTGCGATGAATCTTCCCCATCAGAACTTTCTCAGCCAGCAGGGCAAAGCCTGGTACCTGAACTCCGACACCATTGCCGGCCAACTGCAGAGCACCAATCTGGATCGCGACAAGCGCGCTATTGCCTTCTGTAACACCGCCCACTGGGCCGCCACCGACTGGTTTGTGCTGAGTGAACTGGCCGGATTTGACGAAGTGGCGCTGTATGACGGCTCCATGGCCGAGTGGTCTCAAGACAGCGATCGGCCAATGCAGGCGGAGAAGACGGGTTTAGCGAAACTGCTCGACGTATTTAATTGATTCCGCGTGATGTTTTAGACAGCAAGAGAGAATGGCATGAGTGAAGTTGCTCGCTGGGTCAGTCGCATTGAACGCAAAGCCCACGGCCAGGTGGCCCGCGATGAGCTCTTGTGGAAACAGAAAGATCAAGGTTTTTGGCGCACTCTGGTGACCGGCCGCTGGCTGTTCACCTGGGCCATTCTGATTCTGGCCGCCGGTAATGTTCTTACCCTGGCCATCGGTGGGGCGCCCTGGAGCATCACCTTTGCGTTCAACGTATGGGGCGCTAAAGCACTGCAAGCCATCGGTGTCGACATGGGTCAGTTTGAGTTCTGGCAGTGGGAATACCCCGCCATGGCTTTGAAGGATTCGCTGCTCACCAACATTCCATCGGTGATGAATTTTGGCCTGCTGTTGGGTGCCATGCTGGCCGCAGGGTTGGCTAATCGTTTCAACGAAGCCAGTCGCAACAAGCTGCAAGGTCGCCCGTTTCTGGCGGCCGTGGTGGGCGGCCTGTTGCTGGGCTACGGTGCTCGCTTGGGTTTTGGTTGCAATATCGGTGCGCTTTTCTCAGGTATTGGTTCGGCCAGCCTGCACGCCTGGATCTGGTTCGCCTGCCGAACTGATAACGGGAGCACATGTATGAATCCAGCTTACCGTAAAGGTCGCGTTCTGGCGTTGTTAGGTGCCATTTTGATATTGATTGTGATTGACCACCTGAACAGCCCGACGTTTGCGTTCAACTCGGGCCAGGGCAATGTGCAAACTGCGCTGTCACAAAAAGACGAGTCTGCTTGTGCGCCTTGTCCGTCTACCCGCGACTGACGCCAGTCTGTTCTCGTGGCGGGTCAGTAAGCGTCAAGAATATGCGCCATATTGTAGCCAGCCATATGCTTGGCCAGCTCCGCACCGCCAGTCTCGGCATAGCGGGCAGATTGAATGATCGCTCAGTAACAAGTACCGTGATGACGCAGTTGAAAATTCGAAAAAACCCTTCCCGCCTTCAACGTGGCCGGTAGAATACTCTGATGAACCGTTCACAATGGGCTTTCCGGCTCACTTTTCTGATCATAGTCGCACTCGTGATGGGGGCCATTTGGCTGCTTCTTCGTCAATTGGGTATGCCTGTTAGTCTGGCGCCAGAAGCGTTGGCTGAGTGGCTTAACCAGCAGGGTATGTCCGGGCCGTTGTTGCTGATGCTGTTGATGATCCTCGCGGTGGTTGTCGGACCGATTCCGACACTGCCCATCAGTGCTGCTTCAGGTCTCGTTTACGGCGTGTTCACCGGAACTGCAATCGCAGTGTCGGGTGCCCTCGCCGGGTCTATCATTGCTTTTTATCTGGCGCGGGTACTGGGGCGTGAGGCAGTTCGGCGAAAACTGGGCGGTAACCCGGTATTTTCAGCCACCGGTTCTCAGCGTTTTCTGTTCATGGCGGTGACGCTAACGCGCCTGATTCCGCTGTTTTCGTTTGCGCTGATCAGTTATGCAGCCGGTGTGACGGCAATCTCGTTTTGGCGTTATGCGCTCGCGACCACTCTTGGCATGCTGCCCATGACCTTCGTTTTTGCCGGACTGGGTCACAGCTTTGAGCTGAGCCCTTTGCTGACCGTGGTGGCCGCTGTTGTTATTCTGGTCGTCATGAGCACCTTGCCGCTGTATCTCAGCCGGCGCCCCCACTCCCGACTGTCTCGTTTTTTGCGTCTGGATACGAAGGCCTGAGGTTTTGAGCATCGCGTGTGTAACAGAGCGCCGTTGTCTTTATCTGTGGCCATTATTTTTCGGGGTTTGTGTAATTTTTAGTAAAGTCATGTGTCCTGAAGGTTCAAATTGTTGAATTTTCTGACCGAGCAAGGATCAACGACCGTGGAATCCATCTATTATGTCCTCTGTTGGCATTGTCACCGACGTTGCAAACACGGCTACGAAACCCGCTTCCACCCCCAGCGGCGTTCGAGCCAACATAGCGTGGTGGCAGTATCATGACCCGGAATCTGAACCACTGGCAAAGCGGACTGTTCCACGCCCTCGGCGTATCCGAAGCGGGCCTTGAAAAGCGCCTTGCGGACACCGTCTGGCGCGGACAATCCCTGCGCTTCCTCCCGGACACCGGGTTGGCCCACGCCCATGTGCGTCTTGGCGACAGCGGCCAGTTACTGCGTATTCCCAAGCAAAGCCAGGTGGGCCTGGACCCGGAACCGCATCTGGCCCACGAAGCAATCTGTTTTCAGGCGGCGGCGCCCTCTTTAGTGACCCCAGCATTGCATCAGGTGTTACCGGTCAGCCCGGCGCTGCCTCGGGGTGCTCTGGTGCTGGATTATGTGGATGGCGTTCCATTGGCGTTGCCTGAGCATGTGGCGTCTCTGAGCCTGTCATTGGCGAGGATACATCGTGTTGATGTGCCGCAAGCGAGTCACCGGCGCCTGAGCCTTCCTGAAGATCCGTTGGTCAGCATGATTCGGGAAATCCGGACTCAGGCGGAGTTCCTGGCGCGTGCCGGTGTGTCCGCTTGCGTTCAAAACAGGGTGGGGGAACAGCTTGAGATTGCTACCAGACTGGCCGGCCTGGATGAGCGACCGCCAGAAAGCCTGATCACCTTTGATGCCCACCCCGGCAACTTTCTGGTCGACAAAAAAGGCGCCGCCTGGATGGTGGACCTTGAAAAGTGTCGCATCAGCTACCCGGGCTTCGACTTGGCCCATAGCACTCTGTACACCTCGACCACCTGGGACATGAACTCTTACGCCGTTCTGGGGGTTCACGATATCGCCCACGCGTATCAGTCGTGGGAGCAGGCTTTTGGTGCCAGAGGCGCCGATCATCGGCCCTGGCATGTGCCGCTTCGCCGGCTCATGTGGTTGTGGTCAACGACCTGGTGCGCAAAGTGGCTGGCATTGTCCCGGGATACATCCGGGCCGGACAGGGGCCAGAACTGGTCTGAATCCAATAATGAAGATGCCCTCAATGCTCATGTGCGGGATCGGGCGAACCATTACCTGGAACCGGCGGTCATTGACGCCATCGTATCGGAATTCGATGATCTGAAACGGCTGCTGGCTTAGCCGGTGAGCTGAACAGTTTTTAACCAACTAATAACGACAACGACAAACAGAGGTTCTGATGAAGTCTACTTTACTGGCGTTATCCGTGAGTCTGGCGCTGCCGCTGGGCAGCCATGCCGCAGTATCCGATGAATGGCCGGCCATTGTTGAGCAGGCGCGCGGACAAACGGTCTATTTCAACGCGTGGGGCGGAGAATCGAACACCAATAACACCATCCGCTGGGCCGCGGGGCAGGGCGAGGAACGTTACGGCATCGACCTTGTCCACGTGAAGCTGGGCGATACCGCCGAAGCCGTGTCACGGGTTGTTGCAGAGAAACAGGGGGGCAACACCTCCGAAGGCGCTGTTGACCTGATCTGGGTCAACGGCGAGAACTTCGCAACGCTTAAAGAGGCAGGCCTGCTGTTTGGCCCTTGGGTCGGGCAACTGCCGAACTTCAGCCTGACAGACCCCGAAAACAACCCCGCAGTAACGACCGACTTTACTGTGCCGGTGGAGGGTATGGAGGCGCCCTGGGGTAAGGCACAGGTGGTGTTCTATTACGACACGTCGCTGACTGAAAACCCTCCGGGCTCAATGCCTGAACTGCTTGAATGGGCGCAGGAAAATCCTGGGGAGTTTTCTTATCCCAAGCCGCCCCAGTTTCTGGGCACCACGTTCCTGAAACAGGCTTTGATCGAGCTGGCAGACGATGGGGACGCGTTGTACAGACCGGTTGCCGAAGCAGATTTCGAGGTGGTTACAGCGCCACTGTGGAATTTCCTGGATCAGCTCCACCCAAACCTTTGGCGATCCGCCCGTAATTTCCCCGACAATGGCCCGTCCCTGCGTCGCCTGATGGGCGCTGGTGAGCTCAGTCTGGCCTTCTCCTTCTGGCCCGCCGAGGTGCCAGCCGCCATCGCCAACAACGAGCTGCCGCCAACGGTGGAGAGCTATGTGCTGGACGGGGGTACCATCGGTAACGTCAGCTTCCTGGCCATACCCTTTAACGCCCAGCATAAGTCAGCCGCCATGGTGGTGGCGAATTTCCTGCTGTCCCCGGAGGCCCAAGCCTACGCGCAGCATCCGGACAACTGGGGCTTCCTGACTGTGCTGTCCATGGATCAACTGGACGCCGAACAGAAAGCCCTGTTCGAAGCATTACCGTCGCCTAAGGGCGGAGTGACACCTGCAGAGCTACAGCAGGTCTTGGAGGAACCTCATGCCAGCTGGGTTGAGGCCCTGGAAACCGCCTGGCTTGAGCGATACAGCGGCAACTGATCCCATTTAATGATGACCTGAGCTTGCCAATGCTGCGCCTTGCCCCCTGGATCATTGTTTTCATTCTGGTCGTGCCGGTGGTGGGAGGCACCTTGCTTACCGTGCCACCGGCGTTTGGCTACTTGCCTGTACTTGGGGGCGATGACTGGTCGCTTCGTCCGTGGCTTGAGCTGGCGGCAACGCCCGGCATTCTGCGGTCGATTGCCGTGAGTTTCGGTAGTGGCCTGTTGGCAACCGGCCTGGCGCTGATCATCGTATTCCTGTTTCTTTCGACCATTGCCAATACCCGGTTTGATCGTTGGATTCAGCGGCTGGTGTCACCGCTGTTGTCGGTTCCCCATGCCGCTGCGGCGTTCGGGTTTGCCTTTCTGGTCGCGCCGTCTGGCCTGATGCTGCGGTGGCTGTCCCCGTCATTGACCGGGTTTGAGCGACCACCGGACTGGCTGTTGCTGAACGATCCTTTTGGCATGTCGCTGATCAGCGGCCTGGTGGTCAAGGAAATTCCATTCCTGCTGCTGGTCAGCCTGGCCGGACTGCCCCAGCTCAATGCAGCTCAGCGCGTCATGCTGGCACGTTCCCTGGGTTACCTGCCCCGGGTTGCCTGGTTTAAAGCGGTGGCCCCGGCACTGTACCCGCTGATTCGCCTGCCGGTGTATGCGGTGCTGGCGTTTGCCACGTCCACGGTGGATGTGGCGATGATTCTGGGGCCTAATCTGCCTTCCACCCTGAGTGTTCAGGTGGTGCAGTGGTTCAATGACCCGGATCTTACCCGCCGCTTCCTGGCCTCGGCGGGAGCTTTGCTTCAGCTTCTGGTGACCGCATCGGCGTTGTCAGCCTGGTGGGGGCTGGAGAAACTGATTGGCACGGGTTTCAATGCCTGGGTCGCCGGCGGGAACCGGCAACGATCTGACGGCACGTTATGGCTGGTCGGCCGGGGACTCATGTTGATTGCAACGCTGTTGCCGGTGCTGGGGCTGTTCGCCCTCGCGCTCAATTCCGTCGCCGGCTTCTGGCGTTTTCCCGACGCATGGCCAGGGTCTGTTACCCTGAGCCACTGGCTGCAGGCACTGCCGGATTTGGCCCGGCCGTTCTGGATGACCATGGTCATCGCGACGGCGGCATCCGCGCTGGCTGTGGCCATGGTGCTCGCTGCGCTGGAGCATGAGCAGCGCCGGAACCGACCGGCTACCCGCGCGCTCTGGCTGCTCTATCTACCATTGCTGGTGCCGCAGGTGGGCTTTTTGTCTGGCATTACCGTGCTAAGCCAGATGGCGGGGCAGGCTCCGGCGCTTTGGGTAGTGGTCTGGGCCCATCTGCTCTTCGTGTTGCCTTACGTCTATCTGACGCTGGTGGAACCCTACCGTCGCTTTGATTTCCGGTGGGTCATTCTGGGCCGATCATTGGGACTCTCGGTCAATCAGGCTTTCTGGCGCATTCGATTGCCGATGATGCTGAGGCCGGTGCTAACCGCGATGGCTCTGGGCGTGGCGATCAGCGTCAGTCAGTACCTGCCTACCCAGATGCTGGGGGGTGGGCGCATCGTCACGGTGACGACGGAGGCGGTGGCACTGTCATCGGGCGGGGACCGCCGCCTTATCGGGGTCTGGGCCATGGTGCAGGCAATTACACCTTTCATCGGCTTTGTGCTGGCATTACTGATTCCGAGGTTATTATGGAAAGAACGTCGGGGCATGCAGGCCCTTTAGCTGAGGCTGGCTGCTTACAACTTCAGGGCGTTGCCCTGGAGCTCCATGGGAATCGTCTGCTTCATCTGAACGAAACCATCAGTCCTGGCGGAGTGCTGACCGTCATGGGCCCTTCCGGCTCTGGCAAATCGACGCTGCTGGCCTGGATTGCCGGTTTCATGTCGCCCAGCTTTCACGCGACCGGCCGAGCCATTCTGGACGGTGAGGATATTACCGGCCGACCGGCAGAACAGACCGGGGTCGGCTTACTGTTTCAGGACCCGTTGCTGTTTCCGCACTTATCAGTAGCCGGAAACGTAAGATTTGGCGCTCGCGGTGGAAAAGACGACGTCGCCGAGCGGGTAGAAAAAGCGCTTGCCAGTGTTGGCCTGGCGGGGTTCGGACACCGCGACCCCGAGACGCTTTCAGGTGGACAGAGGGCAAGGGTCGCGCTGGTTCGGCTGATCCTTTCCCGGCCCCGGGCTATCCTGCTGGATGAGCCCTTTTCCAAGCTGGATACGCCCTTGCGGCGGGAATTGCGCGCTGTCGTTTTTGAGCACCTGCGGCAACAGAATGTGCCCGCGGTGCTGGTAACACATGATCAGGACGATGCCGACGCAGCTGGCGGTATTATTGTCACGATCGACTGATTGGTTTGGCCCTTGCCCGGCAGTTGGGGCCGGAAAGAATTCATGTGGCCAATGCAATGCAGGCCATCGCGCAGCGGCGTGCCCACCGAGTTTGTCAGTTCCACCGGCGCGGCGCCGGTGCCGCCTTCACCGCCGTCCACGGTAATGACTGTCTTACAAAACCATCCCAGTGCGGGCAGACATTGAAAATAGACAATATCGACATTGATTCGGCAATCGCCTCCGTCAAGAACCTTCTTGAGAAAGAGCGTGACCTGTCGCCATCGCTCATGGCGGCTCATCGCCGTTTCCTGTAGAGGCCGCATCGCAGCGTGATATCGGCAGCCGCTTTGGCACACCTCGCGGCTTCTGCGCTCCTTTCGCGTTAGGAGAGTTATTCAGTTCCGGCAAATCGAAGGGCTGAAAAGGTTAGACATGAGGTCCAGGCTAAAGCCGATAATAGTCCAGAATGCCAGCCATATCCTCGCCCAGCTCGACCACTTTGGGAGCGCAGGTATCTCTCTGTGCGAAGGAGCGCAAACCAATGATTTGCGCCTGGAGGAGGCGGGCAAGACGTTTGCAGTCCACGTCCGGTTTTAGTTCGCGATTACTTTTGGCCTGCTCCAGCACTTCTCCGAGGCGGTGTTCGATGGCATCAAGTACCCGATTAACTTCCTGGTTGATCGGCAGATGGGTGTTGCTGGTTTCCAGCAGGGTCTTTACCACCATGCAAGCGCGCGATGGCATTGGACCGCCCGGCGTACAGGCCAGAGAAATGTTTCTCAGGTAATCCTGAAGGCCCTCGATAATGGAGGTGTATTTTGCAAGGTGACTGGAAAGATGGTCGCCGGACTCTTTGACATAGCAGGCCAACGCTTCGAGAAACAGACCGTCTTTGCTGCCAAACGCCGCATAGATGCTCCCCGGGCGCATATCAAGAGCATGCTCGACCTGTTTGATAGAGGAATTGTGGTACCCCTTCTGCCAGAACAGAACGACGGCTTTATCGAGTGCGGATTGTCTGTCGTAGCGTGCGATTCTTGCCATGGTGTTCAACTTCTCGATGTGGCTGTGCAGTCTCGGCCAAAGGCTGCTGCACAAGTCATTAAAAGGCGTTCAGCGGAATCAATTATATATTGATTGATCGCTCAACAACAGGTACGGTGACCAAGTAATTGAACAATCGCTCATTAATCTGGAGGTGAACATGACAGATTTTAAAAAGCATGATATGGACAGTGCGCCGGAAGGGTCCAAGCCTTTTCTGGAAAACTCACAGAAGAACATGGGCATGATCCCGGGGCTTCATGCGGTAATGGCGGAGTCACCTCAGGTGCTTGAGGCGTATCAGAAACTGCACCAGCTGGTTCTGGACAGCAGCTTCGACAACGACGAGAAAACCGTGGTCTGGCAAACCATCAACGTCGAAAATGCCTGCCATTACTGCGTGCCCGCGCATACCGGCATTGCCAAAATGATGAAAGTGTCTGATGACATTATCGACGCCTTGCGTGATGAAACACCGCTGCCCAGCGACAAACTGGAAGCATTGCGCACCTTCACGCTGGCCGTTATGAACAAACGGGGCAATGTTAGCCAGGATGATCTGGAAGCGTTCTTCAAGGCCGGTTATAAAAACCGCCAGGTGCTGGAAGTCATTATGGTGCTGTCCCAGAAAGTAATGAGTAACTACATCAACCACATCGCCGAAACGCCGGTGGATGAGCCGTTCAAGAAATTTGCCTGGAGCAAAAGCCAGTAATGACCGGGCAGACCGCTTGGCAGACCGCTTGGCAGGTTCCGCACGGTCTGCAATTTTTCGCCGCCCCGTCCCGTCTTCTACGAGACGGGTAGTATACTCGGATGAACCGTTCGAAATGGGTTTTCCAAGTTTCCGCGTTAGTCGTTGTCGCGCTCTTGATGGCGGTGATTTGGCTGGTGCTTCGCCAGCTGGGCGATAACCCGGGGTTCCCAGCGCTTTCTGTTCGTTGCGGTGATGTTGACCCGCTTGAATCCGCTGTTTTCGTTTGCCCTGATCAGTTACGCAGCCGGTGTCACTGCGATCTCGCTCTGGCGTTACGCGCTCGCGACAACCATCGGGATGCTACCCATGACCTTCGTGTTTGCCGGACTGGGCCACAGTTTTGAACTCAATGCGATGCTGACGGTCGTGGCCGCTGCCGTTATTCTGGTGGTCATGAGCACCCTGCCGTTGTATCTCGGCAGACGCTCGCACTCCCGGCTGGCGCGCTGGCTGCATCTGGATGCTTAGGGAGGCTTTGAACCTGCGAGCTAACTTTTCCGAATTCCGTTAGTCATTGATCGTCAAAAACCGCCCATTTAAAAGCCGCTATTTCTCATAATAGCGGCTTTTGTCGCTTATCGGACAAAAAATCCAGAGATTTCCTTATAACAAAACGCAATAGATAGGGGTCTATTCATTCCAGAGGATTAAAACTAGAATGGTTGCTCAAGAATTATCAGCACAGGAGTAGCATCATGGTTCGGATCTTGGTAGTGGTTTTGGCTTTTGCCGTCAGTTCACTGGCAGTGGCTGAAAGCGACAGAACGCCGCCTCTGGTGGATGCCAGCTGGCTGGACGCTAATCTCAATCAGGATAATCTGGTGGTGCTGGACGTTCGTTCCGGCATCGATAACGGTGGTGACCGCAGCAGTTTCCAGAAGGCCCACATTCCAGGATCTGTGTACAGTAGCTACACTGGGGATGGTTGGCGTGAAAGCCGGGGTGGCGTGGCTGGCCTCTTGCCACCGGTTACCAGCCTGGAGCGCCTGATTGGTGGCCTCGGGATCAGTAATGACGATGTCGTTGTTGTTGTCCCGGCCGGTACTGGCGCGACGGATTTTGGCAGCGCCGCCCGGGTATACTGGACCTTCCGGGTGTTGGGCCATAATGACGTGACCATTCTCAATGGCGGTTTTTCTGGCTGGCAGGCTGCCGGCTTCGAGGTGGCCAGCGGTGAGAGTGGTCAGGGTGCGGTGACCAAATTCAAAGGATCACTCCAGCAGAATCTGATTGCTTCACTGGAGGAAGTACAGAACGCCCGGGGCACCCAGGCCCAGCTGGTAGATGCACGCCCTTCGGATTATTTCCGGGGTGAAAATAAGTCGCCAGCGGTCAAGTCACTGGGCACAATTCCCGGCGCACGAAGCATGCCCCATGGAGATTTTTTGGGTGAACGCGGTCAAGTCTGGTATCTCAACCAGACCAGCATCACCGAGCGGGTAAACCAGGCCGAACTGAACCCTGGCACCCGCACCATCGCGTTCTGCAACACTGGCCATTGGGCCGCCACAGACTGGTTTGTATTGAGTGAGTTGGCTGGGTTTGAAGAGGTTGCCCTCTACGATGGCTCCATGGCGGAATGGTCTCTGGACAGCAGTCGTCCGATCCAGGTTGCCAAAAAAGGATTGGGTAAAGTTTTGGACTGGTTTAACTGAGAGGCGACGTAATGACTGATTCCGCAGTTCTGCAGCCTAGTATTCAACAGCCGGTATGGCAGGTTGACCGCTTTATTGTATCAACCGCCCTGGTCGGCCTTGCTCTGTTGGGTGGGCTAATCTGGCTGGAAACGGCGCCGTTCATGGTGGCACTGTTTGTGGTGGGCGCGGTGCTTGGCATGGCGCTCTATCATGGAGCTTTTGGCTTCACTGCCGGCTGGCGCAATCTGGTGGTTAAAAAACGCGGTGCCGGCATGCGGGCCCAGTTACTGCTGTTCGGCGTGACCTCACTGATCATGGTGCCCATGCTGCACAGTGGCCAGGAGGGCATGGTGGGTGCGGTGGCGCCGGTAGGTACCTCTCTGGTTTTGGGCTCTTTCCTGTTTGGTATGGGAATGCAACTGGGTGGTGGTTGTGGCTCCGGCACCCTGTTCACCGTTGGTGCCGGTAATATACGGATGGTGGTGACGCTGGTGTTCTTTATCGCCGGTACCGTTGTTGGTTCCATTCATCTGCCCTGGTGGCTGGATCAGCCGGGGTTCGATCCGGTGCCACTGGTCAACACCTTCGGCGTCAGCGGGGCCATCCTCGTTCAGTTTGCCGCGCTCGGGCTCCTTGCCTGGTGGGTCAATCGCATTGAGCGCAAGGCCCATGGCTCGATTGAACGGGATGAACTGCTGTGGAAAAGCCAACACCACGGCGTGCTGAGAACGTTGCTCAGTGGCCGCTGGCCATTTACCTGGGCTATCCTGATTCTGGCCGCCGGCAACGCGTTGACCCTGGCCATCGGTGGCGCACCTTGGAGCATTACCTTCGCGTTTAACGTCTGGGGCGCCAAGACGCTGGAGGTGGTGGGTGTGAATATGTCCCAGTTCGAGTTCTGGCAATGGGACTACCCGGCTATGGCTCTGAAGGATTCAGTGCTCACCAACATTCCATCGGTAATGAACTTCGGATTGCTGCTCGGTGCCATGCTCGCGGCGGGCCTGGCTAACCGCTTCAATGAAGCCAGTCGCAACAGGCCTAACGGCCGTCAGTTTTTGGCCTCAGTGGTGGGCGGATTGCTGCTCGGCTATGGCGCCAGGCTGGGCTTTGGTTGCAACATCGGGGCGCTGTTTTCTGGCATTGCCTCGGCCAGCCTGCACGCTTGGGTATGGTTCGCCAGTGCCTTCGTCGGGTCGCTGATTGGTATCCGGCTACGGCCCTGGTTCCGGTTGCCAAACTGATGCGGGAGGAAACGATGGAACGAGCCTACAATCGAACCCGTATCCTGTTGATTCTCGGAATTATTTTGGCGCTGATTTTGGTGGATCATCTGAACAGTCCAACCTATGCATTTAATTCCGGGCAGGGTAACGTAGAGACGGCGTTAAGCCAGAGGGACGAAACGGCTTGCGCGCCTTGTGGAGCACCCTGTCCCTCAACACGAGACTGACCAGTTCCTGACAAACTAGACGGTGTGACCGGCGTGGCGGACGATTTCTTCGTGAAACCTGCAGCTGTGGCTGATGCCTAGAACTCGCGATGCGGTCTGTCGGGGTTGAAAATGAGCGAATAGCCAACATATCAGAGTCAGGAGAGACAATATTCACTCACACCATCAAGGTGCAATATGACTCAGCAAACGAAAGTCGGGCAGTTATTCCCAAGCGGTCTTGTGAAGATACTGGATGATCAGGCCATCGAGCCTGGACGCCCGAATGATGGCCGGTGGCAACTGGTTGTGGTCTATCGTGGTTTGCATTGTCCTATCTGTAAGGCCTACCTGAGCCAGATAGAAACCACTAAGAACGAGTTTGACAAGATCAATGTGGATATCATTGCCATTTCCACGGATCCGGAGGAAAAGGCCAGGCAGTTCCGCGACGATAATGACCTGAGCTTCGCCGTAGGTTACGGGCTGGCGATCCGTGATGCCCGTGCCCTGGGTTTGTTCATTTCGGATCCTTTGAGCAGTGCCGAGACTGATCAACCCTTTGCCGAGCCTGGCACTTATCTGGTTCGCCCGGACGGCACGCTCCAGATTATGGATGTCGCCAATGCCCCCTTTTCAAGGCCGGATCTGCAGATGCTGACATCCGGCATAGCATTCATTCAGAAGCAGGACTATCCGCCCCGGGGCCTTGCGTAGATTCGTAATTCCGGGATCAGGAAGTGGTTCTAATGCAGGCCAGCGCGACTGATCCTGAAACAGTTGACGCGCCTAAGCCGGGGCACCCATGACCGTTTACGCCGAGTCCATGGGAATCTCGCGGATGACGCTTTGATCATAAGGCCGCAACACTTCCATGCTGTTGGTTGTGTTCACAGTTGGCAGGTTTTCTCCTTAAGCATGACGTTGAGGATTTCGTGATTGAGTGAGTAATCCACGGGCAGTTCAATGACGTGAACCCCGGTAGACATCAAGCAGGTGTCCAGAGTTTGTTGAAAGTGCTCATCGTTTTGTATCCGGTAGCCGTGGGCGCCGTAACTTTGGGCGTAAGTAACAAAATCCGGGTTGGCGTAATCCAAGCCAAAATTGTCAAAACCCATGGCATGCTGTTTCCATTTAATCATGCCGTAGGCATTGTCGTTGACGATGATCACCACGAGATTAAGCTTCAGGCGAACAGCGGTTTCCAGCTCCTGTGAATTCATCATGAAACCGCCATCACCACAAACAGCCACGACTTGAGTATTGGGGTACAGCATTTTAGCCATCATGGCGCTGGACAGGCCCGCGCCCATCGTAGCCAGTGCATTATCCAGCAGCATGGTGTTGGGGGAATAACATTTGTAGTTGCGGGCAAACCATATTTTGTAAACGCCGTTATCCAGGCTAAGCACTGCATCTTCCGCCAGGGTTTCTCGTAGCACATGTACTAAACGTTGCGGCAGCATCGGGAACCGGGTATCGAAAAAATACTTCGACAGATGCTGGTCTACTTCTGTTTTGATGGTTTTGAAAAAGGACAAGTCCCAATGTTGTTTGTTTTTAATAAGCCTCGCCAGTTGTTGCACGGAAAAGGCGATATCCCCCACCACGTTGAGCTGGGGGAAGTACACCGCGTCCACCTCGGCGGGTGAGAAATTCACATGAAGTACTTGCTGGCCGTCATGCTCCATAAAGAACGGGGGCTTTTCCACAACATCGTGGCCCACATTGATAATCAGATCCGCCCGGTCAATGGCGCAATGCAGAAAATCGTGGTCGGACAAGGCGGCTGATCCCAAATACAGTGGGTGGCGTTCGTCGACAACACCCTTGCCCATTTGGGTCGTGAAAAACGGCATGCCGGTGGCCTCGACGAAAGCCGTCAATGCCTCGCTGACGCGTTTGCGGTTAGCACCTGCACCGATCAGCAACAGCGGGCTTTTTGCCGCCTCGATCATGCTGGTTGCTTCGCGCAGTACGTCTTGCGTGGCGTGGGGGCGGCGATGACCAATGGGCGGAAAAACCGTCTCCGCACATTCCTCGTCGGCGATGTCCTCCGGTAATTCCAGATGCACGGCCCCCGGCCTTTCTTCGATGGCCAAGCGAAACGACTCGCGCACCAGTGAGGCGATAGTGTTGCCATTGACAATCTGCTTGGTGAATTTGGTGACCGAGCGCATCAAATCCACCACATCGAGGATTTGAAAGCGACCTTGCTTGCTTGTTTTGATTGGTTTTTGCCCAGTAATCATGAGCATCGGCATGGCGCCCAGCTGGGCGAAAGCCGCCGGCGTGATCAGATTGGTTGCGCCAGGCCCAAGGGTTGCCAGGCAGACGCCGGGCTGACCGGTTAAACGGCCATAGGTGGCGGCCATGAAACCCGCGCCTTGTTCATTGCGGGTGATAATCAAGCGGATGCTCGAGTTCTTTAATGAATTCAGTAAATCGAGATTTTCTTCGCCGGGAACGCCAAAAATGTACTGGACTCCCTCATTTTCCAATGCTTTTACAAATAAGTCGGATGCTTTCATCATTTTGCTCGTCCTTGTATGAAAATTTAAAGGAGGCGGACTCAGGATTCAGGTGTAGCACATTAGATAAGGCATCGCCATGAAAGCCTAGACGCAATTTAACCACCGAGAAGCGGACTGCCATTCTGCGTCAGAGCCATGGTAAGCGACAGCGATACCGAGCTGCCGCCGCACAAGTGGATAGCTGTTTAAATGCGCCAAGTGTGTTGGGCGCACGTTCAATAATGACTATGTAGAAGTGCGTTACGTATTTACGAGTCAATAGGCCCGAAGGATTGACACGTTCCGCGGTCAAGATTTATGGTTATTAATACCTTCCAACCGATAATAAATAATAGAAGGAGAAAGACCGCATAAATACCTATATCGCCGGCGTCGCCGCCGGAGTTATCGCCACTGTCGTCCTTTCGGCGCTGATGATGCTTAAAGGAATGATGGGCATGATGCCGGATCTCGACGTGATCGGCATGCTGTCGGGCATGATGGTGCCGGTAGCCACGCTGATACTGCATGTGATCTTCGGCGCCGTTTTCGGCGTCACCTACGCCGCCCTGCGCCCCGGCACAACGAAAGCCTGAGCGCGAGCCACGGGATGGATTTTTCCGGCCTGAAGGCGCTTTTGCTGAATTGCACGCTCAAGCCCACGGGTCGACTTTCGAACATTGATGCGCTTATGCAGGTGCCCAAGGAAATCATGCAGTGCGTAACCCAAAAGAAAGGAGCTACCCGATGACTGATAACCGCCATACCCACCGTTTCCTCATGGTCGAAGGCCACCGGATCGCATATCTGGACGAAGGTGATGGTCCTCCTCTGGTTCTGCTGCACGGCATTCCGACCTCCAGCCTGCTTTGGCGCAATGTGATCCCCACGCTGGCGCAAACCCGGCGGGTCATCGCACTGGATATGTTGAACTATGGTCGGTCGGACAAGCCGGAGCGCGTTGATGTCTCGATCGCGGCGCAGGCGCGCATTCTGATTGGGTTCATGGATGCGCTCGGTCTCGGCCGCGTCGATCTGGCAGCGCATGACATCGGAGGCGGCGTCGCGCAAATCGTTGCGGTACGTCATCCAGAGCGTTTGAACAGCCTCATTCTGGCCAGCGCAATCTGTTTCGACAGCTGGCCCATTCCCGAATTCGAGCCACTGCAAGACCCCGATGCCGAGGCGGGCATGAGCGTCGAGGAGTTTGACAAGATGCTGCGCAATTTCTTGCCTCAGGGTGTGGTCTCTGCTGACGGGCTCAGCGATGAGGCAATTGCGATTATGCTGAGCCCTTGGGCAGGAGAGGCTGGTAAGGCAGCTCTTTTCCGCAACTTCCGCCGGCTTAACCCCGAATACACCATGGCGATTGCGCGGGAACTGGACACGATCAATATGCCGACGCTGGTGCTGTGGGGCGACATGGATCCGTTTCAGAAACCCGAATATGCCCAGCGCCTGGCCGACGCCATTCCGAATGCAAAGCTCGAATGGATCGCGGATGCAGCGCATTGGATCATGGAGGAAAACCCCCGCGAGGTGGCTACCTGTATCGTGCGGTTTTTGGACGACCAGGCGAGCGCCGCGCGTGGATGAGGGCAAGAAACTCGAACTCACGCGTGCGTAAGGGCACATGTTGGAAGTGGCGCTCATTGCGTCGTCGGTTGATAGTACGTCGCTAGGAGGTGTCCGAGATAGTTAAAAAAGGAGCGTTTGATGAACAAAGTGTGTGTGATCATTGGGGTAGGTCCCGGTAACGGTGAAGCGTTGGCCAGCCGTTTCAGCGAAGGGGGCTTCCAGGTGGCGATGCTGGCGCGCAGTCGGGACTATCTTGAATCTCTGGTGCAACAAATTCCGAATACCCATGCCTACGAGTACGATGCCACAGAGATGGGTAGCGTGGATTCAACGTTCCAAGCGATTGAGCAGAAACTCGGACCGGTATCGGTGCTGCTCTACAATGCCGGGGGTGGTGTTTTCAAGAATGTGGAGGAGGCCAGCCTAGAGGACTTCGAGGCCAACTGGCGCATCAACGTCCAGGGCCTTGTAGCGGCGACCAAGGCGGTTTTGCCGCAGCTGCGCCAGCATGATACTGCCAGTATCGTGGTAACCAGTGCGTCTGCGGCAACCCGGGGCAGAGCGAATTCCGCGCCTTTCGCTTCGGCCAAGGCGGCCCAGCGCAGCCTGGCGCAATCCCTTGCCCGGCAGTTGGGGCCGGAAAGAATTCATGTGGCCAATGTGTTGATTGACGGCGTGATGGATTTGCCACGTACCCGTGAGTGGCTGCATGACAAACCGGATGATTTTTTCGTCAAGCCCTCCGCCGTGGCGGATGCTATTTGGACGCTGTGTCATCAGGATGCTTCGGCCTGGACCTTCGAACTGGATATCCGGCCCTTCGGGGAAAGCTGGTAACGGCGTCCAAATTGCAGTCTAAGGCCCCAGGCGGTCTTGTGAAGATACTGGCTGCTCAAGCCGTCAGTGCCAGTGGTCGGTCGTTGCCTGGTGCCAGTCACTGGCCCAGGCACTCGGTGCAGAGTTGGTGTGTAAGAGGCACCCCTCATCAATGCAGGGATAAAGCTCGGCATAGTTCTTGACGCTGCCTTGATTGACCCGCCGATTAATATCTGAGGGCTCCAGATCTTTCAGTTGATCCTTGCCCATGATGCTGATCAGTTCCGCCAGGGCTTCCATGGATGTGTGGTGGTAGTTCGCAACCCGCACGCCTTTGTCGGTGACATCCAGTTGTTTGTAGCGGGCGGGATTCTGGGTGGTGATACCGGTAGGACATTTGTCAGTATTACATCTGCGGGACTGGATGCAGCCCAGTGCCAGCATCATGCCGCGGGCTGAATTCACGGTGTCTGCCCCCATGGCCATCATCCGCAGCATATGAAACGCGGAAAAGGCCTTGCCGGAGGCGATAATCCTTATCTTGTCACGTACGCCGATACCTCGTAGGGCATTGTGCACAAAATGCAGGCCATCGCGCAGCGGCATGCCCACCGAGTTTGTCAGTTCAACCGGCCCGGCGCCAGTGCCGCCTTCACCGCCGTCCACGGTAATAAAATCGGGCCGCAGGCCGGTTTCCAGCATGGCTTTACAGATACCCAGAAACTCCCGCCGGTTACCGGGACACAGCTTGAATCCCACCGGCTTGCCACCCGAGAGTTTGCGGAGCTGGGCGACGAATTGCAATAATTCCACGGGACTGGAGAAAGCCGAGTGCCCGGGTGGTGACAATACATCCTCCCCCATGGGCACCATGCGGATACGGGCAATTTCTTCGGTAAGCTTGGCGGCTGGCAGCAGACCGCCATGCCCGGGCTTGGCACCCTGGGACAGTTTGATCTCGATCATCTTGACCACATCCTGTGTCGCCTGCTTTGTAAACAGGTCCGGATCGAATACCCCGTCTGGCGTGCGGCAACCAAAATAGCCGGTTCCAATCTGCCAGATCAGGTCACCACCGTACTCAAGGTGCCACTCGCTGATCCCGCCCTCGCCGGTGTTGTGGGCAAAATTTCCGAGTTTCGCACCCCGGTTGAGTGCCATTACGGCATTGCGGCTCAGGGCACCATAACTCATGGCGGAGATGTTCAACGAGGACGCCTCATAGGGCCTGGTGCATTCTGGCCCACCAAAAGTAACCCGCAGATCGACCGGGAGGCACGCCTTGGGTGCCACGGAATGGTTTATCCATTCGTAACCGTCGCGATAAACATCGAAGATGGTGCCGAAGGCGCGAGTATCGTTAGCTTTTTTGGCGCGCTGATAAACCAGGCTGCGAAATTCCCGATTGATCGGTGCACCATCTAGATCGGATTCCACGAAGTACTGCTGCATCTCCTGCCGAACTGACTCGAACAGGTAACGGAAGTGGCCAACAATCGGATAGATCTTGAGTAGAGTGTGTTTGTTCTGGATAAGGTCATGTATACCCAGAACAATCAACGGCCCGATGATCACCCAGGCCCAGTTCACCCCCGGCCATACAGTACCGGCGAGGAGCAATACAGCGCTTAGCACCAGACCTGAAAGAATAAAAATGTGGCGGAAAACCATAAAGCAAACCCTGTTTTCTAATGATGAAGTTTTGTTGTTGATCAGTAATAAACGACACGCTGTGAGTCTGATTGTTACAATGAATGCTCCCCACCGTTGCCATGCTCGCCTTTCCGATCGCCAAGAGAGAAGGCAAAGTTATTGTAACGGATCCGGTAAAAGCGGGCGTGTTGATGGAGTGCGTCGCAGAGACGCACGGAAGCCTCGGCCTACTCCAGGTTCGGTTGCTATGTTATGCCCAGCATAAAGGCCCCGGATGGCCCGATTTTTAAAGCGAGGATGAACAGCCTCAGAACTTGATGTTCAGAAGATTGCTCTGTGCTCTTTTAATCAACTCGCGCTCGGTCATTGCGTTTACCCTGCAGCGAATGAATGATCGGACATCGCTGCGGGTCTTCACTGTACCGGCAACTTTCCACTAGGCTATCCAGAGTGGATTCCATCTGTCGCAAGGCGGCGATCTTGCGTCGCAAATCATCCAGTTTGCGCTCAGCCAGGGCTCGAGCTTCATCACAATAGGCGCCGTCTTCCAGCTTAAGCAACTCTCCGATTTCATCCAGACTGAACCCCAACCATTGGGCGGTTCGAATGAAGTGAAGGCGTGCCAATGCCTGCTCGTCGTAATGACGAATGCTGCCATAGGGTTTTCAGGTTCTGCTACCAGCCCCCTGCGCTGGTAATAGCGGATGGTTTCCACCCCCATACCAGAGGCCTTGGCCAGTACACCGATAGTCATTGAGCATTGTTTTTTAGACATAGGGCTTGATTCCGTAGCTGACTACGGGAGTAACCTTACGGCAGTCAATCATGTCATGAAAGGAACCATTGTAATGTCAGAATCCAAAGCAGGTCGCGGTTCGCTGATTGCTGGGGGCATTGCAGCTGTCGTGGCGTCCGCCTGCTGTCTTGGCCCCTTGGTGTTAATCGCGTTGGGTATTTCCGGCGCCTGGATCGGCAACCTGGCCGCCCTGGAACCCTTCCGACCATGGTTCATTGGGCCTGCCCAATCACCGTCAAAGTTTCTCTCAACCGGGTCGAGGGAGTGAGCGCTGTCGATGTCCGTTATGAAGAACGTGATGCTACGGTCACCTTCGACGATGCGAAAACCTCCGTTGAGGCACTGACTCAAGCCACGACTAACGCAGGCTATCCGTCCACGCTGAAACAAATCCAGGCGACACAGGAGTAACCATGCACAACCCCAAAACCCTGTTGCGGGTGAGTGTTATTGGCACCGTGCTGGTTGCGCTTTGCTGCTTTACGCCGATATTGGTGATTTTGCTTGGGACGGTAGGCCTGGCTGCACTGACCGGTTATCTCGACTACGTGCTGTTGCCCGCGCTCGCCTTTTTTATTGGCTTGACCTGCTATGCCTTATGGCGCAAGAAGAAACACGATGCCTGCTGCGATAGCCCATCGACTAAGGAGTAACGTTTATGAGTGACAACAACGTGCACATTGCAGTGATTGGCAGCGGCGGTAGTGCCATGGCCGCCGCCCTGAAGGCGACTGAACGCGGTGCCCGAGTGACACTGATTGAGCGCGGCACCATCGGCGGAACCTGCGTCAACATTGGCTGTGTGCCCTCTAAGATCATGATCCGGGCAGCCCACATCGCTCATTTGCGCCGCAAAAGTCCGTTCGATGAGGGCATCACGGCAACTGAACCCATGGTCGACCGGTCCCTTTTGCTGGCCCAACAGCAGGCCCGTGTTGATGAACTGCGTCACGCCAAGTATGAAAGGATCCTGCAAGACAATCCTGATATCACGGTCGTGCAGGGTGAGGCTCGTTTTACGGATGCCCGCACGCTGCTGGTCAAAGATACTGACGGCAAAGACCACGAGATCGGCTTCAACCGTGCGTTCATTGGTACCGGTGCGCGACCAACCATTCCCCCGATTCCGGGCCTGCCCGATACGCCATACTGGACCTCCACCACTGCGCTTGCCAGTGACACCATTCCGGACCGATTGATTGTCATCGGGGCCTCGGTGGTGGCGGTGGAACTGGCCCAGGCGTTTGCCCGGCTGGGCAGCGAGGTGACGATTCTGGCACGCAGCCGGCTGTTATCTCGTGAAGACCCCGCTGTTGGAGAAGCCATTCAAACAGCGTTCCAGGCTGAGCGTATAAGCGTCCTGAATGACACGCAGGCGAGCCAGATCAGCTATACCAATGATGAGTTCATTGTCGCCTCGAATGTCGGGGAGCTGCGGGCCGATCGACTTCTGGTGGCGGTGGGTCGCACCCCGAACACTGAAATGCTGAACCTGGATGCGATCGACGTAGAGACCGATCACGGCGCCGTCATCGTGAACGAGCAACTCCAGACTCGGGTGCCGGGCATTTACGCCGCTGGCGACTGTACCAACCAGCCCCAGTTTGTTTATGTAGCAGCCGCCGGAGGCAGCCGGGCTGCGGTGAATATGACCGGTGGCGATGCACGGCTGGATCTCAGCGCCATGCCGGTGGTGATCTTTACCGATCCGCAAATTGCGACCGTCGGTCTGTCCGAGGCGGAAGCCGAAGCGAGAGGCTACGCCACCGACAGCCGCACCCTGACCCTCGATAACGTGCCACGGGCCCTGGTCAACTTCGATACCGGGGGATTCATAAAGATCGTCGCTGAGCGTGAAAGTGGCCGATTACTGGGTGTTCAGGCCGTGGCAGGAGAGGCAGGTGAACTGATTCAGACCGCCGTGATGGCGTTGCGTGCGCGCATGACGGTAAATGACATAGCCAATGAGTTGTTCCCCTATCTGACCATGGTCGAGGGGTTGAAATTATGTGCCCAGACGTTTACCAAAGACGTCACCCAGCTATCCTGCTGTGCGGGATAAGGCGGAGACGCCATAGGGGTGTGCTTTCGCTCCAGCCGGAGAATGCTGTAATCTTTTTAGCATTGGCGGCCGCAGAGGGATACATTCGAAGTGCTTCTTTTTTGCGACGTCCTCTTCTTTACCTCCCGACAGGCCGGGGCGGGCGGGTGGAACCGAATTGAGCGATTTAAACCGGCCTTAAGTTAAAATCGGCACTGGGACAGTAGCCGACCGAACAGGCTTTTCTGTCCATCCCATTCTTTTCGTATCGAGATATCGAGGTGATCATGAGCAATAATACCAACCACTTGCTTGAAGACGCACTATCCCGAATGGCCGACATTTACGAACGACTGGAGGTGGCTGACGATAGTCGCCGCCGCTTGGGGCAGCCTAAACGCATCCATCAGGCAAGTTTATCGGTGCGCATGGATGATGGCTCATTGCGTGTCTTTCCGGCCTGGCGAGTGCAATACGACGATACCCGTGGACCAACCAAGGGCGGTATTCGTTTCCATCCGAGCGTAACCGAGGATGAGGTCGCGACACTGAGCTTATGGATGACGTTAAAGTGCGCTGCAGTCGATCTCCCGTTTGGTGGTGCCAAAGGCGGTATTTGTGTTGATCCGAAGACCCTCTCCCGCTTGGAACTGGAGCGGTTATCACGTGGCTACATCCGCGCATTTCACGATGTGATCGGACCCGACCGCGATATTCCCGCACCCGACGTCAATACCAACGCCATTGTCATGGGCTGGATGGTGGATGAATACGCCCAGATCGCCCGGCGGCACGTCCCCGGTGTCATTACCGGTAAACCCCTCGGGCTGGGGGGCTCCATCGGCCGTGAGGAGGCCACCGGTGCAGGCGCGTTGCAGGTGTTGGATCTGTGGGCGAAGCGGCAGAACAAAGAGCCTCACGAATTGAGTGTGGCCATTCAGGGATTCGGCAATGCCGGCCAGCATTTTGCTCGTCTGGCACACCATGCCGGCTATAAAATTGTTGCATTGTCCGACTCCCAGGGTGCCATTTACAATGAGGACGGGTTGGATCCTGAGCCAATCCTGCGTCACAAAAATCGTACCCGCGAACTCAAAGGCATGGTCTATTGTGGCGATTCCGTTTGCGACGTCGCGGAGACGGAGATGCAGACCCTGAGTGGTGACGAGTTGCTGCAACTGGATGTCGACGTCCTGGTCTTGGCCGCGTTGGAAAACCAGATAACGGACGCCAATGCGGACCATATCCGGGCCAAGACCATTGTCGAGATCGCTAACGGCCCCATCAGCACTGGCGGTGACCGGGTTCTGCAAGACCGAGACATCACGGTGATCCCTGACATCGTTGCTAATGCCGGCGGCGTTATTGTCAGCCATCTGGAATGGGTTCAAAACCGAATGGGTGATTACTGGTCGGGGGATACGGTCGAAAAGCAACTCCGCCAGCGTCTTGAGCGTGAAGCGAATGCATGCTTTGACCTGGCGGACGAGAAAGCCGTACCTCTGCGCACGGCAGCCTATCTCCAGGGCGTCCGGCGGATTGCCGATGCCATGGCGCAACAGGGCACCCAGGGCTATTTCAGTGATGCTAACGGGTAGTTGGACAGCCCGGATATGAGAAAAAGAGGGGGCCAGTAATACCCGCCAATATCGACGGCCCCAAAATCGCATGAGCTTCGCATGCACCCCCATCCCGGATGCGATCGATTTAGAGATCCACGAAGGGACCGCGATCGTGAATGAGTAAGAGTGCCAGGCATTTGCGCCGCCAGCGGCTGTACCAATCAGCCCCAGTTTGTTTATGTGGCAGCGGCCGGTGGCAGCCGGGCCGCCGTCAATATGACCGGTGGCGATGCACGGCTGGATCTCAGTGCCATGCCGGCGGTGGTCTTTACCGACCCCCAGGTGGCTACCGTCGGCCTGACAGCAGCCGAGGCCATCAGGCGGGGCTTCAAAGTGGACACCCGTTCGCTCAATCTGGAAAACGTGCCACGGGCGCTGGTGAATTTCGAGACTGGCGGTTTTATCAAGATGGTGGCCGAGCGTGGCTCAGGACGGTTGCTTGGGGTCCAGGCGATCGCCGGCGAGGCGGGTGACAAAGGGGAACGCACCTTGACCTGGGAGCAGGTATAAGGTTCTACACTGCTTCGATGCTAACAAGACATTGCCATGGTTAGAAAACTTACCCTGCTGCTGTCGGTTCTGATATTCAGCATGGCTCTGCCGGTGGCCCAGGGCCAAACTATCTGGCGTGAGCAGCTTGTATTGCGGGAGCGATCCGACGACGGACCCATGGATCGCGAAGTCTCGGTACAGGCCCTGGGCAGCGTACTGGGTTATGGCGTCACTTCAAGGCTCGCAGTGTTCGGCATGGTTCCCTACTTCTTCAATAAAGAGCTGGCCGTTGCTATGCCCATGGGCGGGATCGAGCGTGACACCAGCGGCTTCGGTGGTGTGGTAACCACTTATCAGACCCTGCATGCTCTCGACGACGACAATCGCGAGATTAGCTACAGCATCGATGAGGGCCGATCTCCAGTTTCTCCGGATGAAATCAGCAGCTACGAGGGGCACGTCCGGGTTCGTTCGGTAACGGAAGGCGATGGTGGCACCTTCGTGGAGTGGTATTCAAGTTGGAAAGGCAATGATGAGGCGGCCGCTGAATTTTGTCACGGCATTTATGCCGGGCTGCTGGAGCAACTCAAGAAAACGTTGGAGCACTAAACTGCTCAAAACGATGGCTGTCGGGAATTTATTGCACGATGATCGTACCCGTCATTCCGGCAGCCTCATATAGGAATGCAAAAATACTGGTAGGTGCCGGGCTAAATGAAGGTATGGCTAAAGCTTTCACCAGACGCCAGATTACCAGAGTCAAAGGGCTTTGCTCCCGCTGGCAATGAGACGTTGTCCGCACTTCTGGCTTTAGCGGGGTCTGCAGTGACGGTGTGGACCAGCAGTGAGCCATTTACAAACTCAACCGTTTCTCCTGATTTAATAGTGATGGATGCCGGTTCAAACCTAAGCTGGTTGCCCATATTTACCGTTGCCGCTGGTTCGGATGCCCACAGAAGACTACTGCTAAACAGCAGAATGAAGGTCAGCAGAGCTTTCGAATGTTTCATAGCCGGTTCTTTACTGTTGGTGAGGTTTTCCGAAGTGCCAGTACATCTACACTGACACTGGTTTGTGGCAGATGTTAAAGAGTCCCTTTTGGTAACATTTACCCTGTTTCCGTGTCCTGATCATCAGGATACGGGCGGAGGGTACTCATGTTTGCAGTTTTGATAGCACTGGCCATTGCTGCGGTGATTGGCTACACCGCCCAGGTAACCGGTCTCTGCATGGTCCGTGGCGTCAGCGACTGGGTCAGAGGCAGACGTTTGCGGCTGACCGCCATCCTTATGGCCGGGTTCTGGATCTATCTGTTTACCCCTCTGATTGCGTATCACGATCGCTCCTTTCTGGCCGTCTACCCGTTTCACTGGTCTACTCCCTTGGGTGGTTTTGTGTTCGGCATTGGTTCAGCGATCAATGGCGCCTGTTCCATCTCCACCGCAACCCGTCTCTCCAGCGGAGATTTGCGCATGCTGCTGACCATGTTTGGCTGGCTGGATGGCTATTGCTGATCGTGGCGGACATCGAGCCAGACCTCCGGAGTACGCCCTACCAGCTCGGGCTGCTGCCCTGGTTTAGCGTGAGTAGCCTGGTGTTGGTCTCGGCACTGGTTTACTGGAAGTTTCGCTACCGCTGGCGCCTTTGGAGCGACATCATGCTGGCAGGGATCTGGCTCGGGGCCAGGTTAACGGGCACCGGCCAGTCCGTCACAACCCGCAACGGTCCATCCATTGAGCGATAGCCTGGCCAATTTTCTGTGGTTGGTCTTCCTGGATGTAGTGCAGGCCAGACCCCACAAACGCTGTTTCCAGGTTGGGTAACTGTTGGCGATACTGGTCCACAGCCGGCGCTGGGATCAGAAACCCGGGTTCCGCGTGAATCAGCAGCTTGGGCAGGTCCGTTTGCCCAAGCCATTCTATGTAGGCCGTTTGCATCCGGTAGACAGACGCCGGCTCCTTACCGATGCACAAATTTTGTGGAAATGTGCAAAGAATCCTGCGGGATTGCCGATCTGTCCAGGGAGCGCGATAGGCATCAAGCTCCTGCCGTTCCAGAGGTCTGCAGATCATAGCGGGCAGGATATTCTCGACGAATTGATTCTCGTCCATCATCATTCGCTCGGCATTGGCCTGCGATGAACGCAGGGTCTGGAAAAACGCCCGGGTTTGGGGATCAAATGCGTCGTACCCCGGTATTGGATTCAGCATGGCCTCCATGAACGCCAGCCCCTTGATGCGCTCGGGGTGACGGTGGGCGTAGTGAAAGCCGAAAAACGATCCCCAGTCGTGACAGACAATGGTGATGCGATCCAGGCCCAGGGCCTCAATAAAGCCGTCAAGGTAACGAATGTGGTCGTCAATGTCGTAGGGGATATCGGGCTTGTCAGACATCCCGTAGCCGATCAAGTCAACGGCAATCAGGCGGCCCTTGCCCTCAAGTTCAGGCAGAACATTCCGCCACAGGTAAGACCAGGTGGGCTGCCCGTGCAGGAAGAGTATCGGCTCACCACTGCCATGTTCCACATAGTGCATGCGCGAACCCAGCACGTCCGCGAAGTGTGACGGGTAAGGGAAGTCTGCGGGCTTTTGCGTTGTCATGGTTTGGGCTCCTGTTGAGGATAAGTTTAGCGCCTTTGGCCAATCAAGCCATGCCGCGCCTTGAAGTTCAAGGTCCCCGGCTGCGAAGTCAGTAGGTTATGAAACGAGGTGGTTGGTCTCCACGCTTTTTTTAATACTGAAAAGACACGCCAGTTACCCGCTTTGTTACAGGCACCTCATTGCGGCCCCTGCCACATTTTCCGGCTTCCGGCAGCCAGCTTTCAAGAAGGGGGTTCTGAGCCGATGAAAAAAATTCAGCCCGTGGTGTAACAGTTGTAATTATCATGTGTCTGAATCCTTGAAACGCCAATAAATCATTGTCTTGCGAGGTGTCGGGACAGTGGTCAATCGGAACGGAGCGCGCGGCACCATGACTCGATACTACTGGATGGGTGGCAACAGGTCCTACGAGCAGGACAGGTTCTTTGAGCAATCGCTGGACAAATCTCAGTGGCAAAAGGCAGAAAGTGCTGAGAAGTGGGACGCCTGCTGGTATACCGGCATGCCGGATCAGAACGACTTCAGCGAGGTCGGGCCGGAACGGTAAAACGGATAAATGCGATGAAACAGCCAGTTTCAGACAGTAACCGGGCCTTGGGCCAGATCGTTGATGAAAATGTTCATGCGATCGGGCAGCTTGTCCAGCTGCTTGATCAGATGCCGGGAACTTTTTACCGGCAGTGCTTTGGTTTCAGAAATCAACACGTTATCGGCAAGCATGTCCGGCACATTATCGATCACTACAGCGCGCTGCTGACAGCCACTTCTGGTGCTGGCGGTCTGCTTGACTACGAGAACCGCAACCGGGATCTGTCCCTGGAAAAAGACAGACGGGCGGCACGGGATTGCCTGGAGGAGACCGTTAAGGCCCTTCGCAGTCGATTTGAAGGGCCCTGTGCGGATGAGCTGAACATGCGCCATAACAGTGCCGGTAAGCATCAGACTGTGAAGACAAGCGTGGAACGTGAACTGGTGCTTCTGGCCAGCCACACCATCCACCATATGGCCATCGTCGGCATGCTGGCCGAACAGGCCGGGGTGAAGGTCAGCTCTGATTTTGGCGTTCATCCCTCAACGCTGCGATATCTGGAAGGCCATACGAACGGCATGGTCTACCTCGACACGTTCAAGAATCGGTACCCGCATTTTGTTGCCATGGGCAAGCGGGACTTCGGTATGGACAGGGTGCACCTGGATGAAATGGTCCAGATATGCATGGTGGCACCGATGGCCGCCGAGCCTCTTGAATGGGGCTCCAAGGAGTTGGCAGCATTGACCGAATACACTCCCCAGGAGCAGCAGAAGTATATCGATAAGCAGTAGCGTTGTTTGCATTGACAAGTCCATTGTCGATCTTGGGTGGGGCCGCGCGCCCCACTTTTTTTGGATGGCAAAGAATTACAGATGCAGGTTCTGATTGCTGGCAGCCTCAGAGTTAACCGTCCTCCCAGGCGATGGCTCGGTAGTCGAATTCGCCTTCAATGGTGGGTTTGATTATCCGGAAATAGGGTGAGGCATCAAAGTCCCTCGGGGTGAACAAGGAATGATGCCGCACCCGGAAACGCTCATGCACGCAGTCGGCACAGTCAGGATCGTTGGCGGGAAGTGTTTTCACCACCGGCAGAATCGGATAGCGCAGCTGCTGGAAACCTTCGGCAATGAACGTTGAACAGATCGCCCGGGTGGGGTCGCCGCTTCCGAACGCCAGCAGTTTGTGTCTGTAGCGGGTTGGCACCGGAGGCGTTGACCAAAGGTAACGGGCCAGATCAAACACGTTTTTCATATCGTACTGATGGCCGAGTCTGCTGGAAGCGTATTCAGTAAGCGTTCGGAGGTCCTTGTCGCTTAACCCGACCGGGCGGCAGATGCGGGTGTGGGCGTGCCGGTAATAACAAAGTGGCAGCGGACGGATACCGTGTTCAAGGTCCGCCTCAATGAGTCCGTGGGCTTCACCATCGACCGCTGTTCCAAGTCCGGCATTCGGTCCAAGGTAAAGCGCGGCGTGAGACCAGGTGGACTGAGTCAGGTACTTGATGGCAACGCTGATCCGCGTGTTGCCCTCTACCAGCAGAACGTCTCCGGGTTGGAGAGTATTCACCATCGCGCCCCAGGTGGACGTTCTGATGGAGTGTCGGGCGATTTCTTTTGAAAGGTAAGCGGCCAGGCGCCTCGAAAGCCAATTCAGTAGCATGCATTGCCCCGATGATGTTTCTGTTGTTAGCGATAGCACAGATAGGCGACTGGAACGACTGTTACAGCGCCGATCCATAAAACAGTATCAGCAGAGATCTGTACTTACGCCGGGGCTCTGAAACTGCAGGGCAAAGAGCGTATGCGTTTACTCGATGACTTCGCTGATCTGAACCGTCGGCTGTACGTTGGTGAAATTCGGGATATCCCCCAGGATCTCCTTGGCGTGGGGCCCGAACGCCGCCTCGAAATCACTGAGGGAGTCAAAATACAGGTGCCCCATGGCGATGTAGGTGGGCGCCTCTCCCGGCGTGCCTCCTGCAAGGCCTGATTCGATAGCTGTTCGCTTGCACGCGTCTCCGAGTTTTTCACGAACCAGCGCCATATGAGTGTCACGGTAATAGGCAATGTCGAACGTGCTATCTGCAGCCTTGGGGTAGAGTACGCTGACTTTTATCATTATTGGGTTCTCGCTTTTTGAAGTTAATATAAGGCTTTTAGTGAACCGCATCCGCAGCATGTCGCCAATGGCACTTTAGAACGAATTTTGAACAATTACTCATTATTCCCATTACGGGGTTTTCGTGTCTTGAGCGCTTCCGCTACCCGTTTATCAATCCGACGTATGAATTCCTCGTCCGGCTTGCTGGAGGAGTGCGCCTTCATAAGATCGGTGCTGGCACGAAGGTTACCGATAAACGAGCGGCAGTGCTTGCACATCATCAGATGCATTTTCACAGACAGATTCAGCCGGCCGGTCAGCTCACCATCGATGTAATCACTGGCGATTCCGGCCAGGTCCCTGCACATTAACATTCGCCCGTCTCCTGGAAGGTTTCCACCATAAGAAAGATCTTCTGCCTGGCACGGTGTAAAAGGACACGAAGGTTAGAGGCACTGACATCCAGAATGTTACAGACGTCCTCGGATTTGTGTTGGTGAGCTTCGTACAGCATCAGGGCTGAGCGCTGGGTTTCTGGTAGCGCGGACAGGTGTTTGTCCAGGCAATCGCTGAGCGCGTCATTCTCCATCAAGGTATCTGCGGACTCATGGAACTTAAGTGAAGGAGGTAGGCCCCAACGGCCTTTTGCATTGAAGCGGTTGGCAAGCTCCGGTTCCATACTTTCGGAAAAATCAATGGCTACTTCGCGTTTGCTGGATCGGAGCTTGTTCTTGCAGCGGTTGGCGACAATTCGGTGCAACCAGGTTTTCAGGCCGGAACGGCCTTCAAATTTGTGAATGGCATCGATCACCGTCACCCAGCAATCCTGAACAATCTCTTCAGCACTGGAATAATCCAGGTAAAACCGGGCGACGGCCAACATACCCGGGGAATATTCTCGAACGGCTTTTTTGTAGGCAGATGAATCGCCTCTTTTCAGGTCTTCGATCAGCGAACTTTGGGGGTCCGGATGCACTGCGGTGTTCATGGGATTCCGTTCCTTATCAGTCTGGGTTTGGTCGTTATGTTTGTATAGTGTTTCAGATTAAGGGAAAGTTTCAGTATTCTGGAACGAATGTTCAAAAACCTTAGTTCAATCGCTATGTAACATCCAGTCGGTGATTGTGTCTTAGCGTGAACAGCGTATTGGTTTATACATCTTAAAAGGCATGGATATGACGCGTAGCAAGCTTTTACTCATTTTAGTTATCGCCGTGATTGCGGGTGTTTTTCTCGGCTTCGACGGGCACAAGCTGCTGACTCTGGAGAGCTTGCAGGCGAATCAGGGCGCTCTGGCGCAATGGATTGATCAGAACCTTCTTGTAGCCGTTGTCGGTTATGCCGCAATTTATGTGGTGGTCACAGCTCTGTCCCTGCCGGGGGCGACCATCATGACACTGGCCGGCGGTGCCTTTTTCGGTAACCTGTATGGCTTGGCGGCGGTTTCCATTGCCTCAACGCTGGGGGCTTCCCTGGCGTTTCTGGTGGCGAGATTCCTCATGCGCGACACCCTGCGGGAGCGCTATCGGGAAACCATCGCTAAAATGGACCGTGGCATTAAAAAGGACGGTGCGTTCTATCTGGCAACCCTGCGTCTTGTGCCGGTGTTCCCGTTCTTTCTGATCAACTTGGCGATGGGCCTCACTGGGATGAAGCTGCGGACCTACGCACTGGTTAGCTGGGTTGCCATGTTGCCGGGCACGTTTGTGTTTGTGAATGCCGGCACACAGTTGGGTCAGATTCAGTCCACTGGCGATATCGTTTCTGCGGATTTGCTGCTGTCGTTTGCCTTGCTTGGGCTTTTCCCGCTGATTGCGAAATTTGTGGTGGGCTTTCTCCGTCGTCGCAAGGTCTATGCCGGCTGGCAGAAGCCGGCAAAGTTTGATTTCAATTTGTTGGTGATTGGCGGCGGTTCTGCCGGGCTGGTATCGGCTTATATTGCTGCGGTGGTGAAAGCCAAAGTGGGCTTGATAGAAAAACACAAAATGGGTGGTGACTGCCTGAACACCGGCTGCGTGCCCTCCAAAGCGCTGATTCGCAGCGCTAAAGCCGCCGACACCCTGCGCCATGCCAATCGGTATGGCTTGGAATCAGTGCCGGTGAAAGGCTCGTTTAAAGCCATCATGGAACGGGTGCAGCAGACTATAAAAACCATTGAACCAAACGATTCGCCGGAGCGTTACCGTTCGCTGGGAGTAGACGTAATGCTTGGCAGCGCGCGCTTCGTTAGCCCCTGGGAACTGGAAGTGCAGCATAACGATGGCCGCAGCGAACGGCTGACGGCCCGCAGTATTGTTATCGCCACCGGCGGTAAGCCGGCCGTGCCGGACATACCGGGGCTGGCGGACATGAACCCGCTGCATTCTGACAATCTATGGCAGTTGGAACAGCAACCCCAGCGGTTGCTGGTATTGGGTGGTGGACCCATCGGCTCCGAACTGGCCCATGCTTTTGCGCGCCTGGGCTCGCAGGTTGTGCTGGTGCAACACGGCAATCAGATTTTGGCCAAGGAAGACGCCGACGTAGCTGAACTGGTGCTGGAGCAATTCCGCGCCGACGGTATTGACGTGCGCCTGAATCACAAGGCGGTCGAATTTTGTGTCGAAAACGGCGAAAAAATCGCTTACTGCGACTATCAGGGCGATCGCGTATGTATTGCCTTTGACGAGGTATTGGTGGCCGTAGGGCGAGCCGCGAACACTGAAGGCCTGAACCTGGAAGCGCTGGGTATCGAACCGCAAAAAAGCGGCATGTTACCCACTGAAGACGATTTGAGCGTGCGCTTTCCCAACATTTTTGCTTGTGGCGATGTAGCCGGGCCTTATCAATTTACCCACGCGGCTTCCCATCAAGCTTGGTACGCGGCGGTAAACGGCCTGTTTGGATCGTTTAAGCGCTTCAAGGTGGATTACAGAGTGATGCCTTGGGTTACTTTTACCTCGCCGGAAGTGGCCCGTGTGGGTTTGAGCGAAGCGGAGGCTAAGGCGCAGAAGATCGACTATCAGCTTACCCGTTATGACCTGGGCGGCTTGGATCGTGCCATTACCGAAAGCGACAGCGTCGGGTTTATAAAAGTGCTGACGCCACCGGGCAAAGACAAAATCCTTGGCGTGGTGGTGGTGGGTTCCCACGCTGGCGAAATTCTGGCGGAATTCACTCTGGCGATGAAGCACGGCCTGGGATTAAATAAAATTCTTGGCACAATTCACCCGTACCCGACCTGGAATGAAGCGGCCAAAGCCACGGCGGGCCAGTGGAAACAGGCCAATGCGCCCCAGCGTTTGCTGGCCATGGTGGAAAAGATTCACAGTTGGCGTCGCGGTTAAGACACGTTCGGCGCCAACGCCGGTCTGATTGCTGCTGTTTGACGGCTATCTCAATGCTGTCTAAATGCTAAATATAACGAGTGTCGAAATTTTTAATTATGGAGTCTGTATGCCCTTGACCCTAGCCAGCACGCCCGTTAAGACTGCCCGCACGCGTATCCCGCTGGTGGAAGTTTTGGAGCCACGCGCAGCCGATAGCTGGACGCACACCCGTAACGGTGATCCTCGTGGATATATTGATGCAAACACGCTAAAAGAGCTGTGGATTCACACCGGCACCGCCTGCAACCTGGCTTGTCCGTTCTGCCTGGAAGGCAGTCATCCCGGTGATGGCCGCATTCCCGGGATGAAGCTGAGCGATGTGAAGCCGTTTATCCACGAAGCTATGGACATGGGCGTGGAGCAGTTTTCTTTCACTGGAGGCGAGCCGTTTGTGATTCGGGATTTTGTGAATATCCTGGATTACGCCAGCCAGCACCGGCAATGTTTTGTATTGACCAACGCCACCGAACCGCTGTTGAAACGCCGGCATCAGGTGCTGCCGTTGCTGAACAATCCTTATCCCATTCATTTTCGCGTTAGCCTGGATTTTCCTGACCGCGCCCGCCACGACAAAGACCGCGGTGAAGGCAGTTTTGATCAGGCCTTAGAGGGCGTGTACTGGCTGGTTGAGCAGGGTTTTAAGGTCTCTATTGCTCGCCAGACCGACGCTGACGAAGTGCCGGCCAAGGTAGAGGCTGCGTTCCGCGAGATTTTCCGCGAATGGGGCATTCCCGAAACCCTGGCGTTTACCGCGTTTCCAGACCTGGGTACGCCGGGTTCGGAAGACGGCAGCCCGGAAATTACTGAAAACTGCATGGAGAAATACCCCACCGTTGATAGTCGCGCGCATTTTATGTGCACCTACACGCGGATGTTGGTGAAGAAGGGTGATGATGTGCGGGTGTATGCCTGTACGTTGGTGGACGACGATCCGCAGTACGATTTGGGTGGGTCGCTGGCCGAGAGCATGGATGAGCGCGTTATGTTGCGCCATCATCGGTGCTTTTCCTGCTATCGCTATGGGGCTAGTTGTTCGGCGCCTGCTTAATTCAGATTCGGGTGTTTTATGTTTAGGAGTTTTTGAGGCCGTTGGTGGGGTCGCCTTCGTTGAGCATCTTTGCCAGGCGTTGTCGTTCGTTTTCATTGGGCAGTACACCGGTTATTTCGGCTTCCAGAACGGTGGCTCCGTCACCATTGATGACGCTGATTTCTGCCTTTGCGCGTTGCCGTTCGTCGATTTCGCGGATGACCCAGTCGCAGGTCAATGTTTCACCGGCATAGACCGGTCGCTTGAACTTGAATGACATGCTTGATGCTAACCAGCCTATTTGACCGCCGATTTCGGTGATCAGGCTTGCTGTCAGGAGGCCGTGAGCAATAGGTTCGCGCATACCTTTCAGCTTGGCAAAATGGCTGTCGCAATGGACCGGGTTATAGTCTCTCGAAAGAGTCGCGAAGGATGCGATGTCTTCGGAGCTAAAACAGCGGGTTATGGTAAAGCGATCGCCGACACTTAGCCCTTCGGCAGCGCGCTGGCGGATGTTTGTGATGAGTATCTGGGGCTTATCTGGCATGACTTATTTTCCTTATTAGGCTGAACCCGCTGGACCGTATGGTATCAACCCCACCTAAAAATCAGAACTGCAAGGAATAAACAAACAATGAACATCACCGAAGCCACGCTATTTTGGGGCTTTCTTCTGGCTTACGGTATAATTATGTACGTTTTTTCGCCGAAAAGCCGGAATCCGGAATCGTTTTATAAGGGCACAGACGACCATGGGAATTCGGTGGGGCAGTGGTCGCTGACGGCGAGCATTTTTATCAGCTGGATTTTCGCCAAGTCGGTTACCAACGCGGCCAATCTGGGGGCGGCCTACGGTGTTGTGGGTGGCCTGGCTTACGCCAGTTATTGGCTGTCGATTCCAGTGGCGGGTTATGTGATCTATCGTATTCGCTGCCAGACCGGTGCCCGTAGCTTGCAGGAGTTTTTGACCTCGCGCTTTGGCCGACTGGCATCGCTGGCGTTTGCGGCGGCGATTCTGATTCGGTTGTACAACGAGATCTGGAGCAACACGGCCGTGGTAGGCGGTTATTTCGGTTCGCCCGGGCAGTGGCAGTATTACACCGCTGCCATGGTGTTTACCGCGTTTACCCTGGCTTACAGCCTGAAGGGCGGGCTGCGGTCATCGATTTTTACCGACGTTATTCAGACCTTTGTGTTCGTGTTTTTTCTCGGCGCGGTGCTGTTTATGATCTTGCCCGCAAACGATGCGGGAGTGATGCTGCGTGAGGGTGATTTCCGTTTGGACGCGGGGTTGGATTTGCTGCTAGTGGCGCTGTTGCAGCTGTTCAGCTACCCGTTCCACGATCCGGTGCTGACAGACCGAGCCTTTGTAAATCGTGAAAAAACCATGCTCAAAAGCTTTGTGGTGGCTGGTTTGTTGGGCTTTGTGGCGGTGTTTATCTTTAGCTTGGTGGGGGTTCATGCGCGTCTGAACGGTATCGACGCCATGGGTAACGCACCGGCTGCAGTCGGCCGTTCGCTGGGTTTGGCAGCGCTGTTCTTTATGAGCGTGATCATGATGACATCAGCCGGTTCAACCCTGGATTCCACCTTTACCTCCCTGGCCAAGTCGCTGGCGGTAGACTTGCCGCGGTTGGCGCGGCGTGCATCAAACCGGCTGCCCAGTATGCGGGTGGGAGCGGTGGTGATGGTGGTGTTTGCGCTCTTGGGGAATCTGCCTATGTTCGCTGGTACGGATATTCTGGCGGCAACCACCATTTCCGGCACCATGGTGATGGGGCTGGCGCCGGTGTTCCTGTTTTATGGCTTTACTCGTTGGTCGCCGTGGAGTTTTCACCTGAGTTTCTGGACCGGCTTTGCGCTAGGTTTGGCCTTGGCCGTAGGTGCTATTCCCGCAAGTTGGGGCATTGGTGACGGTAAGTACGGGCTGTTGTTGGGCGTTAATGCCTGGGGCTTTGTACTTTGTACGTCGGGCTTCTTTGCGCCCTTGCTGGTCGCACGATGGCGTCGCCAGCCCTTAGCGGTTTCGTCTTACTGATTGATCAGTTCCGCTTTGTTTTAGGCCCTTGGCTAAATCCGTTAGTGATGGGTCTTTCGGGGCCTAAGAATTTGTTTCCAAAATCCTTCTGCGCTTTTCCCGAGGCTTTTTGTCTCGACACACTTTTAAGTCCCCGAGCCTGTCAATTCCGTACAAAAAGTAATCAAAATTTGCTATCGAATCTCGGTATTGACGGCTATTATTCTGATGATTTATGCTGTTATCAGTAGCTAATGAGCCCGTCTACTTTAGAGTAAACTTGAAATTTAATTTGTGGTCTATATAATTCGACTCTAAATTTTCAAGGTAAACAGATTCGTTATGACATCAGAAGGATCGAATACCACCGCCATTAACCTGCGCAAACCTGGGAAGGATGATGGCTTCCGGCTGAACCAGCTGGTAACGGAATGTCCACCGCTGGATCCGAACTCAATTTATTGCAATCTTTTGCAGTGCAGCGACTTTGCCGACACGGCAGTGGCTGCAGAGAAAGACGGCGATCTGGTCGGCTTTATTTCTGGTTATGTTCTCCCCCAGAAGCCCGAAACCGTATTTGTATGGCAGGTTGCAGTTCACCAGAAAGGCCGGGGTCAAGGGCTCGCCAAGCGCATGTTGAAGGCAATTGTTGCACGTCAGGAGCTCAGTCACATTAGCCATATGGAAACCACCATTACCGCTGACAACGACGCTTCCTGGGCGCTGTTCCGCTCTTTCGCCCGGGACATGGGCGCCGAATTGACCTTTGAGGAGCACTTCACCAAAGACGTGCACTTTGGCGGTCAGCACGAATCCGAAATTTTGCTGCGCATTGGGCCCTTTACCCAACCCGGCTGAGCCCTAATGCCAGAGTGAATTCGCCAGCCGCCAAGCTCACTTCGGTTAGCTTGGCATAGCGTGCCCCCTTGAATCCGACATGCCAAGAGGTAACACCATGGAATTATTCAAAACCGTTGAATCTGAAGTACGTGTATATAGCCGTGCTTTCCCGGTCATCTTTAACCGCGCCAAAAATGCTCACTTGTACACCGAAGATGGCAAAGAGTATCTGGATTTCTTAGCCGGTGCCGGTTCACTGAACTACGGCCATAATAACGATGTGTTGAAAAAAGCCCTGCTGGAATATATCGAAGCCGACGGTGTTAGCCAGGGCCTGGATATGTTCACCACGGCCAAGCATGACTTTATTGAATCCTACAAAAAGTACATTCTGGATCCCCGCGGTCTGGATTATAAAATTCAGTTCACCGGCCCCACTGGCACCAACTGCGTAGAAGCCGCTCTGAAACTGGCGCGCAAGGTAAAAGGGCGTACCGGTATTATCTCGTTCACTAACGGTTTCCACGGTGTCACCTTGGGAGCGGTTGCCGCCACCGGCAATAAGCATCATCGCGGCGGTGCTGGCATGCCGCTGTCCGGCGTTGATTTCATGTTTTACGACGGCTATTTGGGCGAAAACATCGACACTCTGGAAGTGATGGACAAATTGTTGTCTGACAGTTCTTCCGGTGTTGAACTGCCTGCGGCCGTTATAGTAGAAGCGGTACAGGGCGAAGGCGGCTTGAACGCCTCGCGTGCCGAATGGCTGAAAGGTCTGGAAACCCTGTGTAAGAAACACGACATTCTGCTGATACTGGACGATATTCAGGCCGGCAATGGCCGCACGGGCGAGTTTTTCAGCTTTGAGTTTGCCGGTATCAAGCCGGATATGGTGACTGTGTCGAAATCACTCAGTGGTTATGGCTTGCCGATGGCGCTGGTGTTGCTCAAGCCAGAGCTGGACGTGTGGGATTCCGGCGAGCACAACGGTACTTTTCGTGGTAACAATATGGCGTTTATTACCGCCCGCACGGCCGTGGAAACCTATTGGAAAGACGACAACTTTGCCAATGAAGTGAAAGCCAAGTCGAAAGTGTTGGGTGATGCGCTTCAGGCTATTTGTGACAAGTACCCTGGCGAGTTTAAGGTTAAAGGCCGCGGATTGATGCGCGGTATTGAGGCCACGAACGCAGACATTACCGATCCGATCACCAGCCGCTGCTTTGAGAAAGGCCTGATTATCGAAACCAGTGGCCCTAATGACGAAGTGATCAAATGCCTGATGCCGCTGACCACCAGCGAAGACGACCTGAAAAAAGGCGCGCGTCTGCTGGCTGAAAGTGTGGATGAAATCATGCAGGAACGCATGAAAAAGGTGTCCTGAATCCGGGCCGCCGTAAACACCGCACAAACGTGCTCCACAGAATGGATAGCAAAGGCAACATTATGACTACGCAACTACACACCGTCGAAAAAATCGGCGGCACCTCCATGACCAACTACGAGGCTGTCCGCGACAACATCATTATTGGTAATCGCGGCAAAGACGAGCTGTATCAGCGCATCTTTGTGGTATCGGCCTACGCCGGTGTCACCAACGAGTTACTGGAGCATAAAAAAACCGGTGAGCCTGGCGTTTACGCCTTGTTCGCCGATGCGGAATCGGACTGGGCTTGGGGCGACGATCTCAGCAAGCTGGTGCGCTTGCTTATCGACATCAACGGCGAGATGTTTGAAGATTCGATGCTGAAACAGCAGGCCGACCAGTTCATTACGGATCGGGTTGAAGGCGTACGCGGCTGCCTGATCGACCTGCAGCGCTTGTGTTCCTATGGTCAGTTTCAGCTTGAAGAACACTTGCTGACGGTGCGTGAAATGCTGGCCGGTATCGGCGAAGCCCATAGTGCCTTCAACATTACGTTGAAGCTGCAGCAGGAAGGTATCAACGCCCGCTTTGTAGACTTGACCGGCTGGCGCGATGCAGGACTGTTGCCGCTGGATGAGAAGCTCAAACAGGCGTTCGATGCAGTAGACTTAAGCCGTGAGCTGCCCATTGCTACCGGTTATGCGCAGTGCAAGGAAGGCTTGATGCGTACCTTTGATCGCGGCTACAGTGAAATGACCTTCAGCCGGGTGGCGGTGATCACCGAGGCCCGTGAAGCCGTTATTCACAAGGAATACCATTTGAGTTCGGCTGACCCCAACATTGTGGGTGCCGATAAAGTAGTACCTTTGGGTCGCACCAACTATGACGTGGCCGACCAACTGGCCAACCTGGGTATGGAAGCCATTCACCCACGTGCCGGTAAAGGCCTGCGCCAGAATGATATTCCACTGCGGGTGATGAACGCCTTTGAGCCGGAACATACCGGTACTCTGATCACTAAAGATTACGTTAGCGAAAAACCCCAGGTAGAAATTATTGCCGGTGCCAAGGGCATCTTCGCCATTGAGGTGTTTGATCAAGACATGCAGGGCGAGCCAGGTTCAGACCGCAAGATTCTGGACGTGCTGACCCGCTTTAAGGTGCGCTTTGTGTCAAAAGACACCAACGCTAACACCATTACCCATTACGTGAGTACTACGCTGAAACACGTAAAGCGGGTGGTGAACGCGCTGAAAGAGACTTTTCCCAATGCTGAGGTGAATACTCGCAAAGTGGCGCTGGTATCGGCCATTGGCAGTGACATAAAAGTGCCGGGCATTCTGGCAAGATCGGTAAAAGCGATGGCCGATGCAGACATCAGTGTGCTGGCGTTGCACCAGTGCATGCGCCAGGTGGATATTCAGTTTGTCATTGATGAAGACAACTACAAGGCTACGATTGTGGCTCTGCACGCCGCGTTGATAGAACCCCACAATCACGAATATGCGATTGCCTCGGCCGAGCAGTGCGCTTTGGATTAAAGCGCACTCTAGGTTAGTAAACCCCCTCGCGTATAGGTTTGTCAGCGGAGCGAACCACTTGGTTCTGGGAAATATCAGCCGTAATGAGCGGCAAAGAACCAGGTGGCAACAATTACCTGACACACCACCACTGTCAGCGTTAGCCCCAAGCGCAGGCGAAGATACCACGCTGGCCAGTAAACCTTCATCCAGCGTGCGTCCACCAGATACAACCCCAAAAATGCCAATGTGAACAGTACGGCTTTCCACGGCGAGGACACTAATAAGCCCACACCTGCCGCAATAAAAAATATCTGACTGAACAACATCGACACCAGCGGCGACATTGGGTAGCAGCGGTCTTCACGCTGAAGCGCGATGGTCCAGTAAACACCCGCCATAAAGGCCAGTATTCCAGCGCTATACACGTAAAACCAGCTGCTGACCACCAAGCTGTGATGGGGCATAAAAAACAGCGCTAAAACTGCGCTGATAAAGGGAACCAGGCCGGCCAAGCCAACAAAAATGGCCAATCGGGCCACTGCAATCACGGCTTTTGCCTCTGTACTCGAACCCTCAGCGGTTCAACGCTGCTAGGTTCCATGCCAACCATTTCATTGTACGCTGATACATGAACGACTTGAGTTTCGAGTATGTGTAAATTGCTCAACATGTCCTGGGCATGCCAGGTGCTACGAAATTGCGAAGTTGTACCCTGCTCATCAGACAGAATCATTTGTTGGCCGCCGACTGTAAGCCGTGCCATATAGCTCTGGCCTTCCAGAGACAGTATTTCCATTAGTTCGATGCTCGCATTTTTGCGATTTTTCAGTTGTTCCAGGGTAATACGCACAGTTACTCTCCGGTTTACTTCTTACCGAACTAGATACGCAGGATCAGTTGTTTGAGATCATCTATCGCGGGAGGCCATAGAGCGTATCGGGCGCTGAAGCAGCGGTTCCCAGAGAGAGTCCAGAGTGTCTGCCGGAGTCAGCCTGTAGTCGTCCAGGGGCGGCTCCAGCAAACGGATGGGAGGCCAGGTAAGAGGCGTTTCAGGCGCCTCTGTTGCTAATCGGCGATACACCAGCGTGACCAAAAAGCCGTCTACATAGATGCAGCAGGCCTGCCATGGCCGAGCGCTGTCGCACTGGTCGCCGTAAAGTTCGAACCCGCGGCGCACCTCCAGGGTTTGCAGATTGCCGGCAATGCCGCGGGCAGTGGCTTTCAGCCAGGCTTCTTTCAGTGTCCATACTTTTAGAAATTCCAAGGCGTCGTCTTGAGCCAGCAGCCATTCCTGTTCAACCGGTGAAAACCAGCGCTGCACGACTTTCTGCCAGTTTGGGCGGCGTTGACAAGGTTCTATGTCCAGGCCTACCTCGCCTTGCAGGTTCGTTGCGCAGGCCGCTATTCCGTTGCTGTGGCTGAGCGACAGCCGCCAGTCAGGAGGGTACTGCGACTCTGTAGGTCGCCCCGCGCTTGGCGAGCACGCGCTAGGCGCCTCGCCGCTGGCACCCGCCAGTGCCTGGCGAATCAACCAGCGGCTACTGAGAAACTCGGCACGCCGAGTGCCTTGACAAGGCAAAGCTCTGGTATGTTCACTGGCATTTAACCAGGGTGGCAGTTCAAAGCGAGTGCTTGTGGTTTGATGGCACAGCCATACAGTCGGTGTCACTCAGGGTTGCAACCTTTCGATGGCCCAAGGTTCATCACCGCCTTGTTCAGTGCGGTTATATTCGAAGCGATCGTGCAGGCGGCTGGGGCGACCCTGCCAGAACTCGATGCTGTGGGGCACCACCCGGAAGCCACCCCAAAAACTAGGCAGCGGCACTTCACCGTCACTAAACTTGCGTTTTATTTCCGCGACTTTCTGTTCCAGCAGCCCGCGGGAGGTAATGGCCTTGCTTTGCTCTGACACCCAAGCGCCAATCTGGCTGCCGCGGGGGCGCGAGGCGAAATAGCGCAGAGATTCGGTTTTGCTGACTTTTTCGACTTTGCCCTGAATGCGCACCTGGCGATTCAGGCCTAACCACGGAAAAAGCAGGGCAGCTTGTGGATTCTGCTCCATTTCACGAGCCTTACGGCTGCCATAATTGGTGTAAAATACAAAACCGTGGTCGTCGAAGTATTTCAGCAACACGGTACGCAAATCGGGCAGGCCATCGCTGCCGGCGGTGGCTAGCGACATGGCATTGGGTTCCAGAATGTCGGCTTTCCGAGCATCTTCAAACCAGGCTTGAAACTGCTGAATAGGATTGTCATCCAGCTGGTCCCGGTCCAGACCGTCGCTTTCGAAATCCCGGCGCATATCTCCAATGTCCATCAACCTTCCTCGTTTGCGATGTGTGCGTGTGCCTTGCGAGCATTATCCCACAGGACGTATACGAAACGGGACCTTATTGGGTTCACGAGAGCTGACAAAGGACCTGTTTGGCGTCTATCCTTCCAATACATTGACTATTTTTCAAGGAGACCCCTGTGGCCGAGCGCCCTGTTCGCCAGATTCGTCAACGCAGCCTGTGGCCCCGGTTAGCTGTGGTTGTGTTGATGGTTCTGTTGCTGTGTTACGCGCTGGGCGGCTTTCTGCTGTTGCCTTGGTGGGTGCAGAAAAACTTGTCGCACTACGCTCAGCAACAGCTGGGCTGGCAGGCAACGGTAGGCGAGGTCCATGCCAATCCCTTTACGTTCAGCGTAGAGCTGCAGAATCTTCAGGCCAACGACGCAAGTGGTGAGCCTGTGCTGGCCTTTCAGCGGCTTTATGTGAATCTGAACGCGTTTGACTTGTTTAGCGGCACCACCGGTTTTCAGGCTGTGGAGCTGGAACAACCCATGTTGCGGCTGGATGTGTTGGCAAGCGGGCAGTTGAACCTGCTGCGTGACTGGCAACGAGCTCCGGCCCGCGCCGGGCAGCCGGCAGACACGGCCGATATTCAAAGCGATACCGGGCCGAACAGCCCCCGAATCTATTTGCAGCAGGGTGACTTGAGTGCCGGCACGCTGGTGTTACGGGACTTTCGTCAGAAAAGCGGCCAGAAAAGCAGTCAAAATGGCAGTCAGAGTGACAGCGTTGAGTTCCGCATAACACCGCTCACCTTTAGTTTGCAGAATTTGGCGACCTGGGCGCGGCCCGGCGATATTGGCCAATATCGGCTGGAAGCCATGCTGGACCAGCAAGCATTGAGTTGGCGGGGCAGTTTTGAGGTAGACCCGATGTATTCCCGCGGCAGTCTGAGTATTGATAACCTGGGGCCGGGTGTGCTGTCGTACCTGCTAGCGCCCTATATGCCCTACCAGTTGCGCTCCGGCCAAGTCAGTCTTAGCACCGATTATCAATGGCAGGCAGGGCAACCCATGGAGTTGTTAACCCAGCACGGCAAGCTGACGTTTGATGATGCCTCTCTGGCGTTGGGGGCCGAGCCTGGTGACGTAGCCTTCCGCAGCGGTGCCCTTACTGTCGACCAGATTCGTTTTGACCTTGCCGCGAGGCGAATAGAAACCGGCAAGATCGAGTTCGACGGGCCGGAATTGAGCCTGAACCGCAGCGCCAATGGTGACATCGACTGGCTGGTTGCGGGTTCCCGGGCCACCGTTAACGATGCTGCCGGGGATTCTGGTCCGCCAGGTAGCGGCCCGGAATTTGGCTGGTCGGTGGCCGGAGTAGACATTCGCGATGGTCAGTTGAGCTGGCGTGACCAGGTGCCCGCTAACGCTGCAGAGTTGCAACTGAATGGCCTTAACCTGAGCCTGGGGCCATTTACGGACCACTTTGACGAGCCGGTAAATTACCGTGCAGAAGCCGTTCTTGCCAGTGGCGGTAGTCTGGACGTGAATGGCCAGTTCACCATGCAGCCATTTAATCTGGAAATGGCCATTATGGGCAATGAGTTGGCACTGCCTGCGTTCGCGCCTTACGTGCAACAGCGCATGGCATTAGAGTTACCGGCGGGCATGCTGTCAGTGGATGGCAGCCTGAATCTGGACCAGCAGCGTTCACCTCTGACCGGCACTTTTAGCGGCAGTGCGTCGGTGACCGGTCTGGAAACCCGATTGCCCGGCAACAACCAACCACTGCTGGCCTGGCAAATGCTGCAGCTGGCACCCGTTGAATACAACGTGAACCCGGCTCGTCTGGAAATTGGCCGCGTAACGCTGACTGACCTTGCCGCAAACATTACCCGTAACGACGATGGCAGTCACGACATCACCAATCTGCTAACCGCAGCTCCGGTTGATAAGCCGACTGCTGCGGATACTGACGAAAACCAGGGTTTCATATTCCGCATTGGCGAGCTGCAGTTAGACAACGCTGATGTGAACTACACCGACCGCACTCTGGAACCGGAACTGACCACCCGCTTCGGGCAGCTTCAGGGCAACCTCAGTGGTTTGAGTAATATTCCCCCACAGCAGGGCCGGGTGAGCTTGAAAGGTAAGGTCAATCAGGTGGGCAATGTTGATATGAGCGGCTCTATTGCCACATTGGGTACCGACCAGCAAAGTGACCTGGTGTTGAATCTGGAAAATCTGGAGCTACCGCGTCTGTCACCTTATTCCGGCCGTTACCTGGGTTATGGCATTGCGGGCGGTAAAATGGATCTTAAGCTGGACTATCAGCTTCAGGGCACCCGTATTAATGCCTCAAATCAGATTATTCTGAATCGTCTGGAATTGGGACAGCCCATTGCCAGCGAACAGGCGGCCAGCGTGCCCATCAAACTGGGGCTGGCGCTGCTGCGCGACGGCAATAATGTGATTGAATTAAACGTGCCGATAAATGGCGATCTGGCAGACCCCGAATTTCAGATGGGCAAAGTAATGATGAGTGCCTTCGTTAACGTGCTGACAAAAGCAGCTACGTCGCCGTTTGCCCTGATAGGCTCGTTGGCGGATATCGCAGGCCTGGGGGGCGAGCAGGTGCAACAGGTCAGCTTTGCGCCGGGGGGTATCGAGCTGACTGAAGCCAGCACCCAAAAGCTGGCGGCATTGGCGCAGGTCTTAAATCAAAAACCCGAGCTTATTCTGAGTATTCGCGGCGCCGCAGCGCCCGAAGCCGACACCAGCGCCGGTGCACAGTCGCCTGGCGCACTTGCTGACAGCCGCGCAACGGCTTTGCGCCAGTTGCTGGTGAATACTCACGGTGTAAACTCGAAACAGATCTTCGTGCGCGCACCAGAAACCAACGCCAGCGTAGATGCCAATGGCAATATTGCCGTAAATTTTATTCTGGACGCCCGCTAACCCATATGAGTCTCGCCCTGTGAGCCACTTTTTTGCCTATATTTCCCGCCTGCGCTGGATAAAGCGTTGGGGTTTGATGCGTAACGCCATTGATGAAAACGTTGCTACCCATTCCTGGGAGGTGGCGACTTTGGCCCACGCCCTGGCGCTGATCCGTAATGAGAAGTTTGGCGGTTCGGTGAACGCCGACCGGATTGCGGCGGCGGCGCTTTATCACGACGCTACCGAGGTGATTACCGGTGATTTGCCCACACCGGTAAAATACCACTCGAAGGTGATGCGCGAAGCGTTTGGAGACATTGAACATAAAGCCGAGGCCGAACTGTTGGCGTTATTACCGCCACAGTTGCAAAAAGCGTTTGCGCCCTACGTACAGGAATCTGCTTTGGGAAAGGAAGAGAAGGCAATCATTAAAGCCGCAGACCGATTATCGGCGTGGCTGAAATGCCGTGCTGAAGTGGCGACAGGAAATCGCGAGTTTGAGCCAGCCGCGGCGCAGATACACCGGCGGCTGACGGAAGAAATCTTGCCCGAAGTGGCGTATTTTCTGGAGGTTTTCGCCCCTAGCTACGACCAGCCTTTAGACAACCTGCTGGGCTAAGGCCCAGCAGGTCAAGTGCAAGAAAGCCTCAGGACTGGCCGGAAGATCCCAGCATTCCAGCGCGTAGGCCATCTTTTTTCAGGGTACTGCGCACTGCATCTTCCGGGCTGCCCGCCAGGTCGCGGAACATGCCCATAGAGCCCAGCAGCGCAGACGATTCGTAAGGTACGAATACTCGCTCGCCGTCTTTGGCCATATTGGGCAACACCTTGATGTAGCTTTGCCCCAGCAAATAGCCGATAACGGTTTGCTTGTTGTCTTCGCTGTCGCCGATGGCGCTCAGCACCAAGCGAATGGACTCCTGTTCGCCCTGGGCCCGCAGAATAGCGGATTCTTTGTCGCCTTGGGCGTTCAGGATGGCCGCTTCGCGCTGGCCTTGGGCCTTGGCGATGGCAGCGGTTTTTTCGCCCTCGGCTTCGGTCACGGTGGCCCGGCGTTTACGCTCGGCGGCCATTTGCAGGCGCATGGCCTCTTCAACTTCTTCGGGCATGCTGATGTCCTGCACTTCTACCCGAGTCAGTTTTACCCCCCATTTGGACGCAGGCTCCTCCATTTCCGCCTGAATGGCGTTGTTGACTTCGGCGCGTGATTCAAACAGCTTATCCAGCTCCATTTTGCCTACCACAGAACGCAGGGTGGTTTTGGCCAACACTTCCACCGCTTGGCTCATATTGGCGACTTCATACACCGCGCGGCGCGGGTCAATAATCTGGTAATACAGCGCACCGTTGATCGACACGGTTACGTTGTCAGTGGTGACGACCGGCTGGCCAGGAAAATCCATCACGGTTTCGCGCCGGTCGATGCGTGCTTCATCACTTATCACGGTTTGGTAATCTTGGCCCGTGCGCACATAGCGGATCATGGTGATGGCGCGCGGCCGTTCGATGAACGGAATGATAATGTTCACGCCGCTTTCCAAAATCCGGTTAAAAGAGCCCAAACGCTCAATAACCATCACTTCAGACTGGCGCACAATCACCAGGCCTTTGGTGATGATAAAAACGCCAATGGCGACAACAATCAGGCTGATGACCAGCCCGGGGGTTAGAAACTCTTCCATGGTTACAGTTCCTTGGGGGTTGCAAGTTCAACAATGGCGGTGGTGCCATCGAAGTGGTCAAAAATAAGCGCTGTGCCTTCTGGCAGTTCGGTTTGTCCGCCCGATCGTACCCGCAGGCGATAAAAGTCACCGTTTACTTTGATGCCGGTGGCGTCGTCAAAACCACGGCGTAAACTGTGGAATAGCTTTCCCTGATCTACGCCGGTGCCGGTCGTGCCATAGGCTACGCCTTTAGGCGAGAAATGCGGCTTCAGCCAGCGAACAACAATGGGCACCAGGATGCCCGAAAATAAGCCCATTCCCACCAATTGCCACTCTAGGGAAAAGCCGAAAAACGCCAGTACCGCCGTAAATGCAGCAGCAATCGCCAGGGCCAACAGCACCATAACGCCGGATGTCAGCTCGGCCAGACCCAGCAAGAGCGCCAGAATCAGCCAGAGGTGGGTAATGCTCCATTCCATAGTGAGTTCCATAGGGTGAGCGTTGCACGATTAAATACGAAAATTATTTTCAATTGTACCCAAATTGGGTGCTGCTGCCATGGAATGAATGGGGGTTCGCAGGACGCGTGCCGCCCAAACCCTGTATATTTGAGTTATGTCTGATTTGCCGAGGGTAAAACTGCGTTATGTGTGAACTGCTGGCGATGAGTGCCAACACCCCGACCGATCTGTGTTTCAGCTTCACCGGCCTGACCCGCCGCGGCGGCGACACCGGGCCCCACAAAGATGGCTGGGGCGTGGCTTTTTATGAAGGCAAGGGCGTACGGGCATTTCACGATGTAGACGCCAGTGCCAATTCCCGCATTGCCGAGGTGGTACAAACCCATCCCATTAAAAGCGAAGTGGCGCTGTGCCATATTCGCCAAGCGAATGTGGGTGAAATTTGCCTGGCCAACACCCACCCGTTCATGCGTGAACTCTGGGGCCGTTACTGGGTATTTGCTCACAATGGCCAGCTGTCGGATTTTAGCGCGAAACCGGGGTTTTATGAGGCCGTTGGCAGCACCGACAGTGAAGCCCTGTTCTGTGATTTACTGAACCATTTGCGCGATAACAGCGACCGCCACAGCACCGAGCAGGATACGGTGGACCAGTTGGTTCAGCTGTCAGCGGCCTATGGTCGCCAGGGCGTATTCAACCTCCTGCTCAGCAACGGCGACTGGCTGTTCACTTTTTGCTCCACCAAAATGGCCAGCATTACCCGCCGCGCACCTTTTGGGCCGGCGCGACTGAAAGACACCGACGTAACTATAGACTTTGAAGCAGAGACCACCCCCAATGACATTGTCAGCGTGGTGGTGACCGAACCTTTGACCTCTGATGAACAGTGGGATGTGTATCAGCCCGGAGAGTGGCGTTTGTGGCGCAAGGGAGAAGTCATCCAGAGCGGTGTGGTTGGCACTGGCGGGGGTTGATTCGGCGCCAGCTCAGGCCCATATAGAGTCATAGTTGGGCTAGGGTTAAAGCGTTAATGCCAATTCAGAACATTCTCTAAAGCATTTTCTAAAGCACGCTCTAAAGCACTATTGAGAAAACTATGCAAAGACCGAATACACACAGTAAGTTTTTTGGCTACCTACTCTGGATTTTCGGCTTTCTGGGTGCGCACCGTTTTTATTACGGCAAACCGATCACCGGCACCATCTGGTTCTTCACATTTGGCCTGTTTCTGGTGGGCTGGATCGTCGACCTTTTCCTGATTCCAAGTATGGATGAAGAAGCCGATTACCGTTTTGCCGAAGGCCCCATCAGTTACAACGTTAGCTGGTTACTGCTGACGTTTACCGGTTTGCTGGGCCTGCATCGGATGTACATGGGAAAATGGATAACCGGAATTCTTTACCTGCTTACCGGCGGCCTGTTTCTGGTGGGTGTTCTGTACGATTTTTGGACACTGAACACTCAGATTTCAGAGCGTAATCGCGGCAGCCTGCTTAACTGATTGCCGCGTTTTAATGGGCGGCTAGCATAACTTTGGGTACCCGGTAGAGCAGCCCGCGGCTAGCACCGGTCCCTTTCACCGTGCAGGTCTTACGATTCACCCTGCTAATGATGCCTTGCCGCTGGCGCTGCCCTTCGCCAAAACTCACTGGATCACCTACCTGCCATTGGCGCTGGGAAACCCCGGCTTCGGCGTGGATTGGCGCGAACGGCTGCGCCGGCAGGCTTAGCCCGCGCTCGCCCGCCTGCTGCTGTAAAAATGCCCGGGTACCCTGGGCTGCTCCGCTGTCATGCAGCTGGTCCAGAATGTCGTAAAAATGGCGATTGTGCACCGAACCGAAGTGGCGCTGGCCTGCCACCTGTTGCAGCAGATGGGCAAACTCGTGGCAACAGGTATGGGCCAGCAGATTAAGCGGGCTTACCTCACCGTCAAAATAACCTCTTTTCCGAATTTCCCGCGCCGACAGCCAGCTAACGGCGGTTTCTGGCTGGTATTTGGCCAAAATCATGCGTAGCCCGTAGTTGATGACGTGGGTATGGCTGCGGGTGTCGTAACGGTGATAGGTAGCCTGCCCGGACCCCACACGGCATAGCAGTGACTTCGCCTTGCCTTGTGCATTAATCCAGCCGGCAGCGGGTTGCCACAAAATTTGGTCGGTAGCCTGGCACATAAGCCGGCCAAGGTTTATTACCTGGAACTGTGAAATAGATGTCGTCATTACGAGTGGCAGCGCGTTGCTATGAATTCACTGCAGGTTTTACAAGATTATGAGCACAATGGCTAGTTTGCCAGTGCCTTTAAGCGCTAATGCCCTGCGGCGGATGTGTGTTATCCGCTGCAAGGCACCAGCGACCTACAAAGCCGGATTAGGCTTCGATTGGCGTGCGCCAGTCGTCAGCGCCGGAAGTGCCGGCCACGCCGTGCTCCCAGGTGACTTTGCGGTATGACAGCGACACGGTAACCAGCTGGGTGAAGTCTGAACGGGTGGTGTCTTGGCAGTGGGGCATGTTGCAGTTGATGTCAATGATGGTGGCGTCTTCCAGAATGGTCGAGAAGAAGTGTTCTTGCTTGCCTTCTACCGAGGTGCGATACCACTTCAGTTCCACTTTTGGCAACATCTCACCAGACGCCAGAGCGTTGTACATCAGCGGTGTGGCTTTATTCAGGGCCGAGGTGAACTTGAACGGTTTGTGCACTCGCTGGCCGGAGGGTTGGCCGGATTGGGGATCGGTAGGTACGGTGACTACGTGGCTGAATTCCTGCACCAGAATTTCATCTTCGTGGCCTTCTACATAGATATTGCCGACGGAATCGGCGGTGAAAGCACCGGCGGTGATGTGGCCCTGGGTTTGGCCTTCGATATTGATATAACAAGGAGTTGGCATTGTCTGCTCCGTGACGTGTTTAAAGGTTGCATTCCTGCTGTCCTAACGTGGACCCGGTAATCTAATCAAACCCTGTGCCAGATTGTTAACGTCATTTAAGATCAGTGGTTTATGGTTTTTTGTTAGGCTTGAAAGAGATTCAGGGCGAAGAGCTGCCCGCGGTCTGGGCCAGTTATTGCGGCGCGGGCAAGTTGTTGCCAGCGTAGAATGAGCATGGCCGCCAAGCGCTGTCTGCCGTGCGGTTATAAGCCTATTCCATGTATTTTGTGGGTGTACGGGTCTGCTAAACTGAGCAGCTATTTACAAACACGCTGTGATCAGGGAGCCATGAGTGCCGGTCATTCAAAAATGTGCAAATATCACTGTGTTGATTAAACGCTGGTTAGGCAGTCTGGTGAATCGGGCGACCGCTTTGGTTGCTGTCGTGATTCTGGTGGTTGCGCTGACGGTGATGCTGGTAGGTGGGCTGCTGAGCCAGCGGGAACTGGAGCAGCAGGCAAAGGCACAGGTTGAGTCCATAGCCGCTCTGGTGTCCTATGAACTGGACGATAAACTTTCCATGCGCTTGAATATTATTAGCCACGTGGCAACAAACCTGACCATGACCGAACTGGTGTTCCGTGACCGAGCCGAGTTGTTATTGTCGCGCCAAACCGAGTTGCTGCACCTTTTTGATAGCCTGTTCATTCTCGATGCCGAGGGTCTTCTGCAGGCGGAATTTCCACGCATTGGCTTGCCTAAAGGGTTAGATTTTAGCACCCGCGAATATTTTAAGCGCATATCTACGCTCATGACACCGATCATCAGCGAGCCTTACATCTCTTCTTACGAAGATAAACCTGTCGTTATGATCGGTGCGCCGGTGTTCAACCATGACCAGCGTTTTATCGGGGTGATTGGCGGCGTTATGCTGCTTGAAGACGAACATATTCTGAATAAATTCGGAAACATCCGCTTTGCGCAAACCGGTTATATTGGTATTGCTACCCACAGTGGTACAACGTTGGTCAACGGGCGTTCCGGGCAGTTTATGGTGCCCTTGCGAGCGGAGAACCCGATTCTGATACAAGCCATGGGTGGATTCGAGGGAACCACTAAAACCGATAACGGCGATGGCGACGTAACCATTATGTCGGTGCGGCAGCTGGACCAGGCACCCTGGTTTGTAGCTGCGGTTTGGCCTACAAAGGAAGCTTTTGCGCCGATTGGCCGTATCGCCATTGGCCTGGCCTGGACGCTGTTGGTCATTTTATTGGTGCTGGTACCCATGGCTGGCTGGCGTTTTCGCAAGCTGATGCGCCCGTTGAAACTGCTGGGCCAGCAAGTACAGGACCGCCACCTGGGCTTGCGTTCGCTGCCGGTTGCCATTCCCGGTAGCATCGAAATCCAGCGCGTAGCCACTATATTCAACACCTTGATGATCGAACGTGAGAGCGCCATGCTGTCGCTGGCAGAACGCGAAGCTTTTTACCGTTCGCTGACCGAAAGCGCGCCCATTGGTATTGCCCAAACTGACGTGTTGGGCCGGATCGAATTTGCCAACCCTGCGCTGGAGGTAATTCTTGGCCGTTCGGCCGCTGAGATTATTGATACGCCAATGATGGGTTACCTGAAAAATAGCGACCGGAAAACGTTAATTACCGGCTGGCAGCGTGATTTGCACAAGAAAAAAACCTTTCATGGCCGCGTCCAACTGGCGGCGTTTGGCGGGCACGATGGTTTGTGGGTTGACATGATGTCGGCGGTGATCGAAACCGAAGATCGTACTCTGGGCACCATCACCGTCATGCGGGATGTCACCCGGGAACTAGCCGTGGCCAGCGCGCTGGAAGATGAGCAGCGCCGGGCACAAAGCATTATCGGCGTGCTGCAAGAGGGCGTGTTGATGGCGGATAACACTGGCGCTGTGCGTTACGCCAATGGCGCCGCGCTGCAACTGCTGGGGATACGTGAAATCACTGGGCCAACTAATTTCTTTGATCTTGTGTCGATCAATGCTCAGGATTGCAGCTATACTCTGGAGAAATTCCGGGCCAGCCAGAAGATCGATAATCTCTACGCCATTTTGCGCAATCACGCCGGCGGTGAGTTTGATATCGACCTAACCATGCTGAAGGTTCGCAACGGTGAGTCCCAAGAACGCCTGGTGTTTGTACTGCGCGACGACAGCGCGCGCCGACGAGAAAACGAGCGCCTATCGTGGGAAGCGTCCCACGATCCACTGACCCAGCTTTTAAACCGCCGCGCTTTTGGCCACGGTTTGGACAAAGCGTTGGCAGAAGCCGGCCAGAATAAAGTGGCTACTGTGATGTTGCTGATTGATCTTGACTACTTCAAACCGGTGAACGACAAAGGCGGACACCTCACCGGTGACGAGATTCTGCGCCGCCTGGCTGACTTGCTAAGGCAGACCGTTCGCCAGTCTGACACTGTTGCGCGCCTGGGCGGGGATGAGTTTGGAATACTTCTGCCCAGCTGCGGTATGGAACGCGCCGAGGCTCTGGCGGAGCGGATTCGCGCAGGGATCGAAGCCCTGGTCGTTGAACACAAAGGCGAACACTATAGCGTAACCGCCAGTATTGGCCTTGCCCAGATCAACCCCACTGACACCAGCACAAAAGCCATTATGGCCCGTGCCGACGAGGGCTCGTACCTGGCCAAAGGCCGCGGCCGTAATCAGGTGGTTGTGGTTTTGGTGTCAGGCGCCTAAAACCTGCGGATATCATTTACCACCAAACGCCTGCGGCAGCGGCCTGCCAAAGCAGACGCAGAGCCAAGGCTGTCAGCAGCAGATTCAGCACCGTGCCAAAGCGCTGATCGCTGAACGCTTTCAACAGGCGTAGGCCAAGCCAGGTGCCGATAAAGCCGCAACCAATCATCGCCACGATCAACACCAGCCAGTCACTCAACATAAACCCGGTCAGTCCGAAGACAAGGGCTTTCGGCGCGTGTTGCAGAGCCATGGCGCTTGAAAACGTGGCGATGGTGCTAAAGCGGTCGCGGTGAATCTGTTTGATAAACGCTGCGACCAGTGGCCCGCTGGCCCCGACAAACAGGCTGATAAAACTGGTAAACGCCGAGGCTATAACAATTCCTGGAGCGCCGATGGCGGCTTTCGGCAGCTTGGGTCCCCAGCACAAAAACAGCACAAACAGTGCAATGGTCAGCTGCCAGATTTGAGCGGGTAGATCCACTAGTAACCACGCACCCAGGCTGGCTCCAAGCACGACGCCGGGAGCAAAAGCGGCAATTACTTTCCAGTCGATATGGCGCCAGGTCAGTGCGGCTCGGCCACAGTTTGAACCCAGCTGCACCAGCCCGTGCACCGGGATAATGGCGGCTGGGGGCATCCAACCGGCCATAATGACGATCAGCAGCAAACCGCCACCGGCACCCAAGCTGGCGCTGATCATCGAGCCGAGCACCGAGGCCAGTAACAGCAGCAGAGCAACGCCCACGTCCAGGCCACCTGGAAGCAGCGTTATTTCCACTGGCAGAACCCGGAGTTTTTCAACTCGTTTTGTTCACAGAGGGCTTCTGTAGCCAGTTGTACGTCAGCTACGTAGTACAGTGACGACAGGCCAAAACGATCCCGTCCCAGGTTGTGGAAAATCATGCCGAACGCGATATCCCCCGCTGAATAGCGCGCCTGGTGGCGGGCAAAATACGCTGCAGGCCGGCTTAGTAGCTCATCTTGCAGTAGGCTTTTCACTCGCCCCGCGCCACCGTGGTAGGCCTGAACCAGCAATAAACTGAACAGTTCATCGCGTTTTTGCGCGGGCAACTCACCAAAGCGATCGGTAAATGCCGGACGCAAATTACGCGCATTCTGATTGTTCAACTGCAGAGCGCAGTCCATCTGTGCCAGTCTGTGCCAATAGTTCTCTGGCGGAATACGGCAGTCCGACAGCGCTGCAGGCGACAATTGCATAATGCCGCGGGCGTTGGCCGTTGAATGAGCCCGGGTTTGGCCGCCGCTTTCGATCAGTAATTGCCCGGCTAAATAGCGCGGTAACGCCGGCGGGAGTTCACTTAAACGTTGCTGCTCATTACGCTTTTTGTACACGGCCATCAGCGTTTGGTGCAGCGACACTGAATCGCCCTGGCCGCCCACCTTGATGTCATCCCACGCGCCCCACAGGCGGTCTTCCTCTTTTTGGCCAAGGTAGCGGGTAATAGAGCCGGGAAGATCAACGTGGGGTTGGTCGCAGGCCAGTGCAAATGGATACCCGGTCACATCCGCCGCGCCGGCGGCCCAGGCGCTGCTGCGGCCATCCTTGAACATGTCCTGGCGGGTGTTGTTGAGCTGCTGCTGGTTGGCTTCGACGGTGTCAGCGTCTTCGCTCCAGCCTAAAAACTGGCCGCGCATATCGTAAAAAATGTGGCGGCTTTGGTTGGTGCAGTAGCTGGACTCGTTCAACACCCAGCTGCGAATGGTGAGCACGTTGCGATACACTCCCTGGCTGGACCAATACGGGGCGGCCCGCACCACATCGGTCCAGGCGTCGGCCTTGCCAGGGCTAGCTGCGGCGTCGCTGGAAAACCACGGCAGCGTTGCCAGCAGGGCAGCCTGTAACAGCCGGGTTATGGGAAAAAAAATAGGTGTCATAAAGGCGGTTTCGAACATTGAGTGTTTGAATATTGACCCATTGGCCGGCCAACGTCGTTAAAGGTATGGATGTGGGCTCACAATAGCAAAAGTGATGACGGTTGAAAGAGGATTCATTATTTGCCGGGGCTTGTGATCTGCTGTTATCGCCCTCACGTTTATCTTTCCATGTTGTAACAGGCTATGCTGATAAACAGGGAGTGCGGTTCTCCCTGTTTTATTCTGATGGCATCGAGGAGGCTAGAGCATTATGAACCAACCGATGGCAATCGAAGAACTGGTATCGGTCGCCCAGGCGGAAGCCATGGGAGAGTTAGATGCCCCGATGATGGCCATAGTGCTGGCCAGCGAACACAGCTACGATTTACCCATTCAATCTCTGGAAACCGACGCCGACAAAGCCCGTTGGGGACTGATTCTTCGCGCTGCCAGGGAGCACGTAGAAGCTGACGCGGTAGCGGTGCTTTACCCGGCCTGGACCACCATCCGCAACAAAAAGCCAGGGCCGGCGACCGATTCTGCTGCGGGCACAGAACCTAATGGCGAGAACGACATCGAGGCGGATGCGGAAGACGAAGCAGATGGTCCCATCGACACCCTGTTTGTGCAACTGCACACCCGTGACCACATCTATTGGCGTGGTTTTGAGCAAATTCGTGACCCACGGCATCATCGGATTATTGGTTTCCGTAAAATCAAAGCCTTGTCCACCGATTACCAGCGCGATCAAGCGCCCTCGGTCGCAGCGTGGCTCAGTACCCTTTTCGACCCACTGCCCAACGAAGGCGAGGAAACCGCCACCGACCGCCAACTTTCAGACCTGCTGGAAGAACCAGAAGTAAGCGCAGCGCTCTACCCCCGCGAGTTGCGGGCCTTGCACTAAGCACCGTTGTTTTAGTGGAACGAGCCTCAGCCGGTTAATGCGGACTCGGGTTTGATCAGCGAATAGTCTATAATTGCGGCCTTTAAAATTTGCACCTACAAGACACTGACGCCCAAGGCGCAACAAGGCTGATCCGTGATCGTATTTGACCAGATAGAGAAATCCTACCAGGTGGGGGGCAAGGCCGTACCTGCGCTGCACCCCACCAGCTTCGCCATTGAAACCGGTGAAGTGTTCGGCATTGTCGGCCACTCCGGCGCCGGAAAATCCACCCTGGTACGGCTGATTAACCTGCTGGAGCGCCCGACCGGCGGCAGCATCAAGATCGACGGCGAAGACGTTACCCATTATAACGCCGCCCAGCTGCGCGCTTTTCGCCGCAACGTTGGCATGATCTTCCAGCACTTTAACCTGCTGTCATCGAAGACGGTTAACGACAACATTGCTTTCCCCATGAAACTGGCCAGCATCTATTCAAAAACCGAGATCCAGCAGCGGGTTGCGGAGTTGTTAGAGCTGGTCAGCCTGTCTGAACACGCCACAAAGTTCCCGTCACAGCTTTCTGGTGGCCAAAAGCAGCGAGTGGGCATAGCCCGAGCTCTTGCCTGCCGACCCACCATTTTGCTGTGCGACGAAGCCACCAGCGCGCTAGACCCGCAAACCACACAATCGGTGCTGAAGCTGCTGGCCGACATCAACCGCGAGCTGGGTTTGACCATCGTGCTGATTACCCACGAAATGGACGTGGTGCGCCGGGTGTGTGATCGGGTTGCGGTGATGGACGCAGGCCGCGTGGTGGAAATGGGGCCGGTGAGCGATGTGTTTCTGCACCCGCAACACCCCACCACCCGCGACTTTGTCTTCGAAAGCGAAAATATTGATAGCCTGGAACTGCAGCAGGATTTTAAAAAGGCCAAAGGCCGCATTCTGCGCCTGACCTTCAAAGGCGAGTCTACCTACGACCCGTTACTGGGCAGCGTAGCGCGCAAGTCCGGGGTCGACTTCAGCATTATCTCCGGGCGTATCGACCACATTAAAGATACGCCTTACGGCCAGCTGACTCTGGCACTGGTAGGTGGCGACCTGGCTGTGGCCATGGCAGCGCTGGAAGCCGCAGACGTGCACGTAGAGGTGATGAACTGATGGAAGCCCTGATGCAGGATTTACTGAGCAACGTAGACTGGGTGGAAATCGGCATCGCCAGCTGGGACACCCTGATTATGGTGGCCATGTCGCTGCTGTTCAGCGTGGTGATTGGCCTGCCCATTGGCGTGCTGCTGTTCCTGTTTGGCAAGCACCAGCTGCTGGAACAGCCCTTAGCCTATACGGTGCTGTCGTTCGTAGTGAACGTACTGCGTTCGGTGCCGTTTATCATTTTGTTAATCGTGATGATTCCGTTCACCGTGATGATGATAGGCACGTCCCTGGGCGTTGCGGGAGCCATACCGCCATTGGTCGCCGGTGGCGCACCCTTCTTTGCCCGCCTGGTAGAAACCTCGCTGCGGGAAGTGGACCGCGGCATTATCGAAGCCACCCAGGCCATGGGCGCTAACGTGCGGCAAATTGTCCTCGGCGCCTTGTTGCCGGAAGCACTTCCGGGCATCATCGCCGGTGTTACCGTCACTGCAATAACCTTGGTGTCTTACGCGGCTATGTCCGGCGTGATTGGCGGAGGCGGCCTGGGCGACCTGGCCATTCGTTTCGGTTATCAACGGTTCCAAACCGACGTTATGGTCATCACCGTCGCGTTACTGGTGATTTTCGTACAGCTGCTACAAATGCTAGGCGATCGTCTAGTTATACATTTCAGTCGTAAATAGCGGCGAATTAACCTTCAGATTCACCCAAGGAGAACACCGATGACCTTCAAGAAGACCCTGATTGCCCTGGCTGCAGCGGCCACTTTCTCTGCTGCTGTCAGCGCCGAAGAACTCAGCATTGCTGCGACTCCGGTCCCCCACGCGGAAATCCTGGAATTTGTGAAACCGATGCTGGCCGAGCAGGGCGTAGAGCTAGACGTAAAAGTATTCACCGACTACATCCAGCCCAACGTTCAGGTTGACCAGAAGCGCATGGACGCCAACTTCTTCCAGCACCAGCCGTATCTGGACGAGTTTAACGCCGGCCGTGGCACCACCCTGGTTACGGTTACCGGTGTTCACGTTGAGCCTTTCGGCGCTTACTCCAGCAAAATCAAATCTCTGGACGAACTGAAAGACGGCGGCGTGGTTGCCATTCCTAACGACCCTACCAACGGTGGACGTGCCCTTTTGCTGCTGCAAAAAGCCGGACTGATCACCTTGAAGGAAGGCAGCAAAATCACCGCGACACCGCGTGATATTGCCGACAACCCGAAGAACCTGGAATTCAAGGAACTTGAGGCCGCTACCCTGCCGCGCATCCTGAACCAGGTAGACGTTGCCCTGATCAACACCAACTACGCGCTGGAAGCTGGCCTGAACCCGACCAAAGACGCGTTGATCATCGAAGGTTCGGATTCACCTTACGTCAACATTTTAGTGGCACGCCCAGACAACAAAGACAGCGACGCGATGCAGAAGCTGTCAGCCGCGCTAACATCCGAAGACGTGAAAGACTTTATTAACGAGAAATATCAGGGTGCTGTGGTTCCTGCATTCTAAGAGCACCTGCGTTCTGATTGGGCCTTTTTGCATTTCTACAAATGCAAACAGTGCGATTTAATCGCCAGACCAGTTAGAGGTCGGGTCTGGAGTCATACGCAGGTACGACTTAACCGCCTTATAGCCTTTCGGGAAGCGCTGCTTGATTTCGTCTTCGTCTTGCAGTGAAGGCACGATAACCACGTCGCCGCCGCGTTCCCAGTTACCCGGGGTCGCTACTTTGTGCTCATCGGTCAGCTGCAGGGAGTCGATAACCCGCAGTACTTCGTTGAAGTTGCGGCCAGTGCTGGCCGGATAAGTGATGATCAAACGCACTTTCTTGTTCGGATCAATCACGAACAGCGAGCGCACGGTCAGCGTGCTGTTGGCATTGGGATGAATCATGTCGTACAGCTCGGCCACTTTACCGTCGTGGTCAGCAATGATCGGGAAGTTAACGGTGCAACCCTGGGTTTCGTTGATGTCTTTGATCCAGTCGTGGTGGGAATCAACGGGGTCAACACTTAACGCCATGGCTTTCACATTGCGCTTGGCAAACTCGCCCTTCAGCTTGGCGGTCAGGCCCAGCTCGGTGGTGCACACTGGGGTAAAGTCTGCCGGGTGTGAAAACAACACGCCCCAGCCGTCGCCCAGCCAATTGTGGAAACTGATGTTGCCTTCACTGGAATCCTGTTCAAAATCCGGTGCAGTATCTCCAAGGCGTAAACTCATGTTCGCTCTCCTTCGATGCAGTATCTGATCGCGTTGCTTGAGGTTCCGGCAGGTTAACCGTCGGGCGCGTTTATCGTTTGTATACGAAAATAACTGGTGCCGGATGACAGGAATGCAAGGGCTAATTGATTCACCTCATCCGGCACAGGTCTGCTAGTTCTTAGCCGTAATGGCTGTTGTATCAAAGGCCTGCCGCTTTTTCTTTCTCAAAATGTTCTTTGGTCAGTCTGAACACCACCGGGCTGAGCAACGCCAGGGCAATCAGATTGGGCAGTGCCATCATGGCATTCAACGTGTCTGCCACCAGCCAAATCAGGCCCAGGTTTATGGTTGCGCCAACCGGGATAGCGAGGACCCAGGCAACTCTATAAGGCACTATAGCCTTTACGCCGAACAGAAATTCGACGCAGCGCTCACCGTAGAATGACCAGCCAAGAAGGGTCGTAAAGGCAAAAACAGCCAGAGCTATGGCCACCACATAACCGCCAACGCCTGGAAGCGCCTGTGAGAACGCCATGGAAGTGAGTGCCGCGCCGGATTCGCCGGATGTCCATACACCAGAAGTGATGATGACCAGACCGGTGATCGTACAAATAATGATGGTGTCAATAAAGGTGCCCAACATAGCGATCATACCCTGATTGATCGGGTTCTTGGTTTGCGCTGCCGCGTGGGCGATAGGCGCAGAACCCAAACCGGCCTCGTTGGAAAAGACACCCCTTGCAACGCCGAACCGGATGGCTGCCCAGACTGCCGCACCGGCAAAGCCGCCTTCTGCAGCGATGGGGCTGAACGCATGCTCGAAGATCAGCCCAAATGCGGCAGGAATCTCGGCGAAATTAATGGCCAGTACAACCAGCCCAGCAAGTAGATACGACACGGCCATAAGAGGAACGAGCGCACTGGCTACCTGCCCGATGCGGCGAATACCGCCAATCAGAACCATACCCACCAGAACCATCAGGATAACGCCGCTGATCCAGTGTGGTAGGCCGAATGTGGCTTCCATTACGTCTGCAACCGAGTTGGCCTGTACAGTATTACCAATGCCGAAACCGGCAATAGCGGCGAAAATGGCAAACAGCACGCCCATCCAGGCCCATTTTTTGCCAAGCCCGTTACGAATGTAATACATGGGCCCGCCGACATAAGCGCCACGCTCATCGACCTCGCGGAAGCGCACTGCAAGCACCGCTTCGGAGTACTTGGTCGCCATTCCCACCAGGGCTGTTAGCCACATCCAGAACAGGGCCCCCGGACCGCCGAGGAAAACCGCGGTCGCAACACCGGCAATGTTACCGGTTCCGACAGTGGCTGAAAGGGCAGTCATAAGAGCCTGAAACGGCGGAATTTCACCATCTGACTCCGCACCTGCGGCGCTGCGACCGTTCCACATCAGGCGGAAACCCGCACCGAGCTTGAATATGGGCATCAGCTTCAGGCCGAGACTTAAAAACAGCCCCACACCAAGAATGAGTATCAACATGGGTGGTCCCCAGACCAGCCCGTTAATTGCACTAAATACGTTTTCAATAGCTTCCATGAGAATCCTTTTTTATATGCCATGGTTCGATTTGTATGTGCCATGGTTTGATTTTTTGATTTCACCCGCGAAGGGTATAACTTGTTGAGCTTACTCAGTTATTGGCTTATGTAAACCGGCACTTGGTAAAAGCTGGAGAATTTGGCGAATATTGCCTATGTTTACAGCACAGGGTGAAGGTTTGGCCAATGCCGGCCGGGTCAAACAGAAATGTGAGGAATTGCCCATGTGTGCACTCAGAGTTTCCGATGTCATGTCCAATCATATTGCGCCCATCCGCTGCGGGACACCCTTGACCAAAGTGGTCAAGGCGCTGCTGGAGAATCATATTTCCGGGCTGCCGGTGGTCGATGCGAGTCGGCGTTTGCTTGGTTTTGTGTCTGAGCAGGATTGTATCCATGCGCTGCTGGTGAGCAATTATCACTGTGAGGGTGATCCAATCGTGGACGATGTTATGTTCCGTGAGCCCTTGTCGATTTCACCTGGCACGTCGATTGTTGACCTTGCCCAGAAACTCGGTGCTGGCAAACCGAAAGTGTACCCGGTTGTTGATCACGGCAAACTAGTAGGTATAGTCACCCGCAGCGCCATTTTGGAACACCTTGTTAACGCAGGTTGCAGCGTGGGCACACCAAGGTTTGCTAACTCCGATGACTGAGGGTTAGGCTTGGTCAAACACATCACTGCCGAGAACACCATGGAACTGCTTTCAACCAACGCCAGCTTTGGCGGCGAGCACCGTCGTTACCGCCACACCGCCGCCGCCCTGAAATGCCCGATGGAATTTGCTGTTTTCCTGCCGCCGCAGGCGCTGGCAGAGCCGGGCTGTAAAGTACCGGTGTTGTACTGGCTGTCGGGCCTGACCTGCAATGATGAAAATTTCATGCAAAAAGCCGGCGCACAGAAACTGGCCGCTGAACTTGGTTTGGCGATTGTGTGCCCGGATACCAGCCCGAGAGGCGTCAATTTGCCGGGGGAAGACGACAGCTACGATTTTGGCAGCGGTGCAGGCTTTTATGTGAATGCCACAGAGCAGCCTTGGGCTCTGCACTATCGTATGTACGATTACGTAGTGAAGGAATTGCCCCAACTGGTAGAAAGCGAGTTGCCCGTCAGCGCTGAAAAATCCATCAGCGGCCATTCGATGGGCGGCCACGGAGCGTTGATATGTGCGCTGAAAAACCCCGGGCTTTACCGCTCGGTATCGGCGTTTGCACCCGTTGCCCACCCGGTGAAATGCCCCTGGGGCCAGAAAGCCTTTGCCGGCTATCTGGGTGACAACCAGGAAAAGTGGAAACAGTGGGACGCCACCCTGCTGATCGCGGATGCCCAGGAACGTTTGCCGTTACTGATTGACCAGGGCACTGCGGACCAATTTCTGGCAGAGCAGCTGAATCCGCAGGCGCTGGTGCAGGCCTGCCACAGCGTTAACCATCCGGTAACCCTGCGCATGCAATCCGGCTACGATCACAGTTATTTCTTTATTGCGTCTTTTATTGACGACCATCTGCACCATCACGCAGAAGCTTTGGGCCTGGCCCAGCCCCAGTTATAGCTGAACAGGCGCCAGCCCATCAGCACACTGGCGGAGATAAGCCCGCCGGTCAGCCCTACCCAGAAGCCCGCGGCCCCCATGGCCGGCACCAGAACGCTGGTAAACGCCAGCGCATAGCCCAGCGGCATGCCCACAACCCAGAATGAAAACAGCATGATGATCATCGGAATGCGGGTGTCTTTATAACCCCGCAGGCCACTGATGCAGGTAACCTGAATAACATCCGCCACCTGAAAGAATGCGGCGTACATCAATAGAGTAACGCTGACCGCCTGAACTTCGGGGTCACTGGAATAGAGCGCGGCAATGGGCGCGCGGAATACAAACAGGACAATCGCAAACAGCAGCGAAATAAAAGCTGCCAAAATAATCGAACTGCGTGATAACAAGCGCGCAGACTCGGGCGAGCCCGCGCCTACCAGAAAACTCACCCGCAAGGTGATGGCCATGCCCAGGCTCAACGGCAACATAAACAACAAGGACACCACGTTTAACGCAATCTGATGCCCGGCCACCACCACTGGCCCTAACGGCGCCAGAAACAGAGCGATCACTGCAAACATGCTGGCTTCCACAAAGATGGTAAAACCAATGGGCAAACCCAGCCGCAGCACATAGTGCAGCACCCGCGGATTGGGGCGGGCGACATAGGCCAGCAGACGAAAATTCTGATACACCCGGCTGCGATTCAGGTAAACCAGAAGCCCGATCGCCGCGATACCGTTCGATAGCGACGTGGCCCAGCCACAGCCGACACCCCCCATAGCGGGAACGCCCAGGCCGCCGTAGATAAACAAATAGTTCAGTGGCAGGTTGAACAGGGTGCTGATCAGTGAAAACACCATAATCACCCGGGTATGACCCAAGCCATCGGTCAGTCCGCGTAGCGCGGTGATTATTAGCAGCGCCGGAATGCCCCAGGCGAAGGCGTCCAGGTAGCCTTGGGCAATGCCTGCGGTGGCGGGTTCCAGTTTCAGCAGGGTCAGCACAGGGTGAACATTGGTTAGCAAAAAAATCATGATTACGGCCGCCGCTGCCGCAATATAAAGCCCTTGCCAGACCGTTGGCATAATCCGCCGCAGTTTGTTGGCGCCTTTATATCCGGAAATGATCGGCTGCTGGGCGCTTAGAACGCCCCAGAAAAACAGGAACAGTGGCATCCATAAGCTGGAACCGATACCCACGGCGGCCAGATCCTGAGCGCTGGCATGGCCGGCCATGACGGTGTCAATCACGCCGTTGGCCATTTGTGCAACCTGCGCCACCAGAATTGGGCCGCCCAGTACCGCCAGAGTTTTCCATTCCAGCAGCACCCGCGTAGCGAAAAGCTGGCGAGTAGCGGGCAGTGGCTGGTGCAGTTCATCCATAACAAGTGTCCGAAATACGGTCGAATTCGGTGGCGGCTCTGAATGACCAGTCAGGCGCCGTCTATCGGGGAGCGGATGTTACCGGATCTGGACGCCCAGGGGCATTGCGCATTGTCCGCATAGGCGTTGGCCAAGGCTTTTTTGCGTCCTGTAATCGGTCGCAAAAGCAGGTAAAATGTCGCCCTTCATTTTTGTCGGCGCAGCGGGTATGGGTTTTTTGGTATTTGTTACTGTTCTCTGGGCGTTTTCGTTCAGTTTGATCGGCGAGTTTCTGGCGGGCAGGGTAGACAGCTACTTTGCCGTTCTTACCCGGGTGTTACTGGCGGCGCTGGTGTTTTTACCGCTTACCCGCTGGCGCGGTGTGCCTGATGGGCTGAAAAAAGGCATTCTGGTCAGCGGTATGCTGCAGTTTGGCATTACCTACGTGTGCCTGTACCAAGCTTTTAGCTATCTGTCGGTGCCAGAGGTACTGTTGTTTTCCATCTTCACCCCTCTGTACGTGACCCTGGCGGACGACGCCCTGAACCGGCGCTTTTCCCCGGCGGGGCTGGTGGCGGCCGCAGTGGCCACCCTGGGCGCCGGCGTTATTCGTTATGATGGCCTGAGTGAGGATTTCATCACCGGTTTTTTATTGCTGCAGGTGGCCAATATCACCTTTGCCGCGGGCCAGGTGGGCTACAAACACGTGATGGCACGCTACCCCCTGCCCATTCCGCCCTGGCGCACCTTTGGTTATTTTTTCTTTGGCGCTTTAATTGTGGCGCTGCCGTCGTTCCTGATTTTCGGCAACGCGGACAAGCTGCCCGCCACACCCACGCAGTGGGGCATTCTGGCCTGGCTCGGGCTGGCGGCATCGGGCCTGGGTCTGTTTCTGTGGAACCGTGGCGCCTGCTACGTTGACGCCGGCACCCTGGCGGTGATGAATAATGCCCTGGTGCCTGCCGGTTTATTGGTGAATCTGCTGATCTGGAACCGCGACGCAGATATTCCGCGCCTGGCTGTGGGCGGCGCTATTATTCTGGCGTCTTTGTGGCTGAACTCGTGGTTACGGGTTCGCTGGAGCGGGGCTGAAGGCAGAATCTGAGCAATTGGCTGGCATCAGCTGGCCAGTGCTGGCAAAATTCCGCCACAAGAGTCCTAGCCTGAACCAGGGCGATCCTTTTTAAACTCATTCTTTAGCCCAAAGCACAGGACAAGAACATGACTCAGTCGAAAACGACCTCGGGCAGCAACACAGGTTTGTCCCGTGGTCTCTGGTCCTCCCGCTTCGCCTTTATTCTGGCGGCAACCGGCTCTGCCGTTGGCCTTGGCAACATTTGGAAATTCCCTTATGTAACCGGTGAGAACGGCGGTGGTGCCTTTGTACTGGTGTACTTATTGTGCATCGCTGTTATCGGTGTCCCGATCATGATGGCGGAGGTGTTCATTGGCCGCAACGGTCGCCACAACCCCATCACCAGCATGCGCCTGGTGGCCGAGCGTAACCTGAAATCGCCAGCCTGGCGCATTTCGGCGGTGATCGGCATGATCGCGGCTTTTGCCATTCTGTCGTTCTATTCGGTGATTGGTGGCTGGGCGGCGTCTTACGTTGGCCATGCGGCCATGGGCGACTTTACCGGTGGCACTGCGAAATCCATTGGTGATCTGTTCGGCGGTCTGTTGGCCAGCCCTGTGCAGCTGCTGGCTTGGCACACTGTGTTTATGGCACTGGTGATACTGGTGGTGTCGCAGGGTCTGAAGAGTGGCCTGGAGCGCGCCGTGACCATTCTAATGCCGGCGTTGTTCCTGCTGTTGCTGGTTGCGGTGGGTTATGCCACGACGACCGGCCATTTCGGCGAAGCCGTCAGTTTTTTGTTTACGCCAGACTTTTCAAAACTAACCATTGAGGGTGTTCTGATTGCTCTGGGCCACGCGTTCTTTACCCTCAGTCTTGGTATGGCCATTATGATGGCCTACGGTTCCTACCTCGGTAACGATGTTCCGGTGGGCCGTACTATGGTTACCGTAGCCTTGATGGACACCGTGGTCGCTCTGCTGGCTGGCTTGGCCATTTTTCCGGTGGTCTTTGCTAATGGTCTCGAGCCCAGCGCCGGCCCCGGGCTGATTTTCCAGACCTTACCGCTGGCGTTCGGCAACATGCCGATGGGCGGCCTGTTTGGCACACTGTTCTTTGTGTTGCTGCTGTTTGCTGCCTGGACGTCCGGCATCTCGCTGCTGGAGCCGGTGGTGGAATGGGCGGAAGAAAATACCAATATGAACCGCACCGGCAGTGCCATTGTGGTGGGCATACTGTGCTGGTTGTTAGGTATCGCCTCGATTCTGTCGCTGAACGTGTGGTCAGATGTGGCTCCGCTGGGTATGTTCGCAGCGTTTGAAGGCAAAACCATTTTTGACCTGTTGGACTACTTCACCGCCAACGTCCTGCTGCCGCTGTCGGGCTTGCTAACCGCCATCTTTGTCGGTTGGTTTGTGGCGAAAGAGTCGCTGAAAGCAGACCTGAATTTGCACGGTGCCACTTTTGCGCTGTGGCTGAATCTGCTGCGTTATGTAACGCCCGTCGCGGTTGTGATTGTATTTGTTTACAACCTGTTAGGGTAATTAGCGGAAGAAAGAGAAAGCCCGGAAGGCGGCGATGCTTTGCGGGCTTTAATCGGCCGTTTTAATTGAAGGGGATAGGCCGAGACGATTACAATGAAATGGCCAGGCAGGGGCAAAACGCAAGACCTTACCCCTTCACCTGACCGGTAGGCTCCCAGTCGATTTGACGGGCACTCATTCTGTACAGATTTCAGCCCTATTGAGCCAGTTTTCACTTACTCAATGAATTTCTCAATCACGCTATCCGCTCCAATAAGAGGAATAATGCGGACCAAAACCTGATCCATCACGCCGGTTTCAGCCTTGGTGATGAAATTAGCCTTACGGTCTTTCCAAGACAGCGTTTGAATGAGGCTTGAAGCAACCACAGAAGGCTTATCCAAGTTACCTACAGCAACCTCTGTCGTGGTGCCGCGAATGCTGGTACTAATCGGGCAACAAATCAGGAGTCCGGTCTGCTTGTTGTACTGCTTCGACGATAGCACCAGTGCTGGCCTATATTTGCCGACCTCTTTGCCTTTGATCGGCTCGAAATCCAGCCAGATGATTTCATTGCGATCAGGGATGTACTGTGCCATTAAACCCCCATTTCAGCAGCTGAGGGTTCAGCAATTTCATCAGCATGAGCGCCGTGAGCATCGAGTCCAACGAGCAGGTCTGCCTCGGAAAACGGTAAATTGATCTTGCGTGAAGCTTTCTCCACTGCCTCGATAACAATCTTCCCTGCCTTTACATCAATGCGGATAGGGCTGGATACGTCCAGCCTTGCTTGAGCTAAGATTTTACTGGAAAGTCGAACAGCAGCACTGTTACCCCAACGCTTAACTTCACTTTGCATAAAAACTTCCTAGGTTTTTGTAGCTACGAATGTATCTACTTTAATTCGTGGTCATGCGCGTGTCAACAACTGTATCTACATTTCACGCGGAGATACGCGGAGATGCGGGGTCAGGTCTTGCGTTTTGCCTCTCGAATAATCCGGCTTATGCGAGAACAATGCACTCGGAAATTCCAGTCGTAGCGATCTGGCAATTTCCTGGTTCCTTCTGTCGTTCTAATTGAGGCGGGAAAGGCCGAGACGATTACAACGAAGTGGCAAAGCAGGGGCAAGACGCAAGACGCAAGACGCAAGACCTTATCCCGTCACTAAGAAGCCTTTTACCCTAGCTCCAGGTGCGAAGCTGCCAAGCTGTCAGGTTCTAACTTTCTCTTGGCGCGGAGATGCGGGGTCAGGTCTTGCGTTTTGCCTCTCGAATAATCCGGCTTATGCGAGAACAATGCACTCGGAAATTCCAGTCGTAGCGATCTGGCAATTTCCTGGTTCCTTCTGTCGTTCTAATTGAGGCGGGAAAGGCCGAGACGATTACAACGAAGTGGCAAAGCAGGGGCAAGACGCAAGACGCAAGACGCAAGACCTTATCCCGTCACTAAGAAGCCTTTTACCCTAGCTCCAGGTGCGAAGCTGCCAAGCTGTCAGGTTCTAACTTTCTCTTGGTGGCCTGCGGTGACCGGTTTGTGACGTTTTCGGGTTAGACTGAAAACCGTAACCTCTTAGGCCTGCAGTCCAGACAAACGAGCCCCAGCACCATGACACGCAGCGTACTGATTATTGAAGACAACCCCGCCATCGCCGAACTGGTGAGTATGCAGGTGAGCGACCTGGGCATGACACCAGTGCTGGCGAACCGCGGCGATGATGGTCTGGCACGTTTTCGCCAAGGTGGCATCGATCTGGTGGTTCTGGACCTGATGCTGCCGGGCCTTGATGGCCTGGCGGTGTGCCGTGAAATCCGCACCGCGCCAGATTACGTGCCGGTGCTGATGCTGACCGCTAAAAGCACCGAGCTGGACCGCGTGCTGGGGCTGGAAATGGGCGCCGACGATTACCTGATCAAGCCTTTTAGTGTGGCCGAGCTGGGCGCCCGTATAAAAGCTCTGTTTCGTCGCGGAGACGCCTTTTCGGCACGCGCAACAGTCACGCCAGAAAGTCGCGTAATTGAGGTTGACGGTCTGCGTATAGACTCGTCGCGGCGGCGGGTATTTGTAAAGGATGCCGAGGTAGAACTGACCGCCCGCGAATTCGATCTGCTTTGGCACTTCGCCAGCCATCGCGGCCGGGTGTTCAGCCGCGCTCAGCTATTGGATGCTGTGTGGGGCTACAACCACCAGGGTTACGAACATATGGTGAATACCCACATCAACCGTTTGCGTAACAAAATCGAAACCGATCCCGCCGAACCGCTCTATGTGCAAACGGTATGGGGTGTTGGTTACAGGTTCCAGGACTGACCATGGCTCTACCTCTGTTGCGAACACTCTACGCCCGCCTGGCCTTGGGTCTTTTTCTGCTGTTGCTGGTCATTGGCACCTTGTTCAGCGCCCTGAGTTTTTACTCGGTTCGTGAATACAGTGCCGCAGTAAACCACCAGCTCAACCGTGATTTGGCCAGTCGTTTAGTCGCTGACCGTAATCTGGTAAGCGGTGATCAAATCAACCATCGCGAGCTGGAACGCCTGTTTGATCTGTACATGAGCATCAATCCCAGCATTGAAATCTACCTGTTGGACTTACAGGGCAAGATAGTTTCGTTTTCTGCCAATCCCGACAAGATCAAGCGCAATCAAGTGTCTTTGCAGCCAATTCAGACCTTGCTGACCAATCCTGACGTGTACCCATTGCCCGGCGACGACCCCCGCAGCCACGATCGCCGCAAAGTGTTCTCGGTGACGCCCGTGCCCAGCGCGGACAACCCGAGTGGTTACCTCTATGTAGTGCTGCGAGGTCAGCAGTACGATTTTGCCGAAAGCATGGTGCACAGCAACCGCTTGCTAAAAATGGCCGCGGGCGCGCTGACCTTGAGCCTGGCGGTTGGTTTGCTGGCAGGGTTGGTGTTTTTCCGCCTGCTGACCCGGCGGTTAACCCGGCTGACCGCGCGGGTTGAAGGCTTTGAGGCAAAAACGGATAGGGATTTAGAGCCCCAGGCGCCGCAGGTGCCCGGCGAACGGGGTGATGATCTGGATTACCTGAGCCTGCGCTTTGACGCCATGGCACATCGTATTGCGGGTCAGCTTGAACTGTTGAAAGATAAAGACCATCAGCGCCGCCAGCTTGTAGCTCAGGTATCACACGATTTACGCACGCCTTTGGCCGCTGTGCAGGGCTACCTGGAAACCCTAAGCCTAAAACAGGACACCCTGGATCTTGATCAGCGCCGTCGTTTTCTGGCGATTGCCTTGGGGGAAACCCGCCGCCTTGGTCAATTGGTAGACGAACTGTTCGAGCTGGCTGCTCTGGATGCCCGTGAAAAGCAGCCTAACCCTGAATGCTTCATGGTGGCCGAGCTGGTGCACGACGTGGTGCAAAAGCACACCCCTGGCGCCGGGCAGAATAGCGTAAGCCTGAGTATTGGGACGGTTGAGCCCGCCATGGTAAACGCCGATATTGCGATGACCGAGCGGGTCCTGGATAACCTGATCAGCAATGCCGTCAACCACTCACCGGCGGGCACTAAAGTGCGGGTGAGCGTAGCGGCAGACGCAACCGGTGTGAGTATTTACGTGGCAGACTCCGGCCCGGGCATTGATGAACAGGCCCTGGCACACATTTTCACCCCGTTCTATCAGGCGCCTGGCGCTAACCGCAGCGGCCACGCCGGGCTTGGGCTGGCCATAGCGCGGCGTATGGCAGAACTGCAGCAGGGCCACATAACGGTGCACAATCGCCCCGCTGGCGGCGCGGAATTTTTATTCTGGCTGCCTTTGGCCGACGAAAAACAATCCACGCCGTTATAAATTCGTAACACTATAGGAACGTTTTGGTGATCCCTCAGGTTTAGGATGATCATCGAACACTACTTTTCAGGAGCTCTTTTATGAATCGCAAATTTCAAGCTGTGCTTGTTGCGGTTGTTATAGCGGCCAGCGGCGCGTTTTACGCAGCCTTTGCCTCCGCTGAGAAGAACACCGCTGTGAGCAACCCCTATGCGCCTGCTGACCCGAACCTGGCCGTGGCAACTGTGGCCGGTGGCTGTTTCTGGTGTGTGGAATCCGGTTACGAGAAAATCCCCGGCGTGGTAGAGGCGGTTTCCGGCTACGCTGGCGGTGAAACCCCAGACCCGACCTATCGCTCGGTGTCTTCTGGCGGAACCGGCTATACCGAAGCTGTACAGGTATATTACGACCCGCAGCAGATTACTTATGAAGGGCTATTGCAGGGCTTGTGGCGAATGATGGACCCGACCGATGATCAGGGCCAGTTCGTGGACCGCGGTACCCAGTATCGCCCAGCCATTTTCTACCACAGCCAAGAAGAAAAGCAGAAAGCGGAAGCGGCTAAAAAAGCCCTGCAGGAATCCGGCGTGTACGACAACCCGGTGGTGATCGAGATAGTTCCGGCGGGCACTTTTTACCCGGCAGAAGACTATCATCAGGATTACTACAAAAAGAATCCGGTGCGCTACAAGCTCTACACCTTCAACTCTGGCCGTTATCAGTTTATTGAAAGCGTGTATGGCAAAGACTACGAGCTGGACTTCAGCCAGTTCAAGCCGGCTGCCAATAGCAGCGGCAACGCGGGCGCAGACCAGAACGCGGAACAAGCATCTGGCGCCAGTGCGGGGTTCAACCCGGAGGCTTTTGTAAAGCCGCAGCAAGATGAGCTGAAAAAGTTACTCAGCAGCGTTCAGTACAACGTGACTCAGGAAGACGGCACCGAGCGCCCGTTTAACAACGCCTACTGGGATAACAAAGAGCCCGGGCTTTATGTAGACGTGGTATCCGGCGAGCCGCTGTTTTCTTCCCGTGATCAGTACAAGTCTGGCACCGGCTGGCCCAGCTTTACCCGCCCGCTGGACCAGGCAATGGTGAAGGAGCATGAAGATCGCGGCTTCTTTACGACTCGCGTTGAAATTCGCAGCAACTATGCAGATTCCCACTTAGGGCACGTGTTTGATGACGGCCCGGCTCCTACCGGCAAGCGTTACTGCATGAACTCAGCGTCTATGCGTTTCATTTCGCTGGCGCAGATGGCCGATGCTGGCTACGGCGATTTTATTGGCGCGGTAGAACCCGTTAACTGAGCTTTTTAGCCAGACGCCATGTTCAGGCGTGACATCAAAGCCACAGATCGCTCACCGGTGTTTGCGCACCAAAATGGTGGGCGATTTGTGCTTGTAGCAACTCTGCGGTGGCAATGGCGTCCATCAGGGCGTTGTGCGCGGCATAGTGGGGCAATCCATAACGTAAACGGCTGTCTGCCAGGCGAATAGACAGCGGTTTTTGGCCCCGCCAGCTTTGCCAAAAGGTGGGCCGGCGGTCTGGGTGCAGGTGCGCTTCTATGGCCATAGTATCCAGCAGCGGAAACTGAATCCCCTCCTGCAACCGGTAGCGCAAAGCCACATCCAGAAACGGCCGTTCGATATCGCGGTAATGCACCACCGGCAAGCGCCCCGCCAGACATTCCAGTAACTCTGGCAAAATGTCGGCCAGATCTGGCGCCTGCTCCAGGTCGGCGTGGGTAATACCGTGAATCGTTACTGAGGTCTGATGTAAAGCAAGCCTCGGCTTCACCAGCCAGTGGCGGGCACCGCTGAGCTGTATACCCTCCAGAGTAAAGGGGACTAGACCTATGCTTATGATGGAGTGTTCAGTGGCGCTTAACCCGGTGGTTTCAAAGTCCATCGCCACCATCGGCACCTGTGATAAAGGCCTATTCGCGTCGCAGCAGCCGGCCTGGTAAAAAGCCTTCAACAAGGGGTTGTTAGTGGCCTCTGTCAGGGCCTGATAACGGTCGGGCCAGGGCACATTGGCAAAGGGCTGGGACGGCGGGGTATCCATTTCTTCAAGAGACATTGCGAGCAATCTGCGCGTTGTAGCGATACTTCAGAAATTTCTGGGCGTTACTGAGCACCTGAAAAGCGTCTTTCAGGTGGCTCCGCTCGAAAGGCGAAAGATCCTGCGGGCGCACGTTATTGTCCGGCTCGCGCCCGGCTTCAATAGCCAGCGCCTGATGGCGAATACGTACAATGGCGATAAACTCCAAAGCATCCCGCAGATTACCAATGCCGTCGTCCAGAATCAGGCGGGTTTTGCCGATGGCTTCCAGGCGCTCGAACGAATTCTGGGCCTTGGAGCCACAAGCCAGTGCGTGTATGCGAATAAGGTCTGACAGCGGCGCCGTGCCACGGCGTTTCAGATTAAAGGTCTTGCTGTGCTTGCCATGCTTACCGTCTTCTTCCATCACGAAATTACGGAAGAAACCCAAAGGTGGCGTACGATTCAAAGCATTGCGCGCCATCATTGCCAAAAAGCGCTGGCTGTTTGACGCCTTTTGCGCTACCAAAGTTTTTAGCTGCTCGGCAAAATCGGTTTCCCCGTAAATACCGTCAAGATCAAAAAAGATATTGCTATTAAGCAGGGCCCGGGCCTGGGGGTTATCAATCCAGTCGCTAAAGTAAGCTTTCCAAACTTTCAGCGGTTGGCGCCAGCGTTCATTGGTGGCCATGATGTCACCCGTGCAGTAGGTGTAGCCGCACTCGGCCAAACCGTCGCTGGCAAATTTCGCCAGTTCCAGAAAATAAGCGTCGTGTTCCTCCGCTACAAAGCTGTCGTCCAGAATCATGGCGTTGTCTTGATCGGTCACCACCAGTTGTTCATCACGCGCCATAGATCCCAGGGCCATAAAGCAGTAGGGCACGGGTGGTGGTCCCAGCTTTTCCTCGCCCAGTTCCAGCAGCCGTTGGGTGAAGCTACGGCCAATACCCGCCATGGCACTGCCAATCATGTGCGAGTTGGCGTCTTCATTCACCATGCGCACGAAGCTGTCGCGTACTTCCAGGCTGATTTTCTTCAGGCCTTTTACGTTGATTTGGTGGTAAATATCACTGACCAGATAAAGGCTGCTCTGGCTTTCATATTTCACGATGTCAGACAGCGCGATCACGCCGCGCACTTCGTGATCGTCCATCACCGGCAAATGGTGCACGTTATTGTGCAACATGGTCAGCATGGCTTCAAAAATATAGTGGCTGGCCGGTATGGTGATCAGCCCTTCGGTCATAATATCGCTGATCGGTGTTTCCGACGGTAGGGCCTCCGTCACCGCCCGAATGCGAAGGTCACGATCGGTAATAATACCTTTTAGCCGCGCTTGGTCGCCTTCGCCGTCCATCAGCAGCAGCGCCGATACGCTGTTTTCAGTCATGATTCGGGCCGCTTCCTGCAGCCTTACGGTATAAGGTGCAGACACGGTTTTGCGTGAAATCAGCCGGCTTACCCGCGAGGTCATCAGCTGGTTGGACTTTTCCCGGCGCGATACCGCGGAGCGCAGGCGGCTGCGGTCTTCAATTTCCACGTAATCCGCAAAACCCTCGTCCTGTTCGAACAGATAGTGGAAGGTCTCTGCCGGAATACGGTAAATCAGGCTGTCTTCAAGTACGGTAGCCGGAAAACGCACGTGTTTGTTCATCAGCAGGCCAAATTGGCCGAAGATTTCACCCTCACCAATCCGGTTATACAGTTCGCCCGAGCGTCGAAAAATCTCCACCGCGCCGCTGCGCACGTAATACAGCGCCTTGCTGGGATCGTTGATGCGCAAAAGCTCGGTGCCGGCACGGGCGTAAACAATCTCGATGGTTTCGGTAACACGGTTAACCAGCTCCTCCGGCATTTCGTTGAACGGCGAATGCTGTAAAAGGTGGTTACGAATGTCGATCAGTTCAGCCTGCATGCAGCCCCCGGATTGGATTGAGTAGTGCCTGGCCAAAACTATAGCAGAAAGCACTGATTGATCGTGGGTGATGGCGCGAAAACGACAAGCGGTGCTGGACGCAGCCATGAACCTGCTTACTTTCGCCGGCTTGAAGCCGGATCGCTTGCCCGATGGAGTCACACTTCTCAGGCCTGGCATTTTCATCGCTTTCCCTGGCCAACCTGGCTTGCAGGGTGCTCTCTACAAGCCCCGTCCTTCAGGGCGGGGTAGTTGACCAGCATCGTTGCGTTATAATGTCATGCCCACTTCAATACGATAGCCTAAATCTACCACTTTCTGCGTTAGCGACTCACCGCGAATACGCGCTAGCAGCTCTCTCGCTGCCGCTTCGCCGATGGCCTGACGTGGAGTGACTACGCTGGCCAATCGGGGCGTCATAACCTGCCCAACATCGTGGCCGTGAAAGCCAGCCAACGCCATGCGTCCAGGCACGTCTACGCCGCGTCGCTGGCACTCGAAATAGGCTCCTACCGCGACGTCATCGTTGGTGCAGAAAACGCCATCTGCCGTTGGGTAATCGGCAACGACCTGTTGAAGCAGCGCTGCCCCCACGCTGTATGAAGAGTGCTGGGTGCTTTGCAGGGTGACGGGCGTTAATCCGTGCTTTTCCATGGCGCGGCGATAGCCCCGCTCGCGTTGTCGGGTACGCTCATCCAAGCGTACTGCCAGGTAAATCACCTGGCGTCGCCCGCGGCGAATCATCTCGCTAACCATATCGAACGCGGCTTGAACGTTGTCATAGCCCACCGCCTGCTGCAGCGGAGGACGGTGGGTGTCCATGATTTCAACAATCGGGATACCGGCGGTTTCCAGCATGCGCAGGCTGCGTGGGGTATGGTCACGATCGGACAAAATCACCCCGTCTACGTTATAAGAAAGCAGCGAGGCCAAACTACGCTCCTCAAGCTCGGGGCTATAACCGTAGTGAGAAAGCATCAGGTGATAGCCCGCCGGCTCCGTTAGCGTCTCTATGCCAACAATGACATCGGCAAATACCTGGTTGGTGAGAGACGGTACCAGCACTCCTATCGAATGGCTGGTTGCTTTAGAGAGCAAGTCAGGCGCACGATTTGGAATATAACCAATTTGTTCAGCAATCAAGAAAATGCGATCACGAAGGCCTTCCGAGACCGTTTCAGAGTCGCGCAGGCAGCGGCTTACCGTCATTTTGGTAGCCCCTACATGGTCGGCGATATCCTGTAGAGTCGGGCGTTTTTTCTTCAAAAGGGTAACTCCAATGCCTATCTCTCCCTGTAGCTTGGCGTGGGGCCAGGTAGCGCCAACGTGGCATAAAATTGATCAACGATTTCCTTGGGCGACAAAGAAATCGAAGCGTTGAAAGCTTCCTTGTCACCGGGGGGCTCCAGATCGGCCAGTTGACTGGCCAACATGGTATCGCCTTTGAAAAAGTGGCCTGCACGGGTTTCCAAACGATGCATCAGTAGCTCCCGACGGCCCTCTAAATAAAGAATATGCAGCGCCGGGTCACCTTCGCGCAAACGGTCGCGATAACGTTTTTTCAACCCTGAACAGGCAATCACCAGCGATAAATCCTGCCTTTGATAGCCTGCCAATAACGCCGCCAGCGTATCCAGCCACTCGCTCCGGTCATTGTCATTGAGCGGTGTGCCGCTGGCCATTTTAGCAACATTGGCGGGTGAATGGTGATCGTCACCGTCAATAAACGTCGCCCCCGCGATTAGCGCCAACTGACGGCCAATATGCGACTTACCCGAGCCGGACACACCCATCACTAAAATACGATGCGAGAGGGTCTTCACAGAAGCTCTCCTATTAATTGCCGCGCACCGCGGTCAGGTCAGGCAGCCAGGTAACGATGTCCGGGACGGCAATCAGAATCACCAGCACGACGAGAAGTGCAGCGTAATAAGGCAACATGGCTTTGACTAGAGACTCCATGGAGACCTTGCCCACGCCGCAACCTACGTAAAGGCAGGTGCCCACCGGCGGAGTTAATAGCCCAATGCCTAAGATAAACGCCATCAGTACGCCAAAGTAGGCCGCATCGACGCCCACTGAGGTCACAATAGGCGCCAGCATGGGCGCCATGATCACCATCGCTGGGGTTAAGTCCATTACAAAGCCAATTAACAGCAGCAAAAAGGCAACAATTAATAGCAGCAGAAATGGGTCTTGAGTGATCGTCTTGACTTGGCCGACCAGGGTTTGCGGCACCATATTGATGGTTAAAAACCAGGCAATCACCGTTGCAAACGCCAGCAGCATCATCACCATGCCGGTCAAACGGGCAGTGCGAATCAGCATGCCGCCTAGCTCTTTGAGCTTGAATTCACGATAAACCACCAGCGAAATAGCCAGCGCATAGAGCAGTGCTGCTACGGCGGCTTCCGTGGCAGTAAAAACGCCGCCGATAATACCGCCAATCACAATGATCGGCAGCACTAATGCAAGCCAGGCCGCTTTAAAAGCCTTCCAGAGACGATCCCAACGGAACTTTCGCACACCGCCGCCTTGCTTGGTGGCGAGAATATACGTGGTCACCATCAGCGCAAAGCCAATCAGTAATCCTGGAATAATACCGGCGATGAATAGGCGGCTGATGGACGTTTCGGTGACGATACCGTACAAAATGAGAGGAATTGACGGCGGAATAATGATCCCGATCACCGATGACACGGTATTGATTGCTGTGGCATTGGCTGCGGTGTAACCCTGCTCTTTCATCGAAGGAATCATCATCGCGCCGGTGGCCGCCGTATCAGCCACCGCTGAACCACTGATGCCGCCGAAGAACATTGACCCGGTGATGGCTACCTGCCCCAACCCGCCACGCATAAAGCCGACCAGCGCGCCAGCCAACTCCATCAAACGGCGAGCGATGCCGCCATGACTCATCACCTCACCCATTAAAATAAAGAACGGGATCGCCAGCAATGGAAAGCTGTTAACACCGCGAATAGACTGCTCGATCATGATCGACAGCGGAATATCAGAGAGTACCGCCATCACCAGCGCCGCCACGCCTAAGCCAAAGGCAATGGGTAGCCCAATAACAATAGAGACCAATAAAATAGCCAGAAAAATCCATAGCATGATTAACCTTCCCGCTCTGGGCGGCGAATTACGTTCAGGCTGACCCACATCCGCCAAATCGATACCGCCGCAATAAAGATGACGCATAGCACCAGCGAAAGGCTGATAAAACTCAGCGGCACGTCCATAATCGCCGAACGTCCACTTGAACGCGTCAGCACTTGGTAACCACCCCAAATCATCACCACCATCAGGCCGGTAATAATCAAGTGCTGCAGGAGATAAAGCATATGCGCCGTGCGCAGCGGCAGGCGCCGCACCAGTGCGTCGACGGCAATGTGCTCATAGCGGGAAAACGCCGCGGCGGCGCCGATAAATACCAGCCATATAAACAGCATACGTGCCAGCTCATCTGCCCACGGCAGCGAGTTATTAAACAGCGCACGACCGACCACGTTGCAGGAAACGGACACAATCAACGCGACTAAAATGGCGCCGATCAGATACTCCATACCTAAGGTGAGCCAGCGAAACAGCGCCGGGCCTTGGTGGGTATCAGTATCGATTTCCAATAGCTTGCGGTTGGGGTCGTCCAGATACACCGATGGATCTTCGATCGGCGAGGGATCATCAGGGGGCGTAGAGGAGGGTGACATAGGAGCTCCAAGGGCACTGACACGTTGGGCAGGCACAATGCCTGCCCGATGGCGCGCTAAACCTAAGGTCTAGTTGCTGCTTTCTTCAGCAACCTTTTGAATGTCGGCGATCAGGTCTTCGCCAATGCGCGGAGCCCACTCTGCATAAACCGGCTGAACGGCGGTTTGGAAAGCGGCTAGCTGCTCATCATTCAGGCTGGTAATTTCCATGCCACGCTCTATTAGCTGGTCGCGCGACCAATCATCGTACTCAGCAGACAGCTGAATCTGGTATTTAGCGGACTGACGCGCTGCTTCCAGCACCAGTTCTTGATACTCGGGCGCCATACGGTCCCAGGTACGCTCGGAAAGCATCATAATGAATGGTGTATAGACGTGGCGTGTTTCAGTGCCATAATTCTGAACTTCGTTGAAGTTAGAGGACAGGATGGTGCTCCATGGGTTTTCCTGGCCATCAACGACGCCCTGCTCCATAGCGGAAAACAGCTCACCAAAAGCCATCGGCGTTGGGTTAGCGCCCAAGGCTTCCCATATAGCCAGGTGTACGGGGTTTTCCATCGTACGGACGCTTAATCCGCGCACATCCAGCCCTGCAACATCCTCAGGGCTAGCCACCGGGCGAGCGCTGTTAGAAAGCTGACGGTAACCGTTTTCAGAGAAGGTCAGGGCCTTTAAACCGGTGCCTTCAAAGGCGTCCAGCATGCCCTGGGCCACGTCGCTGCGCATGACAGCCACAGCGGCGTCACGATTAGGCAGTAGAAACGGCAAGTCGAAGGCAGCAAGCTCCTCAACGTAGCCCGTGGTTGCTGAGCTAGACGGATAGGTCATATCCAGCGTGCCCGTTTGCAGCATTTCCAGCATCTGTACGTCGTCGCCTAACTGGCTGTTAGGAAACACGTTAACGGTAATGCGGCCGTCAGTGCGCTGCTCCAGAATTTCGCCAAAGTATTGGCTGGAAATGAACTGCGGCGAGCTTTCAGAAAGGCCAATACCCATGCGTAGGGTATGCGAACCGTGGTCGCCGACTAACTCGTGCCTATCCATAAATGGGTGTTTTTTGAAAAAACACCCTGTTTTAATCTTTTCGTTCCGGTTCAAACTGATCCGGACTTCGTAGCGGCCCTTGACTGACCTGAATCGTTACTTCATGGTCTTTTATCTTGAATTTTCGCCGCAGGTTTCCACTGCGCTGCCCATAGGCTTACAGATATTTATCAGCCGACACCACCGTTGATCCTAGCCAGAGTCTAGCCAGAGTCTAGCCTCGCCAAACGCACCAGATTGTAGCTCAGAACCGATGACCAGACATAAGCCCTGAAACCATCGAGCCCTTTCCAGTTGACCTTCGATGCACCAAATGCCCTTTTGAGTTCTGAGATATTCCCTTCGACCCCTGCCCTGAAATGGCGTAATCGAACAAATGTTTTCGATTTAACGCCCATGGCATTAAGTGATAAACCAACCGGAGATCGTCGGCGACCAAGCGTAGTATTTCTGGGTATTGATCCAGTCGATTTGATAGCGCCCGAAGTCGAGCTCCAAATTCGTGTTTTGAGTAGTTTTCAAATATGCTTGCCTGAGCAATGCGGGTTTTTCGCATGCGGAATCCTCTTGTTTTTTTGGTTATTCTTCGTACCTTTAACTTAACAAGTTCAAGAGGATTTTTTAATACATTTCTAAAATATTTCATTATTTTTCAAAATGTTACAAATTTATGGATAGGCACTAGCTGGGCTTTGAATTCTTGGATGTGTTGACGGCGTTTTCGATACGGGCGGGTTACGCTTAGGTTGTTCATAACAAGTGTCCACTAAGAAATAAGTGGACACTATCTTGACGTCTGCGGCGTCGGGCTCAAGATGGGTTTACCAGACGCTTACGCTCCATCGTTGATAAAAATTATTCCTATATCGCTGTGCAGATATTTATCTAACGATTCGCACTTTTTGACGACCGGAGTTTTTCAACAATTAACGAAAGCTAGTGAACGCGTTAGTCATCAGACCACATAAACTGTCCGATTTTGGACAGCGTGAACCAGACAGAATTAAGTATATTGCTTACTGCGGTCTTGGTGAGTACGCTTATGGAACTGGAACTTAGTGCAGCGATCATTTTGGTCAAATTCGGACATTTGAAACCAGACGGCATTGTGCCCAGAATCGGTTTCAATCGTACAACTAACGGTTTAAACAGGGTTTTCTTGAAGTGCCGACAGGATAAGTAGATACCTGAATCATCTCGCTTTAAACCGATTGCTCCCAATCTAAAACGCAGCCAGGAGATGCCCTCCGAAGGCAGTGGTCACAGGTTCGAATCCTGTCTTTTGCCACGCACTATGCCGGCGACCCTGCCCGAGGACCGGCAAGCCGATGCTGTGGCCACTGAAGCGCACATCTTCGATTCGGTGACCAGAGCGTTCATGGCACGCATCAGCATTGAGCAGCAAGGCAAGAGCCATTTGCGTCGCCGAGCTTTCCCTGTCCGGCGCCCGCATGATCGATGCCCGCCGTGTATGTGCCGAAGCCGAAAGCCAGTTCCGTCAGGGCGCGGCTACAATAACGAAAATAAGGGGTTACATGGCCGACGCGATCACGGTTCTCATAGTGGACGACATGGAGGACGCTCGCTGGACCCTTTCCACCTTCGTTCGGAAAGTGGGCTTTGTGCCGCTGCTGGCGGAGACCGGAAGAGACGCACTGGCGACCCTGTCAACGCAGAAGGTTGATGCAGTGTTGCTCGATGTTCGCCTGGGCGACCTGAGCGGCCATGAGGTACTGCAGGAAATCCGCAAGCGGTACGACACGCCTGTGATCATGCTCACAGGCTACGGGAATGTTCAGGATGCGGCGGCGTCACTCAGGCGCGGCGCCAATGACTACTTAACCAAGCCTTACGACCATCGGATGCTTGAACGGAGCTTGCGGCGCGTACTGGCGAATTCGATGGCTTGGCTCGGGCCAGAAAAACGTTCGGTGCCACGCGCTCTGGTGCAACCGGAAAGGGCAGAGACACTGGCGCGCCTGATTGAGTCCATGGGGGTGGGAACTAAAGCCCAGAGAGTTATTCATGCCGTGAAACACGTTGCCCCAACCGATTTGACGGTCTTATTACACGGGGAAACGGGGACCGGAAAGGAACTTGTGTCCCGGGCCATCCATGACCTCAGCGCCGGGAGGGGCGGGCCGTTTATCGCGTTGGACTGCGGCGCCATCCCCGAGTCGCTGATCGAGTCCGAGCTCTTTGGGCATAAGAAAGGGGCGTTCACGGGGGCTGTTGAATCCCACCCTGGAGTGTTCGACTTAGCCCAGGGGGGAACCCTTTTCCTCGACGAAATCAGCAGTCTTCCGCTACTGATGCAAACCCGTCTCATGCGGGTCGTCGAGGCCCGGGAGTTTCGAAGGATTGGCGGAACGCACACGCGCCGGCTAACTGCCCGAATCATTGCATCGAGCAATGTGAGTCTTGAACAGATGATTCAAAAGAAGGAATTCCGTTCGGATCTCTATTACCGGCTCAACGAATACCCTGTAGTTCTTCCACCTCTGCGCGAACGCAAAGAGGATATCCCCGATCTGGTCCGACACTTCTTGGGCATTGAGCGCCGAGAACATCGCACGTCCGTCACCGGCATTTCGGAAGAAGGTTTAGATTTACTCCAGCATCAGGACTGGCCGGGCAATGTCCGCGAGCTGCGCAATGCGATTCGCCACGCGCTGGTGCTGAATATGGATCAAAACGGCATGGTTACCGCCGATGCACTCTCCCAACACTTCGAGCTGTCCGGGAGGGCTCAAGACGATGACCGGGGCTATCCCTGTGGCCTTGGCCCAACACCCACACCGCAGACTTCCCGTAGCTTGTGCGACGCATCGTGTCCGCTCCACCCGGACGCCTTTCCGCAAGGGTCGGACGGACAGGTTCCGTTTAAGGATATCATCGACGCGGTACGCCACTCTGCAGAACAACAGATACTGTCCCGGATGTTGGAGCAGACAAATAACAATAAGGCATTGGCCGCCCGCCTACTTCAGATCGATTATAAGACGCTTTGCAGTAAATTGAAGTTTCACAAGATCTTAGGGAAACGCGATGTCTTTGTTTAACGTACGATATAGCCATCGAATTTTGCCACTTCTTTTGCTGAGCCCCATACTGGCGTTTCTCGAATGTCTTCTCGTACAAAAGAGCCCTTTAAATTTCTTTCGAATCCAAGTCCACCCGTAAACACTTAGAGGAATTTGCCATGCGATTGCTTATCTTAGTCCCCATTATTCATACAGAGCAGGACATGGGGTCCTTCTCCGATCAAGCCAAACAGGAGTACGTGCAAAAGTACGGCTTGGCCAAATGGGAAGAGCATCTGGAGGTGATTCACGGACTCTGGACTGGCATTCGTCAGTTGATCTGGCAGTTGATCGAGGCCCTGGCTTTGCCGTATGAAAGGATTCGTCTTTACCAGGACGGCTTACCTGAATGTGGCCGCGAAGAAGAGCTCGTGAAGGAGGTGGCCGGTCGCGGCAGCAAGAACCATCAATTGCTGCTGGACTTGATGCAAAAAGGGGCCGCGTTGATGGGAACCGAATCCCCGGAGTTACTAGTGCAGGAGCTCACATTGCTCCGCGCTGGACTGGCGGCACCGTCTGTGTCCGAGAAAGCCGATGCCGCACCAGCGATCGACGAGGGCCACAAACTCCTGGCCGAACGAGATCACTACATTGCCCAACGTATCAACGACACCTTGTGCGCGGACGAGATCGGTTTCCTGTTCTTGGGCCTGGCTCACTCGGTTGAAGCGCTCCTGCACCCGGATATACAGGTGAAGCACCTTATGCCATCGCTTAGTGCCAAGGGTGCCAAAACGAAATAGGGGCAACACTCCCGGGAAGTTCTTACCTATTTTCATGCCAAATAGGAGAAATATTCCCTACATCTCAAATTCGAAGCGTGAATGCTTATTCCTCTCCCCGTGCTAAGTCACTTGGGACACTAAGGCCAAAGAAGCTCGGCACAAGGACAGCGCTCTCACTGGGCTTGCTGAAGAGTTTGTATAAAATGTTGATTTTAATGGTTATTTCTTAGACTGACTCGTCAAAGCGGACCTGTGCAGACCTTCCCTAATGCGCAAATCTCCCCTTGGGAGCGGGGAAGGTTTTCATTCCCCTGCGTTTTGGCACGTAATATGCTTATATTAAGTGCGGCCGGAAGTTAACCCTATTCCGGCCGTGACACATGGGTTTAGACCCTTCAGAAGAAACTTTAGGAGCTATTTAAATGGCGAACGTACAAAAATCAACAGACTCTTCGAGCCTGGCAGAAGTAGTTGACCGTATCTTGGACAAAGGTATTGTCATTGACGCCTGGGTCAAAGTATCTTTGGTCGGCATCGAACTAGTGTCGATTGAGCTGCGCGTAGTGATTGCGTCGGTCGAAACTTACCTCAAGTATGCGGAAGCTATTGGCCTCACAGCCAGTGCAGCATCGCCCGCGTAAGGTAGTACCCAGACAGTTGCCTGGCCGGGAGAGACACTTAAGTTCTTTCCCAGCCGGGTAATTTAAGGGCATTAAAATCTGAATACGATAGAGGTGTTCTATGGGTAAGTTCACAGAACAAATGGCGTCACTGACGGAATCTGTCGTTGCCTCAAGGCGAGACTGCATTCTGACCGTGAAGAGTATGCTGTCCGAATTTGGCCATGCGCAAGCGAGCATGTCGCACCAACAGAAGTCCAGCCTTGCTGCCGGATGCAGCGCACGGGCACATCAGGTCGATTCGATGCGCCGGGGGCATCGCGAGGACCAGGGCCGCATGGGGCGCGATCTGCGGCGCGGGCTCTCACAAGCGACCAATCAAATTTCAATTTCTGTAGCATCCTTGCGGGCCGGTAGTTCCATGGAACATGCTGCCATGGCCAGGGCCCAACAGAAGCAATTTACCAACGATAACCAGGCGCGCGTCAAAGGGAATGACAGGCTGATGGGCGAGTTCAGCGTGTCACGTCAAAACATGTCACAAAAGCTTTCTCAAGACCTCGAGAACTTCGCGCTTTCGATTCGAAACGGGGCTGACGTTATGCTCGGCGGGTTCAAGCAAACGCATGGCGAGATGGCAGGGCAATTGCGGAAAACATTAAGTGCCGACACAGCAACGCTTCGCGGCGATGTCACCAAATTGAAGCTTGGCTTCAACAAGACGCAAATTGAGTTGCGCGATGACATGCAAGCTGCCGCTCAGATATGGAACAACAGGAACAACAGAGGGTCTGCCATGTCAGGTGAGACCTCCCAAGCGGCCGTCAAGGCGGAGGGCGGGGGTTTTGGACTGGCGGGAAAAGTGATGAAAAAGTCCGACTTTGACGCGCGCGCGGCTGATTACCCGGAAATCGAAGCAAAATCACAGCCAAGCAAGGACGGATCCAAGATGTCAGGTGAGGAAAAAGTCCTCCAAGTCCTCCAAATCGTACGAGAAAACCCGAATGGTATTTCCGCCAGTCAAATCGGCGCGCAGGTGTCGCTGCCTGCCATTGAAGTCGGCAAAATTATGAAGGGGTTGATCGAAAAAGGAGAGGCCCTGAGAGATGACGGGGCGCGGCTCTATACCCCGTCCAAGGGCGGCTGATAGCCCCCCTGGCAGCTTGAATTATTTCCGGTCATCTGAAATCGATTGCGCGTACTGCACAGGCAGGGCAGGCCTCTGAAAAATCAAATGGCTTGCCTTGTTTGAAGTGTCGGGGGCTGGGGGAGATCACAACTACAACGCGCGAAGAGGGAAAAGTGTAATGGGACAAGCTGAAAATTTAACATTGCTGACATTGGACAAGAGGCCGGATTTCGTCGAGACCGATTATATCCAAGATATCACGCAGCGGGCACTGAGCTACATCAGGGCGGGCTATCCGGTTCATTTTAGCGGACCCGCAGGAACCGGAAAGACGGCATTGGCGATGCATGTGGCTGCCCAACTGGAACCCCAAGTGATTCTCATCCAAGGTGACGACGAATTTGGCAGTTCGGATCTGGTGGGTGGAAACAATGGTTATCGTTCGACCCAGGTGATCGACAATTACGTCCCCTCGGTGATCAAAAAAGAAGAGAGCGTCTCCAAGCAATGGGTTGATAACCGACTGACGTCGGCGTGCAAGCATGGGTTTACGCTGATCTATGACGAGTTCACTCGGTCCCGTCCCGAGGCCAATAATGTGTTGCTTTCAGTCCTTGAAGAGCGACTGCTGGTGTTGCCCAGCTTGCGGGGCGGCGAGAGTTATCTGCAAGTACACTCCGAGTTCAGCGCCATTTTTACTAGCAATCCTGAAGAGTACGCCGGGGTTCATAAGACTCAAGACGCGCTGCTAGACCGGATGATCACGATCAAACTGGATCGCCATGACGCGGAAACAGAAATAGCGATCACCCAAGCGAAATCTGGGCTGCCCCGAATACAGGCGCAGGCAATCGTGGAGATGGTCCGCGAGTTTCGAACCATAGGGGTCAACAACGCGCTTCCGACGATTCGGGCCTGCGTCATGCTGGCGCGCATCGTGGCGTCGCGAGGTAGCGTCGTTGACGCTTCAGATCCGCTGTTCCGCCAAATGTGTCATGACGTAATGAATATCGATTGCGTCAAGGTTACACACGATAGTCAGGCGCTGGGTTTGGAACGGTTGGATGAGATCATCGACAGATTCTGTACCGTTGCGGTCAAGCCCATTGAGGCTACGGTTCAAGTCCCCAAACAGAAACGTGCCAGTCCCGCAGTGCACGCGCGTAAATAGGAGTACGGCTATGAGCATCGAACGTCGCGGGGTGACCCATCTTCGTACCATGGCTGGGCTGAGGGACGCCCGCAGCAGCAGGACTTCGCATGGGGCTTTGTTGGAATTATCCATGCTGGGAGTCGAGACACTGCGGCTCACTACCGAGATGCAGCGCGCAGAGCGGCGCTGTGCGGATATCCGCAAGCGGATTGCGGAAATTGACATCAAGGCACAGCGACTCCACCGCTTTGTGGAGAAGCCCTCCATGGATGCGCCAAGTGTAGCAGAGGCTGACTCTTCCCCGACCCACACGGTGCCACCGGGCAAGGCGAAGAGCAGGCGCTTGTCTTATTGATGGCCGGCATAGACCACGGTTGACCGTGAGATGGGGTAAACTATAGTCCACCATAAAAAGGAGATGCTATGAGTATTTGTATTCGAACTTGCGCCAATGTCACTTCTTCATTGAAGACGGCGGCATTCCAGGTGGTGCTGGCACGCGATCCCCGCGGCTTGGTCTATCGTGCGCGAAAAGACATCCTAAGCGTGAGGCGGCTTTCGCAGACACCTATTGCTACGCCTGGTCCGAGAGTGGTAAGAGGGCGAATCAGGACAAATTGCGGGAAGACACCGTGTCGCTAAATTTACTCAAGTTCCAAGCGTAGCCCTTCTGTCGTGCAGACTCCTAGCGCGTTGAACAATGCAATCTTTGGAAATTTCCGACATGAAGAAAGTTAACCCGTCCACATCACGGCGATACTTGTACGCCATTATCGATGCCAGTCAAGCCGGCAAATGGGGAAATATCGGAATCAATGGCGCGCTCGTGACAACGATCACCAAAGGCCCGGTTGCAGCAGTGGTCAGTGGCATCGCAGCTAAACGCGTGCGGCCTGAGCGCGCCAACTTGGCTTCTCACAATGGCGTGATCAAATTGCTAATGCAGGAGAGCACCATACTGCCAGTGGCTTTTGGTACTATTGCCGACCGCCATCAGGCGGTGGAGTTTCTTCTTTCCAAGAATAGCGCGCTCCTCGTAGAACAACTCGACAGCCTGAGGGGAAAGGTAGAGATGGGGCTGCGCGTGCGCTTTGATGTGCCGAATATTTACGAATATATAGTAAGCACACATCGCGACCTGAGGGACGCGCGTGATACCGCGTATGGGGGTCCGCAAGAACCCATGCGCGGGACCAAGATCGAGCTGGGAGGTCAGTTCGACCGTTTGTTGACCGCGGAGCGGGAGACCCATACGGCAACTGTTCTGCCGGTGCTGAGTGCCCACTGCGTGGAGATCAAACCCAACCCGCCGCGCAATAATCTGGAGGTGATGAATCTGGCCTGCCTAGTCAAGCGCGAAGACCTCAAAGCATTTGAAGACGCCGTGTTGGCGGCGGCCGGTCAATTCGACAATAACTTCGCGTTCGATTTCAACGGTCCTTGGGCTCCTCACAATTTCGTCCATATCGAGCTTAATATAAAGAGCAGCCATGTTTCTCGTCGATAACATTCTGCTCGCGCCGTTCAACAGTCTGATTTGGGTGTTCAAGGAAGTCCACAAATCGGCGCAGCAGGAAATTGACGGAGAGGCCGATAACATCACCCACGCGCTGAGCGAGCTTTACATGCAGCTCGAAACCGGGGAGCTCACGGATGAGCAGTTTGCGGCCGAAGAGAAAGTGCTGCTTGACCGGCTAGATGAAATCTGGGAGCGCGAGGAGGGCGCACCGGACGCGACTGAAGCGATGGATGAACCCGAGGGCAATGAACCGTGACGATTAGCGCCTCTCGTTCCTTGCCGGGTTTCCTTGGAGACGAGGGCTTGCGTCTGCTGCTGTTTGGCGGGAAGGGCGGGGTGGGGAAAACCACCTGTGCGGCTGCGGCTGCGCTCCACTTGGCCGCGAAGAATCCCGCACGTTCGTACTTGCTGGTGTCCACCGACCCGGCCCATTCTCTGCGTGATTGTCTGGCTGGCGGCGCGTTGGGTCAAAACCTGACGCTGCGGGAAATTGACCCGCAGGGCAGTCTGGCGCGGTTTCGGGCGCGGCATCACCATCATCTACGCACTATCGCGCTGCGCGGCACGTTTCTTGATGAGGCCGATATCGCTCAACTGTTGGGCTTGTCGATGCCGGGTCTGGATGAAATGATGGCCTTACTGGAGGTCGTGGCATGGGTCAAGGAAGATCGTTATGCTTGCATCGTGGTAGATACGGCGCCGGCTGGCCACACGCTTCGGCTGCTCGCGCTTCCCGAACTGATGCGCAAATGGCTGGTAGTCCTGGATACGATGCTAGCCAAGCATCGGTTTATGGTGAATCTTTTCAGCAAACGTTACGTCAAGGATGCAGTAGATCTCTATCTGGAAGAGATGGCATCCGACCTTCGCTACCTGTGGACATTGCTTCAGTCGTCAGCGCAATGCCGCTTCGTGCCGGTGTTGCTGGCCGAGAGGCTCAGCGTGCATGTCACGCGCCGGATGCTGGAGGAACTGGCCTCGCTTCAGATTCCCGTGCGCGAGCTGGTGGTTAACCGGCTGCTCCATTCTCAGCCTGAATGCCCGCTCTGCTCGGCGCGGGTGGCGACACAAACAGCGCTGATCGCGGATAGCCAGCGAATCTTTCCCGGCCATGAGCCATGGGGATTGCCATTGGTACTTGAAGAAACGCGGGGCACGGAGCGACTGACATCCCTGTGGGAGCAGTTGCGGCCGCTGGACGCATGGCAGCAGCTTGCTCCTGCGAGCGCGCCTGTCCCTGCGCCTGCTCTTGAGTCTTTTGCCGCGGTGAAAAATCCGGCTTGCCTTCCCTCCTCCTTTATGAAGCTGCTTTTTTTTGCGGGCAAGGGCGGGGTGGGGAAAACAACCCTGGCATGCGCTTCGGCGCTGCGGCTGGCTGAAGAGTGGCAAGACAAGGAAATTCTGCTTGTTTCCATCGATCCGGCACATTCACTGTCCACCTGCTTGAACCGGCAGATCGGACCTGATGAAGTGCGGATTAGCCGCGGGCTGAGCGCGATAGAGCTCGATCCAGAAGCTGAACACGCACGATTAAAACAACTCTATGCCGATGAAGTGGCGGGGGTCTTTGAGCGCCTGTCGGCGCAGGCTCATATCCACGTTGAATTCGATCAGGAAGTGATAGAGCGCCTCATGGACACCGCCCCACCGGGTCTGGATGAGATGCTTGCGATCACGAGGATCGTGGAACTGATGGACCAGGGACGCTATGACCTGTTTATTCTGGATACCGCTCCAACGGGTCATCTTCTGCGCTTCCTGGAGATGCCAGAGCTGATCGAGGCCTGGTTGAAGACTTTTTTCAGCATACTCCTTAAATATCGGCAGGTGTTTCGGCTGCCGAAAGTTACGCAGGCCATGGTGGATCTCTCCAAGAAGGTAAAACAGTTCCGGCGCGTTCTGACCGATCCGGAACGGGCGTCGCTGATGGTGGTGACGATTCCCACCGAGATGGCGTATGAAGAAACCGGGGACCTGGTGGCTGCTTGTGAGCGACTGCGGGCCTCAGCTCCGGTGTTGTTCGTGAATATGGTCACGCCGGAGTCTTCATGTTCGACCTGTTCCGCGCTGCGGCGCGGGGAGCTGCTTCTGTTGGAGCGGTATCAGGAGACATTCCGAGAGCAAAGTCTCACCGTTGTATACTGGCAAGAATCAGTTGAGCGGGAGCGACTGGGCATCCTGGGGCGCTCACTTTATGACGGCTTAAACTAAGCCCACACGATCAAAATCTCGTTGAACATCACGAAAAAAGGAGCATTGTATGCAAACGGAAACCGTATTGGGTATGACGAAACCAGCGATTGCACCAACCGGTGGCGCGGGAGAAGCCGCGGGGGATCCGTCTGTGAACGGCAGGGTACTCGATCGTCTGTTGGGCATGGCGCACCGCTACCGCAGTGAAGGCAATCTGCGGCAGGCGATGGAGATGTACTGGAATGTGCTGGAAAACCACCCCGGTACGGCGCAAGCGGAGGGCGCGTGCGTGAGCCTGCTGGATCAGGCGGACGCGTATGAGCGGGACGGCGCCAGGCATGTGGCGCGTGCTGTCTATGAGCGTCTGTTGTAATTTGAAGGAGTTCTGCGACGATGAATAAACCTGTTAACTATTCAGACAGCATGTCTTTGTGCGAAACCCTGGACCGGGTTTTGAACACAGGCGTGGTGGTGGTCGGCGAAATCGTTATTTCGGTGGCCGATATCGATTTGATCTATCTGGGCATGAACCTCACGCTGACTTCGGTAGAAACCGCTAATGAAGCGAAGCTGAAGCGGGCACTGGAAGAACAAGCATGACAGAACCCGAAAGCCCTTCGCCGTCGCCGCGTATAGCGCTAGATCCGGAAAATATGCGCAAAGGACTCGGGCAACTTGTTCTGACGTTGGTTGAGTTGATCCGGCAATTGCTGGAAAAGCAGTCGCTCCGGCGCATAGAGGGTGGCACGCTTTCGGAGGAAGAAATCGAGCGCCTGGGCCTGACCTTTTTAAGATTAGATGAGGAAATGGAACGGCTGAAAAAAGATTTCGGGTTGACCGATGCCGAACTGAACCTTGATCTCGGTCCGTTGGGGAAATTACTTTAGGACAAACATGATGAATAAGAACGAAAACTCAATGACGCACTCCACAGATTCGTCCACTCTTGCCGATGTTCTGGAGCGTATTCTGGACAAGGGCGTGGTGATCGCCGGCGATATCAAGATCAACCTGGTGGATATCGAATTGCTGACGATTCAGATCCGCCTTTTGATTTGTTCCGTGGACAAGGCCCAAGAGATGGGCATTGATTGGTGGATGACCAATCCCTATCTCAATTCGGGGGCGAAGCAACAAGATGACAATCAGGAACTCGATACGCTTCGAGCGCGAATCGCCCATTTGGAGCAAGACCTTGCCCGCCAACCGGCCGCACCGAGCTGAACGGCTTCAAGGACGAAGCGCTAACAAACTTAGGAGAAATACATGGCAAACAAGGACAAATCAGGGCAGTTTTCCGAAGGCAAACAGCGCTTGGAAGAGATCCGGCGCCGGCTCGGGGGTCTGTTTGCAGGGCCGGCAGCGTCGAAGCCTGAAGAGTCGGGCTTAGACGGATTTTTAGGCGGGCTTGGCGGGCTCATTGACCAGCTTGGAAAACTGGCTGACGAGGCGGACAAAACCGGCGGCGTCACGAGCAAGAGCGGCAAGTTCGATCTGGGGCCGGACAAACGTCTGCAGGGCGTGTACGGGTTTTCATTCAAGACCGGCTTGGGCGAACAAGGAGTCAAAGTCGAACCCTTTGGCAACATTCGAAAGGACGAGCGCAGCGGCGTCGTGGAAGTCCGGGAAATTCGGGAGCCCATGACCGATCTGTTCGATGAGCCAACGCATATCCTGATCGTCGCTGAAGTGCCGGGCGTCACGCAGGAAGATGTGCGACTGGAACTCCACGACGATATCCTGACGCTGGCAGCCGAGCGGGGTGAGAAAAAATACCGCAAGGAAATGCTCTTGCCGGTCAGCTTCTCAGCGGACAAGATGAGCTTTACCTGCCGCGGCGGAATCGTAGAAATACGGCTCAATAAATAAGCACGCACCCCTTGGTCCTCTCGTCTTGTGAAATGAGGGGATGACCGCGTGGCGAAAACCGGAGAGTTCGATGCAGAAAAAAACCCGTGAGACGAAGAAGCCGGCCGAAGACGCGCTGCGGCTTAAAGTCAGTGAAGCCCTCGGCAAAGACGCTGGTCGGGCGCTAGCCAGGATGGATCCGGCCGATATTGAGGCGCTAGGGGCCAAGATCGGCGAGATCATCGAAGTTTCCGGGAAACGCAGCAGTGTCTGCAAGCTGATGCCCGCGTACAAGGAGTCCAGGAACGGGGCCAAGGTGCAGCTCGATGGTCTCTCAAGGGTCAACGCCGGAGTGGCGCTCGATGAAATCGTGACGGTGCGCAAAGTGGCGACGCAGCCGGCGCAGAAGCTGGTACTTTCGCCCACCGATGTGGTGCCAGGCGAGCGTGATATGAAGTATATCGGGAGCCTTCTGGATGGCCTTCCGGTGATTCAGGGCGATCGAATCCGTGCCACTTTGTTTGGCAGTCGGCACACTGAATTTATCGTCCGTGAGACGACACCGAAGGGGCCGGTGCTGATTGCACCGACCACCCTTTTGACGGTTGATGTGGCCTCAGTGGGGCAGGAAAACCGAAAATCGGGGCGGCTCACCGTCTCCTACGAAGACATCGGCGGGTTGAGCATCGTCGTTCAGAAGATCCGCGAGATGATCGAGTTGCCGCTGCGTCACCCGCAGATTTTCGAGAAGCTGGGCATTGAAGCGCCCAAGGGAGTGCTGCTGCACGGTTCACCCGGAACCGGCAAGACCTTGGTCGCACGTGCGGTGGCCAACGAGACGGATGCTCACTTTATTTCTCTCAGCGGGCCGGAAATCATTGGCAAGTTCTATGGTGAGTCGGAAGCGAAGCTGCGATCGGTGTTTGAGGAGGCCGAGCGTCACGCCCCCAGCATTATTTTTATCGACGAGATCGAGGCCATCGCGCCCAAGCGCGAGGAGCTGGGCGGAGAAAAGCAGGTCGAGCGCAGGGTCGTCGCGCAACTGCTGACGCTGATGGATGGGTTGAAGAGCCGGGGCAAGGTGATAGTCATTGCCGCCACCAACCTGCCAAACCTGCTTGATCCGGCGTTGCGCCGTCCTGGCCGCTTTGACCGGGAGATCGTGCTGCCGGTTCCGGACCGTCATGGACGCTTGCAGATTCTGGAGATCCACAGCCGCGGCATGCCTTTGGCGAAGGACAGCGACCTGAACGATCTGGCCCGTATCACATACGGATTCGTGGGCGCTGATATCGAGGCACTCTGCCGGGAGGCGGCCATGACCTGCCTGCGGCGGATTCTTCCGGACATCGACCTCGCACAGTCTGCTATCCCCTACGACACGCTGATGCAATTGGAAGTTTCAAGGGAAGATTTCCTGGCCGCACTGCGTGAGGTGGAGCCCTCGGCGCTGCGCGAGGTGTTCGTCGAGGTGCCAACGACGACGTGGGACGACGTCGGAGGCCTGGAGGAGATAAAGACGCTGCTACAGGAAGCCATCGAGTGGCCGCAGAAATATCGAGAGCTGTTGGAAGCGGCCGATGTGAAGCCGCCCAAAGGGATTCTCCTGGTCGGGCCTCCAGGTTGCGGCAAGACACTACTCGCCCAAGCAGCGGCCAGTATGTCCGAGATGAATTTTATCAGCGTCAAAGGGCCTGCATTACTGTCGAAATACGTCGGCGAGTCGGAATCGGCGGTGCGCGAGGTGTTCCGCAAGGCTAAGCAGGCAGCGCCCTGTCTGGTGTTCTTTGACGAGATTGATGCCTTGGTGCCACAACGGGGTGGCGGCTCTTCGGAGTCTCCCGTCAGTGACCGGGTGGTGGGTCAATTCCTGACGGAACTGGACGGGATCGAGAAGCTGACCGGTGTGCTGATCCTGGCTGCAACAAATCGCCCAGACATGATTGATCCGGCTCTGTTGCGTCCAGGACGCTTCGACGTGAAGGTGGTAATTCCACCCCCAGACGCACGGGAACGCCTTGCCGTCTTAAAGGTGCACACGCGCAAAAAGCGCCTGGCCAAGGGCCTTTCCATCGAAGAACTGATTCCCCGGACCGAGGGGCTTTCGGGCGCCGACCTGGCTGCGATTTGTCAGAACGCGGCGCTCAATGCCGTCCGGGAACGGGTGCAAAGCACTCGCAAGATTGAGGGCGCGGTGGTTCTCCAGCAGCGGCATTTTGAAGCCGCCCTAACAGGTATCAATCGATGAACTCGATCTATCTATATTGTCTGGCCGGCTCGGCTTGTGTCGCTATGGTGAAACAACTGTCTCAACAGGAAAGTGCAGGAATTGATGAACGCTTTCCCCTGTTGACGCTGGAACGAGACGGCATCGTAGCCGTGATCGGAGAAATCGATGCCGGTGAATTTAATGAGCAGAACCTTCAGTCCATGGAATGGGTGGGGCCACGGGCCTATCGTCATGCCGCGCTCGTGGAAAAAATCATGGCCGTCTCATCGGTTCTGCCGGTTAAATTCGGCACGATCTTTGACTCGGCGGAGAGCTTGACCCGACTCCTGACCCAGCATCGGGAGCGTATTGCCGCGTTTCTTGAAAAGCTGCGTGGAGAATCGGAATGGAGCATCAAGGCTTATCTGGACGAGGAGCGCGCTCGATCTAGCGTGAGGGCCGCGAACCCCGCCATCCAGGCCCGGTTCGCGGCACTGTCTTCAGCACCTGGGGCTCGGTATCTGCAGCAGAAACAGATCGATGTCATGCTCGATGCGGCATTACGGGTGTGGGTGGCCGATCAAGCCCGCAATATGAGCGATGCGCTTCAGGCCCATGCCGTGGAAACTGCTGAATTGCGGCTTCTTTCCAGCGAGGCGTCCGGGCGCCCGGAATGCATGGTTTTCAACAGTGGTTTCCTGGTGGCCGATCCGGCCCTGCCCGCCTTTCGTGCGGCGCTCTCTGCGTTGCAGGAAGCCGGGCGCGAGGACGGCTTGACACTGGAACTGAAAGGCCCGTGGCCGCCCTATAATTTTTGCCCAGATCTGCGGGCAGAAAGCTAATCTTCAGTGAAGACCCCTATCGATATACAGGCTATGCAAGGCGGAGGAATGAGCGATGGCTAGACGCGTGAGTTCGAATATTTTATCGTCACCGGAAAAATGGCAAGAACAACTCTACGACATGCTGCTTGAGAGTATCCCGTCCTCAGTGCTGCTGGTGGACCGGTCGCTGCGGGTCATTTCGGCGAACCGAAATTTCCTCGAGAAGGGCCGCCGCAACGAGCGTTCGACGATAGGCGCATCGATGAACGATGTCTTCCCGACGCCCATTCTGGAATTCACTAAAATAGAAGCCAAAGTTCGGCGAGTGTTTGAGCAAGGCGAGTTGTTGCGTGGAGATCAGATTACCTATCGCGCTCCGGGAATTCCAACCCGCATTTACTACTACACGGTGGTTCCCGTCAAGGCCGAAGGTCGGGTTGAGTGCGCCATGATCCTGATGGACGATATTACAGAAAAGGTGCGCCTGGTGGAGCAGGCTCATCTGGTTCAAATGCGTCTGGCGAATGTGGTCGAATACGCCAACGATCTCCTGGTGTCTGCCGATGCCGAAGGCTGCATCGTCACCTGGAACCCCGCTGCGGAGCGAGTCACCGGCTTTTCATCCAGAGACGTGCAGGGTCGCGCTATGTTTGATCTGTGCGAACACGGTGATCAGGAAGATATGAAGTCAATGATTCAGCAGCTGGCTCGAGGGAAATCGGTACGCCCGAGGGAGTTGCGTCTCGTCGCTAGTTCAGGGGCACTGATTCCGGTGGCGTGGGCATTCTCTTACATGCGCGACGAATCCGGGAAAGTGAGCGCTCTGGTGGCAGTCGGCCGTGATCTGACTGAGCGGCATGCGTTCGAAGCGCAACTAGCTCAGAACGTGAAACTGGCCGCGCTGGGGGTCATGGCCGGAGGAATCGCGCATGAACTGCGCAACCCTCTGTCCGTCAGCTATTCGGCCGCACAATTTCTGAATGAGGGTGCCCCGGACCCCGCATTCCACGCAGAATGCGTGCAAAAGATTCTCGCCGGCATAGAGCGGGCATCCGGCATTATTGAAAACCTTCTGCGCTTTTCCAGGCCGTCGGAGGTCGGCAACACGAAGATCATCGACCTCGTGCCCGTCGTACGCGAGACCGCACGTCTCCTTAGCAATCAGGGGGCACTACAAAAGGTCACCGTGACGGAGAACTATCCTGCAGTCAGCATTTTCATCAACGGCAACGTGAGCCAGCTCCAGCAGGTGTTAATGAATCTGATTTTTAACGCCTATGCCGCGATGCCTGATGGGGGTGAACTCAAGATTGCCGTCCTCCATGAGGATGGATGGGCAGTTATTGTTGTTCGCGACACAGGTTGTGGCATTGCGGAGGCTAATAGGGCCAAAATATTTGACCCCTTCTTCACCACCAAAGCCGCTGGCAGTGGGACCGGGCTGGGACTGTCCATCTGTCACACCATCATTAGCCAGCACGAGGGCAGCATCGATGTGGATAGCGTGACTGGGAAAGGAAGTACCTTCACGATTCGTCTGTCGACAAGGTAGCGCGGGCTCAACGATGAGTAGAGACCCGGCTCCATTGCGACAGGCCCCAGCGCAGCGTGACACTATTTTGATCATCGATGACGAACCCGGTGTGCGTTGGTCCCTGCACCACCTCTTGGAAAGCAATGGATTCACGGTCGCGAGCGCATCATCCGGTGTTGAGGCGATAAAGAGTCTGAAGGCCTCGAAGTTTTGCATCGTCTTGGTAGACGCCAAGCTCCCTGACATTGACGGGATCGATCTGGCACGACGAATTCGGATCGAAACACCCTGTCAATCGCCGTTGATTCTTGTCTCCGGCTATTTCTATGACGACGATGCGGCCGTTAGTGAGGTTTTGAGTTCAGGACTCTTTGCCGCTTTTGCCACGAAACCGATTGTTCATGATGATCTTCTTCTTCTTATCCGAGATGCGATTTCGAGCGCTGTCCCGATCGTATTTGAAGATTGAAGATTGAAGATTGAAGGTTGAGGTTGGTGATTGAAGCTCTCAGTGTCTACTGAATGTAGGTGCTGATTTATTGGCGCTTACCGCGGGCTGCTTTTTCTGGAGCTGAGGTAGATCCGTACTACCTGACCTGCAAAGCCTGAACCAGAGACAGATTTCAAATCTGTCTCTGGTTTGCAGTCCCTGTGAACATCGCGCTGGTGAACGAACTGGCGATGATCTTCAGGCGCATGAACATCGACACCCACGAAGTACTGGCCGCCGCCGGCATCAAGTGGAACTTCCTGCCGTTTAAACCCGGCCTGGTGGGTGGGCACTGTATTGGGATAGATCCCTATTACCGAATTGACGAACATCTAAAAAATGAGGCCACCACGATACTGGCTACTATGGGGCTTACCGTGTCTGATTTTGTACGCATTGCCCTGACCAAAGTCGTCAGCGAACAGGGCTTGCCTTTTGAAATGCGCGTGCCTAATCGGCTTACCGCTGAGACTCTGGCTAAAAGTGAGCGCGGGGAGGATTTACACCGTGCAGAAAGTGCTGATGCTTTGTTCGATGAACTGGGTATCTAATGCGCAATCCTGTCTATTCTGGCCAGTTCAAACGAGATTTAAAGGCCGCCAAAAAACGCGGAAAAGACATGTGCGTAAACCGCTGAAGGTTGCCACCCATCGGAGCGTGGCGACGCGGGGGTTTCATTATTACTCCGAAGCCGTGGTGCCCGTCAACTTTGCTTGTCGTTTTCGCATGGATTCACCCCTGAGATTGATCTTGTAGGCGTTGTGAACCAGCCGATCCAGAATGGCATCCGCCAGAGTGGCGTCACCGATCACGTCATGCCATTCCTCGATAGGGAGTTGGCTGGTGGCGATGGTGGAGCGACGGCCGTAACGGTCTTCCAGCACTTCCAGCAAGTCTCTTCGGTTCTCTGCACTCAGTTTCATGAACCCCCAATCGTCCAGGATCAGTACATCGACTTTGGCGAGATTTGCTAGCAGTTTGGGGTACTGACCGTCTCCTTTAGCGATGGTCAGTTCTCGTAGCAGCCGGGTCAGGCGAACGTATTGCGCGGTGTAGCCTTCCCGGCAGGCTTTGTGCGCCAAGGCACAGGCCAGCCAGGTTTTGCCAACGCCGGTGGGGCCGGTAATGAGCACATTCAGGTGTTCCTTCACCCATTGGCAGCTTGCCAGGGATTGGATCAGTCCCTTATCCAGACCCCGTGAGTTCCGGTAATCCAGGTCTTCGAGAACGGCGGTGTGTCGCAGTCCAGCCCGGCGCAGCCGGCTGGTCAGGCGTCGGTTATCTCGTTCGGTCATCTCCCGATCGACCAGCAGTCTAAGGCGTTCCTCGAAGCTCAGTTCGGTGATATCAGGCGTGTCCGACTGATCAGACCTCGGTTCGCAGGGTTTTCAATATAAAACAAAAAACCCAGCCGACTGCCACATCTGCTGGGTTTTTATCTGTAGTAAGGATATGTTCGTCAGGCTCTTTTCGCAGCCTTAAATACGAGTCCATTGAGTGTGCATCGACACGCTGGCATCGCGCAAGAGATTATAAACAGGGCAACGCTCGGCTACTGCATCTTGCAGCATTTGCAGGCGCTCGGCGGATTCATCGGTTTTGATATTCACTGCAAAAGTAAGGCTTTGGAAATGGGTGGAAACATCCGGCTGCCCCATTAGTCCACGAAGATCAACCATCCCTTTGGTGTCGAAGGTCAGTTCGCTGAACTCAAAATTTAACTCTTTCGCAACGAGCGGGATCATCACTCCTTTGCAGCCATTAAGCGATGCCACAAGATATTCTAACGGGTTCGGGCCTTGATCTTGGCCGCCCAGGGCTTTAGGTTCGTCCATCACCACAGGATCAAAGCCACGTATCTGACTATGGGTTTGCAGGCCCGAGCGCCATTCGCTTCGGGCTGCAACTTCTAATATATTTGTATCCACGGGCTCTCCTAAATACTTGCTTTGAAGCTTTTGGGTGAGCCTATACTAAAAATTAAATAAAATTCTGTCAATACAATCGGTTAGACGTTATTAGCCTTAGCTTAGCTGAGAAAAACCCGGAGCACTTAAGCTCATCAGCTATTACTTAAACTGGAGCCTTATTAAAAAAGGCTTCAGCCTCACTCTAATATACTGTCGCAGACAGATGACATTCTAGGTGCAATCAAATCCAGCCAAACTTTCCCACCAACACCAGTAGCCCCAATAAGATGGCGCCCAACACGTGACCTTTCCACGTCGCTTTCGTGGCTCCGAACGCCCTTTTCAACTCTGAGATATTGCCTTCGATTCCGGCTCGGAAATGACGTAATGCGGTAAAGGTTTTCGACTTCACGCCCATGGCGGTGAGCGATACACCCACCGGCTTGTGAAACACAACGTGCTTAAGGCCCATTGCGCGTCCAGCCGCGACGTTCGCTTGGCTGGCGTAGCCGCCATCGGCAACCACGGAACGAGGCAGCTTGCCCAGGACAGAGCGATGATAATCCAGAACCGGCAGGAACAGCGCTTTGTCACTGGGGTTACCCTCTTCGATGGTTAACGCAGTAATAAAGCCCCTCACTTCAGTGCTCAGGTTGATTTTATGGCCGTATTGCACATCGCGGAATCCCTTGACGATAATGTCTGTGTGGGGTTCGAACAGGCTGACAATCTTGTCCGAAGAGGGCACCCGCTCACCCTGAATAACACGACGTTCGGTTTGTTCAATCACGCGCGAAGCCAGATCTCTGTAGTGCGCCAGAGCATCAAGCCATTTCTGCTGCCGAGGCGCTGAAGTGTCTGCGCTGTCGGTTACCTGCTGTTGCCCGCGATCCGCCTGCTTCACTACCCGTCGCACGATTTTTAACAACTCGGGATAGAGTTCATCCTTGGTCGCTTTTTTCGCGTTAAATATGCGAAATGCCAGTGATTTTGATGCTTTTCGCTTGTCGGTAAAGCGTATTTTCAGACCGGTTTCGGCCTTGCTTTTTGCCAGCAGCCGACTGATCACGCGAACGGCATCATCCAACAACTGGCTGTCACTGGGTGGGGCGATATTGCTGGCCACCACGGTACTGTCGATGCGCAGCTTATTCAGGGAAGCAATGCCTGTGTCCAGCAGGCTCCTTGTAAGCACGTGATGCGCCCGCTCCAGCGTTTCGGGCGTGATGCTGCGAATCGTGGACTGTAGGCATGACCGACTGGGTGACAGGTGCGCCGGCAATCGGGTAAACGTTCGATAGGTCACCGAATCCGACAAGTGGAAGGCCAGCTGTTCAAAGCTGAAACCCAGTTGCTGCCTCAACACAAGACACCGCAGAACACTCTCCGCACTGAGTCCGATCCGCCCCACAGCCGATACGGATGGGTCGATCAAATCCGCCGCGACCAGATCCAGAATCCCGGGATGCCTGTCCAAAATTTCCGACAGCTTCCGAAGCCTGACGCCATACTCGTGATTCGAGTACTCTTCGAATATACTGGCCTGAGCATTGCGGGTCTCTCGCATGCTGGATCCTCTTGGTTGTTTGATGTTTTTGGGTTGCACTTAAAACAGACCAAAGCCAAGAGGATTCTTTAACCTTTCTCCGAATTATTTCCTGAAAATCAGCCAGTTATTAGTTTCTGGATGGGCACTAGCTACTTACCTAGGGCGTGTCAAAAAAAACTGCCAACTTATGATTAACGCCCAGGGAAACGCTGATCAAAAGCCTGTCGCTTTAAAAACCGTAAAGCTGGCTCTGCAGGAACAGAATTTTATTGATGTCAGAGTTGCAAGCCAAATTGTGCGGGCAATGGTTTCTGAGGGCTGGGTTTCACTGTGTTTCAATTCGATATTCGGTAGTAAAAATATCAAAATAGGAATTTGTGGTTGGTATTTCTCACTTTGTCTGTCATTGTTTTTATATAATTACTACAAAATAGCGCAATCTGCGGCTTCCCGAGGTCGCCTGACAAATTGAGAGAATGAAATATGGTCCAACAGATTGACACCCGCTGTGACCTGGTAATGTTCGGCGCTCTGGGTGACCTCGCCCGTTGGTGTGTCGTCGGTATTCTGGAGTCCTTAAAGTCGCTGAGCTCTTTACTGTTAAATTCAATGGAAGAGAAAACCCATATGTCGCAGCTATCCGTGCATCATCGCCATCAAATTCAAGCCATGCTTGCAGCCTGCCCGTTGGTGCCGGTCATCACCATCCAACACCCCGACCATGCGGTACCGCTCGGAAGAGCTTTGGTGGCGGGTGGTATACGCATTCTTGAAGTCACACTGCGCACGGAATATGGCCTCGGTGCGATACGGCAATTGCGCAAGGCGTTGCCGGATGTCTGGGTAGGTGCTGGCACCGTTACGCAGGTTGGCCAGTACCGGGAAGCGGAAGCAGCAGGTGCACAGTTTGTAATTACCCCGGGGGTAACGGAGCAGCTCCTTGCTTATGGGTTGAATGCTCAGGCTCCCTTGCTGCCAGGCATTTCAACCATCTCTGAGATGATGATGGGCTACGCTATAGGGTATCGGGAATTTAAACTCTTTCCGGCGGAGGTTGTCGGTGGCGTCAAGGCATTACAGGCATTTTCGGGACCGTTTGCGGATGTGACGTTTTGTCCGACCGGCGGCATTCGCCGTGAAACTGCGAAGGATTATCTGGCTTTGGATAACGTGGTGGCGGTCGGCGGCACCTGGTTAACGCCGAAAGACCGGATTGAGGCCGACGATTGGCGGGCTATTACCGACCTTGTGGCGGGAAGTCTGAACGATATCGCCTGATTTTTTTTGCTAGCAGCGCTATAACGCGGTGCTGGCAATAGATTGTTGAATCCCCTGCTTTCACCAAACGAATAATGGTTGGAGAAAATCTATGCACGCGACAGTTAATAAGGTTACACAGCGCATCATTGAACGCAGCCGCAGCACGCGAGACGACTATCTAAACCGAATGAACATTCTGAAAGAGTCATCGCCTCAGCGCAGTGTGCTGTCTTGCGGCAACCTCGCCCACGGCTTCGCTGCCTGTGGCAGTGGTGACAAGAACACCCTCAAGTTAATGAACAAGGCCAATGTGGCTATTGTTTCGGCCTACAACGATATGTTGTCGGCCCATCAGCCCTACCAGCGCTTTCCGGATCTGATTCGCAAGGCGGCCAACGGTATGGGCTCCGTTGCCCAGTTTGCCGGGGGCACGCCGGCGATGTGCGACGGGGTGACTCAGGGCCAGCCCGGCATGGAACTCAGTCTGTTTTCCCGGGATGTGATTGCCATGAGCACGGCGGTCGCCTTGAGCCACAACATGTTTGATGCCACTGTTTTATTGGGCATCTGTGACAAGATCGTGCCGGGGCTATTGCTTGGTTCGCTAAGCTTTGGTTACCTGCCGACCATACTGATACCGGCGGGGCCCATGCCGTCAGGCTTGCCAAACAAGGAAAAACAACGCATTCGCCAGTTGTATGCTGAGGGCAAGGTGAACAAGGATGAGCTGCTTGAAGCAGAGAGCAAGTCCTACCACAGTCCGGGAACCTGCACGTTTTACGGTACCGCGAACAGTAACCAGTTGCTGGTTGAGGTTATGGGGCTGCATCTGCCGGGCGCTGCGTTTATCAATCCCAACACACCTTTGCGGGACGAGCTGACGCGGGCCGCCACCGAGCAGGTCGTGAAGCTGTCGAAGCCTAACGGAGGCACGCTGGGGCTGGCGGATATGGTGAACGAAAAGAGCATCGTAAACGCGCTTGTGGCTTTGCTGGTCACTGGCGGTTCCACCAACCACACGATTCACTGGATCGCCATTGCAAGGGCGGCCGGTATTATTATTGACTGGAATGACTACGCGGAGCTGTCGTCAGTGGTGCCATCGATGACGCGTATTTATCCCAATGGTGAGGAAGACATCAACGCCTTTCATGATGCTGGCGGTACGCCATTTTTGATTCGCGAGTTGTTGTCCGAGGGGTATCTCCACGAGGATGTCGAAACGGTAGTCGGTCGGGGGCTTGAGCAATACACCCGCATGCCATCTATAAAGGATGACAAACTGATATGGTCGCCGGCTGCTGCCCAAACCCAGGCCCCGACCGTGCTGAGCAGCGCTGCAGAACCTTTCGCTCCCGACGGCGGCATGAAAGTGCTGGATGGCAATCTTGGCAGAGGCGTGATCAAGGTATCGGCGGTGAAAAAAGAGCACCACAGAGTGGAAGCTCCAGCGGTTATTTTTGATCACCAGAATGACCTGAAGGTAGCCTTTGACGCGGGTGAGCTGGATAAGGATTGCGTGGTTGTGGTGCGATTCCAGGGGCCGAAAGCCAATGGCATGCCGGAGTTGCACAAGTTAACCCCTTATTTGGGCGTGTTGCAGGATCGCGGGTTTCGTGTGGCTTTGGTAACGGATGGTCGTATGTCCGGTGCCTCCGGCAAGGTACCGGCTGCGATTCATGTATACCCGGAAGCCGCCAATGGTGGTCCGCTGTCGAAAATCCGTAATGGGGATATAATCTGTGTCGATGCAGAAGCCGGTAAGCTAGCCATCGCGCTCACGGATGAGGAACTGGATCAGCGGGCGCAGGTCACGGTGGATTTGAGTGCATCCCATACCGGTTTGGGACGTGAAATGTTTGGATGGATGCGCCGTGCTGCCAGCAGCCCGGAGGAGGGCGCTAGCTTTTTCTGGAATCACGATGCGTAACCGCAGCGAAGCAGCGCACTCATCCCGAATTCGAATGGGTTGAGCCAGGTTCTTTTGGGCCCGAATCTTCCCGTCGTGGTCAGTCGCTGATTAAACCGTGCCCGATCAGGCTTTGAAATCGGCCGTGGCTGGAGGTGTTGACCTGAATGCGGCTGCGGCAGGCGTAAGGTGTGCTTATGCCGGAAAACGCATGTTCCAGCGGTATGTGCAGCACATCTGCTGCAATCATCCGCACAATCCCGCCGTGGCAAACGATCAACACCCGTTTGCCCGCAAGCTGTTCCTGCCAGTGATACCAACGCGCAACTACCCGGGTCTGAAAGTCGCTGACCGGTTCGCCCGAGGGAGGGGTGTTGGTGACCGGATTGGCCCAGAACTGGCTGAGGCGTTCGCCATCGGTGGCCATCACTTCGTCAGCGGTGCGACCTTCCCAATCGCCGAAGTTAATTTCCCGCAGGTCGTCATCAAGGTGCAAGGGGATTTGATAGCGTTCTGCCAGTTCCCGCGCGAAATGAACGCAGCGCAGCATGGGTGAGCTCACAATAACGTCCCAATGATCTGCGCTGGTAATGGCATCGCGCACTTGCTGCCACCCGGCGGTGCTAAGAGGATCGTCTTTACTGCCTCGATACATGGGCCCGCCTTCCGGTTCGCCATGGCGGATCACATCAAAAATCGTGGTGGTGTCAGTCATTGCGGCTGTTCGCTCCAGATTCAGGTGCATCATTTTGGCCGTTATCTACGCCCGCGGTGTCAAAACTGGCCATATTATTGTGCAGAGCGCAGGCTGTGCGTATCAACGGAACCGCCAACGCTGCTCCGCTGCCCTCGCCCAGCCGCATGCCCATGTCCAATAGCGGTGTGGCCTTTAGTGCGTCCAGAATAGCCTGGTGGCCGGGCTCGGCAGAGCGATGGGAAAACAACAGCCAGGCGCGAATATCGGGCTGTTCACTCACCGCGATCAGCGCGGCTACCGACACAATAAAACCGTCTATCAGTACCGGTATGCCTCGGGCAGCACAGCCTGAAATGGCGCCGGCCAGAGCGGCAATTTCGAAGCCGCCAAAGGCCTTGAGTACCGCCATGGGGGTTTGGTCATCGTTGTGGCGTTGCAGTGCCCGAATAATCACTTCGGCTTTGTGGCGCACCCCGGCGCTGTCCAGACCTGTACCAGGCCCGGCCAGTCGCATCGGGTTTTTTTTCAGCAACGCACAGGCGATGGCGGCCGCAGAGGTCGTGTTGCCAATGCCCATTTCGCCGCCAATAAACAGATGGCAACCAGCACGGGCCGCGCGTTGGGCGGCCTCATCACCAAAGTGTATGGCTTTGGTGACCTGCTGGCTGGTCATTGCGTCTATCTCTACAAAGTTACGGGTGCTGGGCGCAATGCGGGCGTTAATCACACCCGGCAGATCCGGCGTGTCGGTAACGGTACCCAGGTTGATCACTTCCAGCGTCGCATCTAAAAGTTTTGCCAGCACACTGATGGCGGCGCCGCCGTTGGCAAAATTGGGAATCATCTGAGCGGTGACGGCTTGCGGGTAGGCAGAAATGGCTTCCGCGCAGACACCATGGTCGCCGGCAAATATGCTGATATGAATCTTGTCAGCTATTGGCTGCTTGGAGCTTTGCATGCTGGCCAGCTGCGTCGCAATGGTTTCCAACCGGCCCAATGATCCCGCAGGCTTGGTCAGCGTGTTCTGGCGCTGTGTGGCAAGCTCCAAAAAATGGGCGGAAGGAAGCGCGGGCGGGTTGGTCCAACTGACGGGAAATAACATGATAATTACCTGTAAACTGCAAACGCGTAGCGCCACGGCAATGGCCAACAATGTAATAGCCGGTGTCGGGGCGATAGTTAGGGCGATAGACTCTGGATGATACTCTGAGTAGTGCAGATCCGGTAGAGTTCAAGGCCCGCCAGCTTGCCGGCTACCACCTACTTTTTCACCCTGAGGACTGAAACCAACATGCACACTCTGGTTATTGGGGGCATTCGCTCCGGTAAAACCGCGATGGCGGAACGCCTTGCCCGCAACACCGACGGCGAGGTGGTGTACCTCGCCACCGCAACGGCCGGCGACGACGAAATGCGCAGGCGTATTGACCGCCATCAGCGCCAAAGGCCTGCTCACTGGGGCTTGAGTGAAGAGCCCCTGGCCCTGGCCTCAGTGCTTGCACTCTATGCCAGCGCAGACCAAAAAGCGCCTTGCATTCTGGTGGACTGCATGAGCCTGTGGGTGAGTAATCTGCTGCACGCCGGCGAGACCGTTTTCGCGTGGGAGCGGGAAGAGTTTTTAACACAGCTGGCCCGGTACCCGGGTAAGCTCATTATTGTCAGCAACGAAGTGGGGCTGGGTATTATTGGCATGGACCCCCTTACCCGACGCTTTGGCGACGAACTGGGTTGGCTGAATCAGGCCCTTGCTGAGCGCTGCGACACGGTGATTATGAGCGTCGCCGGTTTGCCGGTGACTTTAAAATCGTAATGACTCTTTTTGTTGAATCCTTTCCCGACTCCCTTTTCGCTCACTTTTGTGGGCTTTTTCTGGTTTGCTTGCTGAGCCTTACCCTTGACCGATTATTGGGTGAACCCCGCCGACTTCACCCATTGGCGGGCTTTGGCACTCTGGCCAGCGCCTTGGAACGTTTGCTTAACAAAGCGTCACAAAATGCCTGGCGTAGCCTTATTCTGGGTGTTTTAGCCCTGTGTGCGCTTGTGTTGCCTCTGCTGTTTTTGGCGATCGGGTTGTCTGCTGCACTCGACGGCATCTGGCTGCTGCTGGCCCAGGCTGTGGCAGTGTATTTCGCGCTGTCCCTCCGGGGCCTGACAGAGCACGGCCTGGCGGTGGCAGAGCCGCTGCAAAGAGGCGAACTGAATGAAGCGCGGGAGCAGGTCAGCCGCATCGTCAGCCGTCAGGCCAGCGCCCTGGATGAAAAAGGCGTGGCAGCGGCTGCAACCGAATCGATGCTGGAAAATGGCGCTGATGCGGTATTTGCCAGCATTTTCTGGTTTTTGGTGGGCGGTATTCCTGGCGTTGTTGCGCATCGTGCGGTGAATACGCTGGACGCCATGTGGGGTTATCGCAACCCGCGGTTTTTATATTTTGGCCGCGCGGCTGCCCGGCTGGACGACGTAATGGGCTGGGTGCCTGCGCGGCTTACGGCACTCACCTACACGCTGTTAGGCAATCGCAAGCTGGCCTGGTACTGCTGGCGCCGGCAGGCGCCCCAATGGGACAGCCCCAACGCCGGCCCTGTGATGGCGGCCGGCGCGGGTGCACTAAATGTTCAACTCGGTGGCCCGTCGCCCTATGCGCAAGGTGTAAAACAGCGCCCGTATCTTGGCGGCACCAGTCCGGCCAGTGCCAACAGTATCCAGGCGGCTATTGCGCTAGTACGCCACGGCACCTGGCTTTGGTTGGCTGTTATATTCGTCATAACCGGCCTTGTTGCCGCGGTGGCGGGGTCGTGATGCCACAGCACGGCGGGCGGCTGAATAACGCGGCAAAACGCTGGGGCATTCCCCGCGAACAGTGGCTGGATTTGTCGACCGGCATCAACCCGTTGGGGTGGCCGGTGCCAGAATTGCCATCAGAAGTGTGGCAGCGCCTGCCAGAAGAAGACGATGGCCTGGAAGAGATTATCCGCAACTGGTCTGGCGCCCCCCTGGTTGCTGGTTGCGTGCCCGTTGCCGGTAGTCAGGCCGCCATTATGGCGCTGCCCAGCTTACGCAACCCCTGCCGTGTAGGCATACCCGTACCCGGCTATCGCGAGCACGGGCACCATTGGCGATCTGCCGGCCACGATATTGTTCCAGTAGGCCCCAAACAGATCCACGGCGGTGCCTCGGGTTGCGATGATCGTTGGCTGGATCAGCTTGACGTGCTGGTATGGATCAACCCTAACAACCCCACGGGTGCAGTCATTCCTCCCTCTACGCTGTTGCGCTGGCATCGGCGGTTGCAAAAACGTGGTGGTTGGCTGGTGGTGGACGAAGCCTTTATGGACTCAACGCCGGCTTTTAGCCTGGCCTGCCAGAGCGGCCGGCCGGGCCTGATTGTTCTGCGTTCACTGGGGAAGTTCTTTGGCCTGGCCGGGATACGTGCCGGCTTTGTGCTTGCCGATAAGAATCTTGCGAGCGCGCTGACGGAAAAGCTGGGGCCATGGGCGGTGAATGGCCCCGCGCGCCACGTGATGGCGCAGGCGCTGCTGGATTTAAACTGGCAGCAAAGTGCCTGTGCCCGTTTGCAGGGCGGCGCCCAACGGCTAAGAGAAATAGTGCACTCAGCCGGGCTGAACCCGATGGGTGGAAGCGCGTTGTTCCACACCGTTCGCACCGATGCACCGGCCATACTGGCGGACTGCCTTGCCGCGCAGGGAGTGCTGGTAAGAATATTTGAACAACCCGGGATGGTGCGCTTCGGCCTGGCGCCAGACGAGAGCCAATGGCGCCGTCTGGAAGCGGCACTGGCGGACGCCGTTCGTGATTAATCATTGACCAGACATTAACGCGTTGTTAGCCTTGAGTTCGTTTTCAGGTGTTGTTCTGGCGTAATCATCATCGCCACAACAGTGAAACGGGAAGTCGGTTAAAGTCCGGCACTGCCCCCGCAACGGTAAGTGAGTGAACGGCTAAGAAAGGTGCCACTGTGCAAACGCATGGGAAGGCTTGCGCCGTTCAGCAATACAGCTCACAAGTCCGGAGACCGGCCTGTTAACACACCGAACGCTGCGGAGGGCAGTTGCGGTGGGTAAACACCGACCCTGTTTCACGGCATTTCCCCACCTTTTGGAAGGCGTCCGCTTTGCTTGCGGCCGGCTTTCGCCTCTCTTTTTGCAGCACCAAAAAATCAGCCATGCGGGTGCGCGTGGTGTGTCTTTGAGTGCCTTTTATGAAAGCTTTCAGGTTTGTTGCCAGCAGTCTGCTGGTGCCTTTTTCACTTACACCCCTTTCTATTGCGGTTGCCCAGGAATCCACTGGCGCGACCATGGACCCGATTGTGGTTACTGCTACGCTTGGCCCCAAAACTGTGGGCGAGAGCCTGGCTTCTGTGACGGTGATTGACGAAGAAGATATTCGTTCAAAAGCGCCTGCTGATTTTTCCGATCTTCTACGCGGCCAGCCGGGTATAAACGTGGTTGGTAATGGTTCGTTTGGTAAGTCAACAAGTGTGTATACCCGCGGCATAGAAAACGCCGGCACAGTTTTTTTAATCGATGGCGTAAAGTTACATGCTGCAACGGGTGGCGGTGCTTCCTGGCAATATGTTCCGACAGATCTTATTCAACGAATTGAAGTTGTACGTGGTCCACGCAGCTCCCTTTATGGGGCAGATGCTGTGGGCGGTGTTATTCAGGCATTCACGTTGGACCCAAAGCAGGGCCAGCGTGGCTGGGTTGAGGTCGGTGCGGGCAATTTTGATACACAAAAAGCCAGTGCGGGTGTCTCTGGCTCTGCTGGGAACACGCATTTCAGTATTAGTGGCCTGCACAAGGAAAGTGACGGTACAGCCATCGTTGAGAACGGCGACGATAGAGGCTTCCGCAATACCGCTGGACTGGGCCGCATCGTGCACGAGTTAGACAGTGGTGGCGAAGCCAGCGTTATGCTACTTCAGTCCGAAGGCAATACCGAATTCGAGGGTGATAATACGGACTACTTAATCCGCACTCTCGGATTTGGTCTAATGACGCCAGTGAATGACAACTGGCAGACAGCTGTTCAGTTTTCGGAGTCAAGGGACGAAACAGAACAGAACGTTCGCGGTAGCGAGTTCAACACGCGCCTGCGACAGGGCAGGTGGGCGAATACTTTTTTCTATAACGTTCACGAGCTGGTTGTCGGTGCCGAGTTACAGCAGGATGACGTTGAAAGTACTCGGGACTTCACTGAAACGAGCAGAACCAATACTGCGGTTTTCAGCCAGTTACGTTTGAATTTTGGTCCTGTAGATGTGCAAGCCAGTATTCGCAGCGACGATAACGAAGCTTACGGCACTAACGAAACGGGCGGATTAGCGTTGGGATACAAATTTGATCAGTCTCATCGCATCCGCGCTAGCTATGGAACAGCCTTTAAAGCCCCAACATTTAACGATCTGTATTGGCCGGGGATACCACCCAACTTCAGAGGAAATCCTGATTTAAAAGCTGAGGAATCAGAAAATTATGAATTAGGTATAAGTGGTAATTATCAAACGTGGTTCTGGGACATGGCTCTGTACCGGATAGATGTCGATAATCTTATTACTTACGATCGCTCGGTAGGCCAGAACTTTAATATTGAGGAAGCTAAGATTCAGGGAGCCGAGTTCTCTGGAGGCTATGAGCGTAACGGCTGGCGAGCAAGCGCAGCTTTAACGTATATGGACCCGGAAGATCAGACTAATAACAAACAATTAGTGCGCCGAACAAAGCAAACAGCTCGCTTTGATCTCGATAAAACTATGAGTAATGTCATGTTCGGGGGCTCCATCATTGCAGAGGGAGATCGTTATAATGACGCAAAAAATGAAGAACTACTTGCAGGTTTTGCAACGCTGGATCTTCGCGTTGGCTGGAACTTTGCGCCAAGCTGGAGCACGCGCTTGACCGTTAATAACGTGCTTGATAAAGAGTACTCAACCGCAGATGGCTTTTACGGTAAGTACATCTCGGCAGGCCGCACAGCTATGCTGTCGGTCCGCTACGATGTTCAGTAAGTCATAAGTACGGGAGTAAAAACGTGGTTTCTCATTGGTTGAATTTCAGGTTTTCTTTGGGGCTTTTGATAGCAATCTTGGCGCAACCTGTATTGGCCAGTGAGATGCAACGCTGCGCTGTGGATGACATCGGAAAGGATCTGTGCATAGCAGCCCCCGCCCAGCGAATCATTACCTTATCGCCCGGCGCCACCGAGCTAATTTTTGCGGCCGGCGCCGGCGACAAAGTGATGGCCGTGGTTAATTACAGCGACTATCCCCCGGCTGCGCTTACGTTGCCGTCGGTGGGCAGCCACACCCGTGTCGACATGGAAGCTTTGATCGCGCTCAATCCTGATCTGGTGGTGACCTGGGTAACGGGCAACCCGCCAGCACAGGTTGAGTTGCTTCAAGAGCTGGGCGTGTCCACTTTTGCCATAGAACCCCGCACCTTTGCGGGGGTTTCCAGTGTTATCGAACGGCTTGCCACGCTTGCGGGCACCGAGCCGGAAGGTTTTGCCGAGGCCGAACGCTTCCGTGTTGGCATTGCCGCTTTAACACAGCAGTATGCTGGAGTGGAACCCATACCGGTGTTTTATCAAGTGTGGGAAAAACCCTTAATGACAGTCAACAACGAGCACCTGATTGGCAAAGTGCTGAAGTTGTGCGGCGGTGTGAATGTGTTTGGCGATATGCAGCGGCTGATACCCAGAATCAGTGCGGAAGTTGTATTGCAGGCGGACCCCGATGCCATTCTTACCGGCAGCGTTGACGGCGTCAGCGACGACCAGCTGGATGAATGGAAGAAATATGCGGGGCTGACCGCGGTGGAAAAAAACAATCTGTTTTTCGTGCCGGCTTCGCCCATTTCACGGCCTACGCCGAGATTGCTTGACGCTATTCAAACGGTGTGTAGAAAGTTAGAAAGTGCGCGTGAGAATTTGGCAAGAGCCCGCGACAAGTTGGAAAACGATCGTGAAAATTTGTAAGCCCGGGGTTAACATTCAGGTTATGAGTCGATGACCCGCTCTTTGCTTAGCCTTGGTATGTTGGCTTTGGCATCCATGGCTTTTGCGCTGGCGCTGGGCAGCGTGACGGTTTCACCGGCAGATTTATGGCAGGTTATTCAGGGCGAGGGCAGCACGCTGCACCGAACCCTGTTGCTGGATTTGCGCTTGCCGCGCACGCTTGCAGCATTTGGTACGGGTGGGCTCTTGGCAGTGGCGGGCGCCCTGATGCAAGTGCTGCTGCGCAACCCGTTGGCAGATCCTTACGTGCTTGGGCTTTCAGGCGGCGCGGCGGTAGGCGCATTACTGGCCATGCTGATGGGAATGGGCACGCTGATAATATCGGGCTCGGCCTTTGCCGGTGCCATGCTGGCAACCGTGCTGGTATTTGGCCTTGCCCACGGTACCGGCAGCTGGACACCGTCACGCCTGTTGCTGACTGGCGTTGTAGTCGCGGCCGGCTGGGGCGCAATGATTACCCTCATGTTGGCCATTACCCCTTCTTACAAACTGCCCGGTATGCTGTATTGGCTGATGGGCGATGTGTCCTACGCCCGCTCGCCCTGGCCGGCGGTGGTGGTGCTGGCGGTATCGGTGATAGTGATTATGCCTTTGGCCCGTAACCTGAACGTGCTGGCGCGTGGGCCCATGCAAGCCGCGGCGCTGGGCGTGACGGTGCGACCGCTTGAATGGACGATTTACGTTCTGGCCAGTTTGTTGACAGCAACAGCGGTCACCACCGCAGGCAGTATCGGATTTGTGGGTTTAATTGTGCCCCACATGCTGCGGCTGGTGCTGGGTAACGACCAACGCATTATTCTGCCTGCCAGTGCATTGGCGGGTGGCACCTTATTGGTGTTGGCAGACACCCTGGCACGAACGGTCATTGCTCCCGAGCAGCTCCCTGTTGGCGTAATCACCGCTTTACTGGGCGTTCCCACGTTCCTGTATCTGTTGCACCGGAGCCGCTGATGAGCACTCTGAACACTCGCGATCTGGTCATCAACATACCTGGCCGGCCTGACGGTTTTGCATTGAACATGAGCATAGAGCCCGGCCAGATCTGGGGCGTACTTGGCCCCAACGGCGCCGGCAAAACCACGTTATTGCACACACTGGCCGGATTATTGCCCGCCCGCAGTGGTCAGGTTCAGTTGAACAACAGCCCGCTCACCGCACTGAAACGTCGCGATATAGCCCGGCAACTGGGTCTGGTGTTTCAGGAACGCCAGGACAGTTTTCCGGCGACCGTGCTGGAAACCGCGCTGATTGGCCGCCACCCCTGGTTATCGCCCTGGGACAGTGAGCAGGGTGAAGATCTGCGCCATGCGGAGCAGGCTTTGACCACGCTGGACGTGAACCACCTGTCAGATCGTTTGCTGAACACTCTATCCGGAGGCGAACGTCAGCGCGTGGCCATCGCCACCCTGATGACCCAAAACCCCGATATCCTGCTGTTGGACGAACCCACAAACCACCTGGATTTGCACCACCAGGTAAAAGTGATGAATCTGCTGCGTGATCAGGCGGGTGCTGGCAAAGCCGTGTTCATGTGCCTGCACGATCTGAATCTGGCGGCACGCTGGTGCACTCACGTACTTTTGCTTTATACCAGCGGCGATGCCTGCTGGGGGCTTGCTAAGAATATGCTGGAGCCGGCAGCGCTTGAACGGCTCTACAACCAGAAATTAATCACCGTCGAAGCAGATGGTGCACCCGTATTCGTACCCGTTAGTTTTTAATCAACACTCTGAATCTGGCTGACCAATGACCATAACCGTACCGGCAGTAATGATTACCGCACCCGCCTCCGGGCAGGGTAAATCCTTGGTTACAGCCGCTTTGGCGCGCCTGCACCGCAATGCCGGTCGCAACGTGCGGGTGTTCAAGCACGGCCCTGATTACCTGGACCCGATGGTGCTGGAAGTAGCATCCGGCCAGCCGGTGTACCAGCTTCATCCGTGGATGACCGGTGAAGATGAGTGCCGCTGGCGGGTGGCAGAGGCCGCGCAAAATGCTGACCTTATTTTAATTGAAGGCGCCATGGGTCTGTTTGACGGCACTCCGTCCAGTGCCGATCTGGCCAAGCTGTTGGGTATTCCGGCTCTACCGGTGATTGACGCCAGCGGCATGGCGCAAACCTTCGGTGCCCTGGTGCTGGGTCTTGCAAGCTTTGACGCTGAGCTGTCTGTGTACCAGGTTATTGCCAACAAAGTTGGCAGCCCGCGCCATGGCGACATGCTGAAAGAACGCTTGCCGGATGGCATCAGCCTGCTGGGCGCTATTCCACGGGATGACGCCATGAGCATTCCGGACCGGAATCTGGGTCTGGTGCAGGCGGCAGAGCTGGAAGGTTTGGATCAACAGCTTGATCAGGCGGCCGAAGTGCTCAAAGCTGCGGGCCTCGATGTGTTGCCAAGAGCGGTGGCCATCGCAGCGCCAGAGCGCTCAAAACCAGACGCGTTGCTGGCAGGTGTGCGCATTGCCATCGCTCGCGATCTGGCTTTCAGCTTTATCTATCGCGCCAATACAGAACTGCTGGAAGCGATGGGCGCAGAGTTGCATTACTTCTCACCCCTGGCCGATGCGCAGTTACCACCGGCAGACGCCCTCTGGCTTCCCGGTGGCTATCCCGAGCTGCATGGCGACACGTTGGCAAACAACACCGCGATGATGGATTCCATTCGTGCTTTTTACCACGCAGGCAAGCCGATACTGGCCGAATGTGGTGGTTTTATGGCGTGTGCAGAAGAGCTGGCAGACAAAGAAGGGGCTCTGCATTCGCTGCTTGGACTAATTCCGGGCCGCGCGGCCATGGCCAAGCGCTTACAGGGTTTGGGCATGCACAGCCTGACGGCAAAGGAAGGCGAACTGCGGGGCCACACCTATCACCGGTCTACCCTTGAAACCTCCTGGAAGCCTGCCGCCCATACCTACAAACAAGCGGGTACCGGCAGCGAAGCTGTATTCTGCGAGAAGGGCCTGGTTGGTAGCTACTTCCACGGTTATTTCCCATCGGCACCCGCATTAGTGGCTGCTGTTTTTCGCGGTCAGCCATTGAGGTTTCCCAGCGCCTCGGAGAAAACTCATGCATGAGGATTTCTGCTGATGCGATATTTGAAGACTTTTTTGATCGCCCTGACGATGTCAGTTTCGGCTCCGCCGCTGATGGCTGCCACTGTTATGGGGTTTGTTTCGGAGCGTTCAGCGGCGGAAATGGCCGCAGGCGCCCATCGCTTTCTGGATCGAAACCCTGGTCATCAAGTGGTGTTACGAACCCCGGCACAGCTTGCCGTCCAGAGCGATGAACACGTGTTTGAACTGCTTGAGAGCGCAGATGCACTGGTGTTGGCGGCGGTATTTGGCGACCAGGTTAACCGTCTTGCAATGCTAATAGAGCAAGCAGTTGCGGATGACGCCGCAAGGCAGATGCCCGTGTTGGGTATCAACAGTGATTGGCGTATCTCTCGGCTATCGCAGATTAATGGTCACCAGCCATTGGCGTCGCTGGACGATGCCGGGCTCAGAATGCTGGTGGCTGCGCCAGCGGCGGGTGTTGACGCCAGTGATGATTTGGCAGACCGGCAGGCGGCATTTCCGGACCAGGCCGCCTGGCTGGAGGGCAGGGCCTTCTATCAGGGCAGAACGCCACAGCACCTTGATGGTCTGATGCGTTGGCTGTTGGCCCGCGCGGGTCATGATATGGATTATGAAAAGCCCGAACCCCGTGCCAGCATCCGCTATTATCAGAACGGTGAAGCCAACGCTGACGCGTCCCGATTAGAGCTGGCAGACGGCCCTGTGGTGGCGATTCTCGATCTTGATAGCGGTGATCGGCCCGGCGACCGGGATTTGCTGAACGATATGTGTGCAGCCCTTAAAGCCCGGGACCTGCAATGCTTCGCTATTCTCTCCCGCTGGGGCGGTGCCAGCCTTGATGCCCTAAGCGCCCTGGAAGCAACGATTCAGCCGGCGACGCTGGCGGGCATTGTCAGCCTGCAGGATTTTACCATCGGTGGTGGCGAGGGCCGTCTGCAGGTAACGCAGGAGCTCATTCGCCTCAACGTCCCGGTGATCAAAGGGCTCAGGCTGGCTTCCCGAACCCGTAATCAGTGGCAATTATCCGTTGACGGGATTCCCGCCGACAAAGTGCATTACAAGCTGGCTATGCCGGAACTTCAGGGCGTCAGCCAGCCTATGGTGCTGGCAACGGCGGAGCCAGAGGTGATTGATTCGCTGACAGGTGTTGCACTCACGCTGACACAACCGGTGCCAAACCGCGTTCAAGCGCTGGCCGACCGTCTTAGCCGCTGGCAGGTGCTGCAAACCAAAGCGAACGCTGACAAGCGGGTGGCGATCCTTTACTACAATCATCCCCCGGGGCGCCAGAATGTAGGGGCGGACAATCTGGACGTGCCGGCCTCACTGTTTGAAATGCTGACCTGGTTGCAAGCTGAGGGTTACAACACCGGCACCCTGCCGGACAGCCCGGAAGCCTTACTCGACCTGATTCAGCAGCGTGGCGTCAGCTTGCCGGATGACCCGCGCGCGCTGCAGGAAATGGCCGGTGAGGTACCATCAATGAGCGCGGAGACTTACCGGGGTTATCTGCAGTCTCTGCCCGGCGTCGTGCAGCAGGAAATGGTTCATGGTCCTACCGGGTATCTTCATGAACGTCTCGAACAGGCCCATCAACTTGCTGAACAGGGCCTGGCCTTGGGTATTTTGGACCGGGGCGTGAGGGACCTTCGGCATTTGATCGAAAATGTGAAGCATCCCAATCGACCCACAGCCCTGGCCCGTCTTGATGACTACGAAACATTATGGATCCGCCGGCTGAAAGAAGGCGGCCATAAGAACGAGCTGAATGCTCTGCGAGTGGCACTAACCGATACTGACCTTCCAGGATTGAAGGGTTGGGGTGAGGCGCCAGGGCGGTCGATGGTGGTGAATGATCGCCTGATTTTCCCCGGTCTGCGGTTCGGGAACATCTTTATTGGGCCACAGCCGCCAAGAGGCTGGGAGGTGAATGAAGAGCTGCTTCACGCCAACACCACCTTTCCGCCAACGCATCAATACGTGGGTTTCTATCATTGGCTGAGGGATCACTATAAGGCCGATGCGCTGGTGTATGTGGGGCGGCATTCCACCCGTGAGTTTCTGCCACGGCGGCGTGCGGGCCTGACCGAGGACGATTATCCGGATCTTCTGGGTGGCGACTTGCCGCTGATCTACCCCTACATTGTGGACGGCGTTGGCGAGGGCATACAGGCTAAGCGCCGGGCACTGGGCGTGATGATCAGCCATTTGACGCCGCCTCTGGCGGCCACCGAACTGTACGACAATTTGCTTGAAGTAAGGCAGTTAGTGGAGACCTGGCAGTCTGCCACCGAACCCGACAGCCCCACCCGGGAGCGAGCGCTGGCGTTGCTTCGGGAAAAAATTGCCGAACTGGATATCGCCGAAGATATCGAACATGAAATTGCCAGTGAAATGGGTCTTGCGGCCGACGAGGTCTCGGTCGATGAGTTGTCGCCGGAATTGCTGGTTCACGAAGCCGGGCATTATGTGACCAGCATACAAGAGCATTACATGCCCCTGGGCCTGCACGTGTTTGGTCAGGACTGGACCCCTGAGATGTTGGATACCATGCTGACCTCAATGGCAGGCGACTCCGGTAAACCAAACCCGGATTGGCGACAGAAGCTGGCCGGTTCGCCGGCGGCGGAACGCAAGAGCTGGCTGAATGTGCTCAATGGTCGTTTTGTGGCACCAGGGCAAGGCAATGATCCGTTACGAACCCCCGAGGTTCTGCCCACCGGGCGAAATTTCCATGCCTTGTCGGACGACCTGATTCCAACACGAGTTGCGTGGTCGCTGGCTGAGGAACTGGTCGCAAAGGCAGAAAAAACCGGTACCCGACAGCGTGATGAAAGTGATGCGTTGGTTCTCTGGGCTTCAGATACGGTGCGCGACGAAGGCGTGATGATCGCTTTCGGTCTGAAACTTATGGGTATCCGGCCGGTTTGGAACAGTCGGGGTATTGTTAACGGCCTGGAGCGGCTGCCGGCCGGGCCGGGCACCGATAACCCGGTGCGGCGCAATGTGGTTTTTACCACGTCCGGGCTTTTCCGGGATCTTTACGGTAGCAAGTTGGAATGGCTGGACCTTGCCTCTCGTTACGCACTGGCGGGTGCCGCCAATACGATTGCCCAAAAACATCCTGATTTGGCGCCTGCCCTTGATCAGGCACTGTCGGTATTACCGGTGGCCCTGCGTGAGCGCGGCATTGAATCGCTTGCAACCAATGGCGTGGCCGCGCGCTGGGTTGCCGATGTCCGGGTTCTGCTGGCGGCCGGGCAGTCGGGGCGCGCCGCCGGTACACAGGCAGCCTACCGTAGACAAAACCTATCTGGGCCGGTCAAGCCATTTGTACGGCCTGCTTGATAACGACGACGGTTTCGACTTTCAGGGCGGCCTCTCCAACGCAGTGGAGCATCTGCGGGGTGAACCGCCGGAAAATCGGGTTTTGCAGTATGAGGATCCAAAGAACCCGCGTGTCGATTCACTTCAGCGCGCGTTGCAGGTTGAACTTCGCGCCCGCAATTTGAATCCGCAGTGGCTGGCACCGTTAATGGAGCATGGTTATGCCGGTGCCCGCACCATGGGCAGCGATTTTCTGGATAACCTCTGGGGCTGGCAGATAACCAGCCCGCAGGTGATTCGCTCAAGCGTTTGGGATGAGGTTAATGACGTGTATTTTCAGGATCGCCACGGGCTTGGCCTGGATGACTTTCTGGGTGAGGGTCACAATGTCCACGTCAAGACGCATATGCAGGCGATCGCTCTGCTAGCAGCCAAACGTGGGTTCTGGAAGGTGGATATCTTCACCCTGAAACCGCTATTAAGTGATTTCGCCAACAATATTATCAACCATGGCCTGCCCGGAAGCGGCCACACCCGTCCTGACCATCCGTTGATGGACTGGGTGGCAGGTCAGTTGGATCCGCAACAGCGGGAAGCTTTCGGTTCTGCCCGTAAGGGCGGCACCGCGGCGTATCCGTCCGTGCGTGCGGCGAACGATGACTGCCAGACATCGGGGATCCTGACGCGCTCACGCTGCCGTTAGTGAATCTGGCCTGGGCCAGCCCTTTCATCCGTTAACTGAGAAGGAACCATTAAATGCGTGAACGCGCTAAAGACCCCGAACGCCACGCCCGCCGTATGGCGGCCAAGCAGAAAATGATGCACGAAGGCATTGCCCGCGCCCAGAAAGAGCAAGGTGTCTTGCTGGTGCTGACGGGCCCGGGTAAAGGCAAAAGCAGCTCCGGCTTTGGCATGGTTGCCCGCGCCCTGGGCCACGGCATGAAAGTGGGTGTGGTGCAGTTTATCAAAGGCGCCTTCAGCACCGGCGAAGAAGCCTTTTTCCGCAATCTGCCTAACGTCGATTATCACGTGATGGGGCAGGGCTACACTTGGGAAACTCAAAACCGGGAACAGGATGTGGCCTCTGCCACAGCTGCCTGGGAAATTGTTGCGGTCATGCTGAAAGACGAAAGCTACGACATGATTTTGCTGGATGAACTGAATATTGCGCTGAAGTACGAATACATTGATCTGGATCGGGTACTGGACGATCTTCAAGGCCGGCCTGAGATGCAGCACGTCGTGGTTACCGGCCGCAACGCGCCGCAGGAACTGATTGACCTGGCCGATACCGTGACTGAAATGGGCGTAGTGAAGCACGCATTCAAAGATCAGGGCATCAAAGCCCAAAAGGGCGTTGAGTTGTAGATTATGGTCACACTGATGATTCAGGGCACCACATCTGACGCCGGCAAAACCACCGTGGTGGCGGCTCTGTGCCGCTGGCTGGCGCGCCAGGGTGTGTCGGTGGCGCCGTTCAAGCCGCAGAATATGGCTTTGAACAGCGCGGTGACCATAGACGGCGGTGAAATTGGCCGTTCGACCGCACTGCAGGCGCTGGCGTGCGGCCTTGAACCCCACAGTGATATGAACCCGGTATTGCTGAAGCCACAAAGCGACTGCGGCGCCCAGGTGATTCTGCGCGGCCAAGTGCACGGCAATATGGACGCGCTGGATTATCACGCCTACAAAGCCGAGGCCATGGTGGCGGTGATGGCCGCCTGGCGTGCGCTTAGCCAACGCTATGATGTGATCATCGCCGAAGGCGCCGGCAGCCCCGCTGAAATCAACCTGCGCGCCAACGACATCGCCAATATGGGCTTTGCCGAAGCGGCAGATTGCCCGGTGCTGTTGGTGGGCGATATCGACCGGGGTGGTGTGTTTGCTCAGCTGGTAGGCACTCTGGAGTTGCTTTCCGCCAGCGAACAGAACCGCACAAAAGGTTTTATCATCAACCGCTTTCGCGGCGATATTGCCTTGCTGGAACCGGGCCTGGACTGGCTGACCGAACGCACGGGCAAACCGGTGATCGGCGTACTGCCCTATCTTCACGGCCTGATTGTGGATTCCGAAGACAGCATTGGCACCAGCGGTACCAGCGGTACCAGCGAAGCCGGCGCGTTGAACGTGATTGTGCCAGTGCTGCCGCGCATCAGTAACCACAACGATTTTGACCCCCTGCGCCTGCATTCAGGGGTGAATCTGCAGTTCATCGGCCCGGACCAACCCATTCCTGCGGCTGATCTGATTATTCTGCCCGGCAGCAAAAGCACCCGCACCGATATGGCCTTTCTTCACGCTCAGGGCTGGACGCAGGCCATCCAAAAACATCTGCGTTACGGCGGCAAAGTGTTTGGCATTTGTGGTGGTTTTCAAATGCTGGGTGAGCGCGTGAACGATCCCGACGGGCTGGAAGGCAGCAGTGGCAAAACTGAATGCCTTGGCCTGCTGGCCATGACCACCACTATGGTGGCCGGCAAGCAGCTCAAAAACGTCCGTGGAACTCTCGCCATGCCAGACCCGCATTCTGAACAATCAGAGGTCGTTTTCAGCGGCTACGAAATGCACAACGGCGTGAGCGAAGGCGCAGCTCTGGCGCGCCCGCTGGGTCAGATGAACGGCCACAATGAAGGTGCTGTCAGTGCCGACGGACAGGTAGCGGGCACCTATGTGCACGGGATTTTTGATGAGCCCGGGGCTTGTGAAGCCCTGTTGCAATGGGCGGGGTTGGACCACTCAGGTGTAGCGGTTGACTATCAGCAGCATCGTCTGGCCCAGCTTGACCGGCTGGCGGATCAGGTGGAGCAACATCTGGATACAGACTGGTTGCGCGACATTTTGGGGTTATGAATAACGCGTGCCTGATGGCGAAGGTGTTCCCACCTTCGCCATCAGGCATTCTTGCTGGCTGTAGTTACAGCGATTCCAACTCTTTTTCCAGATCTTTCATGGCCTTTTGCGCTCGGAATTCTTCATACAGGGCGGCCTTGGACTGTGGGTCCAGTTGGCGGCCAGAACCTTCAACAAGGTCATCAAACGTATTTTCGCTCTGGCTCAGAACAACCAGTGTGCACAGGTACTTCTTGCCATCAAGCGTGGCCAGCGAGATTTCTTCCGGCGTGGAGTTGGCCAGAGATTCGCTGGCGATTTGTTTGGATACCTGTTCAAAGGTAGAGCCCACATCAGACTTTCCTTCGGTTTGAAGCTTGCGGTTGTACAGTTTGTCCAGAACGCTGGCTTTAATGTTAATTTGCTGGGCCAGGTCTGCGCGAGCATTGGCGATGGAGTGGGGGCGGTCAATAGACATATTGCCGGTCCATTCTACGCAGGAAGATGCGGCCAGGCCTTTGTCGGATTTTGGTAAAAACACCCAAGATGGCGCGTTGTCCAGCGGGTTGCCGGTGACTTCGCGGGTAGTATCGATGGCACTTGACTCAGGCGCAGACGCACAGGCGCTGAGCAGGGCGCCCAGTGACAGGGCCAGCAGGCTTTTTTTCAGCATCATGGTTGTGACTCCAGGTGTGTTTGATATTGGGCGTAACGCTTGGTCACTTTGGTGAGATAGTTTCGGGTTTCTTGCGCTGGCAGGTTCTGCTGTAGGCGCTGGTAAACCTCGGTTGGGCTTAACTGATTTGCGGCGTTGCTTGCGGCGGACAGTCGGGTTGTATTGCTCATGGCCCTGGCTACGTTGCCGGGGCCCGTATTGTAGGCAGAGACCGCCATATAAAAGCGGCTTTCACCCTGCACCACATTTTTGAAGTACCGGTTCAACAGCAAATACAGGTAAACGCTGCCGGCTTGTATATTTTTTTCGGGGTCGTAAAGGTAATCTGGCGAGAGCAACCGCTGGCTGCCATAGAGTTCCTTGGAAACATCTTTGCCAGCCGAAACAGGGACAATCTGCATCAGGCCAAAGGCGGGAATGTGCGATCGCGCCAAAGGATTGAAACTAGACTCTGTGTGTACGATGGCGAGGATCAGCGCAGGTGGTACACCCCATTTCTTGGCGTTTTGCTGCACTACGGGCAAGATTTCTTCAATCTTCTCCTGGGTGTTGCGGCCAGTCATCTGTACCGTTGCTTTTACCTTGCCTCCGTCGCGGGTAATTTTCACGTTACGCAGGGCTTGTTGTTCGGTTCCGGCAAGCCCGGGCACAAGCTTTCGGTGAGGCACCTGGTTCTGGCTGCGAGAGTCGATGGCAACACGGGCATTGATCAGCACTGGGTCTTGGCTGGCCGTTTCAGCAACAGTGGCGTTACCCAGTTGGTTCAGTTGTTGCGCAACTACCTGCTGAATATCGGTGTCGGCCTGGTCCTGATTCAATTCCACAGTGATGGTATTTGCTTCATAATCCACCACGGTGCGCTGCTTCAAGTCGTCCGAGTACTGCACTAGCCGGGTTTTGCCGCTCAGTTCCGGGTCATCCCATTGGCTGGCGACTTTTTCGCGGTAGGCCTGTTCGGCTTCTTGCCAGCGTTTTACAAAAGTCTCGAATTCCTGTTGGCGTTGAGTTTGGAATATATCGAATTCTGTATCCTGCTGCTGCAAAAACGCTTCGAATTCTGCGCTATCATCGGCAACGGCGGTGCCGCTCAGGCTAAAAATAGCTAGACAAATCATCCACTTTTTCAGCATCTTCTATTTCCTTCTGTTCTTTAGCGTCGAGCTGTAACCGACGACAAGCGAGGGTGTCGCAGCGTTCAGTCAGGCGGATGATTTCCTCCCAGCGCTTCTGTTGCAGCCAGATTTCAGCAACGGCCTTTATTGAGGCAGGCATCGTCAGCTGTTCAGGCTTCAGGTTGGCGTCCAGGTAATTCAGCTGTTGTTCCATTGGTGCCAGGTGTGCGATCAAGGCCACGGCATCGGCAGTGGTGGCGGAATGCTCCAGAGCCAGTTTCAACAGCGGGCGAAGAGGCTCCAGCTCATTCTGGTCGGCATGGTACCAAGCCACACGAATGGCCAGACCCGCCAGGTTCTGTGGCCAATCTTTGACGGTCACGGTACCGGTGCAATGCAGCCATTTGTCCTTGATCCAAGAACGATAGTCTGTAATGTCGGCGACAATAAAGCCTGTATCTTCAGGCAGCGTCAGCTGCATTTTTTCTGCCAGGCGGTCACGAACTTCAAGCCTTGCCGGGCCGGTTAATACGCGTCGGCAAGCTTGGTGAAGCAACGAATCTGGGAAATCCCGCTGGGGGCGAACGGCGGCCTCCCCTTCGGAATAGTGGGTGTCAAACTGGTTCAGAGCGATGCCGGCCAGGGTAGGCTGGGACATACATCCCAGCCCCACCAAAGCGCAAGCTAGAGTGATGCGCTTCACAGTGAGTCGGAGTTAGAGACCTGGCCTGACGCACCACTAGGGTTCGCGGAGTTCTCATTGAGGCCGTTGTGAATACTGATATTACGGCCGGTGTCGCTGGGCTTAGCAGCTGCCTTACCCTGCATCTCCCGGCCGGCTTCGCGAGCGGTGGCTTCTAGAGTAGGGGCGTACACGGCAACGGTATACATCCAATATCCATCTTTGCTGCCGAAGCTACGCGTAGATACCCCCGGTGGCAGTTGGCCTTTGGTCACTGATCCATATACATCAGACATCTTCATTTGATTCAGGAAAGAGTTACGTTCTTGGTCCAATATTTTGACTTCAGCCGGGTCTTGCAGGCTGGGATCCACGTATTCGAACTGCTGGCTACCTTCTATTTGTTTTTCGTTAAAGCCGCCTTCCCAGTACACTTCTTCGCCCTGCATGGTGGCTAACAGAGCGGAGCGGGCGCGAGTTTATGATTGGCGCTTAGCGGCATCTTTAAGTTTACGGGCGATCTGCTTATTACTGTTATTGCGAATAATCGCTGACCCGTAGCCCATCAGAACCACTTCACCGGAATCGGCGTGGGTTAATACCTTGGCGCCGACGGGTGGCAGCACGCCACGGTTGATGTCTGCAACAACTTCTTTAAAGATTGCGTTGGGGTCAGAGGTGACTGATACCGCGCCCCGGTTGCTGCGAATTTGAGCCCGTGTTTTTGGTGTTGAGATCAGGCTGACTCGAACTTCCTTATCGTCAGTATTGTCGTACACATCGAAGGTTACGTAGCCGGAAAGTGCGCCCTTGACCGTTTCGGCACAGTTTTCCCGCAGCGACGTCTGGGTGTTGCCGACGCTGTCTGAGCCGGTGTCGATGACATCAATAGTAGATTGGGCAGCGTTTTCACAAGTTTGTTGCAGGCCCGTTATGTTCTCGATCAGCTGCTTTTTGGCAATTAAGGCTGCCTGGGTGTAAGCGCCACGCTTCGAAAGCAGGGTTGCGTTCAGATTGTCGTAGGTCTGGTAGCTCGTGCTACCGGTGGACAAAATGCCGATGCCACTGCCAACCTGAATCAATTTGATCCCGTCGCTGTTACTGTCCATCAGTTGCTGGTGTGCTACTGCAACACCCTGCTGATCGCTTTCTGCCAGCACCATGTCACCTTCGCTGGAGACACCCGCAGTGTCTACCGTGCCGCCGGGGCGGGCTGGTGCCATGTCAGTAAGGTCGAAATCCTGTGCGGCAACCGGCAGGGATAGAAACAGTGCTAGTCCGAATACGGAACGTTTCATTCATCTTTCCTTAATTAAATGTAATTTCGTAGCCATTAGAAATATTGGCTTGGGGCAGAGGTTCGGCCGCAATAGGTCGAAGTGATTGACGAATGGCACTGACAAGGTCGCCAGTGGCACCGGCATAACGAAGGCTGGCTTGATGATAATTGCCGTTGGAACTGACGGCCACATCGCGGGCACCACCGAGCGTGGCCAGCAAGGCCTGAAGTTTGTCGGGCTCACGCAGCAAACCTTTTCGCAAACGAATTTCCCGTAGCAGGCCGCCTTGAGCCACCATGGACTGGAAGGCTTGTTGAAGCTCTGCTCGCAGGCTTTTTTGTTGCGCTGGCAAGGCTAAATGGACGTCAATCAAGTCGGTCTGAACGGTATCCGAAGCAGGCAAAGCCAGCAGGCTGGGATCGTTGCGCCAAAGCCCGTATTGCTGACCGGAAAGATCTTCGACGGTGACTGTTAAAGCCAGACGGCGGGTGTTGCCTCTGGCTTTTAGTTGGGCATTCGCCACAATGCGCAAACTGGCGCTTTGACTGACTTCCACGCCGTTTGTATTGAGCCAGGCTTTTAGTGGGCCGGCTACGGCTTGCGGACCTACTACGGCAACACGGGGCGAGCCAATGGCGGTGAGCACGTCGTTGGCCGCAGTAGCCAAAAGTTGCTTTTCCACCACGGCCTGAATGGTCACTTCTATGCCACCGTTCTCAAGGTCTCGGAAATTAAGCGTTTTCCATTCTTTTACCAGCCCTTCCGAGCGAGTGTAAAGCTGCTGGGAGATCATATCGTTTAGGGCGATAGAGCTGCTGCTACCAGACGCTCGCTCTTCCATGGTTGAAAATTGCGCCCGCTGTTGCGTTAGCCATACTCCGACAACCTGCGATACCGCCCGTTTTAGGGCGTCCAGTTCTGCTTGGTTGCGTGCTGTTAGGCTGCGGCTTTTGTCAGGCCAGCCTTCACCGGTCACCGTAACGGTAACTTCCGGTGTGCCAGACTCCCAACGTCCGCTGTCACCGTTACTTTGGTTGCCGGGCAAGGTGCCTCGAACTAAGGTAACGGTGACGCAGGTGTCATTGCCCTGAATTCTCGGGCTGGAAGTTGTCACCGGCATCCGTTGCAGTTGCAGGCCTTCCACAGACATGTCGCGGAGTTCCTGCAGCCAGGTGGAGGTTGCCGTGTCCAACTCTTCGTTGGCGGTGCTTTCGGTAAACAGCTTGGGAGAGCTCAGAAAACTGGCAAGTTCCTGTAAGGCATTGGCTGTGGCATCATCCACTGCCATGGTGCCCCGGCCATAGGCGCAACCATCTACAGACAGGTCGCCGCTGGTCATAAATGTGGGCAGGGCCATTGCATTGCTGCAGGCCAGCAACAATGCCGGTAACAGGACACGTTTTAGCCTCATGTACGGGACTCCAAAAAGCCAGCCGGTGTGCCTACCGAAACGGCAAAGATTTTGGCGCCGTTGCGCGGGCGGAAAATACCATCGGCCGCCTGATCTTCAACATCGTTTGCCACCCGGCTTTTTTTCCAGAGAATCATTTCGCCGGCGGCACTGTTGCGGGACGGGTTAACGTGAGCCACGCCAATCGGCTCGACAAAACCGGCCTCGTATTGAAAGATAATCATGGTTTCATTGGGTAGAACACCGGCGTTTTGGCCGCGGTCCAGGCTGATCTGGTTGCCCTTGATGCCTTGTACCTGAGCGGTGGCCGGCATTTCTGAGAGCATGCGAGTCAGCAGGATATCAACACCCCGTGATGTCATGTCATTGATAACAGCGTTGACATGGGCGGCATCGTGGTAGCGGAAACCCGTAGTGTAGCGGTTGTTCACCATGACGTACTTCAGTTCGCTGCGCTCGCGAACATCCTCGGACTTGACCCGAATTTTGCCCAGGTTTGGGTAGGACATCAGTTCCCGGGTGGACGGATTCAAAATCGCGGTGGTTATTTCCAGAGTGTAGTCCATCCAGCCGGTAATGCTGCCCTCGCTTTTGACGGTTCTAAGGGTGTTCAATTTAACAATGAAGTCAGGCTTGAGAGCCCTCTGCCCGTCATTGCGCTCAGCGGTAGCGAGAGCGCCCTGCTGTTCGAGAAAAATCTGTTGTTCCTCGGCGATAACATCGTCATCGCGGGTAACAATCCGGAAGCGGTTGATGCCAGCAAACTGACTTTCCAACATGAACAGTAACTGCGTGTCATCGTAAGCCCGCAGTGCATCCACGCCTTGGCCTTCGCCGCCGACATCTGTGCCGCCAAAAAACATTCGCACAATGGGCTTCTTCAGAGGGCAGCCGTCATTTTCGTTGGCCTGTTCAAAGCTGCATTTCTGCAAGCCTTGGGTGTCGAAGTAGGCCGGTACCTTGATGTCCGCATCCTCGAAATTATATGCACTGCGGGCAATTGTGACATTAGATGCACGGTTGCTGACTATGGTGTCAGAGGTCTGGCGGGCGGGGCCGCTTTGACAGGCAGTCAGCATAGTGACCGTAAGTCCAATAACGGTAACTTGGGCAAACTTTCTCATTACGGTATCCCTGTTAAAAAAGCCAGTTGGCTAGCGGTTGGTTAAGCTTGTCGGCCAGCGCCTGTTCGGCGGCCAACGCGGCAGAACTGCGGTCCGGGCCTGCGGCAAGGGCCACCACTTCGCGCTGGTAGTAGCTGGTGAAAGGAGAGTGCGGTTGCTTCAGGTTTATGGAAAGCACCTTCTTGATTTCTGTTCGTCCGTTGGCCAAACGGTGATACGTTTGTTGGTTGAGTTGCAGCCAAAGAGCCGTATTCGTGGATGTGGGCAGGCGCTGGCGGATCAGGTTTGATATAGAGGCCAAGGACTGCTTGGCGATAATTCGCACGCCGGCGGTCTGCCAGATCGACATGGCTTTTTTCTGATTACCGACTAGGTGTGCCCGAGTATCGGGCTGCCCTGCTCCGAGCGCGGTCAATGCCCGATCCAAACGCAGGCCAAGGTCAAGTGACTCGAGGTGTTTTAACGCCCACAACAGCTGATCGGTTTGGCTGGATGTGTCTGGGAACCGCAGCACTGCCATCTTTGCTAACCGGTCTTCCAGTGCTCGAACAAGATCCGTTTTGGCAACGGCAATCTGTAGGTAAACATCGCTAGTGTCCGGGTCTCGCCATTGGCGGGCAATCTTCGTCTGGCTGATATCCAGGTTCAGTGACTTACCCTGAGCCTTTTGCTGAAACTGAGTGTTGGCAACGCCATTATGGCTTTCGATGATTGAACGGGTATTGGCTTGTAGAGTCTGGCTGACTTGCAGCAAGATGTTGCCTAAAGCAACTTGGCGAGCTTCGGCTACGGTGTTGCCGGAGCCCACTGACTGCAAGCTGGGGCCCGACTGTGGTGCCTCAAAAATCCAAGCAGGCTTCTGCGCCGCATGTGCCGGAAGAGCGAACATATAAAAAAGGGCGATGAAAACAATCATCGCCCTAGTGCAGATCAATTTCATGCCTTGTTTTCAAGCTCTTCCTGAAATTCGTTGATCTGCTCTATGGTTTCTTGCTCAAGAGAAATGATTTTGTTGGCATCGTAAGCAAGAGACAGTTGATCTTTGGCACGAAGAAGGGCGAGGCCCAAATCGTTATCAGCTGTTTTATCTGAGCCACCGAACAAGCTGCCGGCTGCTTTGACACCTGTGGCAATTCCCACTATTTGCGCGTTGTCCTTGAGGATAATGGTAGCTTTGAGGAGGTTCGCCGCGACTTCTAGCCCAAGACCTGCGTTTTGCTCGGAGATGTTAGCAACAGCATCTTCGTAGGCTTTGATTTTAGGGCCAATTTTGCCTTCCTCAGATGTTGCTCCTGCGTCAAATGCTATGAGTTCTGCCTCGAATTCTTCATACGTGGCGTTCTTGTTAGCTTCAATAAAACCTTGAACATCTACATAGTTGGCCGTTACGGTTCGATATTCCCCCATGACCGAATGCTGCCGTTCAAGCAAAGAGGCACTCAAATTGAGAAATTCATCGACGCCTGGCTGAATTTCAACCCGGTTGAATCCAACCGTTTCGATCTCTTGGGACAGTTCTGCGATATGTTGCTCGCGGTCCATGGTGGCGGCCTGTTCACCATTAAAAGTAGCACAGCCAGAAATAGCTACAGTGGCGAAAGAAATTGCAATCCATTTATTCATTTTTTTTCCTATGAACTCTATAAATTTTATTTACCGGATCATAACAAAAAATTCACGTGGGAAATGTCAAAAAATGTAAATTTTGGCTACATTATTTTTAGAGTGCGTTGTTTCTTCTTCAGTGCCTCAAAACCAATAATCACGTCCATCAATTCGTTGGTGATCTCGGTCTGCCGTACCGAGCGCAAATCTCCCGTTACAACGTCAATACGCTCATCCACCGACTGCTCGGCCTGTTGCATCAGCGCCAGGCGCGCAGCGTTTTCAGTCACCATGGCTTCGGCCGAGGCGCGAAATACACTGGCAAAGATGTGGCTGCGAATCAGCGACGACAGCAGGGCGTCGGCGGCCACGGTGTAATCCGGCAGCGCCCGGGAGTTCCAGCGCTTGGTGCTTTGTAACAGTGCCGGTTCCAGTGGCAGCAAACGCCGGGTGACGGGTTCCGGGTGCCGTGTTCACCGCGCAGGGTGAACGCCAGGGTCACGCCGACGCCTAACAGGGACTGGCCGCGTCAATGCGGCTGACAATATCGCCGGCCAAGCAGCCAATGCCATCGGCGGAGGCGGGCGGTAGTAACGTGGCCTCTGGTTTCAAGTCCTGATATGAAAGGCGATTAACCGTTCTCTTTAGAAGAACATAAGGATCTTAAATAACTATTTTTGTTTACGATAAAAGATTCTGATACTAGAGCCATCTAACTACTATCCGATTCCAAGGCCCAATGAATGGTCGATGTTAAGATGATCGAACCGTTGTTTTTGATTCTGGTACCGCTGCTCTACTTTATTGGACCGGTCACCAGCTCAATGAAAATACCCCTTAACAGCTCCCCTGGGAGCCTCCTTAAAAGCCCCTTGATTTGCAATCTTGCCTTTGTCGCAGCCTTGGCAGGTGCCATGAGCGGCTGGCTTTTGCCGGGGTCCGTGAGCTGGCTGAATCTGGCGCCGCTGGCCCGGTTCTCCATGAGGTATCTTGCGGGTGATCCGGGGCAGAGGCGTTTTATAGTCTGGTTACAGATCATACTGGGAGCAGTTTCTCTGATCGTTACAACCAATCACCTGCTGGTTTTTCTCGCCAGTTGGATTGTGATCAGCATCAGTCTTCACCAGCTGCTGATGTTCTTCCCGGACAGGCCCAGGGCCGCCTTGGCGGCTCATAAAAAGTTCATTTTTGCGAGACTCGCGGAGCTTTGCCTCGTGCTCGGGTTTGCGTTGCTGTATTTCCAGTACAACACCCTCTTTATCGACCAGATTCTTGCCGCTGCAGCAGGGGCCGATGCTATTCCGGCTGCGGCGCAGTTTGCAGCGGTTCTGATGGCCGTTGCGGCGCTGCTCAAGTGCGCTCAGTTGCCGTTTCATGGCTGGCGGACCAGGTGGAGCAACACCTGAATACGGACTGGCTGCGCGACTTGCTGGGGCTGAAAGCAGCGGCGACTACGCCTGGGCCGACGGGGCAGCCATGAGTGATCCCAATCGGCCTTTCACGGACGAAGAACGCGCTGGCCTGTATCGCGCTATTTTTGAGCGCCGCGACGTCCGTTCCCAGTTTTTGCCAGACCCCATCCCCCGGCCGGTACTGGCCCGGCTGTTGAAAGCTGCGCACCATGCGCCGTCGGTGGGGTTTATGCAGCCCTGGGATTTTATTCTGATCGACAGCCTGGACGTGCGCCAGAAGGTGTTGGCCAGCTACCACGAAGAAAACGCCAAAGCCGCGGACAATTATAGTGGAGAGCGACAGGACACCTATCGCAGCCTGAAGTTGCAGGGCATTGTCGAAAGCCCTTTAAACCTCTGCATTACCTGCGGTCGCAGCCGTGGCGGCACCCATGTACTGGGGCGCAGTTCCATTGTAGAGATGGATTTGTTTAGCACGTGCCTGGCGGTACAGAACTTATGGCTGGCGGCGCGGGCAGAAGGCATCGGTGTAGGCTGGGTGAGCATTGTTGATCAAACCACACTTGCAGGCATTCTGAACCTGCCGGATAACGTGTATCCGCTGGCTTATTTGTGCCTTGGCTACGTCAGCGAGTTTCTGGATCAGCCCGAGCTTCAGGCAAAAGGCTGGCGTTCGCGCCTGCCCCTGACCGAACTGATGCACAGCAATCGCTGGGGGCAGCCGCTGGACGATGAAACGCTCTTGAATGCGTTGAAATCTTAAAGCCCGGTTTCGCTTAACGCTCACCGTTGCAGCTCAGCACTGCTGCTTACCGTTGCCGAACTATTCCGTACTATTCTGTACTATTGCAAAGCGCCGTGCGCGCTGGCAGCCAAAGGCTGACACAGAGCCCGGACTGGCCATCGGGTCGTGCGTTCAGGATGAGTTGTCCGCCGTGGAGTTCCGCAATTCGCCGCGCAATGGCCAATCCCAACCCCGCGCCGCCACCAATCCTTTGGTCAAGCCGCACGAAACGGCTAAGCGCCCGTTCCCGGTCCGCAGTCGCAATGCCAGGGCCCTGATCGCAAACGGTGATGTGATAGCCGTCTGCGGAGGGTACCAGACGGGTTTCCAGCACCGTGTGCTGCGGGCTGTATTGAATCGCGTTGGCCAGCAGGGATCGCATCAACGTGTTGAGCAGGGCGTCATGGCAACACACCAGGGCTTCGCCCGCATCGTCCTGTAATACAGGTTCAATATTCTTTTTTAGCGCCAGCGGTGCCACATCGGCAATACTCTGCTCGAGTATCTCAGACAGATTATGGTACTGCGGTGAAAAATCGGCCCCCGAGTCGACCCGGTTCAGTAACAGCATCTGCTCTACTAAATGAGTCATTCGGTCAACAGACTGGATCAGGGTGTTGAATTGCTGCGGATTGCTGTCACAGGCTTTTTCAAGATTCAGTCGCAAGGCTGCCAACGGTGTCCGCAGTTCATGGGCGGCATCGGCTGAAAAGCGTCTTTCCCGTTCCAGAGCCTGGTTTAGCCGCTTCAGCATACTGTTCACAGCTTGTACCAGCCCTGAAACTTCCTTCGGCGCCTGCCGGTCATCAAGGGGGTGAATCCGTTCCGGCGCCATATTGCGGATAGGGCGCTCCAGCCTTAGCAGGGGGCGAAGACCGATTCGAATGGCGGCGCTGGCAGCCAACAGCAGTAACGGCAACGCGAGGAGTAAGGGCAGAACGTTACCCAGGGCCAGTTCCTGGCTCAGCTCCTCACGAATTTCTTCGCGCTGGGCGGTGCGGATCCAAAAGCCCGTGGCCGCGTCTTTCAGTGTGAACACCCGCCAGCGATAGCCCTGGGATTCGGTCCACGAGTAGCCCGGGGCCAAAACCCCGGCGTCATCGGCGTTGAGCGTATCCAACAGGGGCACGCGGTCGGGCGTCCAGACTTCAAAGGCCAGTTTCTTCTCGTACTTGTGCCCTGCACCACCGGGCAGTATTTCGTCACCGTCTGCTTCCGGGTCAAGGTCTTCAGCAATAGACAGCGTCAGTGTTTCGCGCAGGGTTTGCGGTAGCTGCTCCATCGACCGGGTGTCTGCCAGGTGGCGAACCAGCCCCTGCACAATGCGCGTGCTTTGCGCCAGTTCGGCATCAAAAAGCTCCTCCAGCTCGTGATTGCTTTCAACGTAACTCCAGGCGGCGGCGATCAGAGCAATCAACAGTACCGTTGAGGTAACCAACAGCGTGAGGGTGCGAGTCAGAGACATTCCGGCACTCCGGAGGCTGCCTGGCTGTCCAGCAAATACCCGACGCCGCGGATCGTTCTGATGGTGGCCTTGCCTACCCGACGCCGCAGATGGTGAATGTGCACTTCCAAGGCATTGCTCTCTGCGCCCGGTTCCCAGCCATAGAGCTGCTCTTCCAAGCGCCTGCGGGTGGCAACCTGATCAGGGTGACGCATCATGTATTGAAGAATTTGAAACTCGCTGCGCGGCAGGGTTGCGGTGTCTTTGCCGCAGGTTAGCTGGGCCGAAGCCGGGTCCAGTGTTAGCTGGCCCACAATCAGTTCGTCCCGGTTTGTGGCTGATCTGCGGCGAGTAACGGCCCGAATTCGGGCCTTGAGCTCGGCCATGGCAAAGGGTTTGGTCAGGTAATCGTCTGCGCCTGCATCCAGGCCCTGCAGTTTTTCCTCAAGTTCAGCCCTGGCGGTCAGAATGATAATGGGCAGCTGATTGCCCTGTTGCCGGGTATGTCGAACGATATCAAGGCCGTCTACCCTGGGCAGGGTTAAATCCAGTATGGCCAGGTCAAAATGCTCATCCACCAGGGCATTCAACGCCTGCTGGCCATCGTCCAGCCAGTCTACGGTGTGCTGGTCTGCCCTCAGCATGTCCAGCATGGTGCTGCCCAAAAGGTGGTCGTCTTCTACCAGTAGTATGCGCATCAAGCGGAATCCGTATTGGGAAAAAACGTCAAAACCTTAAGGCCCGTTTAAGAATTCTGGTGCCAGAGCTTAAGGCTGGGTTAAGGCTTGCTGGTTAATCTGATGGATCACGATGTCGGGCACCCTGCCCAGGAGCTGTCGGAGAATGCGAATGAGCGACCCACTTACAATGTCCATACACTGCCCACCGGATTCGCCGGAGCTGGTTCCGGCCCTTCGTTGCGCCGGGCGCTGGTTGAGCGAGATTACACCCGATACCGTACTGGCGGCTACGGTTGCAGAATTTATCCGGCGGCGGTTTTTGCAGGCCTATGGGGCCGAACCTTCGTTGCGGATACCGCTATTGCTGGCGTTGACCTCGGCTCAAGGCACGCTGCTGGCCGCAGTGGGTGTTCGGAGCGCGGCCCGGGAACGTTTATTTCTTGAAGACTACCTGTCTGTACCGGTCGAATCGGTTATGCCGTTGGCGGGTATTGCGCGCAGCAAAATTGCAGAGATTGCCCACCTGGCCGGTGTAGAAGCCGGTGTCAGCAGACACTTGTTTGCCTCATTGACAGTGTGGCTGCAGGGCGCGGGTTATGACTGGGTGGTGTGTACCGGCACCGATCAGCTGCGTAACAGTTTTCACCGAATGGGGATTGCCACCCAGGTGCTGGCCAATGCGAACCCGGCGAGTTTGCCCGATGGTGGCGCCGGTTGGGGCCGCTATTACGATCATCAACCCGTGGTGATGGCCATCAAAGTGGCCGATAGCCTCGCTGCTTTGCAGCAGGTGGGCATGTTACGGCGAATTCAGCCGGCGTTATCAGACATCGGTTCAGACGGTTCTTACAGCTCAGACGGTTCTGACAGCTTGCAGCAGGAGGATGCTTATGGCCGCCTTGCCTGAACTGCTCAAACGTCAGGTAATGGCGCACCCGTCACGTATTGCCTTGCGTGGGCCGGAGGCCGAGTTCAGCTATCAGCAGATGATGCAGGCGGCAGAAGTGGTGGCCGAACAGCTGAGCGCACGGGGTGTAAAGCGTGCCGGTGTGTGCGGCGACAACACCATTGCCTGGGTACTGGCCGATCTTGCCTGCCTGTTGGCCGGCGCGGTTTCCGTGCCTGTACCTGTGTTCTTCTCTGAATCCCAGACCGCTCACCTGATTGAACGGGCGGGCCTGGACAGTTTGCTGTTCAGCGAAGAGGTGGGCGGCAGCGAGCCCCTGTGCCACGGCGTCTGGCTGCAACCGCTGCCGGTTGTTGCAGCGCCGCCGATACCTAAAGACACGGCGAAAATCACCTTCACTTCCGGCAGTACCGGCACCCCCAAAGGTGTGTGCCTGTCGGTGGCGCAGATGACCGCAACGACTTTGGCCCTGAAAGAACGGCTGTCGGGTGTCGAATTACAAACGCATTTGTGCATTCTGCCCTTGGCGACCCTTTTGGAGAATATTGCCGGTGTTTACCTGCCGTTGCTTATGGGCGCTACGGTCATGGTGGAGCCGTTGGCGCAGTTGGGCATGACCGGCAGCAGCGGCTTGAACCTGGGCAAGCTGGTTGCGGGAATCAATCAACACCAACCCCAATCGCTGATTTCGGTGCCAGAGCTGGCGATGGCGCTGGTCAGTGCCGCCGAACGGGGGCAGCTGAACAGCCGCTCATTGCGTTTTATGGCCGTTGGCGGTGGCCGGGTATCTGCCGAGTTGCTGGCCCGTGGCCGCGCTGCTGGCCTGCCACTGTACGAAGGTTATGGCTTGTCGGAGTGTAGCTCTGTGGTGGCGTTGAACGTGCCGGCTTCCGAGTGCGAGGGCAGCGTAGGTAAACCCCTGTCGCATATCGATATCAAGGTGGATTCTGACGGCCACATTCTGGTTCGCGGTAACACCCATCTGGGCTATTTGGGCGACGATCCAGAGCAGGACGAGTGGCTGGATACCGGCGACCTGGGCGCGCTCAGCTCGGATGGTTTTTTGACGGTCAATGGCCGTTCGAAGAATCTGCTGATCACCAGCTTCGGCCGTAATATCAGCCCGGAGTGGCTGGAAAGTGAGCTTGTTCAGGGCCTGGGCATTCGCCAGGCCGTAGTGTTCGGCGATGGTGAGCCCCAGCCAATGGCACTGATAACGGTGACAGACGGGCGCTCGCCAGACCACCTTGCCGGCACATTGCGGCAAATCAATCAACGCCTACCGGATTACGCCCGCCTGGCCACGGTGTATATCCGCCGCCAGCCCCTGAGCCAGTCCGAAGGTCACATCACCGCAAATGGCCGCCCGGTGCGGTTAACCATTCAGGCCCATCTGCCGACCCTGTTGGCAAAAGCCTTTCCTTTATCTATGTCGACATCGTTAGCCAACCAGGCAGGAGAATTCCACATGGCATTTTTTGACAGATTGCAGCAGGAAACCGCACAGGCAAGGGCCCACGTTAGCGGCGCACCGGTTGTGAAAGCGATTGGCGAAGGCTGTTTCAGCCTGGAGTCCTATACCTGGTTTCTGACCCAGGCCTTTCACCATGTTAAGCACACGGTGCCGTTAATGATGGCTTGTGGCGCAAAACTGCCCTCGCGGATGGAGTTCGTTCGCAAGGCGCTGGTTGAATACATTGACGAGGAGTACGGCCACGACGAGTGGATACTGAATGATCTGGACGCCTGCAACGCCGACAAGGAAGCGATTCGCACGGGCAAGCCGGATGTGTCCATAGAGCTTATGGTGGCGTACCTGTACGACCAGATTAACCGGGGCAATCCGGCGGCGTTCTTTGGCATGGTTCAAGTGCTTGAAGGCACCTCAGTAGAGCTGGCCACGCCGCTGGCCGAGCAGATTCAGAAACTCCTTGGGCTTCCGAATCAGGCGTTCAGTTATCTGTACTCCCACGGCGCTCTCGATCAGGACCACTTCGAGTTTTTCCGCAACCTGATGGACGGCATTACCGACCCGGCCGATCAGCAGGCCATTATTGATTCTGCACGCGTGGTATACCGGCTCTACGGCGATATGTTGCACAGCATTCCGCTGCCGGTCACGCGCAAGGAGAAACAGCATGAAGCTGCATGATCGGGTTTTTCTGCTGTTGGGAGGAACCGGAGGTATTGGCAAGGCGCTGGTGGAGCCGCTGGTTCGGGCAGGCAGCCGTGTCATCGTAGCCTCCCGCCACCCGGAACGTATCGGCCATTTGGAAGGTGTATCGCCGGTGCGTCTGGACCTGGCGGCTGTCGATCTGGACCAACAGTTGGCGCGCCTGACGGAGGCCTACCCGGAGATCGACGGCGTGATCCATTGCGCCGGCCAGAATCGCTTTGCCGGGCTGGCGAAGATGTCGGTTGAAGAGCTTGATGCCCAGCTTAACGTGAACCTGCGTTCGGCCATGCTGGTGGCCAGGCATTTCGCCCCCAGATTCGAGAAGGCGGGCAGCGGCGCGATGGTGTTTGTGGGGTCGACCTTTGGCAGCATAGGCTTTCCCGGTTATACCGCCTATTGCGCCACCAAGTTTGGCCTGCGGGGGTTTACCGAAGCCTTGCGCCGTGAGTTGGCGGATACCGCTGTTCAGGTGGTGTACGTGGCGCCCAGAGCTACTGCCACCGACATGAATGCGGAAGCCGTAAACGAGTTGAATCGTGCCCTTGGTAACAGCGTGGATACGCCCCAAGCGGTGGCAACCGCCATTCTGAAAGCGATGGAAAATGGCGATCGCCGCCGGTTCCTTGGCTGGCCCGAGAAATTGTTTGTGGTGATTAACGGGATACTGCCGCGCATTGTTGATAAAGCGATGCTCAAGCAGCTGCCGGTGATTCGGCGTTTTCTTAATGCAAAGGTTGCGTCATGAGGTAATGGGCGGCTGGCTTCGTTTTTTCGGCTTTTTTTTCAGTGCCTCAAAGCCAATAATCACATCCATCAGTTCGTTGGTAATTTCGGTCTGGCGCACAGAGCGCAAATCTCCCGTTACAACTTCAATGCGTTCATCCACCGACTGCTCGGCCTGTTGCATCAGCGCCAGGCGCGCAGCGTTTTCAGTCACCATGGCTTCGGCCGAGGCGCGAAATACGCTGGCAAAGATGTGGCTGCGAATCAGCGACGACAGCAGCGCGTTGGCAGCCATGGTGTAATCCGGCAGCGCCCGGGAGTTCCAGCGCTTGGTGCTGTGTAACAGCGCCGGTTCCAGTGGCAGCAGGCGCCGGGTGACCGGTCCGCGGGTGCCGTGTTCACCGCGCTGGGTGAACGCCAGGGTCACGCCGACGCCTAACAGGGACTGGCCACGGCTGAGAGCGTCAATGCGGGTGACAATGTCGCCGGCCAAGCGGCCAATGCCATCGGCGGAGGCGGGCGGTAGTAACGTGGCTTCCGGTTTCAAGTCCTGATCGGTGAGGGCATCCTGCATTTGTGCGCCAATGCACAGTAGGCGCTGCTTGCCGGCGCTTTGGGCGTTCTGGTGCTGCTTCACCAGCTGCGCCAGGCTTTCGTTGTAGTTGCCGCACAGGCCGTGGTCGGTGCCAAACACCACGATCAGCTGTTCGGCGCTGGCGTCCTGTTGCAGGCTAAGCCCACCGGTACGGTAGGCAAACGCCGCAAAGCCCTGCAAAATAGTCTGGTGGTAGGCCTCTATGGAGCGGGCTGCGCGCTCGTAGGGCGAGGCGTTGATGGCAGACAGAGTTTTCATGGTGTGCACAATGCCACGAATGCTGGTCAGCGTGTCGCTGTGGCGCTCCAGTGCTTCAAGAGATTGGGCCATTCCTTGCCTCCAAATCAGCCTGAAAATCAGTCTCCGAATCAGTTTCCAAGGCCGAGCGAACCATAGTGATCACCCGCTCGCTGTCTTCTGGCCGTAACTCTTTGTCGTCTGCTATGCGCTGTTCAATCTCATGTAACTGCTTCTTGGCCAGCGCGCGGATGTGCTGCATGGCATCTACCAGTGGCTGCTCTTCCAGGCCGTCAAGTAAGCCTTCCATAGCCGCAATCAGTACCGCAAGTTGCTCAACCGCCGGCATCGGGTCGCGCTCGGCCTGGCGCAGAGAGTTGCGTACCGCTGCACCGCGTTTCAGGCGGGCGCGGGTCGCGTCATCCAGCCGCGTGCCAAAGCGGGCAAAGTCTTCCAGTTCTTCAAATTGCGACAGGGTAACCCGCAGGTTGCCGGCGACCTTGCGCAGGGCCCGGCTCTGAGCCTTGCTGCCCACACGGGACACCGACAGCCCCTGATGCACCGCCGGAAACTGGTTTTTCTGCACCAGCTGCGGCGACAGATAAATCTGGCCATCGGTGATGGAAATCAGGTTGGTGGGAATATACGCAGACAGGTTCTCGGCCTGGGTTTCTACCACTGGGAGAGCGGTAATAGAGCCACCGCCCACCTCTTCGGTAAACTGGCCCGCCCGTTCCAGCAGGCGGGCGTGAACGTAGAAGATGTCACCCGGGAACGCCTCACGCCCCGGTGGCCGGCGCAGCAATAACGACAATTCGCGATAGGAGCGGGCGTGGTGGGTCAGATCATCAAATATAATCAATACATCGCGGCCCTGATCGCAAAAATACTCCGCCATGGTCATAGCGGCGTAGGGGGCGATGTAGGCCAGGCCCGGTGTTTCCTCATCGCCTGTCGATATCACAATGCTGCGGGCCATCATGTCGCCTTTTTTAAGCGCGCCGATAACCCGTGACACAGCGTCGCCGCGCTGACCGATGGCGCAGTAGATACAAATCACGTCGGACCGTATCTGGTTGAGCATGGTGTCCACAGCGATGGAGGTCTTGCCGGTTTGGCGATCACCGATGATCAGTTCGCGCTGGCCCAGGCCCACCGGCACGGCGGCGTCTATGGCTTTGATGCCGGTGGCCAGCGGCTTGAAGATGGCCGAGCGGCTTAATACACCCGGTGCTTCGGCCTCCACCGGGTGCTCGGCGACCGCCGCGATGGCCCCAAGGCCGTCGCGGGGAAGGCCGACGGCATCCACAACACGGCCCAACAGGGCGGGGCCAACGGGCACGCTGATCACCTTACAGGTGCGCCGCACGTCTTCGCCAAGGCGGATGTGTTCCGATGGCCCCAGCAAAATAACGCCCAGCCGGCCGGGCTCAAGGTCCAGCACTATACCGCGCACACCTGACGCAAATATCAGCAACTCATCCGCCAGGGCGCGAGCCAGGCCGGTCACTATGGCTACGCCATCGCCCACCTCAATAACGCGACCCACCTCGGTCAGCACCGGTGCGGGTGTTGGTGTGGCCAGCAGGTCTTGCTGCCAGCGCTGGAACTGCTGTTCGAAATCCTGATTCTGGTCCTGATCCTGGCTCTGAGCCTTAGGCTGCGCGCTGGCAGGGTTTTGCGCTTGGCTGGTGTTGACGTTGTTGATGTCGCTGCTGCTGTCTCTATCGCTCATAGGGAATCATTCAGCCTCAGCTTTTGCCCGGCCTGAAGCGCCGGTGGCCAGACGCTCGTTTAGCAGGGCACGAAATTCGTCGGTATAACTGTCAACCGTCCACGCCACTTGGGCACCGCCTATTCGCAGAATCAGTCCGGGAGCCTGATCCGTATCGGTTTCAAAGCTCAGTGCCATGGCTGGCAGCCGTTTTTCGAGATCGGTTTTTAGCTGTGATTGCGCGGTTTCCGGCAAAGGCTCTCGGGTGGTTGCTGTGGCCTGAGTACTTCCCGCTGCGGCCTTCTTCAATTCGTCCACCAACGGTTCCAGCCGCTTGCCCACATGGCGCACTATGGCCTGTTCCAGGGTTTCATCGGCCAGGTCACGAAGGGCCTTGCGGGTGAGTTCCAACAGGGTCTCCTGTCCGGCCCGCTGTAGCCTGGCGGTGAATCTTTCGCGTTCCCGTTCCAGGTGCTTGCGCCAGTCTTGTTGTTCCTGCTCCAACCGGGCGCGGGCTTCGGCCAGCAAGCCGTCGCGCTGGTCTTCAGTATCGCGCAGCGCTTTCTGAATCATGGCGTCTTGGTCAGACTGCAGCTGTTTTTTCTGCTGCTGGAAGTCGACTTGTGCGGCTTGGGCTTTTTGCTGAGCTTCACCGGCGGCGGCCATGCTTTTGGTAATTTCAGCTTCGCGCGCGTCAATACCGTCCAGAATGGGGCGGTACAGGAAGCGTTTCAGCAGCCACACCAGCACCAGAAAGTTGGCGAGCTGTGCCAAAACGGTAATCCAGTCAATGGACATAATGGTTGACCTGTTGGGTGAATCAGCCAAATGGCAGGCTAGCTGGCGGTTGCCGCCACGGCCTGTAAAGCAGCGTCCCAAAACGGGTTGGCGAAGATAAGAATCATCGCCACCACAAAACAGTAAATGGCGGTGGATTCAATCATCGCCAGGCTGACGAACAGGGTACGGGACAGAGTAGGCGCAGCGTCTGGCTGCTGGGCAATGGCGGCAATAGCGGCCGCGGCCGCACGCCCTTCAGCCAGGGACGGCCCTATGCAGCCAATCGCTATGGTGAAACCGGCGGTAAAAATAGAGATTGCCGCGATAATGGCAAGATCGGTCATGATTGTTCCTCGTTGTGGGACGGCGGCTGTGTTTGTTTGGGTGATATTGTGTGCTCTTTTTCCGCGGTAGCAGAGGAAATATAGACGGTGGCCAGAATGGCGAAGATGTAGGCCTGGATCATGCCGGTGAGAAGGCCCAGCATGTCCATCAGCACTGGGAAGAAAAATGGTGCGACGGTCAGTAGAATGGCGGCAATAACGGCCCCGCTCATCACGTTTCCGTAAAGGCGGATAGCCAGCGAGATACCACGGGAAAATTCGCTGATGATGTTGAATGGCAGCATGATGACAGAGGGTTCAATAAAGGTTCGCAGGTAGCTTTTTACGCCGCCGCTGGCAATGCTGAACACCGGAACAGCGACCAGCACCGACAGCGCCAGGGCCATGGTGGTCGACAACGACGAGGTGGGCGGTGAAAAGCCGGGAATCACCAGCATCAGATTCGACAACGCAATAAACAGAAACAGAGTGCCAGCGAAGTACATCACGTGGCGGGCTGAATTCTGGGTGATTTCCTCAATCTGGCCCTGAATCAGTTTTACGATCACTTCCAGCGCAGTACGCAGGCGGTCGGGGGGTACGTCGGCGCGCAGGTTGCGAGTAACGAACCAGGAAATGCCCACCAGCAGCGCCATCACGACCCAGGTATTCACGATGGTCGCGTTCAGGCCCCAGCCACCGAGGGTGAGCACAATGATGTTGTCCGGTGAAAATTGCATTACGTGCCCCCCTGTTCCGGCAAAGTTATGGTTTCCCGGTTTCTGACCCAGAGCACTACGACCATACGCACTAACAGAAATGCCAGGGCGAAACCGGCCATGGGCCAGGCTGTGGCACTGCTGGTGGCAAGCCAGAAACCGACGCCCAGCAGCATGATGATGCGCACGGTTGCGCTGAGCAATAACAGGGCTTCGGGCTGGCGCGAACGCAGAGCGCGTTTCATACCCCAGGCCAGCCCGACAAAAAATACGCTGCTGACGGCCACCCCTACGGTCAATCCCAGCAATACAGCTGACCAGTCAACCGTCATGTTTGTCTCCTTCGTTGGCGTCTGTGTGGTTATTATCGCCGTCGGCTTTTGGGGTTTCTTTGTCAATCCAGTTCCAGGCGATCATGGCACCCACCACAATACCCCCCAGAATCAGCGCGATGGGCCAGGAAAAATTCTGCGGCGCTACCTTGTTCAGCCATAACCCCAGAAATGCCCCCGCAACGGCGGGTACCGCTACCGACCAGCCAATCATGCCAAAGGCGCCGAGGCCTCTTAATGGGCTGGCCCCAGGCTGTTTGCGGGCGCGCTGCAGCCGTTCAGTGCTGCGGCGGATGTCGTCGGCAGAGCGGTCTTTGCGGCTGCTCATAGCGTGGGTTTCCGTAAGTCGCCAAAGCGCCGGACAATGTTGGCTTCGAGGCGTGATAGCGCTGACCGGGCTACCCGCTCTTCTTCATCTACCTCCACAAAGGCCGTTTGTATGGTGTCGTTCAGGGTGTCCAGACTGTCGCCCTGAACACCCCGGCGAATGGCGATGTCTACCTGATGGCCGGTTTTCACCAGCAGGCCCTCGTCGATGCCAAAAAACAGCTCTTCACCGGTTTCGTCCGTTAGAATCAGCACCGACGGCACCAGCGCGGTGACAAAGTCGGTATGGTTGGGCAGCATGCCAAAGGCACCGTTGACGGCGGTGGCAAACAGCCGCTGTGCGCGGCCTTCGAACAGAGTGCGGGTAGGTAGCCTTAGCGTAACCGTCATCACGTTTGCCAGGCTCATGACGATGACGCCAAATCTTTCAGCGAGCCAATCATGTAATAGTCGCTTTCGTTATCGTTGAATTCAGTCTGGTTGAGTATCGTTTCGCAGTCGTTCAGCGTGTCTTTGATGGGCACTCGCCTGCCGTTGGCGCCGTCGACCGAACCAATAGTGAAAAACGGCTGGGTCAGATAGCGCTCCAAACGTCGCGCCCGCGCCACGACGGCGCGATCGGCGGCCGACAGTTCTTCCATACCCAGCATGGAAATAATGTCTCGCAAGTCCTCATAATCGGCCAGGGTACGCCGCACCGCGCGGGCGATGTCGTAGTGGCGCTGGCCGACAACCGCCGGCGTCAGCATCACAGAAGCCGAGGCAAGAGGGTCGACGGCCGGGTACAATCCCTCGCTGGCGCGCTTGCGCGACAGCACCACCGAAGCGGACAGGTGCGAAAAAATATGTGCAGCGGCCGGGTCAGTGAAGTCATCCGCCGGCACGTATACCGCCTGAATAGAGGTGATGGAACCGTTGCGGGTGGAGGTGATGCGCTCCTCCAAGGTGGCCAGTTCGGTGGCCAGTGTGGGTTGGTAGCCCACCCGTGACGGCATACGGCCCATCAAACCGGACACTTCCGAGCCTGCCTGAACAAAGCGGAAAATGTTGTCGATCAGCAGCAAAACGTCCTGTTTCTTATCGTCACGGAAATATTCGGCCATGGTGAGCGCTGTTTTACCCACCAGAAAGCGCACACCGGGAGCCTCATTCATCTGCCCGAACACCATCACGGTTTTGTCGCGCACGCCGGCGTCGCCCATTTCCCGGTAGAGTTCTTCGGCTTCACGGGAGCGTTCGCCAATGCCGCAAAACAGGCTGACGCCCTCGTATTCCTGCACGGTGTTGTTAATCAGCTCGGTGATCAGCACAGTTTTGCCCACACCGGCGCCGCCAAACAACCCGGTTTTACCGCCGCGCTCGATAGGCGACAGCAGATCAATGGCCTTGATGCCGGTTTCCAGAATATCGCTGTGCACCACGCGGTCTTCCAGCGCCGGTGGCGGCTGGTGAATAGAACGGCGAATGTCGGTGGCAGGAGCAGGTCTGTTATCAATGGGCTCGCCGAAGACGTTCAGCATGCGGCCCAAAACAGCGTCTCCGACCGGGACCAGGATGGGTGCTCCGGTAGCACGCACAGAAACACCCAGGCCCAGCCCGCGCACCGGGGCCAGCGCCATACAGCGCACGGCGCCGCTTTCCAGTAAGGACGTGACCTCCAGCGCCAGATTGCCGGCGTAAAGCAAATCGTGAATACGCGGAGAGTCTTGCGGAAAAAGAACGTCAACAACGCCACCGCGAATGCCGACTACCTCTCCGTCAAGTTCGCCATTTGCGAGATGATCAGTAACAGACTTAGGCTCCGGGCTACCCTGACCTGAGCCCGGAACAGCTTGATTCAACATGGCGAAGCGCCTGAAACGTTAAGGGTTGTGAGTGGATGATCCTGTGATGAGTGTGCCCGCGCGCGCTTCAAGAATGGCAAGCGCATCTTCTAACCGGCCAATGCCACTGATGCCTCCGGTATCCGCAAAGTCGCAGGCCGCCGTTACTTTCGGCCCCATGGACCCGGCGGGAACGTCCAGTGTTCTTGCCTGGGCCGGTGTAACGGTGCGAACCGGAGCGGCAGTGGGTTTACCAAAGTCACGATAAACAGCATCCACGTCGGTCAGCAATAGCAGCGCGTCGGCGCCCAACTCCCTCGCCAGCAAAGCACTGGCGGCATCTTTGTCGATAACCGCTTCTACACCGGTCATGCTGCCGTCGTTACGGCGCAGCACTGGAATGCCGCCACCCCCGGTACAGATTATGACCACCTCCTGATCCAGCAATAGTTTCAGTACGCGCATATCCGGAATTTCTTTGGGTGCAGGGGAGGGCACTACCCTGCGCCATTTGTCGCCATCGGCTGCGATATGCCAGCCGGCGGCCGCGGCGCGGGATTCCGCTTCTGCCTTATCGTACACCGGGCCAATAAATTTGGTCGGATTGGCAAAAGCGGGATCGTTCGGATCTACAACAACCTGGGTAAGCAGGGTTGCCACCGGGCGATCATGACCCAGAGCATTTTCCAGCTCCTGCTCAATCATGTAGCCGATCATACCACCGGTCTCGGCCCCCAGAACATCCAGCGGATAAGCTTCTTCCGGCTTATAGGCGGCGCCCTGCAAAGCCAACAAACCCACTTGGGGGCCGTTACCGTGGGTAATTACCAGCTGGTGCCCGGCGCGCACCAGTTCGGCCAGCGATAAGGCTGCTGTTCGAACATTGGTGCGCTGGGCTTCGGCGGTCAGTGGTTCGCCGCGTTTCAAAAGGGCGTTACCGCCCAGAGCTGCAACAATCAGCATAATGTGTGTCCTTTATCAGCATTCCGCGCCGGAATCAGGCCCCGAGAGTGGCTACCAAGACCGCTTTAATGGTGTGCATGCGGTTTTCTGCCTGGTCGAAAACAATCGATGCAGGGCTTTCAAACACCTCGTCGGTGACCTCCATGGCACTGATTCCGAACTCTGCCTGAATTTCCTTACCCACGATGGTGTCGGTATTGTGGAACGCCGGCAGGCAATGCATGAAGCGGGCACGGGGGTTGCCGGTTTTTTCCATCACCGCCGCGTTCACCTGATAGGGCATTAACAGTTTTATGCGCTCACCCCACTTTTCTTTTGGCTCGCCCATAGACACCCAAACGTCGGTGTAAACAAAGTCGACCCCGGTCACGGCTGTATCTACATCTTCGGTAAGGGTAATGCGGGCGCCGGTTTCCTTTGCAATCGCCTGGGCTTCGTCCTGAATGGATTGCTGCGGCCAGCAGATTTTGGGTGCACACAAGCGCACATCCATGCCCATTTTGGCACCACCAATCAGCAGGCTGTCGCCCATGTTGTTGGCGGCGTCGCCCAGAAACGCATAGGCCACCTGGTGCAGCGGCTTCTCAACATGCTCCTGCATGGTCAAAAAGTCCGCAAGAATCTGCGTCGGGTGGAACTCGTCGGTCAGACCGTTATAAACCGGTACACCGGCAAACTCTGCCAACTCCTCGACAATCTTCTGACCAAAACCGCGGTATTCGATGGCATCGTAAACCCGGCCCAATACCCGAGCCGTGTCTTTTACCGACTCCTTGTGCCCGATGTGGGTGCCAGAGGGCCCTAAATAGGTCACTCTGGCGCCCTGATCGTAAGCGGCCACTTCGAACCCAACTCGTGTGCGGGTGGAGTTCTTTTCAAATATAAGCGCGATTTCCTTGCCGATAAGCTGCGGTACCTCGGTGCCGGCGTATTTTGCCGCTTTCAGATCGGTCGACAGCTTAAGCAGAAAGCTGATCTCCTGCGGGGAGAAATCCCGCAGGGTCAGGAAGTGGCGATTCTTCAGATTAAAAGCCATATTCTTTGTCCTCTTGGGTGCAGGTGCGGTCAGGTTCGATTAGATAGCGTCACGAATCGTGGGGCAGCTCATGCAGCGTCCGCCGCCCCGGCCACGGCCCAGTTCAGCACCTGGAATGGCCAGCACTTCAATACCCGCCGCTTTAAGGGCCGCGTTGGTGTCGTCGTTCCGGTCGTAGCCAATCACCACGCCCGGGCTTATGGCCAGCACGTTGTTGCCATCGTTCCACTGCTCTCGCTCGCGCTCGGCGGGGTCGTCACCACCGGTTGGAACCACTACCAGGGATTTGTAGCCCAGAACCTCTGCCACCACATCAAACAAAGGCCGTGAGTCCTGGCGGAAAGACAGGTGTGTTTTGCCTTCACCGGCGCGCAGGTCATAGCAGATCACTTCGTCCGCCACTTCCTTGAACGCGGTAACCACATTGCCGCCGCAGAAAGTAAAGATGGTGTCCAGGTGCATGGCGGTGCGGGATTTTGGAATCTGGCAGGCAATCACCCGCTCCGCGGTGCCTTTTTCAAACAAAGCATTTGCTAATTGGCCTACGGCCTGGGGTGATGAGCGCTCGCCCATGCCCACCAGTACGGTGCCATTGCCCACAGGCATGATGTCGCCGCCTTCAAGCGTTGCCAGGCCATGATTCTTGGTAGGGTCGCCCCAGAGCACATCTGCTTTTCCAGCAAACTTCGGGTGGAAACGGTAAATGCCGGCCATCAGCAGGGTTTCGGGTTTCCGCGCGGCCCAGTACATGGGGTTGAGAACAACACCACCGTAAATCCATGCACTGTTGTCGCGGGTGAACAGATAGTTGGGCAGCGGTGGCAGCACAAAACCGTAATGCCCCAGGTGGTTGCCGAAAAGACCGGTTGGATCAAAGGGCAAGTCTGCTACTTCCAGCCCGCCAATCAGGTACTCGGAAAGTTTTGTGCCCGGCAGCTCGTCCATCCAGGCACGAAGATCGGAAATCATCCCGACGCCGATATCGTTCCAGGTGATTCGATGATCAAGAATCCATTTGCGGGCTTCGGGTATGTTTAAAGTTTCTGCCAATAAATCGTTGACGTCTAAAACTTCAATACCCCGTGACCGCATAAGCTCGGAAAATACGTCATGATCTTTCTGAGCCTGCTTCACCCAGAACACGTCGTCAAATAGCAGATCGTCACAGTTAGACGGCGTAAGCCGGCGGTGGGCAAGGCCAGGGCGACAAACAATAACCTGCCGCAGTTTTCCGGCTTCAGAATGCACCCCAAGTGTTAATTCAGACATGATTAATCTCCAATGTGTATGGCTTTGTCATTGTTATAATGATTATCAAAGCAATGCCGCAGCACTGATGACCACCGAAATGAAAACGGTAAGAATCAACAACAAAGGCCAGATAAAAGCGATCCAGCGGTCGTAAGACACTCGCGCAATGGCCAGGCCGCCAACCACTACGGCGAATGTGGGGTTGATCAGGTTAACCAGGCCGTTAGCGGATTGAAAAGCGGTCACAACCAGGTCCCGCCCGACATCAGCGAAATCTGCCAGCGGTGCAAGAATTGGCATAGACAACACGGCCAGGCCTGAAGACGACGGCACAAAGAAACTCATGCCCACTTCAATCCAGAACATCAGGTTTATAAACGCCAGCTCGGGCAGCCCGCCCAGCGAGTTTTCGGCGCTGTGCAGAATGGTGTCGGCAATCATGCCCTGGTCCATAATGACCACGATGCCGCGGGCCAGCCCGACCACCAGTGCAACGCCCAAAAGATCACGGGCGCCATCGACAAAACTGCCGGTGAGTTTTTTCTCGCCAAGGCGGGCAACAATACCGATCACAATGGCCGAGCCAAAAAACAGCGCGCCCATGCGGGCCATCCACCAGCCCTGTGAAGACACGCCCCAGATCATAAACACAAAGGTTGCAGCAAAAATCAGCAGGGCGACGATCTGGGTCTTGTTGAGTGTGGAGTCATCAACACCCTCACTAGACTCGCTGAGAAACAGCCGGCGGTGAGCATCCCATTGTTTGGCTACAACAGAGCGGGATGGATCCGCTTTGACGCGCATTGCGTAACGCATGACGTAGGCGGCACAAATCAGCAACCCGCCGATCAGCAGAATAAAACGCACGACAATGCCATCGGTAAACGGGATGCCGGCTGCATTGGCGGCGATAACGGTGGCAAACGGGTTGATGGTGGAACCCAGTACGCCGATACCGGACCCCACCAGAATAATGGCTACCCCGGTGACAGCATCGTAGCCGGCGGCCATCATGACCGGGATCAGAATGGCATAGAACGCCAGGGTCTCTTCGGCCATGCCATAGGTGGTGCCGCCGATGGCAAACAGGGTCATTAGTATCGGGATCATCCAGATTTCATGGCCCTTAAGGTGGCGCATGGCACTGCGTATGCCGGTATCAATGGCGCCGGTGGAGTTCATCACACCCAGAAAGCCACCCAGGAAAATGACGAACAGGGCAACATCTATCGCGTTGGCCACATAGCTGTCCGGATCATAAAAGCCGGCGGTGGGTGCGAGCATTATGTCCACGAAACCCTGGGGGTTGGGTTCGACAACTTTATAGGTGCCCGGCACGGCCACCTCGCGCCCGACCTCTTCGTTCATCACCCGGTCGTATTGGCCGGCAGGTATAACCCAGGTCAACGCAGCTACAAATATAATCAGCATAAACAGAATGGTGTAGGCGGTAGGAAACCGCGTTGCCAGATCGTGTTCCGGGTTGTCTGAAGAGTTATTTTGAGAATTATTTGGAGAGAGGTCTGGAGAGCTAGTTGGCGAGCTATTTACAGGATCTGACGAATCGTCAGAAGGGGTTTTCGGGGGGTTGTTTTTATTGTTCACAGCATTTCTCCTTTATCCACACCGACAGCTATAAATAGAGCCAATGAAAGATCCCGATCCTGGCTGCGAACGTTTTAGCCTTGCCCAGCCAGGTGGGGCCACGATTTCCGGATCGTTAACCTTCAAGGTAGTTGAGAAATGGAAAATCGGAATTGAGTCGGGTCACTATTGTGCGAATGCATTATTAATTTCCAGCAACCCATCCACACCCTAAAAGACAAGATGCCATGCGCTTTTCAGAAATTCATGAGCGCGCGATTGCGCGCAAAGGCGGCGTTGAAGAGTTAAACGCCTGGTTACCCACGCCGCCGCCGGCCAGCGCGCTGGAACAGCGCAGTGACGACCGTTATTTGGCAGAAATCACCTGTTGTGTGTTCAAGGCGGGTTTTGTATGGCGGGTGATCGACAAAAAATGGCCGGATTTTGAAGCCGCCTTTCACGGCTTCGTACCAGCCTACTGGCAGCAGGTGCCGCCGGACGTTCTAGAGGCACTGGCCATGGACGAACGCATCGTGCGCAACCTGCAAAAAATCCGCACGGTGCCGGAAAACGCCCGCATGATTATGGACACAGTCCACGAGCACGGCAGTTTTGGTGCGTTTCTGCGCCAGTGGCCGTCGTCTGACCAGGCCGGATTGCTGCTGTGGTTAAAGCGCCACGGTTCACGCCTGGGTGGTAACAGCGCCCAGTATTTTCTGCGCCGGGTGGGCTGGGACGGTTTTATTATGTCCAACGATGTTATTCAGGTGCTGCGCCAGGCCAAGCTTCTGGATGCATCAACGAGCAGTAAGAAAGGCCTGTGCCAGGTGCAGGCGGCATTCAATGCCTGGCACGACGAAACCGGCCTGCCTTACAGCCAACTGTCGCGAATAGCCTCTTATTCAATCGATAGTTAAAGCGAGTCAATCGATGGTTAAGGCAATGTGTCCCAGCTGTAACGGTTAGTTTTCAGCCAACAGATCTATAGTTTGGTGAACACTCAGGAGGACTGTGTCATGAATCGTTTAGGTAAAACCTTTTTTGGATTTGTATTCGCGCTAACGTCCGTCATGGTAATGACCGTTGCGAATCCGGCGCTGGCGGCAAGCGCTGAAGATCTTGACCGCAATGCAATGCAGTCGTTGGATACGCTATATAAAGTTCATCCGGTGGCTGAAACTTTATCGAAAAGTGCCAAAGGTATTTTGGTGTTCCCCAATATCGTAAAAGCCGGCCTGGTCTTTGGCGGCAGCTATGGCGAAGGCGTGTTATTGAAAGGCTCGGCCGTGACTGATTACTACAATTCCATCACCGGTTCCTGGGGTTTGCAGGCCGGAGCACAGTCGTACGCTTACGCCGTGTTTCTGATGACAGATTCCGCCGTGGCCTACCTTGAGAAAACCAACGGCTGGGAAATTGGTGTTGGTCCGACTGTCGTTCTGGTTGACGAAGGCGTGGCTAGAAACCTGTCGACCTCGTCCCTGAAAGACGATGCTTATGCGTTTATTTACAGCCAGCAGGGCCTGATGGCGGGGCTGAGTATTGAAGGTACTAAAATATCCCGCATTGACCGTTAAGCTATCCTGTATTGACGGCTAAGTTATAAGGCGCAGGCAAGGCTGCGGGTGGACTCCTCATCCGCAGCCTTGTTTTTCTATTTTCAGCGGCGAGTTCAGTGGAGAACCCAGCAGAGAGTTAGGCCAAACCCCCGGTAAGCGCTATCATACTGCCCTTTATTCGAACCATTACCATCGCCTCTTAATACCGCGTCCGTAAACAAAGGCAGTTTATGAGCAAGCAGTCTTCCTCCGTAAAAAAGAACACCCGCACCTTCGAACAAAGCCTCTGGGACACCGCCGACAAGCTACGCGGCACAGTGGAGTCGTCGGAATACAAGCACGTAGTGCTGAGCCTGATCTTCCTCAAATTCGTCAGTGACAAGTTTGAAGCCCGCAAGCAGGCGCTGATTGCTGAGGGGCAAGACGCCTACGTAGACATGGTGGAATTCTACACCATGAAAAACGTGTTCTACCTGCCGGAGCACGCCCGCTGGAACACCCTGCAGAAACAGGCCAAGCAAGACGACATCGCGATAAAAATCGACACTGCGCTCTATGCCATTGAAAAGCTGAACCCGTCACTGAAAGGCGCATTGCCGGACAACTACTTTTCACGCATGGGGCTGGAAGCGAGCAAGCTGGCGGCGTTGATTGATTCCATCAACAACATCGCCACCGTGAGTGACCAAAGCAGTGCCGGGCCAGAGGGTAATGAAGAAGACCTGGTGGGTAGGGTATACGAATACTTCCTCGGTAAATTCGCGGCCACCGAAGGCAAGGGCGGCGGCGAATTTTATACCCCAAAGTGCATTGTTAATCTGCTGGCGGAAATGATCGAGCCTTATCAGGGCAAAATTTACGACCCCTGCTGCGGTTCCGGCGGCATGTTTGTGCAGTCCGTGAAGTTTTTGCGCAACCACGAGGGCAACCAAAAAGACATTTCTATATACGGCCAGGAATACACCGCTACCACCTACAAGCTGGCAAAAATGAACCTGGCCATTCGTGGCATTGCCAGCAACCTCGGTGATGTTCCAGCGGACACCTTCTTCAAAGACCAGCACCCGGATTTGAAAGCCGACTTCATCATGGCGAACCCGCCGTTCAACATGAAAGCCTGGCGCGGCGCGGATGAGCTCAGCACCGACCCGCGCTGGGCCGGTTACGATGCGCCGCCCACCGGCAACGCCAACTACGCGTGGATACTGCACATGGTGTCCAAACTGTCTGCCCAGGGTACTGCCGGTTTTGTTATGGCCAACGGTTCCATGTCGACCAACACCAGCGGCGAAGGCGCTATTCGCCAGAAGCTGATTGAAAACGACCTAGTGGACTGCATGATCGCCCTGCCGGGCCAACTGTTCTACACCACCCAGATTCCGGTGTGCCTGTGGTTCGTTACCAAGAACAAAAAGGCACAGACCATTGCCGGCCACAGCGACAGCAACCACCGTAACCGCGAAGGCGAAACCCTGTTCATCGACGCCCGCAATATGGGCTCTATGATCAGCCGCACCCATAAAGAACTCACCGCCGACGACATCGCCGAAATAACCCGCACTTACCACGCCTGGCGCGGTGAGGCTAAAGACGGCGGTTATGAAGACCTACCCGGTTTCTGCAAAGCCACCACTCTGGTTGATATCAAAGCTAACGACTACGCGCTTACCCCTGGCCGCTATGTGGGCGCAGCTGCGATTGAAGATGACGGCATTCCCTTTGAAGTGAAAATGATCGAACTGAGCCAGACCCTTTACCAGCAGATGGCGGAAGGCGAGAGTCTGGATGCGGCGATTCGGGCGAATTTAGAGGGGTTGGGTTATGGGGCGTGAGTGGCCCAAAGTGCGGCTAGGTGACCATGTTGATTCTTGTCTGGGGAAGATGCTCGACAAAGAGAAGAATCGTGGCGAACTTTACCCCTACCTCGGCAACAAGAATGTCCGTTGGGGAAGTTTCGAACTGGATGACCTTGCTGAAATGCGATTTGAGAAAAATGAACATGATCGGTATGGCCTGAGATTTGGCGACTTGATTGTTTGCGAGGGCGGTGAACCCGGCCGCTGCGCAATATGGAAAGATCACATTCCAGGCATGAAAATTCAAAAAGCACTGCACCGAATTAGGCCATTACAAGGTCTCAATAACTATTACCTTCACTATTGGTTCACGGAAGCTTACCGAACCGGAATTCTTGCTCCCTATTTCACTGGAACCACAATTCAGCATTTGACTGGCAGGGCAATCTCTCAGTTAGAAATCCCTCTGCCACCGCTGGCAATCCAGAAGCGTATTGCCAGCGTTCTTAGCAGCCTTGATGCTAAAATCGATCTAAACCATCAAATGAACACCACGTTGGAAACCATGGCCCAAGCCTTGTTCAAAAGCTGGTTCGTCGATTTCGACCCGGTGATCGACAACGCCCTGGCCGCCGGCAACCCCATTCCCGAACCACTCCACGCCCGCGCCGAAGCCCGCAAAGCTCTGGGTGACCAGCGCAAACCCCTGCCTGCCGCCATTCAGCATCAGTTCCCGGATCGGTTTGTGTTAACCGAGGAAATGGGATGGGTGCCGGAGGGGTGGGAGGTTAGTACCGTCGGCGAGCAAGTCGAGATAATGGGGGGCGGCACTCCCAGCACTAAAAACCCCATTTTCTGGGATGACGGCGTTCATGCGTTCTGCACTCCAAAAGACATGTCGAGACTCGACTCGATTGTCGTGACGCATACAGAGCGCTATTTGACCGACGCGGGCGTTCAAAAGATCACATCCGGCCAGCTGCCCGCTGGCGTAGTGCTAATGTCGTCAAGGGCGCCTATTGGTTATTTAGCTATCAGCAATATTCCAGTTTCCGTGAATCAGGGAATTATCGCTATGTTGCCGAATGACAGTTACGGTGCCATGTATCTGCTTTCATGGGCCCATTTTAACATGAGGCAGATAACGGATCGCGCCAACGGAAGTACCTTCATGGAAATCAGCAAAAAGAACTTTCGGCCGATTCCATTTTTGGTACCAAACTCGGGAGTGCTGAACGCCTTTAACCAACAAGCAAAAGCGGTATATTCAAAGGTGCTTTCCGTCTCTGAGAATATCGAAGAGGTTACAAAGCTTCGCGATATTCTCCTTCCCAAACTCCTCTCCGGCGAACTCCGCATCCCCGAAGGCGAGCAGTAAATCGCCGAGGTGCTCTGATTTCATGGCTAGGTTCATGGATGAGCCAAAGGGGGTGGCTTGCGAGCGCCGGTTACTCGCCCGCCTCTGAAGATCAGAGGCGCCGCCGGAAGGCTTTCTACGGTGCGCAATATTTCAGAGTGTAGAGATAGCGCCGCTATGGGGTTACGCTGGTCGATGTAATCGATGATTTCAATAAGGTCGCTGGTGGCTTCCTCAGACCAGCGGACGGTTAGCACGGGCTTTCCTGCGTTCTTCAAGTTCAGCCCGCACCTTCGACATGACTTCGTCATGTGCCAGTTTTGGCTTTGTGCTGCTCATCGGTTCCTGCACTTTGGCGCGGAACCAGAGATCATAGCTGGCCGCTTGTTCCTCGGTTTCGAATTCGGACACGATCGGTGATAATTGAGCGTTCATGTTTTGTCTCCTCTTCTCAAAGCAGTATACAGTATCGGTTGATGGTTTGGATTAACTACCCATATCGAGTGGTTTACATCCGTTTTGTCGGTACCCATCGGCAGTACGACGAAATCGATGTACAGACAATCTGAGGTGAATTATGGACATTCGTCCCATTAAATCGGACACAGACTATAGTGAGACGCTTAAAGAAATTAAGTCTCTGATGATAGCGGAGGCAAACTCGCCGAAAGCCTGATAAAACACTCGACTCATCGATACGGCTAAACAGCGTAGGGGCAAATAATGAGCTTTAATGAGGCACGGCTGGAACAGGCCATCATCGAACTGCTGCAGGCTCAGGGTTACCCCCATTGCCCCTGTTCTTCGCTGATGCGTGAGCCCACCGATGTGCTGATTAAAGCCGATTTAACGGTGTTTCTGACACAGCGTTACGCAGCCGATCACATTACCGGGGCGGAGGTCGCTTCTATCATTCGCCGGCTGGAAAGCCTGCCTGCGCTGGACTTGTACGAATCCAACAAAACCATTCATAAAATGGTCGCCGACGGCTTCTTGTTGAAACGGGAAGACCGCAGTCGCAAAGATCTGTATATCCAACTGATTGATTACCAGGGCCTGGCTGAAATGCGCCTGCCCCGTGAGGGGGAAGTGCTCACGCTGGCGGCGGAAGTGCCGGAAAACTACGGCGGCCCGCGGAATATTTACAAGCTGGTAAACCAGATGGAGGTCACCGGCAGCGAGAAGCGGATTCCCGATGCGGTTCTTTATATTAACGGCCTGCCGCTGGTGGTGTTCGAGTTCAAGAGCGCGGTGCGCGAAGAAGCCACCCTTCACGATGCCTACGTGCAACTGACTACCCGCTACACCCGTGATATTCCCCAGTTGATGAAGTACAACGCCCTGTGCGTGATCAGCGACGGGGTGAACAGCAAGATGGGCTCGTTGTTTGCGCCTTATGAGTTTTTCTATACCTGGCGCAAGGTAACCGGTAACGAAATTATTGGGCAAGATGGCATTGATAGCCTGCACACCATGATTGAGGGCCTATTCAATCAGGATCGGCTGCGCCAGGTGATTCGTCACTTTATTTACTTTCCGGATGTGTCCAAGCAGGAAGTAAAAGTGGTGTGCCGTTACCCGCAGTTTTACGCCGCGAATAAGCTGTATGCCAATATTCTGCAACACCGAAAGCCTGAAGGCGATGGCAAGGGCGGCACCTACTTTGGCGCAACCGGCTGCGGCAAAAGCTTTACCATGCTGTTTTTGGCGCGTTTGTTGATGAAGAGTCTGGCCTTTGAAAGCCCCACGCTTGTGCTGATTACCGACCGTACCGATTTAGACGACCAACTGTCCCGCGAGTTTACCAACGCCAAACACTACATTGGCGACCAGGCGGTTGTGAGCGTGGAAAGCCGTGCCAATTTGCGCGAATTGCTCAAGGGCCGCAGCAGTGGCGGGGTGTTTCTGACCACCATTCATAAATTTACCGAGGACACCCAATTACTTACTGATCGCACCAACGTTATTGTGATTTCGGACGAGGCCCACCGCAGCCAGATCAACCTGGATCAGAAAGTACGCGTAACCGACAAAGGCGTGCAGCGCACCTACGGCTTCGCTAAATACCTGCACGACTCTTTGCCCAATGCGACCTACGTGGGGTTCACCGGCACTCCCATCGACGCCACCCTGGATGTGTTCGGCGAGGTGGTGGACAGCTACACCATGACCGAGTCGGTACACGACGAGATCACCGTGCGCATTGTGTACGAAGGCCGTGCGGCCAAGGTGATTCTGGATAACAGCAAACTGGAAGAAATCGAAGCCTATTACGCGCGCTGTGCCGATGACGGCGCCAGTGATTATCAGATCGAGGAAAGCAAAAAGGCCAGCGCGCAGATGAACGCCATTCTGGGCGACCCGGACCGGTTGCGGGCCTTAGCGCTGGATTTTGTGAACCATTATGATCGGCGAGTGGAAGAGGGTTCATCGGTCAAGGGCAAGGCGATGTTTGTGTGCAGCAAACGGGATATTGCCTGGGCGTTGTTTCAGGAAGTGATTGCCTTGCGGCCCCATTGGAACGATGTATTGGTGTGTGAAGCGGAAGCAGATTTGAGCGACCAGGAACGAAAAGCACTTAAACCTTTGGAGCGGATCAAAATGATCATGACTCGGGGCCAGGATGACGAAAAAGAACTTTATGACTTGTTGGGCAGCAAAGACTACCGCAAGGACCTGGCCACTCAGTTTAAAGACGCCAAATCCAACTTCAAAATCGCCATTGTGGTGGATATGTGGCTGACCGGATTTGACGTGCCGTTTCTGGATACCTTGTACATTGATAAGCCCATTCAACGCCACAACCTGATCCAGACCATCTCCCGGGTGAACCGTAAGTTCGAGGGCAAGAATAAGGGCCTGGTGGTGGATTACATCGGCATCAAAAAGCAAATGAATCTGGCACTGGCACACTACAACAAAGCGGATCAGCAGAATATTGAAGAGATCAATCAGTCTATCGTGGTGGTGAAAGACCACCTTGACCTGCTCAACAAACTGTTCCACTCGTTCGACAGTCAACCTTATTACAACGGCAGCCCCTTGGAACAGCTGCACTGCCTGAACAGAGCGGCCGAGTTCGCCCAGACCACTGACAAGTTTGAAAAACGCTTTATGCACTTGGTGAAGCGCCTGAAAGCAGCCTACGACATTTGCAGCGGCTCGGAGGGTGTTAGCCAGGGCGAGCGTGACCAGATTCATTTTTACCTGGCGGTGCGCGCCATTGTGTTCAAACTGACCCGTGGCAATGCGCCGGACAGCGCTCAGATGAATGCCAAAGTGCGGCAGATGGTCGCCGAAGCGCTGAAAAGTGACGGCGTGGAAGAGATTTTCAAAATGGGCAGCGAGAGCCAGGGCGAAACTGACATTTTTGACGACGATTACCTGGCCAAAATCGACAAGATCAAACTACCGAATACAAAAATCAAACTGCTGCAACAGTTGTTGGCGAAAGCCATTGATGACTTCAAAAAGGTAAATAAAACCAAGGGTGTGGATTTTTCAAAGAAACTCAAAGCCCTGGTGGAGCACTACAACGAACGCAAGGAAGACGATGTTTTGGTCAGCAATGTGCTGGAAGATTTCACCGATACCATCATCGACCGCTATATGGATCTGATTCAAGCGCTGAAGCAGGAACTCGGTTCTTTTGAGGAGCTGGGTATCGACCTTGAAGAAAAAGCCTTTTACGACATTCTGAAAGACCTGGCCATCAAGTACGACTTCAGCTACGCCGAAGACAAGCTGTTACCCCTGGCGAAAGCGGTAAAAGTGGTGGTGCAGGAAAAGGTAAAGTACACCGATTGGAACCAGCGCGAGGACATCAAGGCGGAATTGAAAGTTGGCCTGATTCTGCTGCTGGCAAAACACGGCTACCCGCCGGTAGACCGTGATGAGGTGTACAAAGAGATTTTTGAGCAGGCGGAAAATTTCAAGCACCATTCCAAACAAAGCGAGGCCAGCGGCGGATCTTGAAGTGGCGCCTAACGACTAATGAGCGGCGAACTCCAGAATTCTGGCTTTTTCAGTGTATAGCACCACCTCAATGGCATCGTCCGCCAAAGAATCCCGTGCTTCTTCAAATGCCTGAAACCTGATGTCTGCAGGGGAAACGTCTTCAGGACCTTTAACCGGGAACAAAACCGGGCCATGAAGCAAGTTACGCTTCCTCAGCTGGTTCACCTTGAGCTTCCAGTGATCGCCGTGCTCAATAATCGCTGTAGAATCCGCTTGCCCGAGAAATAGCGGTTTTATAACCTTAGTCGTTTTGTTGTCGTCTTGTTCGACAAAGGGGAATGTCACGCTGTATAGGTGATCTTCAACCTTCCGTTTTGAAAAGTGGCGAGCCAGGTTGCTTTGTTCAAGTAGTTTTTTTATACCTTTTTCCAGAACCGTTTCCTGGTATTCCCTGGTTACAAAGTTCCGGCCAACGTAATAGTTGAATAACTCTTGCAGGGTTTTTTGTGGATCTTCAGAAAGAATGCTACGCCGCTCGCTGAATCGCGCGATGGTTTCTCTGGGACGAATAAGCTCGTCGAAGATGCCTTTATGAAAGCCGTATTCCATGCCCTGACTACTAAACTCGGTGGTTGTGTTGTGAAGTAGCATGCTTTGAATTCTAAGCAGTTCTGCCTCTATATTAGCCATGGTTTTCAGGTAAACGGCTTTGTCCAGCTCTTCAAAAAACTGGGTAATCCGGGCGTATTTTCGACGCAATAACTTGAAGCTCAAATGGCGTGTTTTTGGTATCCACAACAATACACCAACATTGGCAAACTCGCCGGTTTCGATGTAAGGCATAAATCGCACTATGGCGTAATGACACGCGAACCTAGTCATTTCCTGCTCCAGAAATCACTGTTGTTAAAGCGTTGAAGATTTTCAAGTACTAAGTTCAGATTCAGGTTGGTTGATTCCTTTCTCTTGTCCCTGTCAAAAGCCACTCTATAAGGGCGTGATATTGGGAGTCAATGTAGTGTCTACATTCCCAATAGCAACACCAGCTCACAAAAAACCACGCTGGCCCCCAGTGCATCGCCGGTATAGCCGCCAAGCTGGCGTTTTAAATACCAGCCCCACAGTAAAGCAGTTCCAACCACAGCCACCAATGCCAGCAGCCATAAACCGGGCAGCCAGGCGCTGAACAGCAATGCCACCAGCAGGGTAAACCCACTGCTGTACCCGAGCCGCCGGCGGGAAAAGCCTTCGGCCACCGGTTTGCTTTTGCTTTTGTCGGGATCGGTCACGTAATTCAGGAATGACATCAACAAAAGTGGTGTTTGCCGACTGATAGCCGGTGCCAGAAGCAGCGCCAGCATGATGTGATGGCTTTCCACCAGCAGGGCGACTTTAAGCGCTAACGCCAGCACCAGTGCTACCGTGCCATAGGTGCCAATGCGGCTGTCTTTCATGATTTCCAGCCGCTTTTCAACGGTATAGCCGCCGCCAAACGCGTCCACGCTATCCGCCAGCCCGTCTTCGTGAAAAGCGCCGGTAATGAACAGATGAAAACACAGCACCAGCAGAATGCTGACCAGCGGGCTGCAGAACAGCCCCAGTAGCGCAAACAGTCCCACGTACAGGGCGCCCAGCAACAAACCGACGAGTGGAAAGTACACGCTGCACTGGTTCATCAGTTTTTGGGAATAATCAATCGACACCAGCATGGGTATGCGGGTTAAAAATCCGACGGCCAGCCAGAATGCTTGCCACTCGCGGGCAGCGGCGGTCTTAGTCTGTTGGGGTGTATGATCTGGACCTGTCAAAGCGAACTCCGTATGGGTGTCAGCCTGGGATAGTACCGGATTGACTGCGCCGAATGTGGCGTCATGCCGCGGTGGCCTTAAACCTTTGTTAAAAGGCGTAATATTGAGCGTTGTAGATTCAAGAAATATTTGTACCTGTCGATAACAGAGACACATATTTAAAGCCAGAATAGCGCTCAAAAAACGTTATTCTGCAAAGATTCTTTGAAAAGCTGACAAAAGGAGTACACCTATGTTTCTTACACAAAACCAGGCTCGAAAGGCACTTCAAGCAGTGATTGATGACGGCGCCCCGGATACCTACCCACAATGGTTGGCGCCGCTGGTTGAGTATATGGGCGCGACGGAGCGTAATGAACTTGGCATCGCCAATAGCATGGTCTCTGTGGCACAACACGTATCCACTCTGGGCCAGGGCGCGCTGGAGTTTGATCATCGCATCAACAGTTTAGTAGAAAAAATCCAGACTCTGTCGGCGGCCATTGAAGAAATGTCTGCCAGCGCGGTGGAAGTGGGCAGTCTGGGGCAGGATGTTCTGCAGCAGGCCTCCAGTGTGAACAACTACACAAAGGAGTCTACAGAGGCATTGGACGACATGGAGGCCAAGCTGGCCGAGGTCGATACGGTGCTGACTCGAGCTAATGAAGAAATGAAAGCACTGGCCGCGCAAACCAAACGAATTGAGTCGCTGACCAACGTCGTTAATGAAATTTCTGACCAGACCAACCTGTTGGCGTTGAACGCGGCCATCGAAGCGGCCCGGGCCGGCGATGTGGGCCGCGGTTTTGCCGTGGTTGCCGATGAAGTGCGCCAGTTGGCGTCGCGCAGCTCTGGTGCCGCCAGTGAAATCAATGGCATTGTGAGCGACATTATTTCTGGTTCCGAAAGTGTTCAGGCGCGCCTGGCAAATTCGGTTGAAGCTGTACAGCTGTCCGGGCAGAGCCGCGAGCGGGTGGCTGAAGTTATTCGTAGGGCCCGAGAGTCGTCGGTTCAGAACGTTGACCTAGCTTCTTCCATCGCTTCAGCGGCGGAAGAGCAAAGCCAGGTTTCCGGGGATATGGCGTGCCAGGTCAGTGCTAACTCGGAGGACTCTGCGGCGCTGGGCCGTATTTTTCAGGAGCTGGTGAGCACTATTGCGCCGCTGCGCCATAATAATGATGCCGGGTTCGAGTATTTGCAGGCAAATTCACCGCAGATGGCGCTGGCGACTGCCAAGCATGACCACGTGGTGTGGGTAGACAAAATTATCCGCTTTGCGATATTCAACGAACCGGCGATTTCGGCCTCAGAAATACGTGATCACACCCAGTGCCGTCTTGGCGAGTTCCTGATCACTCAGAAAGCCGCGGGTGCGCGCGGTTTGAAAGGTGCTGACACCCTGATTAATCAGGTTCATCCGCAGGTACACAAAGTGGGCCGGGAACTTTACGAAGCGGCGCAGTCGTTCTATAGCGGTAAGTTGAATAGCGACCGTTACGACGAGACGTCTACCCGTTTGGTGGGGAGCCTGAATCACAGTTCCGAAGAAGTGGTGGCCTTGCTTGACGATATGATCGCGCAGTTGGGTCGCAATTAGTAAAGCACTCGGGAGCTGGCGGTGGTTAAGAAATGTCAGGACCTGTATCTAAGGCATAATCATCAGACTCATTAATGAGATAAAAGCGAGGCAACCTGGTGACATTATTTAACAATCGATGGACAAAAACCACGCGTTGGGCGTGATGGTTTCGGCCGGTATGGCTCAGGCTGAAACGCTTGAAGATCGAATCTCGGAAGGAGAGTCGATTCGCCTAGGTTTTGCTGCAGGCCCACCCTGAGCGTACGCCGGTCGTACCGATGCCGTGCCCATTAACGTGCTGGACGCCAAGCACGTCGCAGACCTGAATGAAAGTTTCGATATCTCTGACCCAGAGGTGTTTGTAGGGCGTGCAAAACAGGTTGTCGGTGTCGGTTTCCGCCCTGAAGACAGCGCCTTCCGCGCCGAATTCAACAAAGCCCTTAAGGACTACATGGTCTCTGATGAAATGATGGCAACCGTAACGCCTGACGAATATATCAAGGCGTTTTTACCCGGCGCCATGACAATGGAAGACGCCTGTAAGTCTAACTGGAGTCGGGTTAGAGCTGGGAGAGAGTTGGGTAAGAAGCCTGGTAGTGCGTTCGTTCTGGGGGTTGTCCAGCAGTCTTTCTGGCGACCCCTGCTCTTCAATCTTGCCATCAAAGAACAGGCAGATCCGGTCTGAGATTTCCCGGGCGAAGCCAATCTGGTGCGTTACCATCAGCATGGTCAGGTTGTGCTGATCGAACAGGCCGCGTATTACGCTGGTAACTTCGCTGATGACTTCGGGGTCCAGTGCAGAGGTCACTTCGTCAAACAGCATCATTAGTACAGGCCACAGAGTAGCCTGCACTGAAATCGCCATTTATGGCTAAAGTTACCAACTTTATTTCTTTGGGATCTGGTATGTCGGCTCATCTGTAAGGCCTACAAGCGGGCTTTGTTACCACCTTTATTATGTCCCCACAGTTAGTTATTAAAAAATAGGGTTTTTACTTTTTCTGGTATCGCGTGGGGTCTGCGTCAACAGTTACCAGATAATCGCCATCTAACTCAAATTTAGTTTGGTCATTTCTTAAATCAACTAATTTTTCGTCACTAACTAAAAACGTTACGTTCGTTTTAGTAATAATTCGGTCATGCAACATATTCACCTTGTCGCTTGAATCTTTTGTAACAGTTAACGTCATTTGTTCATAACCATTATCTTTTACTTCAATCCATGTACCTAAAAATGGCTCTATATTGCTGCTTCCGCAAGCGGTCAAAAGTAAAGTAGCGGTTAAAGCAAAAATAAATTTGGTCATTGTATTTCTCTTTAGTTATTAATAGTTATTCAGTTACTAGCCAGTCTGAAACGTCTAAATCTGGATTTTCAGAACGCCATTTTTTCAGAACCGTATGATTCCCCCCGGCAGTGGTAACAGTTTCACCCGTTTCGGGGTTTTTGTAAGTTTTTGGCTCTCTCGGTTTCCGGGCTTTTTTGGTAAAGGCATCATTTGCCGAGTCTTCAGCCTGGTACGGGTTAAGCAGCTCCGCAGTTTCCTTTTTTGTTTTATCATAAATTTCTAAAAGAGTTTCAAGTTCGTTGAAAAACTTCAGATCATTCTGGAAGCTCTCGTTGTTCTCAATAGCAGCTAGATCACTTTCCATTTTCTGCATTTGTTCTTTAATTTTCATGTATTCGCGTAGCGTTGCCATACAGTTCCCCACTTGATTTTGGTTAATTTATGATTTACTTATTTCATAAGATTGCATTGTGGCAGATAAATTGAATTGCCACAATGCAACGGAGTTGTGGGATCATAATAAAGTCGGTAACAAGATAATAAAGTTGGTAACTATGGAAAAAAATAGTATGAGCTTTGAAAACAGTACAGATACTAACCCAAACGATCTGGCCGTCTATCGCTTCGCCATTGCAATTGAATCTTCCAGTAACTATCTTTTTGCTTTCGTGATACTTTGCGATATTTAAGGCGAATGAAAAAAGGAAAGGCAGACAATCGGTTTTCATCAGCCCCAAAATCAGTGCAGCAACATTCTTCTGTCAGCTCGGCTGCTTAGAAGAAAACAGCACTTCATTATATATTCCATCTTAGTATATGCTTAGAGCCTATTCACAGGTTCGATGTTTGCGAATTCGAAAGGAGTTTAGTGATGACCACGACCAAGCCAACCGTTCAGCATTTTTTTGACGAGCCCACCAATACTTTCAGCTATGTGGTGCAAGACCCTGCGTCCAATGCCTGCGCCATCATTGATTCGGTGCTGGATTTTGATTACGCCGCGGGCAGCACCAGCACGGCCAGTGCAGACGCTATTATTGCCTATGTGCGCGAGCACAATTTGCAGGTGGCGTGGATTCTGGAAACCCACGTGCACGCAGACCACTTGTCGGCGGCACCTTATCTGCACGCGCAGTTGGGCGGGCAAACCGGCATTGGCGCACATATTTGCGAGGTGCAGGAGATTTTCGGCAAGGCGTTTAACGCCGGATCGGAATTCGCCCGCGACGGCAGTCAGTTCGACAGGCTGTTTAAAGACAACGACAGCTTCGCTATTGGTGAGTTGCAGGCTCAGGTTATGCATACGCCCGGCCATACGCCCGCCTGCCTGACCTATGTTATTGGCAATGCGGCGTTTGTGGGAGATACGCTGTTCATGCCGGACTACGGCACCGCTCGCTGCGATTTTCCCGGTGGCGATGCCCGTGTATTGTATCGCTCAATCCGCCGGGTTCTGGCCTTGCCAGACACCACCCGTCTGTTCCTGTGCCATGATTACAAAGCGCCCGGCCGAGAGAGCTACGCCCATGAAACCTCCGTTGTGGAGCAGCGCGAGCACAACATTCACGTGCATAACGGAATCGGCGAAGAGGATTTCGCAACCATGCGCAACGAACGTGACGCCACCCTGGATATGCCACGGCTGATTCTGCCGTCGGTGCAGATCAACATGCGCGCCGGCGAATTGCCGCCAGCGGAAGAAAACGGTCAGGCCTATTTGAAAATCCCTCTAAACCTGTTCTGAGTTGCTGATGAACCTATCCCGTTACCTGCCCGTATTACAATGGAGCAAACAGTACAATCGCCAGCAGGCAGGTAGCGATCTGGTGGCCGCGCTGATTGTGACGGTAATGCTGATACCGCAGTCATTGGCTTACGCTTTGTTGGCAGGTTTGCCCGCTCATATCGGCTTATACGCCAGCATATTGCCGCTGGTGATATACGCGCTTTTCGGCACCAGCCGCACCCTGTCGGTGGGGCCGGTCGCCGTGGCGTCGCTGATGACCGCGGCGGCGCTTGCGCCTTTGGCTCAGGCCGGTAGCGCAGAGTACATAATGGGCGCCGTCGTGCTGGCGCTGATGTCGGGGTTGATGCTGGTTTTGATGGGCGTGTTGCGCCTGGGTTTTCTGGCCAACTTTCTTAGCCACCCGGTGATTTCGGGTTTTATCACGGCTTCCGGCATTGTGATCGCGGCGAGCCAGCTCAAGCACGTATTCGGCATAACCGGGTCAGGTCATAATCTGTTCGACATAGGCCGCTCGCTCTGGGCATCGGCGAGTGATATCAATCCGGTCACGTTGGCGGTGGGTGTGAGTACTCTGGTGTTTTTGGTGTTGGCCCGCACTCGCCTTAAACCTGGCTTACTGGCGTTGGGAGTGGCGCCGCGGCTGGCCGATGTAGCCACAAAAACGGCGCCCATTCTGGCGGTCGTGTTGACCACCCTGGCGGCCTGGTTCTGGCAGTTGCAGCTCCAGGGAGTAAAGCTGGTGGGGCATGTTCCTTCCGGGCTGCCACAGTTAACCTGGCCACAGGCCGACTGGGCGCTTTGGCAGCAGTTAGCGGTCAGCGCTTTGCTGATCAGCGTGGTCGGGTTTGTGGAATCGGTGTCAGTGGGCCAGACACTGGCGGCCAAACGTCGCCAACGGATTGACCCCGACCAGGAACTGATCGGCCTGGGCGCCGCCAATCTGGGTTCTGGCATCTCTGGTGGCATGCCGGTAACCGGCGGGTTTTCCCGTTCGGTGGTGAATTTTGACGCCGGTGCCGAAACGCCGGCAGCCGGCATTTATACGGCGGTGGGTATTGCGGTGGCCACCCTGTTCCTGACCCCGGCTATTGCCTGGTTGCCCCAGGCCACGCTGGCAGCGACGATTATAGTGGCGGTGGCTACACTGATTGATATTCCGGCACTGCGGCGCACTTTCCGCTATTCGCGAACGGATTTCGGTGCCATGCTGGCTACCATTGTGCTGACTCTGGGGCACAGCGTAGAAGCCGGCATTATTGCGGGGGTGGCCTTGTCTCTGGGGCTGTTTCTGTATCGTACCAGTCGGCCCCACTGTGCCGTGGTTGGGCGTGTGCCAGGCAGCGAGCATTTTCGGAATGTGCTGCGCCATAAAGTAGACGTATGCCCGACGGTGACATTTTTACGGGTGGACGAGAGCCTGTATTTTGCCAACGCCCGATTCTTGGAAGAAACGGTGCTAGACATTGTGAACCGCGAACCACAGCTGACGGATTTGGTGCTGGTGTGTCCGGCAGTGAATCTGGTGGACGCGTCGGCGCTTGAAAGCCTGGAGGCGATTAATGAGCGCCTGAGAGATGCCGGCGTGCGGCTGCACATGTCAGATGTGAAAGGGCCGGTGATGGACCGGCTCAAACGCACGGAGTTTTGTCAGCACTTGAGCGGGGGCGTCTTTTTGAGCGCCCATGAGGGCTGGAAAGCGCTGGTAACTGGCGCCAAAAACGATGATTCATAGCCGATAAAGATCAGCACGGCGGGTATCCGGTCGCTGCTGACGACGCAGACGGGCCAGACATATGGGTATGACCGAAAACCTGCTTTCCACCACCCAATGGGTGATTACGGCCTTACTGTTCGCCGTTATTCTGCTGGCGGCTGTGCGCAGTGTTGACTGGCATAAACTACGGCAAGACACCTCGTTGCAACACACCTTTTTTGGCGCTGCCGTGGCGCTTGGGTTTTTGTGGCAGTTGCGCGCAGGTATTTCACCGGGGCTGTCCATTCACGTCTTTGGCGTCACCCTTGTTACGCTGATGTTGGGCTGGGGGCTGGCCGTATTGGCCGGCTTGCTGGCACTGGCGATTACGGTGATTACCGGCCGTGAACCGCTGATCATGTTTGCGGCCAATGGCCTGATAACCGTGATGGTGCCTGCGCTGGTCAGTTACGCCATCATGCTGTGGGAGCGCCACCGCGACTTTAACAATTTCTTTGCCTATATTTTTGTCTGCGGATTTTTTGGTTCGGCCATTGCGGTGGCGGTGGCCGGCGTGGTGATGTGTCTGATGTTATGGACCAGCGGCGTGTACACCTTTGCCGAGCTGGTGTACGAATACCTTAGCTATCTTCCCCTGTTCATGATTCCGGAGGGCTTTGCCAATGGTGCATTTGTGACCGGGATGATGGTGTTTCACCCAGACCGCCTGACCACTCTGGACCAGCGCCGTTACCGTTGAGCCGCGGCTTTTTTGCCAGAGATCAATGCAAGGGTGGTCAGGCTGCTACCGTGCGGTGTTAATGGCCGCTATGTGTGTGGTCAGGGACTGATTCTTTTGTTGCCATTGTTGCCATTGTTGCCATTGTTGCCAGCGCTGCACCCATGGCAATACTGTATCGCTGGCCATGGGCCGTGCCACGCCGAAACCCTGAATGCCGTCGCAGCCTAACGTTTTTAGCATATCTGCCTGTTCCGGTGTTTCCACGCCTTCCGCCAGCACGTTGAGGTCAAAACGTTGGCACAGAAACAGAATGCTTTCTACAATCGCTTTGTCGTTCGGGTTGTCCAGCATGCCGCTGACAAAACTGCGGTCAATTTTAATCATATTGACCGGTAGGGTTCGCATGTAGGTTAGCGATGAGAATCCGGTACCAAAATCGTCTAACGCCAGTGTCAAACCCAGTTCACGACAACAATCCAGCATCTGGCGCACCTGATGGATGTCGTCCAAAGCCGAAGATTCCAGCACTTCCAAGGTAATCAGGTGCGCTGGTAGATCGGGAAACCGACCCAACTCCGCTGCGATAAATTCAAGAAAACGCCAGTCGCTAAGAAAAGTAGCGCTCACGTTAATACTCACGCCGATATCGTCAAACCCCTGTTTGCGCCAGCCTTGCAGAGTCTCCAGTGCCCGGTGGATGACCCATTTGCCCAGGGGTACGTCCAGATGACTGTTTTCAACATCGGGTAAAAATGCGCCGGGTAATAGTAGACCTCGCTCGGGGTGGTGCCAGCGGATCAGCGCCTCCAGGCCGATTAACGCGTTATCATTTAGCCGGATTTGCGGCTGATAAAACAGCTCGAGTTCATTCTGGGCCAGGCCGCGGGAAATATCCGTAAGCTGGTCACGGCGCTTTTGCAGGTGCTCGTTCAGCAGTGGATCGAATTGGTGAATCAGATTGCGACCTTTTTCTTTGGCCAGGTACATGGCTTGATCGGCGTGACGAATCAGGCCTTCCGCGTCGGTGTTGTCTTCGGGATAGCGGGTAACGCCCAAGCTTGCTGACAGCTTCAGGGTGTCGCCATTGATGATCATCGATTCGCGCACAATGTCCAGCAGGTACTGGCAGCTGTTTTCATCGCGTGGCCGCTGAATAACCAGCAGAAACTCGTCGCCACCCACGCGCGCCACAATGTCGCCGGGCGGAAGTTGTGAGGCCAGTCTTTCTGACAGAATGCGCAGAGCGCGATCGCCAATATTAGCGCCGTGCTGGTGGTTGATGGCTTTGAAGCCGTCCAGATCCATAGACACTATCCACAGCTGTCGCTGCTGCATGGCGGCGTGCAGGCAGGCTGCTTCAAGCCGCTGACTGGCCAGCTGGCGGTTGGGCAAGCCGGTCAGGGTATCGTAATGGGTGGCGCGTTCCAGATCTTTGGCGTGATTTTTCAGGGCGGTAATGTCAGAGAAGGATGCGATGTGATAGTAACCGTTACCGTCGCTTAGTTTTACCCTTTGGATTGACAGAAATTCCAGATATTCTTCTCCGTTTTTGCGCCGGTTCCACACTTCGCCTCGCCAATAACCGCGGGTAAGCAGAGCATTCCACAGAGTCTGGTAGTAATCTGCAGATTGGCGGCCCGAACTCAATATGCGCGGATTTTGGCCAATCACTTCGTCGTGGTAGTAACCGGTAATCTGTGAAAACGCCGGGTTGGCGTCCAGAATGACGTTGTTTTCATCGGTGATCAGAATGCCTTCGCGGCTTTGTTCGAACATGCTGTCGGCAATGCGCAGGCTACGCTGGGCTGCCTTGGTGGCGGAGATGTCACTCTGAATAATGATAAAGCCGGGTGTAACGCCTTCGATCTCGCCCACTGGAATGCACTGGCAATGAACCCAGAACGGGTGTTTGTCGCTGTTATAGACTTGCAGGTCAATATCGAACTGCGTGCGCTGCAGCATGCGCCGCCGGATAAACCGTATGCTGTTGATGTCGGTGCCTGGCCCGTACAGAAATTCCGCAGGGCGGGCGCCTTTTACGCTGGCCAGGGAGCGCCCGGCTATTTTTTCAAATGCGGTGTTTGCCCACACGATTCGGGCGTTTTCATCCAGCAACAAGGCTGTGTTCTGGCTCAATGCCGCAACCAGAGCGATGCCAGAAAGATGTTGTGAGTTGTCGCTCAGATTCGGGAATTGCGGATATTTCATAGCCTGACAGGGTTACCTTTTGCAGTTGGTTGCATCATATATTTTTTGGAAAAACGATTGCGAAGCGTGGTGATAAACGCAAAGCTTACGCTCAGTTGCGCCAATGGGAGTGCTTCTGCAACTTGCGCTGAAGTGTCCGGCGATGCATGTGCAACGCTCTTGATGTGGCGGATATGTTGCCGTCGTGCTCGTCCAGAACGCGCTGTATGTGTTCGCGCTCCATTTCCTCCACCGAAGGCGGTTCCGACCGTACCTCCGGCGCTTTGTTCAAGAATTCAAAACCGGCAATCAGCTGGTTCACGGTTACCGGTTTGCACATATAATTCACTGCGCCACGGCGCATCGCCTCAACCGAGGTTGCAATACTGGCGTAACCGGTTAACACCAAGACCGCCAAGTCTGGTGCGTAGCCTAGCAGTTCGGGCAGCAACTGCAACCCACTTTCGCCAGCCAGGTTAAGGTCTAGAACGCAGTGACTGAAGTGGTGGTCGGCGAGCGCTGCGATTGCTTGCTGGGCCGTTTGTGCGGTTGTGGCTTTGATATTCTGGCGTAACAGCGAGCGCTGCAGAATCTGTAAAAACGCTTCGTCGTCGTCGATCAATAACCACAGTGGCTGGCTGCTCATGACGGTTTACTCATCCGATTGCTCATAAAGAATACTCCGCGGCCGGCAACTCAATGATCATGGTGGTGCCGCGTCCATCGGTGCCGTTTGGGCGCGCCTTTAGCTTGCCACCAAGGCGGCCGATGGTGGCGTTCGACAAAAACAACCCAACGCCCATACCGGTTTCGGAATTTACGATGCTGGCGCCGGGTGAATCCAGCAGCGCCGATGCCAAGCCGTCACCCTGATCTTCCACAATGACTTCTATGCAGTTTGCGTTGGGGGCTTGCGCGCTGACGGCAACCCACTGCGGGCTGGCAGTAATGGCATTGGCCAGCAGGTTCAGCACGGCCTGGTCCAGAGTGGCATCTACCTGCACGTTAAGCGCCGGAAAAGGTCGTTGCCAGTGTATGTTTGCCTCTGGCCAGAGCAAGGTTGTGGACTCCTGCAGGCGTTGTAGCCACTGCTCCAGGCTCAGAGTTTCCAGCTGCGACAGCTTGGCCTGCATGGCGGATGCAGATAGCTGCTGCAAATGCTGGCCACAGAGCGCCAGCTGCGATGACATCAGTTCCAGGTCGGCACTGATGTCAGCGGCGGGTGGCAGGGTTTTAAGCTCCTCTACCAGCAGTGTCAGCGTGTTCATCGGTGTACCCAGGCGGTGGGCGATAGCGGCGGACGACAGCCCCAGCGAAATAATCTGTTCATCCCGCAGGCGGGTTTCCCGGCTTTGGGATAGTCGCAGTTGCTGGCGCCGCAGCTGGTGCGCCAGGGTGCCGACCGCCAGCACCAGAATAACCGCCGTCAGCACAAACGTGACCCACATGCCTACTAAATGCAGCTGGGCCAGGTTTGCACCGTGGTCGTGGGTCATGCCGGAGACGGCGCCGGAGCTGATGGGCTGGTGCCATAGCATAAGCAGGGAATATATCACTACGCTGCCTATGGCCAGGCCAATGGCGTGATTCAAAGGCACCAATACCAGGGCGATGGCCAGCGGCAACAATAGCAATGACACCAGTGGGTTGGTGTAGCCCCCGGTGTTATAAAGCCAGCAGCCTATTAACAACAGATCGAGCCCTAGTGTCATGGTGACCGGCAGCATGGATTGTGGCGGGCGCCGGGTGAACCAGAGCCAGGCCAGGGTGGCCAGTACGCCATAGGCCAGGCACACCAAAAGGGCCTGGGCGCGGTGGCTCAAGGTTATAAAAGCATCGGTGACCGCAATGGCCAGTAACATGATGGTTACTATGGCCAGGCGCATGCCCAATAAATAGCGGGCGGCACCTTGAAAGCCGGTTTGGGAGAGTGTCAGCCATTCCATAGGGTGTTGGTTGCCCGTTAGCGCGTTGATTTATTCCTGGCGGTAACACACCAGAACCTGACTGAGCAGGTCACCCGCCAGTTTCAGTGGCGTGCTGGCGCTATCATACCACCGCAGACATCCCGATAAGGACGCTTCGGCCGGGACGCTCAAAGGCTGGGTGTTGCTGTCAAGCCAGTCGGGCTGGTAGCTGCATTGGTTGTCTTGGGGGAACAGTGCGACGTAGGCAATGCCGGTTTCCACCAGATCCTGGAAAAAGTGCGAACCGTAAGACAGGTCCGGCACCATGTCACCGGACATTTCCGCCACTTCCACCAGTACAGCAACCCGTGCGATATCGGCGAAACGCACCGGTACGCCCAGTTCGGGGCTACTGGTACCCCAACGGCCCGGGCCAATCAGCATCACTTTCTGGTTTTCGGGCGTATCCCTTACCAGGGTGCCGACCAGGCGCGCCAGATCGTGGCGCTGGCTGATCGTCAGCACCGAGTAACGCGCTGCATCCACCCGAATAATGCGATGAATGGGCAGTTTGATGTTGCCGCCCATAAAATGCCCCTGGGTACGGAACAAAGTGTGCTTACGGTCCAGGTTTTCTGGAATGGTAACCGCTCCGGTGTCGCCCAGCGTGGCCAGGGGGCGGCATTGCACCAGGTTGATGGCGGGTTCGCCGTGGTTGTTCAGATGCAGGGTAAACTCCACGTCAACCGGGTGCTGGTAGGCGTTTTCCAGAGTTTTAAGCAATTTGGTCAAACGCGGCACAAAGCCGCTGTTACGAACCAGTGGCCGGAATGTCAATCGCCATACCGGTTCCGCCAATTTCAGTTCCCGCGCTCGCTCGCTGGCTTCACGGTCTACCTCCGCCAGGTGGGCCATGGGCAAATCGGCTATTTGTTCGGTCAGCATGCTTAATGGGCGGGTAACCAGTTCACCGCTGTGCAGGTCCAGCACGTCGACCAGGTGCTGGGAAAAGCGGTAATTTTCACCGGGGTTACGAAACGGCTGGCGGGTGGGGTAGTCCAACGCCATAACGCAGGCATGGTCGCCTTCAATACGGTCAACGGCGCGGGTGCCCAGCCCCATCACCAGCCGCACCATGCCGGCTTTCGGGTCCATGTCTGAGTCCCAGGCGAAGGTGTTGCGTGACACGCCAACAGCAGCGGCATCGGGCAGATAGTATTGGCCATGAAAACGGCCGTTGACCCGTTGGATCAACAGCGCCATGGGTTCTTCCAGTTGGTCGAGCCCGCGTTGCTGACGGTACACCAGGGCGTCATGGCTCATAGACGACGCGTACACGGTGCGAATAGCATTTTCGAGCGCCGCAAGCCGGTCTTCTGGCGGCCCCTGATTGACCACAAACACGCTCTCGTATTTACCCGCAAAAGCGTTGCCAAAGCTGTCTTCTTGTAGACTGCTGGAGCGCACCAGAATCGGGTATTGGCCATAGTGGTCCAGCAGACGCTCCAGCTCGCTAAGAGTCTCTGGTGGAAATTCGCCGGCCAGAATGCCGTCGCGCAGGGCCTCAGCTTCCGTCAGATAGCCGGCAGCGGAGCGTTGACGCATGATCGCCGGCCATAAGCCGTTATGCACCAGAAAGCCATAGTAAGCATCTGTTGCCAGGTAGCTGGAGTCGTGGGGTTCCAGGCAATGATTGCCCAGGGCGGGTGCGTCTTTTTGCAGTATTGCCCGGGCGATCAGCATGCCGGTGGCCTTGCCGCCAATAAAGCCGGTACCTACCATGCGGCGGCGAATATTGAGCACATCCGCTAATTTCAGGTAGCTGTGTGCCAGTGCCAGCATGCGCTCTTCGCGACTGATCAACAGCGGCAAAATCAGATCGTGGTAGCGGGCGATGGCTGCACTATCGTTTTGCGCCAGGGCTTCGCCCGCTTGCTGGAACAACCGGTCCCAGTGATCCAGCAACGGCTGTCGGGTGCTGCTTCGGCTCTGCTCCAGACTAGCCTGCAAGCGGGTAGCATCACTGCTGTCGGTCACCGGCGTAAAGCGGCCGCCGTGCTCGCGATGGGGCAAGAACATGGTAGGTGACTGTCGCCGCCAGGCTTTCACCGGATGAATTTGCACGTTATCGCCGTGGCGATACACATCAATCATCACCTGGGTGGTGCGGCGGATTTTGTCCAGGGTAGCGCGGGAGTGGCGCTGGGGGTGCAGCGCGAACCAGGCCACGGTGTCCAACTGGAATAGAAGCGGGCACACCACACGGAAAAAGTTGCCCACCATGGCGTCTGTGGCCCAGGCGTGGAGCAGATCGCTGAGGCAGTCACAGATATAGAAGGCGCCGCGGCCGTGGGTTTCAATAAGCTGCCATACGGCGCTGGTAAAGGCTTCAAATCCGCCCAGAGCGTCAATAACAATGGTGTTAACAGCAGGGTTGTCGGCAACCAAAGGGGAGTGCTGACCGAATCGCAGATAAATAACCTGGCGGCCGGCGGCCGTAGCCGATTCAATAAACGGGGTAACGAAGCGGCGATAATCGGCCAGGTCGCTGACGCGCCAGACCACATTATCGCCAATGCGCAGGCTGTCCAGCACTTCATCCAAACCGTCAAGGCCGGTTGAAACCCGGTCGGTTAAGGCTGAAGTGCCAGCAGGTTGGTTGATCATATCAACGGGTTATATCACGCCCATGGCGTTCATTGCCTTAGCCACCCGGATGAAACCGGTGGTGTTGGCGCCCAGCACGTAGTTGCCTTCCGCGCCAAACTCTACCGAGGTCTCGTAGCAGCTCTTGTGTATTTCGATCATGATTTCTTCCAGGCGCTTCTGGGTATAATCAAAGGTCCATGAATCGCGGCTGGCGTTCTGCTGCATCTCCAGCCCGGAGGTGGCAACTCCGCCGGCGTTAGCGGCTTTACCCGGGCCGTACATCAAGCCGGCATCCTGGAATATCTGAACGCCTTCAGGTGTAGTCGGCATATTGGCGCCTTCGGCGACAGCAATACAGCCATTTTCCACCAACGTCTTAGCATCGCTGCCGTGGAGCTCGTTTTGGGTGGCGCAAGGCAAGGCAATATCGCAGGGCACGGTCCAGATGTTGCCGTTTTCGATATATTTGGCGTCTGGATGGGATTCCACATAACCCTTGATACGTCGACGTTCCACTTCTTTCAAACGTTTCAGTGTGTCCAGATTAATGCCAGCTTCGTGCACGATCATACCGGCGGAGTCAGAGCAGGCCACTACTTTAGCGCCAAGCTCGTGAGCCTTGGCAATCGCGTAAATGGCCACATTGCCGGAACCCGACACAACCACACGCTTGCCGTCCATGGAATCGCCACGGGCTTTCAACATTTGCTGGGTAAAGAATACGGTACCGTAACCAGTGGCTTCGGTGCGTGCGAGACTGCCGCCCCAGCCCACGCCTTTGCCAGTCAGTACACCAGATTCATAACGGTTGGTGATGCGCTTGTACTGGCCAAACAAATAACCAATCTCGCGGCCGCCAACACCAATGTCGCCTGCGGGCACGTCTGTGTATTCGCCAATATGGCGGAACAGTTCGGTCATCAGGCTTTGGCAGAAACGCATGACTTCGTCATCAGAACGGCCTTTCGGATCAAAATCCGAGCCGCCTTTGCCGCCGCCGATGGGCAGACCGGTCAAAGCGTTTTTGAAAATCTGCTCGAAACCCAAAAACTTGATGATGCCCAGATAGACCGACGGATGAAAACGCATGCCGCCTTTGTAGGGGCCCAGAGCACTGTTGAACTCAACGCGAAAGGCGCGGTTGATGTGAATCTCGCCGCTGTCGTCTTGCCAGGGAACACGGAAAATAATCTGGCGTTCCGGCTCGCAAATACGCTGGATAATTTTTTTGTCGGCGAATTCCGGGTATTTCACCAGTACCGGGCCCAGAGTTTCCAAAACTTCGTGAACGGCCTGGTGGTATTCGGTTTCGCCCGGGTTGCGGTGCAAAACATCCTGGAAAATGGGTTCCAGTTTTTCGTCCAGTCGTGCGCTCATAAGTACCTCCTTAGAAGGCCTGAATGGTGTGAATTTCAAAGGACATGTAAAAAAGGGGGGACCGATTCCACCATATTCGACGGGTTATGGCAAGAAAATACGTATGGAGTTTCTCTCAGATATATGCTTAGCACGCGCGCAAGAGGTACCTCCTTTGGGCTGCGGCAACGTGCCACAGGCGGGCTGGCGGCTAGCTGGGTAACATTGGCATTAAATTTTGAACATGCGCCGATGGATGGGAACAAAAATGCGAAAAAAACCACTAGGCAGGCTGGTTGCGTGCACATTGAGCGGCTTGACTCTGCTACCGCTGCAAGCCCATAGCCAACAGGCAGATGAAACCGAACAGCTGTTAATTCAGGTAACTGAAGGCCAACGCGCTGCCGTTGGTTCGGCCAGCATGGCCAGTGAACCGATACAGCGTTTAACCAGTAACCCGGCTGTTTCTCTGTCGCGTATGGGTGGCCGAGGGCTAGAGCCGATTATACGTGGCCAAGGCCGGGAGCGGGTGGATGTGCTACTAGACGGTATTCGTGTGGAAGGCGCCTGCCCAAACCGTATGGACCCGCCCACCAGCCGCCTCAGTTCGGCGTTGGCGCCAAGCTTACAGGTGCGCACCAATAACCAGACATTGCGCTGGGGGCCGGTAGCGGGTGGGCAAATCGTTGCCACCACAGCCGATCCGACATTTAATGGCCGTGCAACCACCGGCCAGGTCACCCTGGGGGGCGCCGATAACGGTAACGGCAAACTGGCCAACGCGGCGGCTGCGGTAGGCAGTGACGACGCCTGGCTGAGGCTGTCTGGCGGTTATGACGAGGCCAATGATTACGAAGACGGCAGCGGTAACAAGGTGCGCAGCGCCTACGAAAATGCTGAAGGCCGAGTTGACGGGGCCTGGACAGCACAGAACGGCCTTTACATTAAAAGTATGGTCAGCCGCCAGGAAGAAAGCGATGTGAAGTACGCCGGTGCGGGTATGGACGCGCCGCAAACTGATACCGATCTGTATCGCCTGGAACTGGGTGCGCCCTTGGCCAAGGGCGAATGGTCACTGCTGGCCTGGCAGGCCGACGTGGATCACATCATGGATAACTTCAGCCTGCGGCAGCTGCCCGCAGATAAGAAAAAAATGCAGACAGATTCCACCACCCAAACTCGGGGTTTGCGTTTCATTTTGGACCAGAGTCCTACCAGCCTTGTTGACTGGGCCGCCGGGGTAGACGTGGAAACTAACGATTGGGACGCCACTCTGCTGAATGTGAACGGCGCTATGCCGATGACGGCTTCTTTGATGTGGCCAGGTGTGGAGCGAGAGCGGGCTGGTGTGTTCGCGGAAGCATTTATGCGCCTGGGTTCGGCGGCCAAAGTGGGTGCTGGGTTGCGCTACGACCGCGTGGAAATGGACGCCACCAAAGCTGATCAAGTCGGCGGCATGGGACTCACTCCGGCCGCGTTGTATCAAAGCGAGTACGGCGCAAATTCTGTAAAAGCGAATGACGACAACGTCAGCGGCTTTGCCAGTGCCGAATGGCGCTTGCCGCAGCAACAGGCGCTGACACTGACGGCCAGCCGCAGCGTGCGCAGCCCGGGTGTGACCGAGCGCTATATTGCTCGCAGTACGATGGCTGACAGTTGGATAGGTAATCCGCAGCTGGACACCGAGAAGCATCATAAGCTGGAGCTGGAACTCAGTGGCCAGAGCGGTCAGTGGAATTGGAAGCCGGTGGTATGGGCTGATCAGGTCGACGATTTTGTGCTGCGTTACCTAGCCACGCCGAAAGATACCCGTTATAAAAACATCGACGCCCGCCTGTTGGGCGTGGAAGCCAACTTGGGCTGGAGCGACAGCACCTGGAGCAGCAACAGCGCGTTGGCTGTCGTGCGCGGTGAAAATCGCGACGACAACAAAGCCCTGCCGCAAATTCCGCCGCTGCAATTTATCCAGACCTTGAGCTGGCAACAGCGCGGTCACAGCATTGAAGCCCAGTGGCAGCTGGCTCGCCGCCAGGACCGCATTGATGAGGAGTCTGGCCTGGACGCCGCTGGAACCTCACCCGGTTACGGCGTATTCAATCTGTCTGGCAGCCATCCACTAACCGGCTACCTCACCCTGAACTGGGCGCTGGACAACCTGTTTGACAACACCTGGGCGCCCCACGTAAGCCGCCGTAACAGCGACCCGTTCAATCCGGAAGCGGTTCGCGTCAATGAACCAGGGCGTACTGTTCGGGCAGCGTTAACGGCACGCTGGTAGTGCATAAAATTGGGGGTTGTCCGCCTTAATAGCCGGTGGATGACCATTTTTGCCCTGTGCCGGTGCGAAACGCCGTGCGCGGGGTTTTTTATGGCCGGCCGTGTGCCGTTGTTGCTGGCGCCATGGGCTATGCTTTTGTTGGCCATAGCCATAGCCATAGCCATAGCCATAGCCATAGCCATAGTTGTGCCGGGTTGCGGTGTCCTCACGAGTCGTATTCTGATAACCTCCGGTTATTAACTAATAACTTTTACAGTTTGGCGTTCGCGGTTGAACAAGCTGCGAAACAAGGAGTATCCGGTGGTGAACAATCAGCTGATCAGCCGCCCGTTGCGGGCATATGTGGGCGCTGTTGTGGGCGTGCTCTTGTGGGGTTTTACATTAAGCGCGCAAGCGCAGTTGTTGTCTGGCGAGCTGACCACAGTAATGGTAGAAAGCCGCGCTTTGGCCGATACCGTACTGCTGGACGGCGTAATTGAAGCCGTGCAGCAAAGCACTGTGTCAGCCCAGACCAGCGGCAAGGTACTGCAACTGCCGTTCGATGTGGACGATTCCGTTCGCTCTGGCGATCTGATTGTGCAGCTGGAAGACAGCGAACAGCGGGCTCGGGTGAGCCAGGCGCAAGCTGCCGTTAACGAAGCCCGGGCCGCATTGTCGGATGCGAAACAGCGGTTCGCCCGTATTGAAAGCGTGCATAAACGAGGTTTGGTATCGGGCCAGGAGTTTGATCAGGCCCGCAATAACCTTGCCGGCGCCCAGGCCCGCGCCGAGCGTGCCGATGCGGGAATGGTCGAAGCCCGCGAACAACTGAGTTACACCCGCGTTGAAGCGCCTTACGGTGGCATTCTGACCGAGCGCCACGTGGAAGTTGGTGAGTCGGTCAGTCCCGGTCAGGCCCTTTTAAGCGGCCTGTCGCTGGAGCAGCTGCGGGTGGTGGTGGACTTGCCCCAACGCTATGCGGCAAGCGCCCGCGCCGAGCGCCAGGCCACCGTTACTCTGGCGGACGGCCGGGTACTGAAAACCGGCGAAATGACCTTCTACCCCTACGCCAATGCAAAAACCCATACCTTTCGCCTGCGCATGGCACTTACCGAGCCCAATGGTTCGATGTTCCCGGGAATGCTGGTAAAAGTGGAGGTGCCGGTCAGCCATTCGCAAACACTTTTGGTGCCTGCCAGCAGCTTGGTGCAACGCAGCGAGCTGCGCGCCGTGTACGTGCTGGATGGCAATGGCACTCCGCGGCTGCGCCAGGTTCGCACGGGTAAAATAGTGGACGGCCAGATCGAAATACTAGCGGGCGTTAGCGCCGGTGAACAAATCGTGGTTAACGCAGCAGAATTGCTGGGCAGCTTCCGTCTGTCATCGCCAACAGCGCAGGAGCAAGCGCTGTGAGCCAACCATTACCACCGGAGCTGCCTTCGGGCTCTTCTTCCCAGCCTTTACCGCTCGCCCCGTCATCCTCGGCAGCCGCAAGGGTTGGCCCTTCTGGCGCCATTGCGCGGTTGTTTCAGGACAATCACCTGACCCCGCTGATTATGCTGTTGTCCGTCATTCTGGGTGTTCTGGCGGTGGTGGTTACACCCAAAGAAGAAGAACCGCAAATTGATGTCACCATGGCCGATATCATGGTGTCATTTCCTGGTGCCAGCGCCCGCGAAGTGGAAAGTGCCATTGCCACACCGGCCGAACAGGTAATGAGTGAAATTGTCGGCGTTGAGCATGTGTATTCGGTATCGCGCCAGGGCCAGGCGGTGATTACCGTGCAGTTCAAAGTGGGCATACCGCGCCAGGAGGCGCTGGTACGGCTTTACAATCAGGTGTATTCCAATCAGGACTGGCTACCCGCCAACCTGGGTGCCAGCCAGCCCTTGGTCAAACCCAAAGGCATTGACGACGTGCCAATAATGACGCTCACCCTGTACGACCCACAACACGGTCACAGCGGCGAAGAACTCACTCGCCTTGCGCACATGTTGGAAGTGGCCCTGAAGCGGGTGCCCGGCACCCGCGATGTCTACACCGTGGGCGGCATACCCGACCGGGTGGATATCCGTTTTGATCCGGCCCTGCTGGCCGGTTTTGGCCTGACCGTTTACGATCTGCAACAGGCCCTGCTGGCGGCGAACAGCAGTTCTCAGGAAGTCCGAATTACCCGTAACAATTTATCGATCCCTATTCAGGCCGGTACGCTGCTAACCCAGGTAGATGAAGTGCGCCGCCTGGTTGTGGGTATGGATCAGGGCGCGGCAGTTTATCTGGAGGATGTCGCCAGCGTCAGCCGTGGTAATACGGTTGCTGACCAAAGCGTGATGACGGGCTTTGGCCCGGCTCATCAGAGCACTGGCCAGAATGATCTTCAGAATGATCTTGAGAAAAGCACCGACTCGACGTTTATAGGCCAGCCCGGGCAAGTCTTCCCGGCGGTTACCCTTGCCATCGCCAAAAAGCCTGGTGAAAACGCAGTGGACATCACTCGCGCCATTCAGCAACGTATCGAATTGTTGCGCAACCGCGCCCTACCGGCGGATGTGCAGGTATTGGTGACGCGGGATTATGGCGAAACCGCCTCGCAAAAAGCCCGCAAACTGATTTCCGATCTGATATCCGCCACCCTGTGTGTGGTGCTGCTGGTACTGGTTGCCATGGGCTGGCGCCAGGCGTTGATTGTGGGTATCGCGGTATTGATTACCCTGCTGTTAACCCTGGTGTTTTCCTGGGTCTGGGGTTTTACTCTCAACCGGGTATCGTTGTTTGCGCTGATTTTCTCCATCGGAATTCTGGTGGACGACGGTATCGTGATTACCGAAAACATCAACCGCCGCATCCAGAACTCGCGCCGTCCAATCAAAGAAATTATCCCGCTGGCGGTGGACGAAGTGGGTACACCCACCATCATGGCCAGCCTGACCATTATGGCTGCCTTGCTGCCCATGGCGTTTGTCAGCGGTTTGATGGGGCCCTACATGAGCCCGATCCCTATTAACGCGTCGGCCGGTATGGTGTTGTCGCAAATTGTGGCCTTTATAGTGGCGCCCTGGCTGGCCCTGCGCCTGCTGCGCCATAGAAAAGGCGAGCCGGCGGAGCCGGAAAACGAATCTGGCAGCGCTTCTGAAAGCTCTTCTGAAAGCTCTTCTGAAAGCTCGGCCGAAGGCGTGAATCCCCGTATTTTGAGCTTGTTTAGCCACGTGCTGGGGCCGTTTTTAGGGGATCACCGCTTGCGTCGCGGCCTGCTGGCGTCTGTGGTTATTCTGCTGACTCTGGGTGCGACTGCACTGCCGGTTTTTCAGGCGGTTATTCTGAAAATGCTGCCGTTTGACGACAAATCCGAGCTGCAGGTAGTGGTGGATATGCCCGAAGACACGCCTGTTGAAGTGACTGCGCGAGTGTTGATGGAAATGGGCCATTATCTGGAAACGGTAAAAGACGTCGACAACTGGCAGACCTACGCCGGCACGGCAGCACCGATCAACTTTAACGGTCTGATTCGTCAGTATTATCTGCGTTCTGAGCCGTATCATGGCGATATTCAGGTCAACTTTAGCGGTAGCGACCGGCGTGATCAGCCATCCCACATGATTGCCCAGTCCCTGCGGCAGCCGCTGACCACCATTGGCGAGCGTTATGGCGCCAGTGTGAAAATTGTGGAAGTACCGCCGGGCCCGCCGGTGCTGTCGCCGCTGGTGGCCGAGATTTACGCGGTAGATCCGCAGCTGCGGGCGGCATTGGCGCGCTCTGTGGCCGCCGGAATGCAGGATGTGACTGGCCTTGTAGACATAGACACCACCCTTGAAGCGCCTATTCGCCAGTGGGAACTGGTGATCGATCGTGACCGCGCTGCGCGCCTGGGTGTGTCGCAGCACCAAGTGGTGACGACGCTGCAAACGGCCCTGGGCGGCAGTGGTGTGAGTTATCTGCACGACGACCACGCTAAATATCCAGTGCCTATCCGGGTGATTTTGTCAGACGCCGATAAAGCTCGCCCCTCGGCTTTGCTGTCACTGAATCTGCGCAGCCGCGACGGCGGGCTGGTGCCGCTGGCCAGCATTGCGGACATCCGTGAGGCAGACTGGCAGGGTGCGATTTATCACAAGAATCTGTTGCCGGTTACCTACGTGACCGCGGACATGGCAGGCGCTATCGATTCGCCGCTCTACGGTATGTTTGCCATGGTTGACCAGCTGGAGCAACAAGCAGACGCGCCGGAGCAGTTTTTTATTCGCCAGCCGGACTTACCCGAAGCCGGTGCCCTGAAATGGGACGGCGAGTGGCAGATTACCTACGAGACCTTCCGCGATATGGGCATGGCCTACAGCGTGGGTATTTTCATGATTTTTGTGCTTTTGGTAGCCCAGTTCCGTTCGTATTTGCTGCCGCTGGTGATCATGGCGCCCATACCTCTGACCTTGATGGGCATTATGCCGGGCCACGCTCTTTTGGGGCGGGAATTCACCGCCACCAGCATGATTGGCATGATCGCGCTGGCCGGCATTATCGTACGTAACTCTATATTACTGGTAGTGTTTATTCGCCAGCTGCTAGACGAAGGGATGAGTCTGGAAGACGCCGTCGTAAAGGCCGGTGCGGTGCGGATCAAGCCGATTGCGCTGACCGCCGTGTCGGCGATGGTTGGCGCCTACTTTATATTGAATGATCCGATCTTTAATGGCCTGGCTATATCACTGGTGTTTGGCCTGGCTGTGTCTACCCTTCTGACCGTAATTGTGGTGCCTTTGTCGTACTATGTCATGGCGCGGCGGCGGTGGATTTAAACAGGAAATTTTACCCGATGATAAAACGACTTTTGCCCTGGCTTGTTTTGCTGCTGGCCGTTGCTGTGTTTATGGTATTGCGAATGACCCGCCCACAGCCCGCTCAGGCTGAAGCCCAGGAGCGCGCCTGGTTAGTGGCTGTGCAAAGTGCTGAATTGATTAACGCTACGCCGCTGTTGCCGTTGTATGGCCAGGTTGTGGCTCCGCAACAGCTGACCGTAACGGCGGCGTTGGCAGGCCAGATCGCCCAACGCCCGGTGTCTGAAGGCCAAGCGGTTGCCGCCGGCACTTTACTGGTGGCCCTGGATGACGCCGATGTGGCGCCAGCCCTGGCCCAGGCGCAAGCCGAAGTGGCGGATTTGCAGGCGCAGATTGACGCCGAACGGCTGCGCCACAGTAACGATCAGCGTGCATTGAAAAGTGAGCAGTCCATTCTGGCCAGCGCGCAGCGCCAGCTGGAACGCAACGAGTCTCTGCTTAAACGCAACCTTACCTCCCGCGAAGCCTTAGACGGCGTTACCGACGCCTATGCCCGCGCCGAGCTCACCGTCAGCACCCGCCAGCGCGCACTGACCGAGCACCCTGCGCGCCTGGCCAGCCTGCAGGCACGGCTGGCCAACGCCAACGCCAACCTTCAGAGTATCGAGCGGGATGCCGGCAGGGCGCAGGTTATTGCGCCGTTTGACGGTGTGATCACCGATGTGCAGGTGGCCGCTGGCGACCGCGTTAGCAAAAATCAGGCGTTACTGAGTTTGTATCCGCGCCAGGGGCTTGAGCTGCGGGCAAGAGTGCCCGATGTGTTTGTTGGGGAGCTGCAGCAAGCCCTGAACCGCGGTGAGCGGCTCAGGGCGAAGACCGCAGACAGTCGCTACGAATTTGTTCTGGTGCGCTTTGCCGGTATCGGCAGCGCCGCCGGCACCGAAGCGATACTGGTGGTTGAGGGTGTGGTGGACGGCTTGCGCCCGGGCAGTTTGCTGCCGGTTACCCTGCAGCGCCCGCAGCAGGAGCAGGTGGTAAGTGTGCCTTATAGCGCACTTTACGGCGCCGATACCCTGTACGCGGTGGATGATGATTCACGCCTGCAGCGCTTGCGGGTTGAGCGTGTGGGCGAGGCCCGTGGCAACGACGCCCAGGGTGATGATGCACGCAATCTGCTGGTGCGCAGCGCCGAACTGCAAGCGGGCATGCGCATCATTACCACCCATTTACCAAACGCCATGAGCGGGCTGAAAGTGGACATCGCCGGAGCACAGAGCCAGTGAGCGAGCGGCCCGTAACGGAACAGCCTGGAAGCAACGGCTCCGGCACGCCATCCCCGCGCCGTGGCGTGACCGGTTTTTTTGTGCATCATCGGCTGGCGGCCAATCTGGTGATGCTGGTGATGTTGCTGGGCGGTGCGCTGGCACTGACCCGAATGAACGTACAGTTCTTTCCTACCTTTGCGCTGGATGTGGTCAGCGTAAGAGTGGTTTGGAGTGGCGCCTCCGCCGAGGACATCGAACAAGGCATCACCAATCCTCTGGAGCAGCGCCTGCGCAGCGTTCAGGGGCTAAAAAAGATGACGTCTACGTCGGCCCAGAGCGTGTCGTCCATCACCCTGGAGTTTCAGGAGGGCACTGACCCGATTCAGGCGTTAGACGATACCCGCCAGCGGGTAGACGAATTCAATAATCTGCCGGCCGAGGCCGAAGAGCCCCGGGTGAGCCGGATTGAACGCTATGAGCCGGTGGCCCGGCTGCTATTGTATGGCGACGTAGACGCCGACGAATTGCGCTACATGACCTACCGCTTTGAAGACGAATTGCTACAGCGCGGTATCGATAAAGTATCGATTCGCGGCCTGCCGGAACAACAAATCAGCATTGATGTGCCGGTGGAACGGCTGGAAACACTGGGTCTGTCGTTGGAACAGATCGCCGAGCGCGTGGCCGCAGTGTCCCGCGATTTACCCGCCGGTTTGTTGGGCCAGCAGGACGCCACCCGCGAATTGCGCGCGGTGGAACAGGCCCGCAGCCCGGAAGAGTTTGGCCAGATTCCGCTGCTCAGCGGTGACCGTATTCAATTGCGGCTGGGGGACATTGCGACGATTCGCCAGGAATCCCGCGACAGCCCGCTCACCCTGACCCGCAATGATTTTCCAGCAGTGGAACTGCAATTGCAGCGGTCTGAAAATGGCGATTCGCTGGAGGCCGCCGACGCGTTGCAACAATGGTTAACAGACACCCGCGCCACTTTGCCGCCCAACTTGCAGCTAGAGGTGTACGACGAAACCTGGCAACTGCTGGATGACCGCATTTCGCTGCTGACATCCAACGGCCTGACGGGTTTGGTGCTGGTCGTGTTGTTGCTGTATTTATTTTTGCCCGGGCGCGTGGCCTTGTGGGTCGCGGTTGGTATTCCGACCGCATTTTTGGCAGCTTTGGCGATATTATGGTTGGTGGGCGGAAGTATCAATATGATCTCGCTGTTTGCGCTGATCATGGCGCTGGGGGTGATCGTGGACGATGCCATTGTGGTGGGCGAAGACGCCGACGCCCATGCCCGGATGGGGCAGCCGTCTATGGCCGCCGCCGAAGGCGCAGCAAAGCGCATGGTGTGGCCGGTGCTGGCGTCATCACTGACCACGGTGGCAGCTTTTATGCCACTGCTGATTGTGGGCGGAGTGATTGGCAATATTCTGGGCGATATTCCGCTGGTGATGATTTGTGTGCTGATTGCCTCGTTGCTGGAGTGTTTTGTGGTGCTGCCTGCTCACCTGCGCCACGCTTTTGTTATCCCTAAAGTGAAGCCTGTCAGCCGCAACGCGGCCTTTAAATGGCTGCGGGCGTCCGGGGCCGGTGTCGGGCGTTTTCGTGCCGGCTTTGAACGCCGCTTCGAGCAGTTCCGCGAAGGACGTTTCCGCCGTTTTTCGCGCTTCAGTCTGAGCCACCGAGGGCTGACTCTGGCCGTGGCATTGTCGGTTGCGATCATGACCGTTGGCCTGCTGAGCGGCGGTCGCATTGGTTTCAACTTCTTTCCCACCCCGGAGCCGTCGGTGCTCTATGCCAACGCCAGTTTTGTGGCCGGCACCGACAGCCGCCGGGTTGATCAGTTTATGGTCGACATGGCGCAGAGCATTAACGCTACCGAACAGGCATTGGGCGGCAACCTGATATTGCACTCGGTGGTTACCCGTGGCGGTACCCTGGGCGCTGGGGGCAGTTCTCGGAACGGTGAAGAGCTGGGCTCGATGATGATCGAGCTGGTGCCGTCAGACCAGCGCAGCGTGCGCAATCCGGAATTTATCAGCGAGTTGCGGGCGAGCCTGTCGCTGCCGGCGGGGTTGGAGAACCTGAGCATTACCGAACGTGAAGCCGGCCCGCCGGGCCGTGATATTAATGTGCGCCTGACCGGCCCGGATGCCACCCGCCTGAAGCGTGCCGCAGAGGAGCTTGCACAGGCCGTTGCGGTGTTGCCAGGGGTTCTGGACGTGGAAGACGACATGCCTTGGGGCCGCGAGCAATTGATTTATCAGGTTAGCCCCTGGGGTGAAGCCCTGGGCCTGACCACCACCGATTTAGGGCGCCAGCTGCGGGCCGCGTTTGATGGCCGGGTAGCGCAGATTTATCAGGATGGTCGTGATGAAATGGAAGTGCGGGTTCAGCTGCCACGCCACCAGCGCGAGCGCCTGGCTACTTTGTCCCAGGTAACCATCCGGGTGCCAGACGGCCGCTTTGTGCCCCTGTCCCAGGTGGTGTTGCTGGATCATCGCCAGGGCTTTGAGGCCCTGCGCCACGCTGATGGCCAGCTGGCGGTGGAGGTGTCGGCGTCGCTGAACACAGAGGTCAGCACCACCAGCGACATCATCGAAAGCTTGGAGGCCGAAGCCCTGCCGGCGATCAGCAGCCGGTTTAACGTGCGCTACAGCTTTGAAGGCCGCTCTGCCGACCAGCGTGAAACCATTGACGATATGAAAACCGGCCTGATTATCGGCGTAGTGCTGATGTACGTCATTCTGGCCTGGGTATTCGCTTCTTGGACTATGCCCTTGATCGTGATGGCGATCATTCCCTTTGCCTTGGTGGGCGCCATTCTTGGTCACTGGCTGATGGGCATGCAATTAACGATTTTGTCACTGTTTGGCTTGTTCGGTCTGTCTGGCATTGTGGTGAATAACGCCATCATACTGGTGTCGTTTTACAACCAGCAGCGGAAAGCGGGGCTGAGCGTTGACGCCGCCCTGAACGAAGCCGCAGTCCAGCGCATACGCGCCGTGCTGCTGACATCGCTGACCACCATTGGCGGGCTGCTGCCGCTGCTGTTTGAAACTTCGTTGCAGGCGCAGTTTCTGATTCCTATGGCGACCTCTATCGCCTTTGGTCTGGGTTTGTCCACGTTGCTGGTGCTGTTGGTGATTCCGGCGTTGCTGTCTTACCTTGAGCAACTGAGGGCCTGGTGGGCCAGGGAGTCAGCATGACTGAGCCATTACTGACTGTACGCGGCCTGGGTAAGCACTTTGTCAGCGCCGGACAAACGGTGAATGTGCTGTCCGGGCTTGAGCTGACTCTGGCGCCGGGCGCATCCCTGGCGCTGATGGGCCGCTCCGGTTCTGGTAAAAGTACGTTACTGAACATTCTGTGTGGGTTGGAGCAGCCAGATGCCGGCTCGGTGAGCATTGCCGGCGAGCACTTTGCGGCGGATTCAAGCGCAAATGGGTCAAATCAGCAACGCTGGGCTCTGTTGCGGCGCCAACGTATTGGCGTGGTGTTTCAGGAAGCTAACCTGATGCCGGCGCTGTCGTTGCTGGACAACGTACGCCTGCGGGCCAGGTTTGCAGGGCAAAGCGACCAGCATTGCGGCGACTGGTTAAAGCGCCTGGGCATTGGCGAGTTGGCGCAGCGTTACCCGGACCAGGTATCTGGCGGTCAGCGCCAGCGCGCGGCTTTGGCCATGGTGTTTGCCATGCGCCCGTCACTGATACTGGCAGACGAGCCTACCGGTAGCCTGGACGCCCGCACAGCACTTGAGGTGGTCGATGAGCTGTTTCACCAGCAAGCCGCCAGTGGTTGTGGGTTGATACTGGCCACCCACGATTCGGCATTGGCCGCACGCTGTGGTCAGCGTCTGGACCTCGCTCAAATGGGGGCTTAGCTTCCATGTCTCTGATTCCAAAGTCCCTGATTCCAGCGTCTCAGTTTTCAAACCTTTTCTCTGCCCTGTTCAGTCATTATCGCCGCCACCCGCTGCAACTGCTGGCATTGGCGTTGATGATTATGCTGGCCACCATGCTGTGGACCGGCGTGAACCACCTGACGACCCAGGCGCGAGCCAGTCTGGGCCAGAGCGAGCAGGCGGTGGCCGCGCGCAGTCAGGTAGAGCGCGTTGATGGCCAGGCGCTGGCGGTAGCTGATTTTGTAACTCTGCGCCGCGCCGGCCTGTGCGTAATGCCCTGGCTGGAAGTAGAGCGCCCGGGGCAGGCCGGTCGGCTGGTGGGTATAGACCCGCTGGCCGCTGGTTGCTTTGCGCAAACCGACAGCCCTGAGCCGGAAAACAGCCTTGAGCCAGTAGACAGCCTTGAGCCAGTAGACAGCTCTGAGCCGATGGAAAGCTCTGAGCCATCAAAAAAACCTGAGCCAGTCTGGACCCCGACGTTAAACGGCGAACCTTTTATCGACATCAGCGAAGCCGCGGCGCTGGCGCAGAATGTTGCCCCGCGCAACGTAAGCCTGAGTCTGTTAATCGTGTCGCCCGAGCCGGCATCCGCTTTGCCCGCAGATTATCGGATGACGGGTTTCTCACTAGGCCCGGACACCGGCGAGTTGGGCGACAGCTTTTTGCTGAATCTGGATGCCTTGGGATTTCTGGTGCTGTTGATTACCGCCTTGCTGCTGCGCAGCGTGTACCAATTGGGCATGGCCCAACGCCGCGACAGCTTTGCCCTGCTGCAGCGGTTTGGCGTTATGCCTTCAGCCATCAACCGGGTATTACTGGTCGAAATTCTACTGCTGGCGCTGCTGAGTGTGGTGCCGGGTGTGTGGCTGGGGCGCTTGCTAGCGGGCACCGTGGGCGGTGGTTTTGGTCAGGCTTTGGACAGCCTGTTTGATACGCCGCTGTACGCCGGCCAGGCAGAAAACTGGCTGACGCCGATAGTGACCATGATGGCCATCGTGCTGGCGGTGTGCCTGGCGCAGAACGTGCGGCCGCTGCTGCTGCGCAGTGCGGCTTTGTTGCCGTTTGCGTTACCGACGAAGCTTTTGACTGGGACTGGATTTGGATTTAGACAGAGGCCCTGGCCCTGGTTGGCGCTGCCTTTGGCCGTGACAGGCCTGGTAATGGCGCTGCTGGCTGAGTCGCTGTCTTTGGTGTTTGTGGCGGTGGCGCTGGTGTTTGCCGCTACCGGTATTGCCGCGCCATTTACCATTGCCGCGCTGTCTGCAACTCTTGCCCGGAAAACGCCGGAGCCATTAGCACGCTGGCGCCACACCGAGCTTGGGGTTATGGCCCGCAAGCTGGCCTTGCCGTTGGTTGCGTTGCAGTTTGCGCTGGCCATGGTGCTGGCGGTGCAAGCACTGGTAACGGTGTTTGAAGCCACCTTTGACGAGTGGCTGGGTCAGCGCCTGGCCGCCGATTATTTTATTGAAGTGCCCGCGGGCGTTAGTGCTAACGAGGCCGCGCAATGGCTGGCTGCGCAGCCGAACCTGGCGCAAAGCGGCGACTGGCATCGGGTAATGCGTGGGACAGCACAATTGCCGGCAGCGGCTGACCCGGAAAAGAGCAGAAAAGCGCAGTCGGTTGACTTGTTCGCGATAGGGCCCGTTAGCCCGCTGCTGACCATGTGGAGCCTGCAGGCCGCCGGTGACCAGCCCTGGCAGGGTTTTGCTGCAGGTGCAGGCGTTATGGTGAACGAACAGCTGGCGCGGCGGTACCCACTGGCAGTAGGGGATAGCCTGGTGCTGACCTTGGCGGACACCCGGCTTGAGCTGCCGGTGCTGGCGATTTATGCGGATTACGGCCGCCCGGCCGGGGAAGTGCTGATCAATCTCGATTTGCTGCCTGCCGGATACGTGCCGGCGTTCGAGAGTCTTTCTATCAGCCCGGGTGATAGTGGCATTGAGGTCATAACCGATGGCCTTCAACGGCTGTGGCAGGTAGACAGCGTGCGGGTGCGTGATAACAAGCGAATTCGCGAGTTGGCCGATGCGGTGTTTGATCAGACTTTTTTGCTGACCCGCGCCATGACCTTTGTCACTCTGGTGCTGGCGGCGGTGGCTTTGCTGATTATGGGCTGGGTGTTTTTCAGCACCCGGGCCTGGTATTTTCGCTTGCTCCAGGTGTGGGGGCTGACCAGGCGACAGGTTTTGGCGCAGCTGGCCCGGCTGGCGCTGACCCTGACCCTGTCGATCACCCTGTTGGCATTGCCCCTGGGTGTCTGGTTGACCTGGATTCTGGTGCACCGAATTAATCCATTGGCCTTTGGCTGGTCTTTACCCATGGCGATCTACCCCGGGTTCTGGCTTCAGCTGGGGATTGTGAGTGTGTTGATCGGGCTTAGCATTACGCTGCTGATGCGCAGCCAGCTTGTCGGTAGCGGCCCAAAACCGGTTTCCGCCGCCAGCCTGGGGGGTGATGAACGATGATAAAAACTCAAAAACGGCCTACAGGCTTGTATCAAAAAGTCGCGAGTGTTCTTTTGCTATTCGCCACTGTGCTGGCGGCCGGGTGTTCGCAAGAACCAGACTCTGGCGGTTTTGCTGGCTTGGCGCAGGCCGTCGATAGCGGTCAGAATGAAGCCTTCTTGCAGCCCGGGCCGGGGGATCAATTGCGCTTTCCCGATGACTGGGGCCCGCACCCGCAACACCGCATTGAGTGGTGGTATCTGACGGCCAATCTGAAAACCGCAGACGGCGAGCCGGTGGGCGTGCAGTGGACCCAGTTTCGCCAGGCTATTGAGCCGCGCCCTGCGTCAGAAGAGCCGCCGGCAGCAGAATTGTGGCCGTTGCAGGCAGCCTGGATGGCTCATGCGGCGGTCAGCCTTGAAGGTGAACACAGGTTTGCCGAAAAATTCGCCCGCGGCGACATTGGCCAGGCCGGGGCTGTGGCCAGCCCACTGGATATCTGGCTTGATGACTGGCAGCTGACCCAACAGCCTGACGGCGCCTTGCGCCTGCAGGTAAATACGCCCGAGTGGGGTTACGATCTGTTGTTGCGAGTTCAGGGCGAGCCGGTGGCCCACGGCGATCAGGGCTTCAGCGCAAAGTCCGCAAGCGGCGAGGGCTCAATGTATTTCAGCCTGGTCGACATCGCCATCAGCGGTGAGCTGACCCGCAAGGGCGAAACCCAAAAAGTGACGGGCAGGGGCTGGTTTGATCGGGAGTGGAGCAGCCAGTTTCTGAAAGCCGGGCAGCAGGGCTGGGACTGGTTTGCTCTGCACCTGGATTCCGGCGATAAGGTAATGGCGTTTCAGTTACGGCAACAGGAAGGTGGGTTTCTGTCAGGCACCTGGATTCCAGAGTCCGGCGAGCCGGTGGCCCTGCCGCCTGAGGCGCTCAGTTTGACACCGCTGGGTTTCAGTGGTGCTACGCCCAATCTATGGCGCCTGCAGATATCGCAATATCAGGTGGATATTAATCTGGCGGCGCCTGCCGGCAGCTATATCAATAACGGGCTCTTTCCCTATTGGGAAAGCCCGGTGAGCGTGTCTGGCAGCCACAGTGGTGAGGGCTATATGGAACTGACCGGGTACCGCGGTTCACCTTGATGGGCGGTGGTTACCAGGTGATGCTTTCTACCGGAACCGGCCCGGATTGCATGTCGATCACCGTATCCTGGCCCGGTAGCTGGCCGTCGATGATGTCACGCAGCTGAATTTCCTGTTCTTCCAGGGGGTCAGACAGGTCAATAATGATCTCAACCCGCCGGTTTTTCGCTCTGTTCTCGGCCGAATCGTTATCCACCCGTGCCGCGGTATCCGCCAGGCCTTTTACCGCCAGTCGGTCGGGCTCGACGGTTCCGCTGGCCAGCAACGCGTTGGCTACAGAGGCGGCGCGGGCGGCAGACAGGTCCCAGTTGCTGTAAAACCGGTCGGTGCTGATGGGCACATTGTCGGTGTGGCCTTCTATCGTCAATTTGCCGGGAATACTGGCCAGTACTTCGGCCATTTCCAGCAGCAGGCTTTCGAATTCCCAGGTGAGTTTGGCCGTTCCTGACGGAAACGAGCCTTTTTCTTCCACTCGAATCACAATACGGTGTTGTTCCTGGGTCACGTTAATGCGACCGTCGCTGAGCGCGGGTTCCAGCACTTTGCGCAGTTGTTCTAGCTGCTCCTGCATTTTTTCCTGCTCGGCGGCTTTGGCGGCTTCGGCAGCTTCAGCTGCTGTGGCCGCACCGTCAGCGGCGCCCCGCAGGGTATCCAGTTCCGGTTTCTGATCGGTGGTGGTCTGCTTTATTTCATTGATTACGGTGGGTTCTGGCGGAGCCGACGAGAAATTGTCGAATATTATGCTGGTGCCCATAGGAACTTCCACCGCCGGCACATCGCGCTGAACACCGAAGGCCGCGGACAGTTCGCCGGCAATCTGTTTGAATTTCTGCGCGTCGATTTCAGAAAACGACAGTAACAGCACAAAAAAGCACATCAACAGCGACATCAGGTCGGCAAATGTCACAACCCACGCCGGGATGCGAGGCTTCTCTTCTTCCGGGAAGTCTTCCATCGGTTAACTGTCTGCCGTGGCCGCGGTGGCTTCTTCAGATACCTTGTTGCGCTCTTTGGGCGACAGATAACTGGACAGCATCTGCTCGATAATTCGCGGGTTAATGCCTTCCTGAATCGCGCCCAGTGCATCTATATAGAGCGACTGCATGCGGGCTTCCTGGGCCATTCGCAATGACAGTTTGTCCGCAATAGGTGAGGCAATCATGGTCGCCATCATGGCACCGTACAACGTGGTTAGAAGCGCAACCGCCATGGCAGGGCCAATGGATTTCGGGTCTTCCATATTAGATAGCATTTGCACCAGGCCAATCAGCGTGCCAATCATGCCCATGGCGGGACCAACGTCTGCGAAGGCGCTGAATACCTTGGCGCCGGAGCGGTTGTGCTCCAGGGTCATCAGTTGCTCTTTACTGAGCAGTTGTTTGATGGTGGCACCGTCTTGGCCGTCGACCAACATCTGAATGCCGTTACTAAGAAATGGCGAACTTACCTCGCGCCCTTCCAGGCCCAGCACGCCTTGGCGCCGCGCTACATTCGCAATATCTACCAGCTCGTCGATGGCTGCGCGGGTTTCCGGAAGTTTGAACTTGAAAGCGCGGATCGCTGCTTTAAATGCGCCCAGAAACTGCTGAAAACTGAATTTGGCCAAAACCACCAATAGGCTGCCGCCAATAACAATCAGCAGCGCCGGGACGTTAAGAAACACGTCCGGTGACACGCCTAAAATAACCGCCGAGGCGATCAACATCATCGCGCCAACCAGGCCAATCAGAGTGGCAAAATCCACAGTAACTCCAGAATGCTCAAGTTGTTGTTATCGAAAGAGTCAGTATTACCAACCGTTTTTGCGCGGGCCTTTTCAGTTCGTGTCTTGCAGTTCTTTCCATGCTGCATAACGGTGCAGGTCTGACTCCACCAGTTTCAGGCACAAGGCAACCACACCTACATCGTCTACGAAGCCGATGTACAGAATAAAGTCTGGAATCAGGTCCAGCGGGTTTAATACGTAAATCAATGCGCCAACAATGGCGGCGATGCTTTTCCACGGTATGCTGCGATAACGACCATTATAGTAGTCTCGCACCAATGAAAACATTAGTTTTATGTCAGTTGTGAACCGATCGAGCTTGCCACTGTTTTTGACCTTTTCCTCTACCGCTTGCTGCTTTTCTAACAGGCGTTGAATATCGGCTTGTTTGACCTTGTCAGACTCCGATTCCAGCTGCCTGCGGGCGGTGCGTTCACTGATAAATGCCATAGTGTGTCCCGGTTGAAGGCCGATGGGTCAGGGAAGCGGCCAGTCAGCCGCATCAACGGTGTGCAGCCCCACGGGCTGCTCGGCGTGGCCTTTCCAGCGCTCAACAAAGGTACCGTTGGGGTCATATTGCTGGGCTTGCTTGTCCAGATTGAACCGCCGCAGGCCGCGGGGATCGGCGCCCACGCCCGCCAGATACTGCCAGTTCCCGTAATTGCTGGCCACATCATAATCGATCAGTTGCTGTTCAAACCAGGCCGCGCCATAGCGCCAGTCCAGCTCGAGCTCGTTAATAAAGCAGCTAGCGACCAGTTGGCGGCTGCGGTTGCTAATGTAACCGGTTTCCCGCAGCTGATTCATGGCCGCATTCACCAGCGGATAAGAGGTGTTGCCTTCGCACCAGGCTTTGAAACGGTGGCCATAAAAAGTCACAGCCCGGCGCTTGCGCTGCACACCGTCACGGCGGAATAACTCAGACCCGTGCCGCAATGCATACCAGTAAAAATATTCACGCCAAAGAACTTCAAACCAGAGCCAGTAGGTGGATTCGTTACTGGTGTGTTGCTGCTCATACAGGCTGATGCTGTCTGCGACTTCGCGTGCTGACAGGCAACCATGGGCAAGCCAAGGCGAGAACTTGGAGGATGAATTCCAGTCGTCCAGCGCGTTGCGGGTCTCCTTGTAGGTGTCGATCGCGTGAGTGCCGGCTAAAAAATCCCGCAAGCGTGCCAGGCCGGCCTGTTCACCGCCACTGAACGCTGACGGCTGCGTGGGTTCCTGAATGGCAGGGCATTCACCGCGGTTATCGTCTGGCAAACCGGGTGCTGGAGGCAGCATTTTTACCGTTGGGATGCGCAACCGCGCAGGCCCTCTGTCGCCTTTCTTCTCGATCAGTTTGCGAAATTGGGAAAAGGTTGCCGGCAAATCCTGCAAGGGCATCGGCAGCAGGCTTTCGGTAAACAGGCCAAGAGTTTCGTATTGCGTGAACGTAATTTTCGGGAGTCTGTCCTGAAGCGTTTGCCACTGCACGGCTTCACGGGTACCGGGCTGGCGCGAACGCATAATTCGGCTGATGGCGTGGCTGTGGGCCAACGCAGGGATCACGGTTTCCGGATCGCCCCAAGCAATGTGCAGGCGCTGGCCCACAGCGCGCAGGCTGCGTTCCAGCCCAATCAGGCTTTGCCATAAAAAGCGCCAGCGGTGGTGGCCCATGGTTTTGCACTGCAACGGCCCGGGTTTGAACCATCGTGGTTCCACCACGTAAACGCACAGCAGCATGTCCGACTTGGACGCTGCCAGCCGGGCGGCGTTGTCGTGTAAGCGAAGATCTCGGGTAAACCAGTAAAGCGTGCGCAACGTAAATCCCTCATTAATCCCCTTGTGGTTATAACCTACGCTTCTGCGGGTTAAAAGGATTATCCACAGGGGCGTTGTGAGGGGTCGCGCCCGGAACTTTACCAGCTCGAAAGCGGGTTTACATCTCTTGAGCCGTAGGGCGCAGGATGATCTCGTTAATATCTACATCATGGGGCTGCTCAATCGCATAGACAATGGCGCGGGCAACCGAATCGGCGTTGATCGCGACCTTGTAAAGATCTTCCGCTGCTTTCGCTGCACCGGGGTCGGTAATGGTGCTGGTCAACTCGGTGGCAATCGCACCCGGTGAGATGTTGGTGCTGCGAATTTCGTCACCGGCTTCCATGCGCAAGCCTTCAGACAGGGCTCTGACTGCGTATTTGGTCGCGCAATAAACGGCACCGCCCGGAAATACTTTGTGCCCGGCTATCGAGGACAAGTTGATCACGTGTCCGCTGTGTTGCTCGCGCATAATGGGCAGCACGGCCGCAATGCCATACAAAACGCCCTTAATGTTGACGTCGATCATCTGTTCCCACTCGTCTACCTTCAGGGCATCCAGCGGCGCTAGGGGCATAAGACCAGCGTTGTTAATCAGAACATCAATACGGCCAAATTTCTCTTTGGTTGCTGCAGCCAAGCTTTCGACCTGTTTGCGATCGGTAACATCGGTGACCTGCCACAAGACTTCTGTGCCCTTTGCTTCCAGCTCTTCGGCCAAAGACTTCAGGCGGTCTTCCCTACGGGCTGCCAGCACCAGTTTGGCACCACGGTTGGCCAGGTGGCGGGCGGTGGACTCGCCTAAACCGCTGCTGGCGCCTGTGATGATGACAATCTTGCCATTAATCGGATCGTTGGTGTTGCTCATAGTTTTCTCCTGTTTTGATCAGAAAATTCTAATCAGGCACTAATATCGAGTTCTTGCAGTGTGGGGTAATCGGTATAGCCGTGCTCATCGCCACCGTAGAAGGTGCTGTCATCCCAGCCGTTGAGCGGGGCATTCTGGCGGAAACGCTCGGGCAGGTCCGGGTTGGAAATAAACGGCCGACCGAAGGTAACCAGGTCGCAACGGCCTTCGCTAATGCGCGTGCGGGCTTCTTCAGCTGTATAGGCGCCGTTGGCGATGTAAGTGCCTTTGTATACAGCTCGAATTGCGTCGATGATGTCTTCTGGGCGACCGCTGGCGTGGTTGCCTTGGAATGAGTCTTCTACCACCTCAAGATAAGCGATTCCCAAGTCGTTCAGGTGTTTGGCAAAGGCCGTAAAGGTTTCGATGGGGTTGTCATCGTGCATGCCGTTAAAGCTGCCGGTCGGTCCAACACGAACGCCCACTTTGTCTTTGCCCCACACATCGATGACGGCTTCAATCACCATCATCGGCAGGCGCAGGCGATTTTCCAAAGAACCACCGTATTCGTCGGTACGGTGGTTGCTGCCGCTCTTTATGAACTGCTCCAACAGGTAGCCATTAGCAGCGTGAACCTCAACACCGTCAAATCCTGCCTTTTGTGCGTTCAGGGCGCCCTGGCGGTACTGTTCGACAATACCGGCCATCTCGTGGGTTTCCAGAGCCCGGGGTTCAAGCACATCCACCATGCCAGAATCGGCACTGATATAGGTTTTGGCGCCTTCCGGTTTGATAGCGGAAGGTGCGACCGGTAGCTCGCCATCCGGCTGCAGTTCGGGGCGGGAGATGCGACCTACATGCCACAGCTGCATGTGGATACGGCCACCGGCAAGATGCACCGCGTCGGTAATGTTTTTCCAACCATCAACTTGCTCCGGGGAATGAATACCCGGTGTGAAAGCGTAACCCTTGCCCTGCGGTGATACCTGAGTGGCTTCACTCAGAATCAGTCCGGCACTGGCCCGCTGCTCGTAATAATGCACGTTCATGGCATTCGGAACATCGCCCGGTTGGCTTGAGCGTGAACGGGTTAGTGGAGACATCAGAACCCGGTTGGGCAGTGTCAGGTCACCCATAGTCAAGGGCTGAAACAGCGGATCATTCAGTTGTTGATTGCTCATAAAATATACTCTTGTCAGGTTAACTAATATTAATTAGACCAGTCTACTATCGAGTGCCCGAAAAAAAATCAGCCAATGCTAAGACACTGAGTGAAAAATACACGGACAAACCGTTCCATCGGCTTTGTCGATTTCACAACTTTGGATCTCAAAATCGCGCCTTCCCAGCCAGACAGCAAGACACTGGCAGCATCTGAAGGATCAATACCTGCACCAATGTCGCCGGCAGTTTGCGCTTCGGCAATGCAGCGTTCAAAACGTTTTTCCCAAGCGCAGAACACTTTGTCCAGTCGAACACGAAACATCTCGTTTTGCCCAGCGAGCTCCTGCCCTAAGTTGCCAATAAGGCAGCCGCGGGTGCATTCGCAACTCGTCATGTTGTCAAAGCCGGTATCAAAATAGGCGCGTAGGCGGTCAACGCAGGAACGACTGCTGTCATTAAGAATCTGGTCCAGCTGCGCATCGTATTCCTCGGCGAAGGTGTCAATGATCGCAAGGCCGAAGTCATTTTTACTGCTAAAATAGTGATAGAACGAGCCTTTTGGCACGCCAGCAACTGTCAGGATGCCATTGATGCCGGTCGCACCAAAGCCCTTCGTGCCGATAAGGTCAGCGCCGGTTTGAATAATAAGATTGCGTGTGTCGTTCGTCGTCATGGCATCTATACTAGACCGGTCGTCTAGAATACGTCAAACTCTCGGTATCCGGAATAACCGTAACGCTCTACTTTTAACTCTCTAACATTAACTCTGCCTGCAAGGAGATATCCCGTGATTAAATCCCGTGCCGCGGTGGCTTTTGCTGCCAATCAGCCGTTGGAAATTGTAGAAGTGGATGTCGCACCGCCTCAGGAAGGCGAAGTTCTGGTGCGCATTGTGGCCACCGGTGTGTGTCATACCGATGCCTACACCCTGTCGGGCGCCGATCCTGAAGGCCTGTTCCCGACCATTCTGGGCCACGAAGGCGGCGGCATTGTTGAAGCCGTGGGCCCGGGTGTGAAAAATCTGGAAGTGGGCGATCATGTTATCCCGCTGTACACCGCCGAATGCGGCGAGTGCAAATTCTGTACATCTGGCAAGACCAACCTGTGTGGCGCTGTGCGCGCAACCCAGGGCAAAGGCGTGATGCCCGACGGCACCTCGCGCTTTAGCTACAAGGGTGAGCCTATTTACCACTATATGGGCTGCTCAACCTTCTCTGAATACACCGTGCTGCCGGAAATTTCGCTGGCAAAAATCCCCAAAGAAGCACCGTTGGAAAAAGTGTGCCTGCTGGGCTGTGGCGTAACCACCGGCATCGGCGCCGTGCTGAACACAGCCAAAGTAGAAGAAGGGGCCACAGTTGCTATTTTCGGTTTGGGCGGTATTGGCCTGGCGGCAATTATCGGCGCCAAAATGGCCAAAGCAGGGCGCATTATTGCTGTTGACATCAACCCCGAAAAATTCGACATCGCCAAGCAGTTAGGCGCCACTGATGTGGTCAACCCGAAAGATCACGACAAGCCTATTCAGGACGTGATCATCGAAATGACCGACGGCGGCGTGGACTATTCCTTCGAATGCGTAGGCAATGTGCAGCTAATGCGCGCTGCGCTGGAGTGTTGCCACAAGGGCTGGGGTGAATCCATCATCATCGGCGTGGCTGGCGCCGGCCAGGAAATCAGCACTCGCCCGTTCCAGCTGGTGACCGGCCGGGTCTGGAAAGGCTCTGCTTTTGGCGGTGTAAAAGGCCGTACCGAACTGCCGGGCTACGTGGCAAAAGCCGAGAGCGGTGATATACCGCTAGACGTATTTATTACCCACAACATGCCGCTGGAAGACATCAACAAAGCGTTTGAGCTGATGCATGAAGGTAAGAGCATCAGGACAGTGATTCACTTTTAACGCTACAAGATCAGGCACCCCGGCTTGGTCGGGATGCCTGATCAGCGAATATTCTTGTTGCGGTCGGGGAATAACCAAAAGGCAAGCCAGCTGACAATGGTCATTTTCCATTTGGGTGGTGGTTTTACCGGATTCTGCCCCTGCAGTCAGCGGGGCCGCCATCACGTGCATTAGTTCCTCTGTCATGATGCGCTTTCCTTCTTAGGGACTTGGCGGGCTCTGCCGGTTTCGGCTGGCACCAGATGTTTGATAAGGAGTTGCTGTCGGCCAGCATGGTAGCCGACCGCTTGGCCGGCCTTGACGGTATCGAGAAGCTGCTCACTGGTTGTGACCGCTAGCTGATGAATGTCGTGAATTTCTTGATTTAGTTGCGATACCGTCTGACCTTGCTGCTCACTGGCTGCGGCAATCTGTTGGTTGAAACCATCGCTTTCGGCAATGCCCTCCACAATAGCCTGAAGTGATTCAGCACTCGCGGACACCTGCTCGACGCTGATGACAGACCGGCACTTGCCCTTTTCGATGGATTCGACCACTCGCCGGGAGCCCTCCTGCAAGGCGGTAATCATCTCCTGAATCTCGTTTGTGGATTCTTGGGTGCGCTTTGCGAGAGAACGGACTTCATCCGCAACTACCGCAAATCCGCGCCCGCTGTCACCGGCTCGAGCCGCCTCAATCGCCGCGTTTAGTGCCAGCAGGTTGGTCTGTGCCGCAATAGCGACGATCACATCCAGGATCCGGCCAATGGACTGGCTGTTCTGGTCCAGTTCTTCCGCAGTCTGGCTGGACTCTTCCAGCTCCCGGGCCAGAGCGTGGATGCTCTCTTGGGCGGCAGCCGCTGAGCGGGCGCTGTCTTCTCCGGCTTCCCGGTTGCGTGTGCTCAGGCTGGCAGCTTGCTGGGTAGTCTCTGAGACTTCTCGGATGGTTGCCGTGAATTCCTCGATGGACGTAGCTGCAGTGGAAAGGGCCGCTTGCTGCTTTTCGGAGGCATCTGAACTTCCCTGAAGCAGCGCATTGGACTGCAGGATATTGTCTTCAATCTGTCCGCCACTGTCGCGAATCCTGGCCACCATGACTTCCAGCCGGACTTCCACCAGTCGCATAGCGAGTTCGATCTGCCCTGCTATACCGGCGTTGCCGGTATAGACCAGTTGCTTGATCGGGTGACTGACAAGGCGGCGGCAACGATTGGAAAGTCGGGTCAGGGGCCGGTTGAGGCTATACAGCAGGCCAAGGGAAACAGCGCTGCCCAGAGCGAATAGCGCGGCAGACAGCCCCGGCTGACCGATCATGCCTGCGATCAGGGCTGGGGCAAGACAAAGGGTTCCCACCAGCCATTGCTGGGAGCTAGGGCCGAACCTGGGAATTCTCAGGGCCAGGGGTTGTTTGCCCCTGCTGCGGGCACGGTACACCTGCTCGGTGCGTTGAACCGTGGCGGCATCCGGTAATCGGTAAATGGCTTGGTACTCAAGAACGGTACCGTCTGTGTCGGTAATGGGAGTGACAAACGCATCAAGCCACCAGTCAGACCCATCGGCTGTACGATTGAGAATCATACCCATCCACGAGTCGCCCTTGCCAAGGGTTTCCCAAAGTTTTTTGAGCGGGCCTTTGGGCATTTTGGGATGCTTGAGTTTGTTGAAGGAGGCTGCTTTCAGCTCGCCTTCAGAGAAACCGCAGAGCCTGCAGAATGCTGAACTTGCGTAAGTGATTCCGCCTTTACTGTCGGTTAGTACCAGTAGCTGATCGTGCTTGGGGGGAAAGTTTGGCAAAGGTTCAATTCGGGACATTTTGTTCGACCTCCGAAACGAAAAAAAGGGCCAGCGAAAGCGAGCCCAAAAGAGGAGCAACAATGGTAGGCCGGTTAGCTGCCGGTTGCTCGCATGTGCTGCACGTTGAACATTTGTGGCTTGGACAGCTCAGGGTCAACCTGGCCTTTGAACTGGCCGGTGGTGCAGTGGCTGGCTTGTACATCGATCATGCTAAACGAATCGTCGATAGACACGCCTGTACCCTTGTTCTTGGGCAGGTGGTAATCAGGGTGAGCTTGGCCGATGGTGAAGGTCTTCCACATGCTCCCTTTGCGGTCATAAGACACAGTGCGGGGAATGGTGAAAGTCTGGGCATCCATGTAATGAACGCGTTTTGACAGCGGATGGCTGTCATCGACCGGGACCGACTCTACTTCGTAGACTTTGCGAAGTTGCCAGGTGGTGTCCGGGAAGCACCCGCCCTGACCGTTGAAGGCAATCACCTGATAACCGTCGTCATCCTGATGGGTTTCAGTATCGAGGTTCATCTCATTGTGATTGTAGAACGGCATCAGCATGTAGCGGGTACCTTTATAGGTCCAGTTCATGTCAGATATTCGTCCATTGTAGCCTTCGAAGTCCTCAATCATCAAGTCAGATCCCAGGAACGCATCGGTAACCTGCCCGGTGGCCAGGCGCCGAACACGGCGCTGGAATCCAAGGTACAGCCACGAGTTGTCGCGCTTCAGGTCATCCGCTGCACGATGAATCAGCAGTTGAGTGTTACGTACATCAGCCGGATCCAGAACCTGAACGTAGATGGCGCGGAACAAATCAGACGGGTTAGGCGTGATTTCTGGCGTAGGCTCCTGAATAACCCGGCCTTTGTAGTTTAGGAAGTGGAAGTTAAACTTGATGGTGCGCTCTACTTTAGCGCTATCCATATCCCGGTATTTCCAGTAGAACGGATAGATAGCTGCGCTGTCCCCCCAGTTGTAGCCGTACTTATAGTTCCAGGCGAGCTTCTCGCCTGCTCTCGAGTCTTGAGCATCGGGCTCTTCGGGAAATGGTCGACCAGCCTGCCAGCCGTTAATTTCACCCACTTTGTCACCCAACGAGACGTTACCGACCGTTTTTCTGGTGGCATCAACGTAGTTTTCATTCAAATCGAAGGAGGTTGTTTCGCCAACTTTTATAGACGTCCAGCCATTGCTGATGAAGGTAAAAAACGCGGGGTCGAGAACATCTTTGAAGTCACCAACATTGGACTGATCAATGACCATTCCAGTGCTGAGCCCATCGTGGGTCGGAACACTATCGGCGTAAGGGTAAAACGAGCTATTGATAACATCTTCGTTGGCTAAGGCATTGGATGCCATCAGCCCAGCGGTCAGGCCGGTTACCAGGCAGCGCGTGAGTAATGCATGTTTGTTTTTTATCATTTTCAAACTCTCCACTTATTTTAGAAGCTGTAACGTGCGGTCAGCTGAATTTCGTCTTCTTTCTGGGCCATGCCAATCGGGCCAGACTGGAAACGTCCGAGTGGTTCATAGCCGGAAAGGCCGGCAGACTCACCCGCGGGCTGGCCAGGGGAGCCTGTGAACGGGGCCCAAGGGTTACAGGTGCGACAGTCGTCAAATTTACGGGCACCGGTACCAAGCTTAATATTGGCGCCAGCGGTCAGTTTCAGATTGTCGTTAACCAGCCACTCAATCGATGGTGCAATGGCGGTTGCTTGAGCCCGGAAGTCGTGGGCCGTGATGATTTGCGGGCTCAGCCTGCCGTTCATATAAAAGCCTTTGATCAGCAGTGTGCCCGTCCAGTTATGCTCCCAGTCCGGTATGCCGGCTTCACCAAGTGCTCGCTGCTCGCGTTCGTGGTCAAGAATGTGCTGTCCGAAGATTTGGCCGGAGAACAGAAAGGCCTGACTTTCATTCAGGAAGGGGATAAAGATATTTTTGTCTGCACCAACTACGTAGCGCAAAACATCAGACTCTGAGTAGAGCCGCTCGCGCAGCGTATTAGCGAACTCTTCGCCGGAGGTGTAAGCGGTTTCAACCCGGAACACGGTATCGACACCCTGAGCGTAGTAGTCCAGAGAACCGCCTACCAGGTTGACCCGTGGAAAGTGAATATCGAAGGCTATAAGGCTTGGCCAAGGGCCAATCTCGCCGGTAAAGCCGTTTTGTGCTGGAATACCGCCCCGCAGTGAAGGCAGTTGAGAGCGGTAGGTAAGAGCGTTAAGAGAGAAACCCAGATCGCCGTAAACCCCTTCCATTTTTAACCCTAACTGGGTGTTGTCAATGCTCCAGTCCGGCATGTGGGCTTTGCGGATACCGATTTGACCAGGGCCAAAATCGGTTGCCGTGTTACCACCGGCAAAGTTGGCAACGGTACCGCCGTTTTCCCAAAGGTTGTTCATACCGCGGAAAAAACAGCCCGCGTCGAGAATCACGTTGGGCTGGCCACACTGACCAATATCGTGCGGCCGGAACTGATCAAAGTTCCAGACTACCTGGAAGTTAAGATCGTCGAACGCGAAGCCATCGAACACTTCGGTTGGCCCCATGCGATAGTCCGAACGTAAAATCCACATTGGAATCCGGATGTCTTCCAGTTCGTCATAAATATTATTGCGGGAGAAGTCGACAGGGTTGATAACATCGAGTACCCGAAACAGATCTGTTCTGCCCCAAATCACCTGCTGTTTGCCCAGTCTAGTACTCAGTATGTTGCCGCTGTTCAGGTTCAGATCGAAATCAACATAGAGTTCACGAATGAAGTCAGCGCGATCATTGAATTCCTGAAAGCGAAGTTCGTTAAGGTCTTTGTCGAGGTAGCCATCAATACAGCCACGGCCGTCAACATCGCAGGGCCGCACCGGCACGCCAAAACCCACGCCACCATCCTGAGAATGCAGGTTCTCACCAAGTACAATCATGCCATCATTTGGGTTCTGATTAATATCAAAGCCCAATTGTGTACCAGGAGGCGCTATGCCACCGCCATGAGGCACGAATGAAGATGAATTTGTATCCTCCAATAGAATCCCGCCACCCGCTGTGCGGCCATATTCGTCTTTGTTTAAATCATAAACGCCGTCGTACGTGCCGCGCAGGGTGCCGTTGATAGAAACGTTACTGAAAATGCCCACGTCTCCAATTTTTTTCTCGCCCTCCATTTGCAGAGTATTGCGAAACTTTGAAAGGCCAACACCATCGCGCCCGTAGGTCGCGTTTTCAACGAAGCCGTTAATACGTGTGTCTTCTGCAGCAATAGCATGAGTGAATGGGAGTAGCGCAAAACCGGTGCTGCCTGCGAGCGCCATACACCATGGCCTCAGGCTTTTTATTGTTGTTTGCATTGCAAATCCTCTTCTTGATTATCGTAAACGCCCGCTACGGTTAGGTTCGGGAGGGCGCTTCGGCTACAAACCCATCGTCGTTGCCAGATGGCAGCATCGTCGATGCGGTATCTTTTGCGAGATCAAGGTCGGCGTGGAGAACGCCGTCCTCATCCGCGTAGACATAAGTGATAAAGCGGGGCTTGAAAACCAGCACCCAGGAGGGAACCAGCAACATGGCCGCCAGGCCGTTGATCACGATCATTACGCATAGCAACAGGGCTGCATCTGATTGGAAACGCAGCTCCGAAAAGATTACCCACATGACAATGCCGGCCATCAACGTGATGGCGGTAAAGCTAATGGCCATGCCTGTGGTGGCAATCGCTTTACGCACTGAGTCGCGCAGATCGCCGCACTTGGCCATTTCCTCGCGAACTCTGTCCATCATGTAGATGGAATAGTCGATACCGACACCAATTCCGACGGCAATGACCGGCACCGTGTTGATGTCGATACTCAGGCCAGATAGCCCCATATAGGCGTAGGTCAGGATGGTGGCAAACAGCATGGCCAGCAGCATCATCAGGCCAGCATGCCAAGAGGTGTAGAACAGCATTACAAAGGCAAAAATCAGCAGGAATACCAGCGGCAGAACGATCAGGTTGGTCTCAAACGCAGACTCGTTCATGGCGGCGGCGACACCCAGGGTTCCACCCGCCAAGCGAATGGTCAGGCCTTCAATATCGTCACCGTTTTCGGCGATCCACTCTTTGGCCATGTGAATAGCACGCCGTATAGTCTGTCCTTGCCGGTCCTTGTAATAGAACACCAGATTGGCCACCCGGTCGTCGGTGTCGTTGAACTCATCAAGAGCACCGGGAATCGGGCTGGAAGCCATGTAGGTGAACATAAGGCCGCCAGCGTAGGCGCGTTCGTGGGGAATCTGGTACCAGCGTGGATCGTTATTGTGCATCAGGCGGTTCACCTGCATAACCAGATCTGGAAGCCCTTTGCTGCCACCTACGCCCGGATCCTGGAGCATATGCGATTGAAAATCAGAGAGTGCCTTCAGTACTTCTGGCCGTTTAAGGCCGCCTTTTTCACTGGTTTCGGCGACAACATACAACTCCTCGGAACCCGGGAACCGGTCGTTCACCACGCGCGATGATATGTTGTAGTCGTGATCTGGATACAGGATGGGGGAGCCTGGTTCGGAGTCACCAATTTGCACGTTGGAGGCTGCAAGCAGGCCAGCCCCCATAACAACGGCAGCGGCGTAGAGCGCGATTTTTGCATTTCCCGGGCGAGTTACGATGCGCGAGCAACTTGTGCCGATATGGCGCAGAGCGGTGTCGCGCATCTCGGCGTTTTTGGGCGTGGGTAGAATAGATAACAACAGGGGCACGCCGACCAGCACGGTGAATACCACCGTTATAGCCCACAAAGAGGCGTAGATGCCCAAGTGCGTATTTAGCGGAATTGAACCGATGGCAATTAGTGACAGGCCGATGGCATCTGAAACAACCCCAAGCGTGCCCGGTCGAAATAGACTGTCAAACGTTGCTTTTGCAGCCTTGGGGCCTTCACCCAGCTCTCGGGCTTCAGCGTAATAGCGCTCCACCAACTGAACTCCGTGGCTCATGGCCCTGGCAGCGATCAGGAAGGGGATAACCAAACCAAGTGGATCGAGGTTGTAACCGAGTACGCTGATAATCCCGAGCCCCCATATCGTGGAGATCAGCACACCGCCAAGCGGTATCAGCACGCCGTAAGCTTTTCGGAAGTGGAACAGCAGCAGCGCCAACATGGTCAGCACGGTAAAAATGAAAATCTGCAGAATCTGTTCCATGTAGGTGTAAGCCCAACCTACTAAGACAGGTTGGCCGGTCGCATAGATGGTGATGCTGTCTGCCGACTCGGATTCACGCAACTGTTGCAGTTGGGTAAACGTTGCGGCGTAATCCAGCTTGCCTTCAATCAGTTGCGCTTTGACCAGCGCCATACGCAAATCGGGAGATACAAGAGGGCCGTAAACGCGAGGGTTAGCGGCCACGTTGGCCTTCATCGTTGCCAGAGCTTCTGCAGAATATTCTCCGCTCGTCGAGTCGTAGTACGGCTCGGAGTTAATACTGCCGACTTCGGTCAGCCATATTTTTCGCGAATTTCTATGAGTGACGCTGGAAACAAGGTTGTGGTTCACACCTGGTAAGTTATCCACCGCCTGGGTAACACGATCGATGATGGCAAGATTCTCATTGGTGAAAATGTCACTGCTTTCGAACGCCACACCCACCACCAGAACGTTGGCGCCGCCAAAGTCGTCTTTGATACTGTTATGCAACTCGATATACGGATGCTGCTGGGGAAGCAAGTCGGCAAAATCGGTATAGATTTTCAGACCTGGAATACGCAAGGCAAACATCAGGGTCAGAATGGCAATCAGGCTAAGAACTTTGCGTGGATTATTAAAAACCCAGATTTCAAGCTGGTGCAGCCAATGCGTAAAACGATGCAATCCAGGCATGCGTGTATCCTCAATCAGTGCTGGCCGAAGCGGCCTCAGGAGTTTCGATATTCAGCAAAAGACCGCGCCCACCAGCCAACAGCAGGTGGTTGTCTGGCAGTGCAACGCCGCTACGTAGGTAAAGCGGTTGGTTTTGGGTAGGTATCTGAACCCACTCGCCTTGGGTTAATTGCAACACGGTAGTGTTGTCACCCACGGCATAAAGCGCGGCTTTTCCTTTAACAAAGCCGAAGATTGGAGCCTTAGTCTCGCTGGCTTGTTGAGTCCAGGATTCGCCACCGTCTGTGGTGTGGTAAATGAAGCCGTTAAGGCCACCAATCCAGCCTTTCTGCCGGGAGGTGAACCAAGCCGCATGGGGGTAAAACTCGTCGGGCAAATAGCCCGCGTAGTCCCAGTTTTCACCACCATCTTCTGTCGCGAGCAGCATGCCGTATTCACCCGCTGCAACACCTTGGAAATTGTTCAGAAACTGAATGTTGGTAAGAATGGCGTCTTCGTTAAGGCTGGTTTCGGCCCAGGTACTGCCTTGGTCAGAAGAGTTCTGCAATGTCGTGAAGCTGCCTGCTGCCCACCAACTGCCATCCGGAGAACAGGTGGCAGTCATCATCTGCTCCGAGCTTGGTAACGTGTATGGTGTCCAGTTGATTGCACTGGCATCGCCGTGCCAGAGGATGTTGCTGAACGTTAAAGCGATAAAGCTGCCGTCAGGACATGCATCCAGAGCAATGAAACTGTCATTGGTGGGTAGAGGGGTTCTAGTCCAGGTTTCGCCGTTGTCCTCGCTATGCAATAGCGCGCCGGTATTACCCGCCAGCACAATGACACCTTCGTTGCGCGCCATCGCTTGGTAAAAGTCGGTTCTTTTGAGGGCGTTTTGGGATTGTTCCCGAACGGCATCAAGATCAAGGGGCGCTTCGCACCCGGTCAACAGGAAAGAAGCAAAGCTTGAAAGCACTAAGGCTCGGCACACGATACCGTTACGGCACGTTGGGGCAGTGGGCATGTTGGGTCACCGTCTTTGTTTTTATGTGTAAAGCGACTAACAGTGAGTTAGCAACGGCTATGCCATGATTCAAATATGTTTTATAAGTATATAAAAAAGTTAAATAAATTATTTATAGGGCGGAAAATCTGAAGATTTTTAGAACAGGTGGGAAAGAGCAATTTGATCAAATGATGAAGTCTTGAAAGCATAGATTGTTTATTTCATCACTAGGCAAGATGGAGTGGCGACGTCCATGTCGGCCAAAAATGGCTGGTTTTACCCATCGGCAACAATGCCCGATTTTTTTAGCCGGTAAGCAAGCGCAGGGCGGGTCAGTCCGAGCAGCCGGGCTGCGCCAGAAACATTCTGGTTAGCCTGTTCCATTGCCTGGCGCATCAGAGTTGCTTCGACGTCATCCAGGCTGATGTTGTTAGTCAAGATTTCGCTGGCCCAGTCACCGGTGGTGTTTTTGCTTCCGTCATTTACGAGTTGGCCAGAATGATTAACAGATTCCGTTTCGGTATGTTCGGGGGCACAGTCTGGGAAAACGGCAAAAAGATACTCTTGGCTAATGGTTTCATTATTGTCTGTAAGAATAACGCCTCGTTCAATAACGTTTTCTAGTTCCCGAATGTTGCCAGGCCAGTGATACCGGAGGCAAAGCTCTAAGGCCTTGTCTGAAAGGCCCAGTGTGCGTTTGTTATATTCCATATGAAACTTACCGAGGAAATGCTCTGCAAGCAGCGGAAGATCCTCAAGGCGTTCGCGTAAAGGCGGTATTTGCACGGAAAAAACATTCAGACGGTAATAAAGATCCGCTCGAAAACGACCGGCCTCCACCGCTGCGGCAAGGCTTTCGTTTGTGGCTGCAATAACTCGCACGTTAACCGAACGTGTTCGGTTATCACCCACGCGTTCAAGTTCGCCTTCCTGTAATACGCGCAAAAGGGTTGCTTGAGCCCTGGCATTAAGTTCTATAACTTCGTCCAAAAAAATTGTGCCATCGTGAGCACGCTCAAAACGCCCTTGGCGAGATTGATTGGCGCCGGTATACGCACCTTTTTCTACGCCAAATAATTCGGCTTCGATGAGGTCAGGAGGGATGGCCGCGCAGTTCACAGCGATAAAAGGGCCGTCTGCGCGTTCGCTGCGTAAATGCACGCTTCGAGCGACAACCTCTTTGCCCACCCCCGTCTCGCCCAGCAATAGAACGGATACTTTGCCCATGGCTGCTTTATCAATCATTTTGCAGACTTTGTTGTACGAGGTAGATTGACCAATGCCGTAATATTGCCCCTGTTGCTTCACCAGACTGCTGCGCATGGAATTTACCTGGGATTGCAGGCTATAAAGCTCTTCAATGATTGGATCGGCGGTAAAATAACGTGAGAATTCAGCGGCATCTTCCCATTCCTCCGCAGTTTTACCGACAATAATGCACTTATCGTCACCGCAGCCCCGACATTGGGTTTCGCGAAAGATAATTTCCCGGCCCATAAACGATGAGGTATAGGCACAGGCATAGCCCAGAAGAGACCAGCAGGCCGGTTCGTCCATTTGGCCCAGTTCCGTCTGGCAGATTTCCACCTCAAAGGAGTCAACCCATTCGAGTTCGCCGTAGAAGTCGCCGGTTTCCTGGTCGATATCGATTTCAAGCGGAATAGCTTTGACCATACCTTTTAGAGAATGAAGCTGTGGGCCGGCGAGAAAAATGTCCAGTTCAGAGCACTGTGGCCGGAGTTTTCTGGCCAGTTCGGCATCTCTCAGGCCAGATTGATAACCCAGCCGCAAGAAAAAGCCTTTCGTACGCTCAACGCTCAACGCCCAACGTGTTGACCATTTCACGTCGAAATGCGGCCATGGCGCCCAAGTGCATAAGCAGCATTCGTTGCTCGCCAAACCAGATCTTTCCCTCTGTGCTCTGAAAACGAATTTGTTCTGTAAGGTCCTGAAAATCTGCATAATTCAGCTTTGGCTTGTGGCTCAAAGGCATATCAAAAGGTCCCATCTAATTGTTGTATTTAGGGAACACAAAAAGTGCGGCTTATAAAGTGGTGCTTTATCTATATAACACGCTAACCGTCACAATAATCAATCAAATGGTAAAAACGGGGAATCCTGGTCTTTCGATATCGGTGCCTGAGCATTTGATTATTTTAGTTTGACTTGTTGATCAAATGATAAAAAAGTTCACTCCTCCGCGACCTTCGCTAGGCTACGAATCAGTCGTTTAAGTTTTCAAATTTTTTAAAACCATAAATAGAACAATTGCTTACCAATTTACTTTGTGAACTGGCACATGTGTTGCTTTGACTACCCTAGCCAATAACAAATTCAATGGGGCCAATCATGAGCGAACAGGCTACGAAGTTTGACGAGCTAACCCGCTATATCCGCGTTCGCAGCGCGCCGGAGGACAAATTCGTGGAATTTGATTTTGCTATCGGGCATCCGGAGCTTTTCGTGGAGCTGGTTTTACCCAAGGCCGCATTCCAGCTTTTTTGCAAGCATAACAACGTTATTCACATGAGCTCCGATCAGATCCGTTTAGTCGATGAGGATATGGTCAAGTGGCGTTTTGGTGAAAAAGGACATCGCTAATTACCGCAAAAATTAACGCCAACATCTAATTCACAAAAACAACGATGGGAAGGCAGATATGAGTGTTGAGATTAAAACCACCTCGGTGGAACCCATTCGCAATACCTACTCGGCTATTGCGCGTCGCTTTGGCGATAAGCCGGCAACTCGCTATCAGGAAGCCAGCTTTGACCTTGCGGCCACGACCAACTTTCATTACCGCCCGCTTTGGGATCCGAAGCGCACCTTGAATGATCCCACACGCACAGCCTTGCGCATGGAAGATTGGTATTCGGTGACCGACCCGCGCCAGTTTTTCTACGGCGCTTACGTGGGCAATCGGGCAAAAATGCAGGAAGCTGCGGAAAGCAGTTTTGCGTTTTGTGACAAGCGTAACCTGCTCACCCGCCTGCCTGAGGAAACTCAAAAACAGCTTTTACGCCTTTTGGTGCCGTTCCGCCACGTTGCGCTAGGCGCCAACATGAATAACAGCAAGATTGCCAGCGATTCGACCGCAACCACCGTGTCACAGATGCACATGTTTGCCGCTACGGATCACCTGGGTATGGGCCAGTATCTGTCTCGTATAGCGTTGCTGCTTGATGGCAGCACCGGTACTGCCCTTGATGAGTCCAAAACCTATTGGATGGACGACGAGCTGTGGCAGCCTCTGCGGAAATTGGTAGAAGGCACTTTGGTCATCGATGACTGGTTCGAAATAACCTTGGTGCAGAACGTACTGCTTGATGGGCTCATGTATCCGCTGGTCTACGACCGGATGGATGCGTGGTTTGGCGAACAGGGGGCTGAAAATGTATCCATGCTCACCGAGTTCCAACGCGACTGGTACAAGGAGTCTCTGCGCTGGACCAACGCCATGATTAAAACCGTGGTGGCTGAAAGCGACAGTAATCGCGAGCAAGTCCAGAGCTGGATTGATCATTGGGAGCCTAGGGTCTACGAAGCACTCAAACCCATCGCTCAGGCCACAACGGGATTAGACGCTCTGGATGAACTCCGTGCCGAGCTTTCAACTCGTCTTAAAAAAGTAGGTCTTGAGAGCACAGGAGTTCAGGCATGAGCCAGAAAGTATTTATGGCATTTCAGGACAACGACAACGCTCGCTACCTGGTAGAGGCGATCGTTAAAGATAATCCGGAGGCCGAAGTGCAACATTCGCCGGCGATGATTCGCATTACCGCCGAGAAGCGTCTGGTGATTAACCGGGAAACCATGGAAGAGACGCTTGGCAGGGATTGGGAAGTTCAGGAAATGCTGCTTGAGGTTATTAGTATTGGCGGCAATGTCGACGAAGACGACGACCATTTCATTGTTTCGTGGAGCTGATCGGGAGATCTGACATGGCTAGCAAAAATAAGAAGTTGAACCTTAAAGACAAATACCAGTATCTCACGCGTGACATGGCGTGGGAGCCAACTTACGAGAAACACGAAGACATCTACCCGGATGAGAGTTTTGAAGGTATCAAGATCATTAACTGGGACCAATGGGAAGATCCGTTCCGCCTGACCATGGATACCTACTGGAAGTATCAGGCCGAGAAAGAGAAGAAGCTTTACGCCATTTTTGATGCGTTTGCCCAGAATAACGGCCAACAGAATATTACAGACGCCCGTTACGTGAACGCTCTAAAGCTGTTCCTTTCTGGCATATCACCGCTTGAATACGCTGCGTACCAGGGTTACGCGCGGGTGGGGCGCCAGTTTAGTGGTGCCGGTGCGCGAGTTGCCTGCCAGATGCAAGCGATTGACGAGCTGCGCCACGCGCAAACTCAGCAGCACGCAATGAGCCACTACAACAAGCACTTTAACGGCCTGCACGATGCCTCGTATCAGCACGACCGGGTCTGGTTCCTGTCGGTTCCCAAATCCTTTTTTGATGATGCGCGTTCGGCCGGCCCATTTGAGTTCCTGACGGCAATTTCCTTTTCGTTTGAATACGTTTTGACCAATCTGCTGTTTGTGCCATTCATGTCTGGTGCCGCCTACAACGGTGATATGGCAACGGTCACATTCGGGTTTTCTGCGCAGTCGGATGAAGCCCGCCACATGACGCTGGGCCTGGAAGTGATCAAGTTCATTCTGGAACAGCACGAAGACAACGTGCCCATCATTCAGAAGTGGATCGACAAGTGGTTCTGGCGCGGCTTCCGCCTGTTGAGCCTGGTGGGCATGATGATGGACTACATGCTGCCCAACAAGGTGATGTCCTGGGCTGAAGCCTGGGAAATGTACTACGAGCAAAGTGGTGGCGCCTTGTTCAAGGAACTTGAGCGTTACGGCATTCGCCCGCCCAAGTATCAGGACGTTGCCAACGCCGCCAAAAATCACTCGAGCCACCAAACCTGGGCCACGTTCTATCAGTACAGCCAGGCGACCAACTTCCATACCTGGATGCCTCAGGAAGAAGAGATGGCCTGGTTGTCCGAGAAGTATCCCGAGACTTTCGACAAGTACTACCGTGACCGCTTCGAGCATTGGGACAAAGAGCAGAAGGAAGGGAATCGTTTTTATAACAACACGCTTCCCCAGCTTTGCCAAGTGTGTCAGATACCAACCATTATGACCGAGAAAGACGACCCGACGGTGTTCAGTCATCGCCAAATCAAGCACGAAGGTGAGCGTTATCACTTCTGTTCTGATGGTTGCTGCGACATTTTCAAGAATGAGCCTGAAAAGTACATCCAGGCCTGGATGCCCGTGCACCAGATTTATCAGGGTAACTGCGGCGGTGCGGATGTGGCGACAGTGGTTGAGAAGTATTACCACATCGTTCCTGGCGTCGACAATATGGAGTATATCGGCTCGCCCGATCACCAGCGCTGGCTGGATATCAAAGGTCTGAAGCCCCTCTCGGCAAGTCGTGACAAGACGGCTGCCGCCTGACCGGATTTGCCCGCCTTTCTGGCTGTAGCCGGGGCGGGCACTTATAAAAAAAAGGAGAGCACCATGAGTGTTAACGCCATTTCCGAGTATCACGCCGAACCCAAAGACCGCGTCGAGAATTTCAATGGCATGCAGTTGTTGTATGTCTATTGGCCTCATCACCTATTGTTTTGCGCCCCGTTTGCAATGCTGGTTGCGCCCGATATGACCTTCCGCGCCTTTGTGAACGAGATGCTTGAGCCAGCCGTTGTCGGCCATCCGGATGCACAGAAAGCTGACTTTTTCAGCGCCGAATGGCGTTTGAATGAAGAAGATTTCAAGCCGGATCTTGAGGCCAGCCTGGCTAATAACGGTATTGATCATAAAAGCATGCTGACTGTGACCACACCCGGCCTGGAAGGACTCCAGGGTTCGGCATCCTGAGGGCTAAGCGATGAGCTATACCGTTACCATCGAGCCGATAGGCGAACAAATTGAAGTTGAAGAGGGCCAAACTATTTTGCAGGCCGCATTGCGCCAAGGCGTTTGGCTACCATTTGCCTGCGGTCACGGAACCTGTGCAACCTGCAAAGTTCAGGTGATCGAAGGTGATGTGAATGTAGGCGAAGCTTCGTCATTTGCGCTAATGGACAGCGAGCGCGATGACGGCAAAGTTTTGGCCTGCTGCGCCACGGTTGAAAGTGATGTCACCATCGAAGCGGATATTGATGTTGATGAAGATTTTGAAGGCTATCCGGTAGAGGACTACCAGGCGACGGTAACGAAAATCGTCGATCTGTCGCCGACCATCAAAGGCGTGCATCTCAAGCTGGATCGAGGCATGACCTTCCAATCTGGTCAGTACATCAACATCGAGTTGCCGGGCGTTGACGGGCAAAGAGCCTTTTCCATGGCGAACCCCCCCAGCCAAGCAGATGAAGTAGAACTGCACGTGCGGCTAGTCGCAGGCGGTGCCGCAACTAGCTACGTTCATGAACAGCTGAGCGTAGGCGACTCCCTAAACTTGTCTGGTCCCTATGGTCAGTTTTTCGTGCGCAGTTCGCAACCGGGCGATCTGATGTTTGTTGCTGGCGGTTCGGGCCTATCAAGCCCCCAGTGCATGATTCTGGATCTTCTCGAACAGAATGACGAACGGCAGATTGTGCTGTTTCAGGGCGCGCGCAACGCGGAAGAACTCTACAACCGAGAGCTCTTTGAAACGCTGGCCCGTGACCACGATAACTTCACGTATGTGCCTGCCCTGAGCCAAGCCGACGAGGAGACCGACTGGCAAGGGTTTCGCGGCTACGTTCACGATGCGGCGAAAGCTCATTTTGACGGCCGCTTTTCTGGCCAGAAGGCGTACCTATGCGGCCCGCCTCCGATGATTGATGCAGCGATCACCGCATTAATGCAAGGCCGTTTGTTCGAACGCGATATTTTTATGGAGAAGTTCCTCACTGCCGCAGATGGAGCGGAGGATACCCAGCGCTCTGCGCTGTTCAAAAAAATCTGAGGGAGACTGCGCTATGGGCGAGTCATACCAGATTACAGAGCAGTGCAGCGGCGAACAATTCCGCTGCAAGCCAGGCCAAAGCGTTCTCAAGGCGATGGAACAGAAGGGGCTTAAGTGTGTACCGGTGGGCTGTAGAGGCGGTGGCTGCGGCTTCTGCAAAGTCACGGTACTTAGCGGCGATTATGAGTGCGGAAAAATGAGCCGGGTACATGTTTCCCCGGAAGCCATAAATCAGGGCGAAGTATTGGCTTGTCGGGTTTATCCGCTGACCGACCTGATTATTGAATGCCAACCCCAATCCCAATCCCAATCCCAATCAATCGCTGGGCTTGAGAGCGAACACACAACAACAAAAGCAATGAGGTGAACGTCATGAAAAAGGGAATAATGCGCCCCGGGCACGTCCAGATTCGCGTACTTGATATGGATGAAGCCGTTAAACACTACAAAGATCTTTTAGGCCTGATCGAAATGGATCGCGATGACCAGGGTCGCGTGTATTTAAAAGGCTGGACGGAAGTGGACAAGTTTTCCGTTGTGCTTCGGGAAGCGGATGAGCCTGGCATGGACTTCATGGGTTTCAAATGTCTTAGCGAAGAGATCGTAGATCAATTACGCGAAGAGCTCGCCGAATTTGGTTGTGAAATAGAAGATGTACCTGATGGTGAGCTTAAAGACTGTGGTCGCCGCGTGCGTTTCATCGCGCCGACCGGGCATGCCTTCGAAATCTATGCCACCAAGAAGCAGACCGGAAAATGGGGTATTGGCAATCGCAATCCGGAAGCCTGGCCGCGCGGTCTTGAGGGCATGGCGGCAACCCGCTTTGACCATTGCCTGTTGTACGGACCGAACCTGGATAAAACCCTGAATCTGTTCCGTGATGTGCTCGGTTTTGACTTGGCGGAACAGGTGATGGCTCCGGACGGCAAGCGTGTTGCACAGTTTCTGACGGTCAGCACCAAGGCCCACGATGTTGCGTTTATTCACCACGAAGAACCGGGCAAATTCCACCATGCGTCGTTTTTCCTGGATACCTGGCAGGATGTTCTTCAGGCCGCCGATCTACTGTCCATGACAGACACCTCCATTGATATCGGCCCGACCCGTCACGGTCTCACCCACGGCCAGACTATTTACTTCTTTGACCCCTCTGGTAACCGAAACGAAGTGTTTACCGGCGGCGATTACCACTACCCCGACCATGAGCCGGTGACCTGGGATGCCGAAGAGCTGGGCAAAGCCATTTTCTACCACGACCGGGTGCTGAACGAACGTTTTCTGACGGTTCTGACCTAACTCTTTTTGGGCTTAGAGAGGCTTAAAAAATGAAAGAAATTAAACATTATATTAATGGGCAGTACGTAGGTTCCGTCAGCGGCAAATTGTTCAATAACGTGAATCCGGCAAATGGCAAGGTGATAAGCAAGGTTCACGAGGCTGGCCGCGAAGAAGTGGATGCGGCCGTGCAGGCGGCAAAAGCCGCACTAAGTGGGCCCTGGGGCAAATTGACCGTGGACCAGCGTAGCGCCATTTTGCACAAGGTCGCCGCGGGCATTAATGCCCGCTTCGATGAATTCCTTGAAGCCGAATGCCTGGATACGGGCAAACCGAAATCCATGGCCAGTCACATCGACATTCCCCGCGGCGCAGCGAACTTTTCAGTATTCGCTGACATGGTCAAAAACGTTCCAGCAGAATCGTTTGAAATGTCGACGCCGGACGGCACCGGAGCGATTAACTACGCGGTACGCCGCCCTAAAGGTGTGATAGGGGTCATCAGCCCGTGGAATTTACCACTGCTGTTGATGACCTGGAAAGTTGGCCCTGCCCTGGCGTGCGGCAACACTGTCGTGGTTAAACCGTCAGAAGAAACACCCACCACCACTGCGCTTCTGGGCGAGGTGATGAAAGAAGCGGGCGTGCCGGATGGCGTATTCAACGTGGTTCATGGCTTCGGCGGTGACTCAGCCGGCGCCTTCTTAACTGAGCACCCGTTGGTGGACGGCTTTACCTTCACCGGCGAAACCCGCACCGGCGAAGTTATCATGAAATCCGCTGCGAAGGGTATTCGTGACATTTCCCTGGAACTGGGAGGCAAAAATGCCGGGCTGGTCTTCGCCGACTGCGATATGGACAAAGCAATAGAGGGCACGCTGCGCTCTGCGTTTGTGAATTGCGGGCAAGTTTGTTTGGGGACCGAGCGAGTCTACGTTGAACGCTCTATCTTTGACGAATTTGTCGCCCGCCTCAAAGTGGGTGCAGAAGAGCTAAGAGTTGGCCCCCCTGATGACCCCAATGCCAATATGGGCCCACTTGTTAGCCTGAGACACCGGGAAAAGGTGCTCTCTTATTATCAGAAAGCGGTGGACGATGGTGCCACAGTGATCACCGGTGGTGGTGTACCTGACATGCCGAATGAGTTTGCTGGTGGTGCTTGGGTGCAACCCACCATTTGGACTGGCTTGGCCGACGATTCTGCCGTAGTGACAGACGAAATATTCGGACCTTGTTGCCATATCCGCCCCTTCGATACCGAAGAAGAGGCGATCGAACTCGCCAACAGCCTCCCGTACGGACTCGCATCTGCAATCTGGAGCGAGAACATCACCCGCGCGCACCGTGTTGCGGGCCAGGTAGATGCCGGAATAGTTTGGGTAAACAGTTGGTTCCTGAGGGACTTACGTACCTCATTTGGTGGTAGCAAGCAGTCCGGTATTGGTCGTGAGGGGGGAGTGCACTCCCTTGAGTTCTATACCGAGATGAAAAACATCTGCATCAAGCTGTGAGGCGGCTATGACGACGAGTGCTGCAATGGTAGCAAGTGGCGAGATCGGTCGCGAAATTGTCGCGGCCGGTTACCGGACGAATTTGCACGACCAGGGTGAAGGTTATCCGGTCATGCTGATTCACGGTTCCGGCCCGGGTGTGACGGCTTGGGCCAACTGGCGCCTGGTTATGCCCGAACTTGCCAGCCAGCGTAGGGTAGTGGCGCCAGATATGCTGGGTTTCGGTTACAGCGAGCGCCCGCAAGACCGCTACTACAACCGTGATCGCTGGGTTGACCACGCGCTGGGCGTGATGGACGAGTTGGGGCTGGAACAGGTGGACATGGTTGGCAACTCCTTTGGTGGCGGAATTGCTCTAGCGCTTGCCATTCGCCATCCGGAACGGGTTCGTCGCCTGGTCCTGATGGGTAGCACGGGCGTTAGCTTTCCGATCACCCGTGGGCTGGACGAGGTGTGGGGTTACGAACCCTCCCTTGAAGCCATGCGACAGCTACTCGATACCTTTGCCTTCGACCGGAATCTCGTTAATGACGAGCTGGCCGAGCTGCGCTACCAGGCCAGCATTCGTCCTGGTTTTCAGGAGTCATTTGCCGCCATGTTTCCGCCACCGCGCCAGCGCTGGGTAGACAGTCTGGCCAGTCCGGAAAAGGACATTCGTGGTTTATCCCACGAAGCGCTGGTGATCCATGGGCGAGAGGATCAGATAATCCCGCTGCAAGCATCCCTGACCCTGGCTGACTGGCTTAAGCGGTCTCAGCTTCATGTTTTTGGCCGTTGCGGCCACTGGACGCAAATTGAACACGCTAATCGCTTTGCGCGACTGGTAAATGACTTTCTCAACGAAGCTGACACGATGGCTTCAGGAGCATATTAATGGAACAGAAACGAATCCAGGAACTGGGCGACGAACTTTACCAGGCCATGCTGGCCAGAGAAGCCGTTGACCCGCTTACCAGCCGCGGCGAAGACATCACGGTCAATGACGCTTATCACATTTCTTTGCGCATGCTTGAGCGGCGCCTGGCGGCCGGTGCGTCTGTGATCGGCAAGAAAATCGGTGTTACCAGCAAGGCTGTGCAGAACATGCTGAACGTACACCAGCCGGATTTTGGCTATCTCACTAACGACATGGTGTTCAACAGCGGCGAAGTCGTGCCCATCAGTGACCGGTTGATTTCACCCAGAGCTGAGGGCGAAATTGCCTTTATCCTGAAAAAAGACCTGATCGGGCCTGGTATTACCAACGCCGATGTACTGGCTGCCACCGAATGTGTGATGCCTTGCTTTGAAATTGTCGACTCCCGCATCCGCGACTGGAAAATTGCCATTCAGGACACCATTGCCGACAACGCCTCATGCGGCCTGTTTGTGCTGGGCGACCAGGCGATCTCCCCACGTAAAGTGGATTTGGTCACCTGCGGCATGGTGGTTGAAAAGAACGGTGCCATGCTCAGCGCTGGAGCGGGTGCTGCTGCACTTGGGTCACCGGTGAACTGCGTAACCTGGTTGGCCAACACGCTGGGGGAGTTTGGTATTTCATTAAAAGCCGGTGAGGTTATTTTGTCTGGTTCGCTGGTACCGCTGGAACCTGTGAAGGCCGGTGACCACATGCGAGTTGATATTGGTGGCATCGGCAGCGCGTCTGTCCGTTTCATCTGATTGGCCGAGTTGATAACAGGAATAAACAGCATGAGCAAAAAACTGAAAGCGGTCATCATTGGCCCAGGTAACATCGGTACTGACTTGCTGATGAAGATACAGCGTTCCGATTGGATCGAACCGGTTTGGATGGTGGGGATTGATCCCGAATCGGAAGGTTTGAAACGCGCTGCCGAGATGGGCATCAAGACCTGCGCCATCGGCGTGGATGGCATTCTGCCGAATATATTGGACGACGACATCCGTGTTGCCTTCGACGCCACCTCCGCCTATGTGCATGCCGAGAACAGCCGCAAGCTAAACGAACTGGGCGTGATCATGATCGACCTGACCCCCGCCGCCATCGGCCCGTTCTGTGTACCACCGGTTAATCTGGCGGCTCACGCCAAGAACCTGGAGATGAACGTCAACATGGTCACCTGCGGTGGCCAGGCCACCATTCCGATGGTCGCAGCGGTAAGCCGTGTTCAGCCAGTGGCTTATGGCGAGATCATCGCCACCGTTTCGTCGCGCTCCGTGGGCCCCGGTACGCGCCAGAACATCGACGAGTTCACCCGCACCACGGCCGGTGCCGTGGAGAAAGTAGGCGGAGCCAAAGAGGGTAAGGCCATCATCATCATCAATCCGGCCGAGCCGCCGCTGATGATGCGTGACACCATCCACTGCCTCACTGAAAGTGAGCCAGACCAAGCCGCCATTACCGAATCTGTGCACGCCATGGTGAAAGAGGTGCAGAAGTACGTGCCGGGCTACACCCTGGTCAATGGCCCTGTCTTCGATGGCAACAAGGTCACCTGTTACATGCAGGTGGAAGGGCTGGGCGACTTCCTGCCCAAGTACGCCGGCAACCTGGACATCATGACAGCCGCCGCCCTGCGGACCGCCGAGATGTTCGCTGAAGAAACGGCCAACGGTACCATCACACTGCCGGCACGCGGCTAAGCGGGAGAGATGACAATGAATTTGAACGGTAAAAAAATCACCCTGCACGACATGAGTCTGCGTGACGGTATGCACGCCAAGCGTCACCAGATCAGCCTGGACGAGATGGTCAGCATCGCTTCGGCGATGGATGAAGCTGGCATGCCGCTGATCGAAGTGACTCACGGTGACGGCCTGGGTGGTCGTTCACTGAACTACGGCTTTCCGGCCCATAGCGATAAGGAATACTTAAGCGCCGTGGTGCCGAAGATGAAAAACGCCAAAATCTCCGCGCTGCTTCTGCCGGGGATCGGAACGGTCGATCACCTGAAGATGGCCAAAGACCTCGGTGTCTCCACCATCCGCGTGGCCACCCATTGCACCGAAGCGGATGTGTCTGAACAGCACATCGGCATGGCGGCCAAGATGGAAATGGACACCGTTGGCTTCCTGATGATGGCGCACATGGTCAGTCCGGAGAAGATCCTGGAGCAGGCCAAACTGATGGTCGGCTACGGCGCCAACTGCATCTACGCCACCGACTCTGCAGGCTACATGCTGCCGGACGAAGTAACAGCCAAGATCGGCTTGCTGCGGTCTGAACTGCCGTCGAATATCGAAGTGGGCTTCCACGGCCACCACAATATGGGCATGGCAATTGCCAACTCACTGGCGGCGATTGAAGCGGGTGCCTCCCGGATTGATGGCTCCGTCGCGGGCTTGGGTGCAGGCGCCGGCAACACGCCGCTGGAAGTGTTCTGCGCGGTATTGGATCGCATGGGTGTGGAAACCGGCGTTGACCTGTACAAGATCATGGACGTTGCCGAGGATCTGGTTGTCCCGATCATGGACCAGCCAATCCGCGTGGATCGTAATGCCCTGACATTGGGCTACGCAGGTGTTTACTCCTCGTTCTTGTTGTTCGCTGAACGTGCCGAGAAGAAGTACGGCATTTCGGCCCGTGACATTCTGGTTGAACTGGGCCGTCGCGGCACTGTAGGCGGGCAAGAAGACATGATTGAAGACCTGGCACTGACCATGGCAAAAGAAAAGGGGTTGATCTAATGAGTGAAGTCAAAAATAACAAGCTGACACGGGCACAAATCGAAGACTTGGCCGTTCATTGTGAGAACGCCGAACTTGAAGCCTATGAAATCACCAAGGTGACTAATGATTACCCGGACATGACCTTCGATGATGCTTACGACGTGCAGTGGGAAATTCGCCGTCGTAAGGAAGACCGTGGTAACAAGATTGTAGGCATGAAAATGGGGCTGACCTCTTGGGCCAAAATGGCACAGATGGGCGTCGAAACCCCGATTTACGGCTTTCTGGCGGATTACTTCAGTGTTCCAGACGGTGGCGTGGTCAATACTAAAGAACTGATCCATCCGAAAATCGAGGCCGAAATTGCTTTTGTTACCAAAGCGCCCCTCAAGGGCCCAGGCTGTCATATCGGTGATGTACTGGCCGCCACCGACTTCGTGATTCCGGCGGTAGAAGTGATTGATTCCCGCTATAAGGATTTCAAGTTCGATTTGGTGAGCGTAGTGGCAGACAACGCGTCTTCCACGCGGTTTATCACCGGTGGTCAGATGGCCGATGTGGCCGATGTAGACCTGAAAACGCTGGGTGTCGTGGTTGAGAAAAACGGTGAAGTGGTTGAGGTAGGTGCCGGAGCGTCTGTGCTTGGCCATCCGGCTTCTAGTGTGGCGATGCTGGCGAATATGCTGGCCGAGCGGGGCGAGCACATTCCTGCTGGCACCTTCATTATGACCGGTGGTATTACTGCGGCGATTAGCGTGGAGGCAGGTGACAATATCACCGTTCGTTATCAAGGCCTGGGTAGCGTTTCAGCCCGATTCGAGTAAGGAAGTGGTATGCCAATTGCCCAGCTTTATATCGTTGAAGGCCGTACGGATGAGCAAAAAGAGGTGTTGATTCAGGAAGTGAGCGAGGCCATGTCCCGCTCCCTGGATGCGCCCATGGAGCGCATACGGGTAATGATAACTGAGATGCCAAAACAGCATTTTGGCATTGCCGGCCATTCGGCAAAAAAACTGGGGCGCTAGCCAGCGCCTTCGTTCTTCGCTGAGTTCCTAATGTCCCGGAGGCACCATGACAAAACTTCCCGTGCTTTATGTGTCCTGCGATGCACAGGCGTTTAGCCAGCCGAAGGGGCAATCAAGCCTACGCCGTTTGATTCGCAATCACGATGTCACCAGTCTGGTGTTTATTTCACTGGGCGCAGGGCTGAGCGCGCCAGAAATACGCCATTCGGAAGGGTGCGATGGCGTTGCGCTACAGCTATACCGGTTATTAAAAAAAGACGCCTGCGAGCCGCTTCTAACGGTCAGCAAATCCGCTGGCCTTAAGGCGCTTGCAGGAGCACTGTTTTGCTCAGCATCGGTTGAGGCTGCAGAGTTGCGACTCAACCTTGGCATGACCGAGATAGATTATCGGCGTATCGGTCAGTGTCTGGAAGCGTGCCGGGAGCTGGGTATGCTCATTATCTGTTTCGATGAGATAGCCGAGACCGATGCTGGTAAAATAAGGCCGCCACCTTACGACCCTGATGTTCGTAACATGATCCGTCAGTGGGAAGACGAGCAGCGCTGGGCAACCGTGCTGTCGAGGTCAGAGACCAATGTTGCGGCCAGTGTGAATGAGGCCTCGCCATTGAACGATCCAACTCTTTGTATGCTCAATACGGCTTTCAGCCTTGGTGGCATGCAAGCGCCCCAGAGGGTGTTTGGCAGTTCCCTAAATGCCGGTCGTGAGTCTCTAGCAGGCTATGTTTGGATGCATTAAGCTGTCCAAAAAGCGACAGGATAGGGTTCATGCTCAAGTTATTAATGATTGGTGCCGGTGGTATTGGCGGCTATTACGCGGCACGCCTTGCCCGGGCCGGGCACGATGTAGTTCTTACGGCTCGCGGTGAGCATCTGCACGCGATAAAGAACCGTGGCCTGACGGTGCGATATGGCGGTGATGAATGGAACTGTCGGCTACCCGTTTTTGACCATGCCCACTTGCTTGAACAATATCGAGCAGACGACTTTGATCTGGTGCTGGTGGCGCTGAAGTCCACTGCGACAGAGTCTGTATTACACGAGCTAGGCTCTTGGCTGGGGAAGGGGTCAGTAGCGGTGCTATCTCTGCAAAATGGTGTTGATAACGAGCCCATAATTGCCGCAGCGATAGGATCCAGCCGAACCTTGGGAGGCCTTGCGGTGCGTATTGGAGGGCACATTGTTGAACCGGGCGTAATAGAAGCAGAAGGTGTCGGCCAAGTGGTTATGGGCGAATGGCCAGAAGCCGCGCCGCAGCCAGACACCCGCAGGCTGTTGCTGAAGACATTGGAAACAGCGTTTAACGAATCCGGCATTCCCGCCACCGTCAGCCCGCGTATCTGTTATGAACTTTGGCGTAAGCTGGTGATCAATAATGGGGTAAACCCGCTTTCTGCCCTGACAGGTCTGGATACCCGAAGTCTTACCCAACACCCAAAATTTGGCAAATTGGTTTATGCCATGATGTCTGAAACCGTTGCGGCGTCGCGGGCAGATGGCGTTAACCTTGGACAACAAGATCTGGATGAAATGTTCGAGCTAATTAGCAGCTTTAACGCGATCAAAACATCCATGCTGGTTGATAAAGAAAAAGGCCGGCCTCTAGAGCTAGACAGCATTGCAGGAGCGGTACTTCGGCGTTCGGAAGCACTTGGCATTGGCGCCCCTTATACCGCGATCGTCAGTGCGCTTCTGGAACACGGTTTGGGTTAGCGATCGGTCAATTTGATTTCGATACGCCTGTTTGCCTGCAGCGCTTCGGGCGTGGTGCCATCCGCCACCGGAAAGAACTCACCAAAACCCGCCGCGACCATGCGGTTTTGCGGCACACTCTGATCGGCCAGGTAGCGCACTACCGCGACAGCGCGTGCGGTTGAAAGCTCCCAGTTGGAAGGGAACTGCGGTGTATTGATGGGAATTCGATCGGTATGGCCATCAATGCGCAGAATCCACTCTAGGTCTGCGGGGATGGTTTCAACCACATCCAGCAGCACTCCGGCGAGCTTGTCGAGTTCGCGTTTGCCTTCTGCCCCGAGAAGGGCCGAACCGGAAGCGAACAGCAACTCGGATGGCAGCAGAAAGCGATCGCCAACAATGCGGATGTTTTCATTGGCGGCCAGAATGTTCCTCAACCGGGCGAAAAATTCGGATTGGTACTGCTCCAGTTGATTGATTCGCTCCGCCAGCAATGTGTTAAGGCGCCGGCTGACATTTTCCAGCTCGTCTTCTTTGCCGACGGTCATTTCTCTTTGCAGTTTAAGCGCAGTGGTTATCTGTCGTAGCTGGTTCTGAAGCGATGCGATCTGGTTGGATAGCCGCATGATCATATTTTGCTGGCTGTTGGAAAGCTCATCCTTGTTATCCAGATCCTGGTTCATGCTCGCCAGGCTTTCAGCTCGGGCTTCCGCGTCGGCGGTTTGCCGCATTAATTGATCGCGGGAGGCTTCCAGCCGTTGCTGCAGGTCTTCATTCTGGCCAAGACTGTCGCTGAAGCTGTCTTGAACCATGAGCATTTGCTGCTCCAGAGCCGCCGTTGTGCCCTGTTCCAGCCCTAACAGCTGAGATATCTCGCTTAGCCGCTGGTTCAGCTGGGCCAGTTCGGAATTGCGGTCAGAAAGCGTTTGCGACAGAAAAAGCTGGCTCACCACGTAAACCAGCAACATGAATATCACCAGCATCAGCAGGGCCGAGAGGGCGTCTACGTACCCCGGCCACACGTTGGTGGTGCTTCGGCTACGGCGTCTGGACCCAATCATCGCTGGCGTTCATTGCTGTTGAAGGGGTCCAGCAGGTTGGTAACGCCGGTTAGCCATTCTTCCAGCCCGTCATAGAATCGGTTTTGAGCATGGCCGGCCTGGATATCAAGAAAGCCGAGTATCAGGGAACCACCAAGACCAAACAGCGACGAGCTGAACGCGGTGCCCATACCCTGCAAGGGTGTTAGCAGTCCGGCCTGCAGGTCTGCAAACACCTTGCTAAAATCACCCTGGCCCATGTCCAGATTGGTAATCACCGCACCCACTGCATTGATGGTGCCCAACAAACCCCAGAAGGTGCCAAGAAGCCCCAGAAAAACCAGCAGGTTGATGAAGTAGCGGGTGATTTCACGTTGCTCATCCATGCGGGAATGAATGCCATCCAGAACTGTGCGCAGCGACATGGTAGAGAGTGTAAAACGGTCACGTTTGGAATCTTCGCCCAGCTGCCTGGCCAGCGGCTTGAGCAGGCGGGGTTCTTCCAGCACTGACAGGCCTGATTGGCCAGTGCGGAACTGGGAAATCCAGCGCAGCTCGGGAAACAATACGAACACCTGACGATAGGTGAGGCCGATGCCAACAATGAGTACGCAAAGAATCAACAGGTTGAAAACCCAGTTGGCCATAAAGGCGGTTATCAGCGGTTGGTGAATCAATACGCCGACGACGGCAACAATCGCCAGAAAAAACGTCATCCAGAAAAGGGTATGCTTTGGATTACTCATGAAAAAGTCACCCTGTTGAGAATTTCGTCAAAACGTTAGCACAGACTGGCGGATGTTAATGCTTAATTGGCGGGAAATTATGGGAGTGAGGGTTCCCCGGCGAGGCAAAATGCCAAGCCAGGGCTGGGCATTACGAGTTTTAGCCTTCGAGCAGGGTCTGTACCACAGCCTTGGCCGCGCCCTCGGAGGAAGCCGGGTTCTGGCCGGTGATCAGTTTGCCGTCAACGACTATGTAAGGTGCCCAGTCGTCGCCACAGCTGTAATCGCCAGCGTTTTCCTGAAGCATGTCTTCCACCAGGAAAGGCACCAGTTTGGTCAGCTGAACCGCTTCTTCTTCGGAATTGGAAAAGCCGGTGACTTTGCGGCCGCCGACGATATTCTGGTTGGGCTTCACTTCTACGTTTTTGAACACGCCAGGCGCATGGCATACTGCGCTGATGACTTTATCCTGCTCGTAGGCGCGTTTGATCAGCGCTATGGAATGCTTGTCGTTGGCCAGATCCCAAAGCGGGCCGTGGCCGCCGGGGTAAAAGATGGCGTCGTAATCGTTCATGTCCACGTCGGCAAGCTTGCGGGTGCTGGCCAGGGATTCTTTGCCGTGTGCATCTTCTGAAAAGCGTTTTGTGGTATCTGTTAAGGCGCCTTCGGCTTCGCTGGCCGGGTCGACCGGCGGTTTCCCGCCTTTGGGCGAGGCAATGGTTATATCAGCGCCGGCGCCTTTGAAGACATAGTAAGGCGCAGTGAACTCTTCCAGCCAGAAACCGGTTTTTTTGCCGGTGTCGCCAAGTTGATCGTGAGACGTCAAAACCATCAGGATCTTCATAAAAATCCACCCTTTTTAAGCAATAAGTAAGTTACGGTATATTGTCCGTATACTAATAGATTGTGCCATAACGGCGAAAATTCAACCTGAGAGAGTTCTGATCATGACGCCGGATTCCAATGACCTGTGGTTTTTACCCCTTGGTGGCACCGGCGAGATTGGCATGAACCTGAATTTGTATGGCCACGATGGCCGCTGGCTGATGGTGGACTGCGGTGTAACCTTCCCAAAACCGGGCCGCCTGGCGGCAGACGGTACCATGCACCATCACGGCGAACCGCCGGTACAAATGGCAGACCCCGCTTTTATTGCTGATCGCCGCGAAATGCTCTGTGGTCTGGTGATTACCCACGCTCATGAAGACCACGTGGGCGCTGTGCCTTACCTTTGGCCCCTGTTGCAATGTCCGATTTACACCAACCGCTTTACCGCGGAAATTCTGCGCCGCAAGCTGGCGGAATTCGACATGCTGCACCGGGTTCCCATTGTGGTGATGGCAACCAATGACAGGCGTCAAATCGGCCCTTTTAATGTGCAGTGGCTGGCGCTGACCCATTCCATACCCGATCCCAACGCACTGATGATTCGCACGCCGGTGGGCAATATCTTCCATAGCGGCGACTGGAAGCTGGACGACCAGCCGCTGATTGGCCATGGCTATAGCAAACAGACATTCACGGATTTGGCGATCGAGGGCGTAGCCGCCATGGTGTGTGATTCCACCAACGCGACGGTAAAGGGCCATTCGGTGTCTGAAGGTGCCCTGCACAAAGGTCTTTTAAAAGCGGTAAAAAGCGCAGAAGGGCGTGTGGTGGTGGCGTGTTTTGGCAGCAACATTGCCCGCCTGCACACCCTGGCGGCCGTTGCCCGCCAGACCGGACGCTACATGGGATTGCTTGGCCGTTCGCTGGTGAATATGAGCTCGGCGGCCAAAGCTGCAGGCTTGTGGCACAGTGCCGACGAGCTAATCAATCCTGCCCACCTGGGCTATTTGCCGCCGCACGAGGTATTGGTGGTGGCGACGGGTAGCCAGGGCGAGCCGCGCACAGCCTTGCGTCGGCTGGCCAATGGCAGTCACCCGGATGTTGAGCTGGAAGCCGGTGACACAGTGATTTTCAGCGCCCGCGCCATTCCCGGTAATGAAGAGTTGATCGCCGCGTTGATCGGCCAACTGCAGGGAATGGGGGTCAAGGTGATTACCGCCGAGCAGTGCGACTTGCCGATACACGCGTCTGGCCACCCGGCGCAGGAGGAGCTTGAAGCGATGTATCGCTGGGTTCAGCCCGCCGTTGCCATTCCGGTACACGGCGAAGAAGAACACATGGCGGTGCACGCACGGCTGGCAAAGCAAACCGGGGTGCCCAAAACCCTGGTGGGCCGCAACGGAGATCTGTTCATGATTCGCCCGGTGCCCGGCATGCGCCGTCAAATTACCGAAACAGGGCGGTTGGGCTGGCTCAAGCAGGCCTTGGTAAGGGTAGTTTGAGGGCGTTGGCGCTCGCAGTCTGGCTGTTCGCTTGCTATCTGGATAGACTAGTGCCAAATCCTGCAAGTCGCAAAATACTCACTCACACAAGGCACGAACCATGGCGATATGGACTCGAATTCCGACCAAAGAAGACATCATCAAAAGCTGTCAGAATACCGCCGTTAGCCACATGGGTATCGAATTTCTGGAAGTGGGTGACAACTTCCTCAAGGGCCGCATGCCCGTCGACGAGCGCACAGTTCAGCCATTTGGCATTCTGCACGGCGGCGCATCGGTGTTGCTGGCCGAAACCCTGGGTAGCATGGCCGCTAACTGCTGCCTGCGTGATCCGGGTACCGTGGCGGTAGGGCTTGAAATCAATGCGAATCATCTTCGCCCCGCTACCAGCGGCTGGGTTTACGGCACCGCAACCGCCATTCATTTGGGCAGTACCACTCAGGTCTGGGACATTGTGATTGAAGACGAAAACGGCAAAAAAACCTGCATTTCCCGCTTGACCATGGCCGTTACAAAGGCTCGCTAGGCCTGCTCATTATATCTTGCTATTGCCTACGCCCGGCTGTTAATCGAAGCTGGGCAGCTCCGGCTTCGCTTGGGGTTTGCTCGCTGCCTGCCAGGCCTCAAAGCCGCCTGCAATGATCTGAACGTGCATATAGCCCATCTCTTTCAGTGCTTTTGCCGCCAGCGCAGAGCGCCCGGAATTCTTGCAATACAGCACTATGTTCAGGCCACGATTTTCCAGAGTCGGGTCGTTGCTGAACTTGAACTCCAGCAAACCACGGGAAATATTCATGGCGTGGGGAATGTGGCTCTGGCGGTATTCATCGCCGTCGCGTACATCAATCAACAGGTCCGCTTTTAGAATCGCTTCATCGGCATCGGCCAGTGGCGTTTCCTGAATGTGTAATTTGGCCTCGGCGACCAGGTCGTGAACGGTTTTCATGGTAAATACTCGCTATAGAATAAGGTTATTCTTAAGTTGAATAATTAGACAGTATGCCATTGTTAATCATTAACTCAAAGTGTACCCGGATCCGCCGCGGCGCTCCTGCGACAGCGCAAATAGGTGCGACCGTCACAAAACGCTTTGGTCGGGTATGACTATACTAAATAACCGACATAAGCCCTGTGGCTAACGAGGACAGCACTATGGCCAAACGGATCGTTATTTGCGCAGACGGTACCTGGAACAGGCCTGAAGAAGACTTGCAGCGGGATTTTCCAACCAACGTTTTGCGGTTGGCCAGAGCGATAACGCCTATCGCAGCGGACGGCCTGCCACAGCAGGTGTTTTATGACTGGGGCATAGGTTCGTATCACAACGCACTGATTGGCGGGGTAACGGGCCAGGGCCTGCACAAGAACATTCTGGATGGCTATCGCTACCTGGTTCAGAACTACGCACCGGGTGACGAAATTTATTTGTTCGGTTTCAGTCGCGGGGCTTACACCGTGCGGGCGCTGTGCGGGTTGATTAACAACTGTGGCATTCTCAAACGGGTAGACGCAGCGCGCATTCAGCAGGGATTTGAACACTACAAAAAGTCAGGAAAAGACTACGCACCTGAAGGCGCGCAGTCTTTGGCTTTTCGCGCAGCGCACAGCCATCCGTCCCGTCAGGTTCGTTTTGTTGGCGTGTGGGATACGGTTGGTGCCCTGGGTGTGCCTTTTTCTCTGATGGGCCTGTTTGACAGCAAAGACGAATTCTACGACACCAAACTGGGTAGTAACGTGAGTTTTGCCCGCCACGCGCTGGCCATTGACGAGCGCCGTGAAGACTTTGAACCGACGCTTTGGTTGCCGCGGCCTAAGCTGGACTTGCAACAGGTATGGTTTGCCGGCTCCCACAGCGATATTGGCGGTGGTTACGGGCCAGATGACAAGGGCTTGTGTGCCGCGGACTCGCCGCTTGAATGGATGTTAAAGGAAGCAGAGGCCACGGGCCTGGGGGTGGAAAACCACCTGGTTGAAGCGCTCAAACCGGGCGCCGGCGCCAAGCTGCATAATTCGCGACGTCATGTGTTCCGTTTTGCCCGGCCATTAATTCGGCCTTTGCAGGTGCCAGACATCAAAACCCGACTTCACGAGTCGGTTGGCGAACGCTGGCGGCAAGATTCGGATTACCGGCCGCCAAACCTGAAAACAGTTGGCTTTGCAGGCTAAGCCATTTAATGTGATGGTAGAACTAGTAACCACTTTTAATGAAAGGATGCATTTTAATGGGCCTGCTAAGCCGCCTTCGTGTTCGCACGCGTCTCTTACTTATCGCTCTGATTCCTGTTCTGCTCACTGCGGCAGCCATCAGTTTCATCACCTTTGAACAGCTCCGTAGCAACGAACAAAGCCAACTTGCGCAGCTGGAGCAGCTGGGAGAGAGCCTGCTTGAGTCCCGAAAAGACGGGCTAAAAACGCTGGTAGATGTAGCCAAGATTGTAGCTCTGGAGGCTAAAAACAACCCTTTACTGAGTGAGCGTGAGGCCAAGGAGGCGGTCGCAAACCGGCTGAGGGCCATTCGTTTTGACAGCAATAACTATATTTACGCCTACGAGCGCACCGGCCCTGGCCAGTTTAGAATCCTTGCTTATGCCTCTGACCCAAGTAAAGAAGGTGTTGTGTCTAGCCCGAGCACCATTAGTCTTGTGCGGTCTTTGTTTGATTCGACCAACGGCGATGGTTTTCATGGCTATGACTGGCTAAATTCGGCCAGTGGCGAGGAAGAACCGAAAATTTCCTATACCACTACCATTCCCGACTGGGGCTGGATGATCGGCGCTGGAGTCTATACCACTGATATCGACCGGCAGCTGGCTGTTGTAAAAACCGACACCGACGCCAAGCTGGCCGAGGCTCTTGGGTTTATTGCCATGGCTGCCGCCGTGATTGTTTTGCTGGCGGTGTTCATTGGTGTGTTTGTGGGGCGCACGGTGACCGGGCCATTGAAGACTGTAAGTGACCTGATGGAAGACATCGCCAACGGCGATGGAGATCTGCGCAAGCGTCTGCCCGCCGAGGGCGACGACGAGCTGGCGGAACTGGGGCGCCGGTTTAATGCCTTTGTGATCAAAATCCAGGACACCATTCGCCAGGTATCGACCACCACCGATCAGGTGGCGTCAGCTGCCGAAGAGCTAAGCAGCGTGGCCAACGAAACCCGCGCATCGGTTCAGCGGCAGGGTTCGGAAACCGATCAGATTGCATCGGCGATCCATGAAATGGTGGCGACTATCCAGCAGATTTCCGGCAACGCCAACGATGTTGAAAGTTCCGCATCCGATGCCGATCGCATGGCTCGGGAAGGCGGTAAGACCATCGCTTCCGCACAGCAGGCAGTGCATCAGCTTTCTGATGAAATCCAGGCCAGTGCCACCACTATTAACTCACTCGCGGAACGCTCAGACAATATTCAGCAGATACTGGATGTGATTCATGCGGTGACCGACCAGACCAATCTGTTGGCGCTGAACGCGGCTATTGAAGCAGCTCGGGCCGGTGAACACGGCCGCGGTTTTTCGGTAGTGGCTGACGAAGTGCGCCAGCTGGCCCGGCGCAGTGCCGAATCGGCGGACCAGATTCGCGAGATGATTGACGGATTCGTGACTGAATCTCGTGCCGCCGCCGAGCGTATGAACCAGTCGCGGGAGCGTTCGGCTGAAACCATTGAGCGTATCAGCCATGCTGCTCAGGCTTTAGCCACCATTGAAACCTCGGTTGGGCAGATACACGATCAGGTCACCCAGATTGCCACCGCTTCCGAGCAACAAAGCCAGGTGGCCGAAGAGATAAATCAAAACGTGGTGCGTATTGTCGATGCGGCCCAGCAAAGCGATACTGGGGTTGGCCAGACCCACGAGGCCAGCCACGAACTGGCGAGATTGAGTGAATCTTTGCGACATTTGATCGGAAACTTCAAAATTTAAACGCAACTACAAAAAAAGGTGACATAAAAATGCGCAAACTGATCGTGGCCTCTTTGGCCCTGGCCGCTACCCTGACCACATCCTCAGCACTGGCTGAGGAAACTTATAGCCTGCGACTGGCGGAAACATGGGGCCCCAACTCGCCCATATTGGGGGAAACCACCAAACACATGGCAGAGATGGCGGAAACCATGTCGGGAGGCCGCCTCCAGATCCGCATCGATTCGTCGAACAAGCACAAAGCGCCTTTTGGCATTTTTGACCTGGTGCGCAACGGCCAATACGACATGGGCCACACGGCCTCTTATTACTACAAGGGCAGCATTCCTAACGCCATGTACTTCACCACCGTGCCGTTTGGCATGATAGCGCCAGAGCAATACGCCTGGTTCTATCACGGTGGCGGTATGGAGCTGGCCGAGAAGGTTTACCAGCCTTTTGGCCTGCTGTCGTTTCCTGGTGGCAACACCGGCAACCAGATGGGCGGCTGGTTTCGTGAGGAAATCACCTCACTGGATGACCTAAAGGGCATCAAGATGCGCACCCCGGGGTTTGCTGGTGAAGTGATGGCTGAACTCGGTGTGGCGGTGACCAACATTCCACCGGGCGAGCTCTACAGCGCTCTTGAACGAGGCACGATTGACGCCCTTGAATGGGTAGGCCCGGCTCTGGATTTGCAGATGGGCTTTCACCAGATTGCCAAATACTATTATTCCGGCTGGCAGGAACCCGGCGCTGAGGTCCAATTTCTGATTAACGAGAAAACCTGGAACAAGCTGCCAGAAGACCTGCAGGAAATTCTGCGTGTGGCCATGCGCACTGCGGCCTATGATATGTACATCCAGAGCACCCATGAAAGCGGTGTGGCCTGGAGCCGTATGCAGCAGGACTACCCGGACGTAACCCACAAAATTTTCCCGCCAGAAGTAATCAGCGCTCTGCGCGACGTCACCAAAAGACTGTTGCAAGAGGCCAGCGACGCAGACCCGCTGGCAAAAGAAATCATTACCTCCCAGCAGGAGTACCTGAAGCAGGTGCGCCAGTGGACTAACATTTCTGACAAGGCGTATCTGAACTCGGTTGCTAACGAATAAACAGGCGGAACACCAGGATTTGGTAGAGTCAAAAACTGGTTAAAAAGAATGCAACTGCGGGCGTTGTGGATTATCCTCACGCCCCTTTTGTTTTTTGCGTTTACCCACGGTGACACCGTTTCGATTTAGGCTGGTTTGATGGAAAAAACGTTACTTTCGCTGAGCACAATCAGCAAACAGTTCGATGGTAAAACCGTACTGGATTCGCTCACGCTGGATATTTTTGACGGTGAGTTCATCACCCTGCTAGGCCCCTCCGGTTGCGGCAAAACCACCCTGTTGAGAATGATGGCGGGGTTTGAGCTTCCCGATAACGGCACCGTTACCCTCGCCGGAGTCGACATTACCGACCAGCCTCCCGAACAGCGCCCCCTTAATACCGTATTCCAGAGTTACGCTCTTTTTCCTCATATGTCAGTGTATGACAACGTAGCCTATGGTTTGAAAATGGAAAAGCGTCCAAAGGCGGAAATCCGCGAACGGGTAGCAGAAGTTTTGGCGATGGTGCAGCTGGAAGATTTCGTCAGCCGTAAGCCGCACCAGCTGTCTGGCGGCCAGCAGCAACGGGTAGCAATCGCCCGCGCGGTGGTAAAGCGGCCAAAAATGCTGTTGCTGGACGAACCCTTGTCCGCACTGGATTACAAACTGCGCCGCACCATGCAGGTAGAGCTCAAGCGCCTGCAGCGTGAACTGGGCATTACCTTTGTGTTCGTGACTCACGATCAGGAGGAAGCGTTGTCTATGTCAGACCGCATTGCGGTGCTGAAAGACGGCTATATCCAACAGCTGGGCACACCGCGGGAAGTTTATGAGCGCCCGGCGAACCTGTTCACCGCGCGTTTTGTGGGGCAGACCAACTTTTTTCCGGGACAGGTCACCAGCATTAGCGATCGCGAGATCAGCGTGGATGTGTTCGGCTTGAAGCGGGTACTGAACAAGCCCTCTTTCCGTGTCACCCTGAACCAGTCACTGCACGTATTGCTGCGCCCGGAAGACATCCGCGTGCTGGCGCCAGACGACAGCGAAGGCGTGGCTGGCGAGATCGTCGAACGCAATTACAAAGGCAGTACGCTGGATTCGGTGATTGAACTGGAAGACGGCAGCCAGGTGATGGCCAGCGAATTTTTTGATGAAGACGACCCTACCTTCGATTACAACATTGGCGAGAAGGTGCGGGTTAGCTGGGTAGACGGCTGGGAATGGCTGTTGGCCGAAGAACAAGACCAACCGCTGACCGACGAAGAGGAGCAGGCCGCCGATGATGCTGAGCATTAGGCAACAGCCTTTTAAAACCGCTGTTCTGGTGCTGGTGTGGGGTTGGCTGCTGTTTCTGGTTCTGGCGCCCAACCTGCTGGTGGTGGGTGCCAGTGTGATGACCCGCGACCCGTCCACATTTATCGCCTTGCCACTGAACCTGGATGCTTACCGCCAGTTGTTCAATCCGCTGTATCTGGACGTGTTTTTACACTCCTTGTGGATGGCGACATTGACCACAGCGATATGCCTGCTGATTGGCTATCCGTTTGCCTGGGCGCTGTCCAAAGTGCAGAAACGCCGGCAGATGCTGCTGATATTTTTATTGATCATACCCTTCTGGACCAATTCGCTGGTGCGGATTTACGCTCTGAAGCTGATTCTGGCCGCCAACGGCCTGCTGAACAGCGCTCTGCTGTGGCTGGGCTGGATTTCTGAACCCTTGCAAATGCTGTACACCCAGGGCGCGGTGATTGTTGGACTGGTGTATCTGCTGCTACCGTTTATGATTTTGCCTCTGTACGCGGTGTTTGATGATTTACGTCAGGACGTGCTGCTGGCTTCCCACGATCTTGGCGCAGGGCGCTTTGCCACTTTCACAAATGTGATTATTCCGCTCACCCTGCCGGGTGTTTTGGCTGGCGTTATGCTGGTGTTGCTGCCGGCCATGGGGCTGTTTTTTGTGCCTGACATACTCGGTGGCTCGCGCAACCTGCTGGTGGGCAACGTGATCAAAAACCAGTTTCTGGACGCCCGCAACTGGCCCTTTGGTGCTGCCGCCAGCATCGTGCTTACCCTGACCATGGCGCTGTTGATGTTTGCCCACCGCCTGAGCAAACAGCGCCTCGGCGAGGAGAGTTCCTGATGGGCTGGCTACCGCGGACCTACCTGGCGCTGGTCTACCTTCTGTTGTACATCCCCATCGCCGTGTTGGTGGTGTTCTCGTTTAACGATTCACGCACCGGCTATAGCTGGGGCGGGCTTAGCCTGCGCTGGTACGAATCGCTGTTTAACAACCACGCCATGATAAAAGCCTTGGGCAACTCGCTGTTTCTGGCGCTCACGGCCGCTACCGTATCTACCCTGATTGGCGCGTTGACGGCGCTGGCGCTGCATCGCTATCGTTTTCGCGGTAAAAAAGCGCTGAAAGGCATGTTGTTTGTGGTGATGATGTCTCCCGAAATCGTACTGGCAATATCCTTGCTGGGCCTGTTTTTGCTGGCGGGTATCCAGCTGGGCTATGTGTCGTTACTGCTGGCCCACGTCACCTTCTGTTTGCCGTTCGTGGTGATTACCGTAATGGCAAGGCTCAGCGGATTTGATGAACGCTTGCCGGAAGCTGCACGTGATTTAGGCGCCAGCGACTTTACCATGACTCGTACCGTGCTGATTCCGGTGATTATGCCGGCGTTGCTGGCAGGTTGGCTGCTGGGTTTTACACTGTCCATGGATGACGTGGTGGTCAGCACGTTTGTTAGCGGACCCAGTTACGAAATATTGCCCCTGCGCATCTACTCCATGGTGCGTGTAGGCCTGAAACCTGAAGTGAACGCTTTAGGCACTTTGTTGCTGGTGTTTTCACTGGTGATGCTGTTGTTGTCGCAATGGATATTGACGAGGAATAAACAATGAAAAAACTGGCACTGGCGGGAATACTGACGGCTGGCCTTGTGGGCTGTAGCTCGGAAGAGCCCAAGGTACTGAACCTGTACAACTGGTCTGAATACATGCCTCAGGAAGTGATGACCCGCTTCGAGGAAGAAACCGGTATACAGGTGGTATACACCACCTATGACAGCAACGAGGCCATGTACGCCCGTTTGAAATTGCTGGACGACAGCGCCGCCTACGATCTGGCTGTGCCGTCTACCTACTTCGTGAGCAAAATGCGCAACGAAGGCCTGTTGATGCCGATTGATCGCAGCAAGATTGAAGGCTTTGACCAGCTGGATCCGGAGCTGATCAATCTGGATATCGATAAGGGCAATGAATACAGCGTGCCCTACATGTGGGGCACCACCGGGTTGGGCGTAGACACCGCGACCATTAACGGTGAGCCCGTCACCGCCTGGGCTGATTTGTGGGAAGAGCGTTTTAGCGGCCGCGTCATTCTGACCAACGACATGCGCGAGGTGTTTCACGTGGCGCTGCGGGTGTTGGGCTACTCCGGTAACAGCACCGACCCGCAGCAGATTAAAGAGGCCTATGAAAAGCTCACCGAACTGATGCCTTCGGTAAGAACCTTCAACTCCGATGCCCCGCGCATGCCGTTTCTGGAAGGCGAAGTGGACATAGGCATGATCTGGAACGGTGAAGCGGTGATGGGCAAAGAAGTCCTGGAATCGCTGGAATACGTGTATCCGGAAGAAGGCATTATCGTGTGGCTCGACAGCTTCGTCATTCCGAAGAATGCGAAGAACCCAGATGCCGCCCACAAATTCATCAGCTTTGTGCTACGCCCTGAAATTGCTGCCCTGATCAGTACCGATATTGGCTATGCCACACCGGTGCTGCCTGCCCGTGAGCTGCTAGACGATACGGTTGCCAACGATCGCGCCAGCTACCCCACGGCGGCAGACATGGTGAACGCTGAATTCCAGACCGACATTGGCGATGAGGCAATGCAGGTTTACGCCAAGTATTGGGAAAAATTGAAGTCGGGTCGTTAATCCGACCTGTTGTGAAAGTAGCTGCCCGGCGTGCCAATGATCTACACTCATAAGATCATCATAGCCTTAAGGCAGCTTATTTCGATGTTTCTGGCGCCCCTTCGTCTAACACTCCCGTGCCTCATTGTTGCTGCCCTGTTTTGGTTGGCGATAGGTTCTTCAGTTGCCTCTGCTGCCAGTCAACCGGTCACCGAAGGCTGGGAATATCGCTGGGGCGACTCCCCGATAGACACCAACGGTGTCCCTACATGGACAGAAACGTCCGCCCTGAATCAGTAATCTGCCATCGATTTCCTCTCAAACCCACCCGACCGGAATGGTCTTAACAACGTGTAGTACCGAGTAACACTGCCGGCCGGCGACTGGCAGATTTACCAGTTTGGTGAGTTCGGTGCAGAGGTATCTTATATTCTAAAAAATCTCTGATCGTGGCAGGAATGTGTGCATCATTGGTTTGTTGCAGCTGGAAATACCAGAGGACCCTTCTGCCAACACAACCGAATACGGCATTGCCCATCTTTACTTTTCAATGGACCAGATTATCCAGAAAAGCTGATGGGGCTGGCCGATAAGGCGCTTTATCGAGCAAAACGAAACGGCCGCAACCGCGTGGAGGTGTCTTCCAGCGGTTGAGGTTGGGCCAGTCAGACTACCAGCACCGGGCACTTGGCGTGGCTGGTAACCCGGTGCGACACGCTGCCCAGAAACATGCCGTCTTTGTCGCTATGGGTGCCGCGGGTGCCCACCACAATCAGGTCGGCTTCTTTGTCCTGGGCGAACTGTACGATCACTTTGGACGGCCGCCCGCTTTTGACAAAACCGCGGACATGAGTGGCGTTCTGCTCCTTGGCATGTTCTTTGGCGTGATTTACAACCTCCTTGGCGTACTCTGAAAGCACCTTGTCGGGGATGTCCATGCTGTCAGGACGATTGATCGACAACGATGCCTCAAACAGGCTGTGGTGCTTGTACACGCACAGCAAAAAGATTTCGACGTCAGGAATCAGCTTTTGCAAACCGATGGCTTTATCCAAAGCGGTCATTGAGTTTTTTGAGCCATCGATGGCGACTAATATGCGTTTGAACATTCCGTTGTCTCCTGATTAGGCTGGAAAAGCCAGGTCGCGCAAGAACAGTGCAATCTGCGGGAACGCGATAATCAATCCGGCAGCGGTGATAAGCATCACAATGAACGGCGGTGTGCCGCGGATTACATCCATATACGGCCGTTTAAAAATGGCGATGGCGGTAAATATGTCGCAGCCAAATGGCGGTGTGGCAGAGCCGATGGCCACCTGCAAGGTGATCAGCACACCCACCAGTACCGGGTCTAGTCCGGTGGCCTGAATGGCCGGCGCAAATATCGGCGTCAGCACCAGAATCACCACAATCGGGTCCACAAACATGCAGGCAATAAAGAACGCAACACAGATGGTAACCAGTACGCCAACCGGACCGGCCTCATTAATGCCTACAGATTCCAGAATGGCCTGAGGGATCTGTGCAAACGACAGGATCCATGAAAAGCCGTTACCCACGGCCACCAGAATAAACACCACGGCGGTGATCAGACCTGTGGATTTGGCAATGCGGTAAATATCCGGGAGTTTCAGCGAACGGAAAATCAGAAATTCCAGCAAGAAGGCATACAACACGCATACCGCGGCTGCTTCGGTGGGGCTGAAAATACCGCCGTAAATACCACCCACAATAATAACCGGGAAAAACAGCGGCCACAGGGCTTCCCGCACGGCGCGTCCGCGTTCGCCCCAGGTAGCCTTGGGTTCGGTGGGCACGTTGTTCTTATAGGCGTAGAACAGGCAGTAAAGCGAAAACATGAACAGAATCATGATGCCCGGGCCAATACCGGCAATAAACAATTCGGCAATGGAGGTTTGCGAGACAACCCCATAAATAATCATGCCAATGCTGGGGGGGATCAAAAACGCAATATCACTGGCGTTAATAATCAGCGCCAGGGTAAAGGAATCGGAATAACCCGCCTTCAACATTTTCGGCCGCAGCGGTGAACCCACCGCCACCACGGTGGCCTGGGTAGAGCCCGACACCGCGCCGAACAGGGTGCAAGAGGTGGCCGCGCTAATAGCTAGCCCGCCTTTGATGTGGCCAATAAACGCCATCACCATATTGATCAGGCGATCAGCAGACTGGCCGCGGGTCATAATGTCCGCTGCCAAAATGAACATCGGCACCGCAATCAGCGACGCGGGGCGAATGCCGCCCATCATCTGCTGAATAAAAGTGCCCATCTGGCTGAAGCCGTCGAACATCATTACAAAGCCGACAACAGCAGCGGTTGTTAGCGGGATCATCATCGGGAAGCCCATTAGCAGGAGCCCGATCATAATGACCATCAGTATTGTTGCCATGATTCTTGCCTTTTGTGGTCTGCTCAGGGTCTTGTCTGATTCGGGCTGCTTTAAACTTCGGTTTCGGTCTCTGCATAGCCGTCCACCACACCGGTGGATAAGTACACGTCTTTGCTGGTTACGTTTTTGACGGCGGTTAGCAAATACTGAATGCCGGTAACGGCAAAACCGATGGGTGCCCAGATGTAGATCATCCAAATGTCTATGCCCAACGCGGGTAGTATCCGACCGCGATCGTACAAAGTGACGATGTAGCCGAAGGAGTGATAACACAGGAAGAACATCATCGCGGCCGTAAACAGCGCGATGATAATCATCAGCACTTTGCGGCCCTTGGCGGGAAAGGCGTCGTAAATCGCAGACATGCGAATATGGCGTCCGTGGCGGGCTGCGTAGCCAATGCCGGCGAAGGTGACCAAAATAATGAGGATGCGGTTGATCTCGCCCGAGAAAAACATGCCTTCGCCGAATACGAAGCGGGCAATCACGTTCACGCAGGTGTTCAGTGCCATCAAAATAATGCCGGCGGCAAGGATTACCGCCTCGGTTTTAGCAATCCACTCATCGATGATGCCCAAAAAGCCGGGTAGTCCCGAGTCATAATGGCCAGTGTCGTCTAAATCCGGGGAGTTCTCGGTCATGGGCTATGCTCCGGAGTGGCAAAGTCTCGGCCGGTAGGGGGGAAACCCCGGCTGGGCGGGGTGAGTTTTTGGGCCCCGCAGGCAAGTGCCCGCGAGGCCAGGGGCTGCAAAAAATAACGATCCGTTATTTTTGGACGTCTTGCAAATCCTGCTTGAATTGGTTCAGCAGCTTTTGACCACTATCGCCGGCCATTTCAACAAACTTGGCCTCGACCTGCGGGGCGCGCTTGCGGAACACGTCGATCTGCTCTTCGGTCAGGCGTGTAACGGTGACTTCGTCACTGCTAGCCTGGATTTTTGCCAGGGCGTCATCAGCCAGGCCGTCAATATGAACAAGAATTTCTTCAAAGGCGAAATCAGACGCTTTGTTCACTAACTCTTTGTCTGCGTCTGAAAGGCCGTTGTAGAAATTCTGGTTGGCCATCAATGCGGTGGTGAACCAGCCGTGACCGGTAAAGACCAGGTTGGGTGACACTTCGTAAAGACCGCCGGACTGAATCCAGAAAATCGGGTTTTCCTGGCCCTGAAGCATATTGGTCTGCAGCGCGCCGTAAACTTCACCCCAAGGCAAGGGCGTAGGCGTGGCGCCAAAAGCGGAGTAGGTTTCCGACAGCAACGGGTTAGTCATCACGCGAATCTTCTTATTTTGCAGCTCTGCCGGGGTCGTAAAGGGCTCGTCGAGCGTGACGACCATTTCACCTTCCGGATACATCTGCAGCAACTTCAAGCCGTTTTCTGCGTAAAGTTTAGGGAAGTCTTCGTTGATAGCCTTACTTTCACGGAAAAAGGTAACCACCGTTCCCATGTCTGTAGGCAACAGATACGGGATAAAGAAAATTTGCGCTTCTGGAATCAGGGCTCCGGTAAAACCGGGCGACTGGTTTACAAAATTCAGAATGCCGGCCTGGGTCTGCTCCATGATGTCATCAGACTCGCCCAGTTCACCGAAGCGGTAAACTTGTACCGTGTTTTTGGAGTTGTCTTCGATGTATTCTTTAAAGCTGTAAGCGAAAACGTCCTGAACATCGCCTTCGTATTCTTCATGGGCGTAACGCCAATTGGCAGCGTTCACCGAATTCGCTGCGGTGAGGGCCGCAAACGTCAGTGCTGAAATACCGGCCAGTTTCTTGAATTTACTCATGCTGCTCATCGCGTAATCTCCGCTTCTTTTTCTGAATTGGTTATTCTTCTGTCTTTAGACTGGCAAAACACAGAGTGAAGCGCAAGTTTACGGATAAAAACTTAAGCTTCGCTTGCTGTCTTTTTTCTCGTCAATAACTTCTTGGTATTAAGGCGTATTATGGCCTTTCAGGCATGCTAATAAAAAACGTTCAAACTCTTGGGTTATTCGCTGTAAGCTGTTTTCGAGCCAGTGGCCATCGTTCAGCACAATGGCGCTGATGCCTTGCTGTTGAGCCAACTCCAACACAGGCATTACTGGTACAACGTGATCTTCCCAGCCATGAATAATTTGGCTGAAAGTGGCACAAATCTGCGGCCTGGATTGTGGATAGCCCATGAGTGCCAGCGCAGGGGCTAATAGAAAACAGCCCAGTACCGGGGTCAATGCGCTCGTTTGCGCACACACCCAGCCGCCCATGCTGGACCCTGCCAATACGGTGCGCTGAGGATCAGCCCCAGACCGCTTTATGGCTGTCTGCATCTGCTTCAGGCGGGTTGTCGGGTCTTTACTGCTGCGATGGTCTACCGCTTCGGCCACCACGCCCGGGTATTTTTCCGCGACCGCTTTCATAGTTTGAATCTTAGTACTGTCGGGGCCACTTTCCAGTCCGTGGGACAGAAATACGTGAAAAATTGGTAATGTCATGGTTTGGCTCCTGAGGATTTATTTGTTTCCCGGCGGCAAAGAGCGGCGGCGCAGCAAACCGTTGCGGTCGTGAGCCCGTAACTTCTTCTACTATTAGTAAGAATAACAGGATACGCATTATGTTCAGGTGGCCAGTCAGCAGTTACACTGCTTTTGTGGTTTTACTAACCAGTTCGAAGGCCTTGAACAGCTGCATCAGCGTTATGGTAAAGAAGGCCTGGTGGTGGTTGGTTTTGCCAGCAACGATTTTCGTCAGGAGGCAGACACCGAAGAGGAAGCGGCCACCATCTGTTTCAAAAATTTCGGCGTTACCTTCACCATGATAGCCCCCGGGTCGGTCACCGGTGCCGGCGCAACGCCTGTGTTCGCCCATATTAATCAACAGAGCCAGCCGCCGCGGTGGAATTTCACAAAATACCTGTTGAACGATCGCGGCCAGGTAGTGGGGTCTTTCTCAAGCAGCGTGCGCCCTGGCGACAAACAGGTAACGCAGGCGGTGGAATCTGTACTCTGATGCAGAAAATGTCCGCGTCGAATGAAGCTGTTTCCCGGGCATCAGCGTACATTTCCCCCAATCAGTATTTGCCCGCGGGTCATTTCCCTGAGGGTACTTCAGAGTTTAAGGTTAACCCGCTGAAATAATTAGAATTAGAAAGGAATCAGGAGAGAATTGTGACTGAAAAAACCGCTGAGTTGGTTGCCGCGCCGGACCCTGCCATCAAGCCGGCTGAGCTGTTCAGCCGCACGGTCAACCTGGCCGAGGGTAATGTGCAGCAAAAACGCGAGGAAATCGAGCGCTCTTTTTGCGACACTTTTGACACCTATGAATCACTGTTTACAACGCTGGCCGTTGAAGAGGCTTATTTTAAGAAGTCGATACCGCTGCGCCATCCGCTGATGTTTTATTTGGGCCATACAGCGACTTTCTTTGTGAACAAGCTGGTGCTGGCGAAAATTCTGCCCGAGCGCATTGACCCAGAGATGGAGTCGATTTTTGCGGTGGGCGTGGATGAAATGAGTTGGGACGACCTGAACGAAGACCACTACGCCTGGCCTAAGGTTTCGGCGGTTATGGCCTATCGTCAGAAAGTTCGGGCCATGGTGGTGGATCTCATCCGCACCTTGCCCTTGCAGTTGCCGGTGGGTTGGAAGAGCCCGTTATGGCCGATTTTGATGGGCATCGATCACGAGCGCATTCACATGGAGACCTCATCGGTGCTGATTCGCCAGCAAAAGCTGCAGTATGTGCAGCCGCAGCCAGAGTGGGCGCCCAACACCCAAAGCGGGGAAGCTCCGCAGAACGAGCTGCTGCCGGTGGCGGCGGGCGATGTGGCGTTGGGCCTGCCAGCTGATAGTGATTACTATGGCTGGGACAATGAATATGGCCGCCATCAAGCCAGCGTAGACGCGTTTGATGCGTCAAAATATTTGGTGAGCAATCAGGAGTTTCTGGAATTCGTTGAAGCCGGCGGCTACAGCAAAGATGCTTACTGGAGCGAAGAAGGCTTGGGCTGGCGCGCATTTGCTAAGGCCAGCCACCCCACTTTCTGGGTGTGGCGCAATCAATGGTTTCTGCGGTTAATGACCGAAGAAGTTGAAATGCCGTGGGATTGGCCCGCGGAAGTGAATTACCACGAAGCCAAAGCCTTCTGCGAATGGAAAACCGTGGATGGTGGCCGCCCGGTACGCCTGCCCACCGAAGACGAATGGCACCGCCTGGTCGACGTGGCTCAGGTAGCGGAAGTAGGCGCCGGGCCCGCAGCGGCCAACTTGCATCTGGACCATGGCGCGTCTTCCTGCCCGGTTACTCGCTTCCGCCACGGCCAGTGGTTTGATGTCGTCGGTAACGTGTGGCAGTGGACTGAAACGCCGATGTATCCGTTTGCCGGGTTTGAGGTGCATCCGTTGTACGATGATTTCACCACACCCACATTTGATAATCGCCACAACCTGATTAAAGGCGGGTCGTGGATTTCTTGCGGTAACGAGGCGCGGCTCAGTGCCCGCTATGCGTTCCGCCGCCATTTCTTCCAGCATGCGGGATTCCGCTATGTGGCTTCGGAGGCCGAATTGAAGAACCCCAGCGCGTATTACGAAAACGATGTCATTCTTGCCCAGTACTCGGAATTTAATTTCGGCGAAAACTGGCACGGCGAAGCCAACTTTCCCAAAGAACTGGCGATGGCGGGTATCGCAGCCCTCGACGAGCGCTCAGCGGCTGACCAAAGTGGCGTAAGCTACGGCCGCGCCCTGGATATCGGCTGCGCTTGCGGCCGCACCAGTTTTGAGTTGGCTACCCGCTTTGAGCATGTGGACGGCATCGACTTTTCAGCCAATTTCATCCAGAAAGGAGTGGAGATGGCAGAACAGAAGGTGATTCGCTATGCCCGCCCGGAAGAGGGTGACCTGGTGAGTTACCACGAGCGCACCCTAGAGGAATTGGGCCTGACCGAGTCTGCCGAGCGTGTAGCCTTTCATCAGGGCGACGCTTGTAACTTGAAGCCGTTGTTTAACAACTACGACCTGATTGTGGCTGGCAACCTGATTGACCGCCTGTACGATCCGGCGAAATTTCTGACTCGCATTCACGAGCGGCTGAACGATAACGGCGTGTTGGTAATTGCCTCACCTTACACCTGGCTGGAGGAATACACTCCGAAGGACAAGTGGGTAGGTGGTTACAAGAAAGACGGCGAAAACTACAGCACTCTGGACGGTTTGAAAGACTTGCTGGCGCCGCATTTCCGTTTGATGAGCGCGCCGCGCAGCCTGCCGTTCGTGATTCGCGAGACCCGCAATAAATACCAGCACAGCCTGTCAGAGCTAACAGTGTGGGAGAAGGTTACGCCCTGATACGGGAACCAGGGACAGATTTAAAATCTGTCCCCGATTTTCTATATCGCCTATTGCCGACCCAGGCCGCGCTTTTCCAGAAACTCCTTCAGATGCAGGCGCAGCTTGCTGGTGAACAGGGGTTTAAGCTGCTTCGACCAGTTGCTGGACTTATTACCGCCGAGGCGCTCGCGGTAATAAGTTTCCATAGTGGCGTCAAAGCCATCAATCAGCGCGTTGTCCTGTTCGCTGTTGTAACTGTCCGTTTTCACGATGACGCTAAGTGGCAGGCGCGGCTTCACCTGGGGATCCTGGTCCGGATAACCCAGACACAAGCCGAATACCGGATACACCTGATCGGGCAGATCCAGCAGGTCGCTGACGGCAGCCGGATCATTACGAATACCACCGATGTAGCAAATGCCCAGCCCTTCAGATTCTGCTGCCACCACAAGGTTCTGCGCCATCATTGCTGCGTCTATGCTGGCCACCAGCAACTGCTCGGTGGTGCCGGTAATTATCTCGGCGCCAGCTCTTGCGGCAGCTTCGGTCGGGCGCTTCATATCGGCGCAGAACACGAAAAAGTCCGAGGCGGAAGCGACGTAGCCTTGGCCACCGGTCAGCTCTACCAAACGCTCGCGCTTGGCGGTATCGACGACGTGAAGCAGCGTGTAAGCCTGCACGTGGCTGGAGGTGGCGGCGCATTGGCCGGCGTGTAGCAGGTTAGACAGCAGCTCGGCCGGAATCTTCTGGTCAGTAAACTTGCGAATGGAACGGTGGCGGCTAAGCAGGTCAAGCACCGGGTTGACGGACGATGCTGATGCGGATTCTGAAGGGGTAGGTGCGGTAACAGTCATAAAGCCTCGTAAGCTGAAAAAACACCGTCGTACCCTTGTGTATGTTGAAGCAGGATACGGCGATGTTTGTAGATGCCGGTTTTCCGGTCAGCTTACTACGGCCAGTTTACGGTGTCATTGGGTCTGGGCGCGGTGTGCTGTTATCGCATGGCTTTCAGGCCTTTGGCCCATTTCTCAAGCTCCACCAGCAGGTCAGTGGCAGACGGATCAATCAGCTCGTTAGAATGAAACACTTTACTGTCATCAATCTGGTTCCAGGCCATGGGCACCATCACCCCTTCTACCATAGGCATCATTTTCAGGGTGGTGACCAGTTGCCGCGCCAGCAGGGCTGCACGCACGCCGCCGGCGGCACCGCCATAGCTGACGAAGCCACAGGGCTTGTAATTCCACTCGGTGTACACGTAGTTCAGAGCGTTCACGAATGACGGCGGCGGGCAGAAATTGTATTCCGGCATCACGAATACGAAAGCATCTGCGCTGTTCACACTGGCAGCCCAGTTACGGGTATGTTCGTGCTCGTAAATGCCTGTCGCGGGGTGTTTGGCTTCGTTGTAAACCGGAAGTTCGAAATCGGCCAGGTCTACCAACTGGCAGTCAAATGCAGAATGTTCACGGGCGTACTCCAGGAACCACTGGGCAATCGACGGCCCTATGCGGCCAGGGCGGGTGCTACAGGTCACAATGTTCAGTGTCAGTGTCATAAAAACTCCTGTTGATTTGCAGCGTGAAGTAACGATTTTGTTTATTGAACGTCGCCGCGTCTGCATTGGTTAGAACCTGTTGACGCCTGCGTATATGTTGATAATATACATTTATGATCAATTGGGCACAAATTACTGGCTTTAACTGGGACGATGGCAACTCCCGGAAAAATTCAGAGAAACATCACGTCAGCCAGTCTGAGGCGGAAGCCATTTTCTTTAATGAGCCGCTTTTGGTGTTGGAAGACTCCAAGCACAGCCAAGCCGAAGTCCGTTTACATGCCCTTGGTGAAACAGATGATGCGAGACTGCTGCACATTACTTTCACGCTAAGGCATAACGATGCACTGATTCGAGTAATTTCCGCCCGCGACATACACCGCAAAGAGAGGGCTGTTTATGAGCACGCTAAAAAAGATGCCTGAGTTCAAATCAGAAGCGGAAGAACGAGAGTTCTGGGAAGCTCACGACTCCTCCGATTACCTGGACTGGAATCAGGCAAAACCGGCGTCCTTCCCGAAGTTGAAGCCGTCAACCAAGACGATCTCGCTCCGCTTGCCCGAAACTCTCCTTGATCGGATCAAAATCGAGGCTAACAAGCGGGATATGCCCTATCAATCGCTGATCAAGGCTTGGCTTGCAGACGATGTCAACGACAACCGCCGGGCCTGAGGTGCTAACAGCAATCAGGGCTGGGCACTTCCCATCACTGTAGGCATGTCTTCGGGGCGCGGTAAGCCCTGCTGCATCTGGATCTGATCATTTTCATCTTTGTAATAGGTGCTGGGGGTGGCGCTCAGCCCCAGTTCGCCCATCAAACGGTTATTTGCGGTAATGCGTTTGTTGTTGGCACTGACCAGCTCGCGGTTCACCTCTATGCCGCCGTTGTTGTAACTTTGCTGGTTGTCGCGCAGGGCGGCCTGGGGGTCGTCTGCGCCCAGAATGGTGGCGGCTTTAGATAGGCTATCCTCGCGCAGTATGCCCACCATCACGTGTCGTAGTTGCACTTTTCCGGCATCAATCCAGGGCTCTGCCGCCTGGCGGAAACGATGGCAGTAAGGGCAGTTGGGATCGGTAAAGGTATACACGATGACCGGCGCATCGGCGCTGCCATCAAGTACCCAGGCGCTCTCTTCCATTTGCGCCCAGGCTTTCTGGTTCAGCGGCCCTTGTACCAGTTCCTGGATTTTTGGTTCAGTGAGGTTGTCGCCATTAGCATTTAGCATGGGGCCAACAATAATATGGTCGCCGTCGGGAGTCAGGTAGAACGCCACTGGCCGACCCTGCATGTCGCCGGCGTAGCCGGTCAGGCCGCCGGGTGCTTCGAAACTGTCAGCAATGGACACGCCGCGGTCAATCAACAACTGCACCGCAGGCGGGTAGCTTTCCTGGGCGAGGGCGATGCCACTAGCGCCCAGAGTGGCGGCGGCCAGTGCCGCCATTAGCGATGGCTGCCAGCGGCCTGGTTTGTGGATTGCAAATGCGCTGGCTGTAAAGGTGGCGGGTGAAGCCATAACAATTCTCTCCTATAGGGTCAGATACGTTGATTACGGCTCAGGGAGCCTCAAGCTGTTCCAGATTGCTGGCTAGGGTGGCATTGGACAGCTCGCCTATATGAGCATCCACCTGTCGGCCTTCAGCGTTATAAAACAAGGTAGTAGGCAGGCCGTGGCTACCTGTGTTGCGGCCAAGGCTACCGCTGAAATCGGTCATCAGATTCGTCAAGCTTAAGCCTTGGTCTTGCATAAAACGGCGAATCGTTTCCGGTTGTTCGCCCTGATTTACAAAAACAAAGGCCACACCGGGATTGTCTTTTTGTGCCTGCTCCAACACGGGCATTTCGCGAATGCAGGGCGGACACCAGGTGGCCCACAGATTCACCACCATGGGCGTGCCCGGCGCCAGTTCAGACAATTGTATGGGCTTGCCATCAAGAGTGGCGAGGCTGGCCTGGGGCAAGCTGGCGGTTTGTTGCTCCATCAGGGCGATGAGCCCGGCAATAGCGCCCCAGCTGATCAGCCCCGCTGTCATGGCAATGGCCAGTGGGCGGCGTATTCGCGTGTGCCGGCGCATGCGCCAGGCGATAAACACCAAGGCCCCGGCAACGCCTGCCAGAACACTGAAACCGCCATCGCGAATATCAATAATGCCCAGCAGATCATCGCGGTAATATTCGAAGTAAAGCGCAACAAAGCCAATGCGCGCTGTCAGCAGGGCTACCAGAAAAATATCTGCCAGGGTGCCAGCGATGGGGACACCTTCTTTGCGTCCGGCTATAGCACCGGTTATCAGCGCCACCACGAAGGCGAATACCAGCAGTAGATGGCCCATGGGCAAGCTAAGTGGCCCCAGATTCACGGAAAGCATCCTTACTCCTTAAAAATGACAGCAGTTGGCGCTGTGTGACTCGCAACAGAGCGGGGAGTTCCCCTGTTCGGTGCAGCCGTCGCAACTTTGACCATTGCGCTGGACCTGACAAAAACCATCGGCTTTTTTGCGCTTAATGGTCTTGTTTTTGATCAAGGAGTAAATCAGTCTCAATCATCTGTCGAATCTTTTTCATCGGTAAATAGAGAGTTTCTTGGCCATGAAACGATCGCCCGATTTCTTGAAAATCGTTAAGAGCGCACTAAGCAACCCACCGCTCGAAAGTGAACTCGGTGCGGGTGGGTCACACTGCTTGACTGGCGCGCTGTCTCAATCGATCAACTTCAGTCCCTGTGTCGGACTGATGGACTCGATTCCTTGCGCAACGCCTACAGATGGACAGGTAAGCTGGCCTTTCACAACGTTTAGCCCGTTCAGCAGGTGTTCATTGTCTTCCAGGGCCTTGCGCGGGCCTTTATTGGCGATCTGCAACACATAAGGCAGCGTCGCATTGTTAAGGGCATAAGTAGACGTTCGGGCAACGGCTCCGGGCATATTGGCAACGCAGTAGTGCACCACACCGTCCACCACATAAGTGGGATCGGCATGAGTGGTCGGTTTTGACGTCTCAAAACAGCCGCCCTGGTCAATGGCAACATCTACGACCACTGAACCTGGCTTCATTCTCGATATCAGCTCACGAGTCACCAGTTTAGGCGCCGCCGCCCCGGGAATCAGCACACCACCAATGACAACATCCGCTTGCAGTACCGCTTCCTCAACCGTCTTAACACAGGAAAACAAGGTCTGAACCCGGTTTTCAAAAATCGCATCAAAGCGTCTCAGCACCTCCATGGACTTATCCAGCACCAGTACGCGAGCGCCCATGCCCACCGCCATCTGCGTCGCAGCGAAGCCCACCACGCCACCACCAATGATCGCCACTGTCGCCGCCTGCACTCCGGGCACGCCACCCAACAACAAACCCCGTCCACCCTGAGACTTTTCCAGACACCGAGCCCCAGCTTGAATGCTCATACGCCCGGCAACTTCCGACATGGGGGCCAGCAACGGCAAACCGCCTTTTCCGTCGGTCACGGTCTCATACGCGATGCAGGTGGCCCCGCTCTCCAACAAATCTTTGGTTTGCGCAACATCCGGGGCAAGGTGCAGGTAGGCAAACAACGTATGGTGAGAGCGAAGCAAAGCTCGCTCGCTGGGTTGGGGTTCTTTTACTTTTACGATCAGTTCAGCCTGCCCAAACACTTCCTCCGCAGAAGCCACAAGACTTGCACCGGCAGCCAAGTATTGCTCATCCGTAAAATCAATGCCCGCACCGGCACTGGCCTGAACCACCACCTGATGACCGTGGGCGACTAACTCCTGGACAGCTTGGGGCCCTAAACCAACGCGGAATTCATTATTCTTAATTTCCTTTGGTACACCAATAATCATAGTCACTCTCCTGTTCAGGCCACGATTACCCATGACCCATAGCACGAATACAAGTGTATATAGATGCGGCAAAATTAAACGCTTATTATCTTAAAAAAATTGATAGGCTCGTCTTTATTTTCACGAGAAACACCAAGACTAACTGCTTTGAGACTATTTCCAAGCGAAAGATAAAGGTGAGATGAGAAAACTCGATCGCATCGATTTGGCCATTTTAGACGAACCGCAGGCCGTTGAAACGCAACTATCAGGGCGTCGTCGCAATGGCTTCTGGGTTTTATGGTTGCTGATGTAATGAAACGTCAACAGCGCCTAGACGTTCTTAACCGCCGGGTTGAAACTGACTGCAGGTTGAGCCGTTTTACGATGGCTGTTGGCCGCCTTTAGGAACTCGTCAGCTACCGCAGTGGGAGCCTTGGTGAGCAGGCTGACACCAATAAACAACAGCGTTGAGAGCGGAACGCCCCAGATACCTGCCGGGATTCCCAGTACCTTGCCGCCATTGATGTACGCATAGATCACGAACAGGCCGGTACCGATCACGCTGACGAGCACGCCAGCTGCAGTACCGCGACGCCAGTAGAAGGCGCCGATGATCGCCGGAACCATGACTGCCAGACCCGAAGAGGCAGCAACGGACAATACCGCGATGAGGTTAAGTTCAAGCTGGGCAAAGCCATACGCCAATATTGCGATGATCGGGAGGACGATCTTGCCGATGGTAAGCTGACGCTTTTCGCTAGTGCCAGGTTTGACGTTGGCATAGACGTCCCGGGACAACATGGACGCCAGCGTCAGCATGATGGAGTCGATGGTCGACACGGCGGCCGCCATGATGCCAATCATGACAAGGACGCCCAGCACCGGTGGAATCATGTCAGAAGCGAGCAGCGTTGGCGTGGCCATGTCGGGGTTAGACAGGCCTGGAAAGGCAGCCAGCGCGGTAAAGCCCCAGAGGATGGAAGTCAGGGTGTAGACGAGGCCAAATACCAGGAAGCCTACTAGCATCTGACGCATGGCCTTCAGTGATGAAGGCATAAACAAACGCTGGCTCACTTGGGGATTGGTCAGTGCGAAAAAGAACCAGGAAATGGTCAGGCCGAGGAACGTTACAAAGCTGAACAGCCCGCTGCCGGGGACGGACAAGGACTGCGGATGCTCGATTTCAAGGATGTGGAACAGACCCGAAAAGCCGCCAAGCTCCGAAATTGCCAGCAGGGCAACCAGGGTCGAAACTACGATCATCAGGACTGCCTGCAAGGAGTCGGTTCACATGACCGAGCGAATACCTGCGACGTAAGAGAACAGAATAGCCAGGGCGGTTGCGACCATAAGACCGGTAGTAAAGGGAATCGCGCCACCGGTCATGCCCTGCATCAGATAGCCTACGCCAGACAGTTGAACGGCAGCGTAAGGGATCAGAAACAAGCAACTGGCGACGGAGACGGCCACTGCCACCGGTTTGGATGTGTAGCGGTGGCCCAGCATTTCGCTGGGTGTGACAAAACCGAACGTCTTACCCACCGCCCAGAACTTGGGTCCGAAGACTGCCACCAATGAAACGCCGGCGAAGTAAATGATCTCGAAACCCAAGGCGCCCACGCCACCCTTATAGGTTAGACCGGCAAGGCCCACCATCATGAAAGCGCTGTAGGTCGTTGCGCTGTAGCTCAGCGCAGAGACGAAACCGTTCATTTGTCTGTCACCTAGGAAATAGCTCGACATATTTGCGGCTTTGCCCTGACGAGACAGCACGGCGATGGTGAGGGCGACAAGCACATAAACGCCGACTGACCACCAGATCAATGATTCGCTCATGATCAGTAGTCCTCGAAGTTCTTTGTCATGAAAATGTTAGCGCCGATGATCAGCACACCGATCAGGCTCCAGAATAGAAAACTGCCGTACCAAGTCTGCACGTCCGACAGAACACCGTAGGGAACGACGTAGCACAACACGACCAATAACCAGACGAACCATATCCACTTGCTCGTTTTCATGGGCTTCCTCGCTGTTGAACCGAATCAACATAATTGCTGTGTGTGACGAATTTCTGCCATCGCTTAGGGCTACTTTGAAGCCCTAAGCCTGACAACTGTTGACAATTCACATCGGCAGCCAGAGAAATACGCAAGCCAATGACACAAAGTTTGTTTAAAACCGGCCACTTTGGCGGATACACGACAATGCCAGCCCTATCACATGCACGGCAACCTCAGCCTTAACGGGTGCTTGAGCTGGGACTATAGGTTTTAGCTCGGTATTTCTTTGATGGGCGTCAGAAGTTTGGGCAGATTGGGTTGCAATCAGCAGTGGTTACGGTGTCCAATCCCGCGGTGTGTAAAGTGCAGTTCGTGCACTAAAACCAGTGATAAGGACATGCTGAATGCCGACCGCCATGAATTCTCTGACTGCTTGTGCTGTGAAAGGTCTTAGCTACGGCTTATTGTCGCTGCTGTTATTCAGCGCGACGGCAACCGCTGTGGGTGCTGAGAAACTGTACATTTTTACTGAAAAATACCCGCCCTATAACGACACCTTTTCTGGCAAGGCGGTTGCCCATAATGAAGACGACATCACCGGCATTTGCACTGACATGGTCAAAGCCGCACTGGCTCGGGTTGATTATGATTATATGATGAAAATGCGGGCCTGGAATTACGCGTACAACTGGGTTCAGGGTCGAAAAAATCACGCTTTGTTTTGTACCGCAAAAACCGACGAGCGCGCCAATCAGTTCCAGTGGGTGGGCCCGCTGGCGTCCATTCAGTGGACTTTGTTCGCGGCTCCGGATTCTGACATAACCTTGAATTCGCTGAACGACGCCAAAGACCTTCAAATTGCGGGTTACAAAGGCGATGTGATGTCGGATTATTTAACCGCTCAGGGCTTTAACGTGATTATGGCAGCCTCGGGCGAGGTTAATACCCGCCGCCTGGTGCTGGGCCAGGCGGATCTTTGGGTAACGGACGGCCTGGTGGGCCCTCTGGTGGCCAAGAAAGAATTTGGCGTTAGCGGCCTTAAGCCGGTTCTTACATTCCGTGAAACGCCCATGTATCTGGCGTTCAGCAACGAAACCGACCCCGCCATTGTGGCAGACTTGCAGCAAGCGCTGGACGAAGCCCGGGCCGCAGGTGAACTGGAACGTATTGTACAGCGTTACCAGTAAACAGCGGGATGCCCGGCTGAACGTCAACTGCGGCTATTCTTTGCTGTAATGCGCACCTTGATAACAATCTTATTTACGATAACCGAAGCACCGGTTGTTCTGCCTGTAAAACTATAGCAAGCTTTGCATTAGTTTTTTCCTTCACAGGGCTGGGCAATGAACGTTTTCTTCAATGCATTGGTGCCGGTTGTTCTGCTGATTACTCTGGGGCACCTTTTTCGCCGCTGGAATTTCCCCGGGCCTGAATTCTGGCCCCAGGCAGAACGTTTTACCTATTACGTTCTGTTTCCCGCCATGCTCGTGTACAAGCTTGGCCAGGCGCACATGGCGCCGTCGGTTTACGCCGATGTTGCCGTGCTGGTTGGCGCAACACTGGCATCCATGACTCTGATACTGGCCATTATCCAGCGCTTTTGGCGCTGGAGTGGCTCGGTGTTCTCGTCGGTGTTTCAAGGTGCTACCCGCTTCAATTCCTACGTCGCACTGGCGGCGGGCGGCATGCTGCTGGGCGATGAGGGCCTGGCACTGACCGCCATTGTGGTCGCTATTATGGTGCCCATGCTGAATCTGCTGTGCATCGTCATGTTTTCGCTGACGACCGCTGGCCAGCGGATACAGTTTCTGCCCGTGCTGCGGATGATCATTACAAATCCATTAATTGTCGGATCGCTACTGGGTATTACCTGGAGTTACTTCGAGCTGGGCTTTCACCCGCTGTTGGCAGGCACCCTGGGGCCACTGAGCAGCCTGGCTTTGCCTATGGGCTTGATGACGGTGGGTGCGGGCCTGCAACTGAACGTGTTGCGCGGCGCTTCGATGCCGTTTGTGACGTCGTCAATTCTTAAGTTACTGGTGATGCCTGTGATTGCCGCGGGCATCGGCTACGTTTTGGGCTTTGAACTCTTGCTGATGCAGGTCATGATTCTGCTGGCAGCCTTGCCCACAGCCACCTCGGCTTATATTCTTGCGCGCCAGCTAGGCGGTGATGCACCGCTGATGGCCGGTATCATCAGCGGGCAAACCCTGCTGGCCGTGTTGTCTATTCCGTTGATGCTTAGCCTGCTCTGGTAGCCGCGCCAGACCGGGCCCGCTTGTTCTCAAAAGCTTCGAATACACTGTCGGTAGCTAAAGCCAGCAGACCCATCAAGATGGCGCCCTGCAAAATGTAGGCGGTGTTGCCATTCACCAGCCCGGCAATCACCGGATCACCCAGAGTGCGTGCGCCCACGGTAGAGCCAATTGCCGCGGTGGCTATATTGATGGTCACTGAGGTGCGAACCCCCGCTACGATCACCGGCAGTGCCAGCGGCAAGTCTACTTTCAACAGTATCTGGCTGGCTGACATGCCCATGCCGCGGGCCACGTTGCGCACGCGGGCGTCTACCCCTTCCAGACCGCTGATGGTGTTACGCAAAATAGGCAACAGCCCGTAAAGTATCAGCGCCAGAATAATAGGCGTCTCGCCAAAGCCCAACACCGGAACCGCCAATGCCAGCACCGCCACCGGCGGCACGGTCTGGCCGATTGAAGCAACCTGGCTGACCAGAGGGAGAAAATCCCGACCACTGCGGCGGGTCACAAATATGCCTGCGGATACCGCAACAAGGGTGCCTGCGGCGGCCGACAGCAAAACCAGCAGCACGTGATTCTGCAGCAGTGCTAAAAATGACTCGCGCTGATACACCAGCGGCTGAGCGTTGTTTTGCCATTGTTCCAGCCAAGGGGCCAGGGCCGGCAGACCTGCGCTTAACGCAAACAGCATAACGATCAAGGCGGTGGGCGTTAACCAGTTGCGCATCAGGCCAGATCCCCGCATACCTGAGCTCGGGTGACCAGACCAATTTGTACACCTTGGCGATCATAAACGGGAGACTGCTCCAGATTGTGCCAGAGCATCACTGACAATGCCGCACGCAGACTGTCATCGTCGTAGATAGAGGCCTCAGGTACCACGCAAGGACCTGGCGCGATATGCGGCGTCATAACCTGGCCAACCTGCCTCAGAGCCAGCATTTTCAGACCACGATCCTGTTGCCCCACCAGATTCTCGACAAATGTGCTGGCGGGGTGGCGCAGGATGTTGTCCGGCGTGTCGTACTGAATCAGTCGGCCTTGATCCATAACCGCGATGCGACTGGCCAGTTTCAGGGCCTCATCGATATCGTGGGTTACAAACACGATGGTTTTTTTCATCTGGCGCTGAATGCGTAGTACTTCAAGTTGCAGGGTGTCGCGGGTGATGGCGTCCAGAGCGCCGAAGGGCTCGTCCATCAGCAGGATATCGGGGTCTGCCGCCAGTGCGCGGGCAACACCCACGCGCTGGGCCTGACCGCCCGAGAGCTGGCTCGGATACTGATTGCGATACTGGGCCGGCTCAAGATTCAGCAGTTGCAGAAGTTCGTCGGTGCGCTGCTGAATCCGTTGCGGCGCCCACTTCAGTAAGTGGGGTACGGTGGCAATGTTTCGCGCCACCGTCCAGTGTGGAAAAAGCCCGGTGCCCTGAATAACGTAGCCCATGCTCAGACGCAATTCACGGGCGTTCAAGGTATTGATATCTTTGCCATTCACCAGAATATTGCCGCTGCTGATGGGCAGCAGGCGGTTGATCATTTGCAGCGTGGTGGACTTGCCACAGCCCGAACTGCCCACCAGAACGCAGACCTCGCCGGTTTCGACCTTAAGATTAACCGCGCTTACCGCAACGGCGTCGCCGAATCGGCGGGTCAGGTTTTCCAGTTGGATCATGTTCTGCTCACCGTTGTCATAGTGGGTTCAGTGCGCCGGGTTTGACGGCTTCAGCGCGCTGGCTAGCAGCGACAAGGCGGCATCGGCCACCAGCGCCAGCATCACCGTGGGAAGGGCGCCCAGCAGTACCAGATCCATAGCAGCCTGGCCCAGACCCTGGAAAATAAAAGTACCAAAGCCGCCAGCGCCTACCAGTGCCGCAACCGCGGTCAGGCCGATGGCTTGCACTGTGGTAATGCGCACGCCTTCGATCATCACCGGCAGCGCCAGTGGCAGCTTGAGTTTGAAAAACAGCTGGCGTTCCGACATGCCCATGCCGCGGCCCGCGTTTAACAGCGTGGGTGCAATGCCGCAAAGCGCCACGTAGTTGTTGCGCACCATGGGTAGCAGGCTGTAGGCCACCAGCGCCAGGGCGGCCGGCGCCCAGCCAATCCCGTGAATGCCAAGTTCCTGCAGCAGCGGAAAGTGGTTCGAAAGCGCGCTCAGCGGCGCAATTAGCAAACCAAACACCGCCAGGCTGGGAATGGTTTGCATAAAGCTCACCAGCGCCAGAACCGGCCGCCGCCAACCGGGGCTGGCGAGCATTTTCAGGGTGAGTCCGAATGCAATAACCAGGCTACAGGCGACAGCGCCGAAGGCAAGTGCCAGATGCGTGCCGAGGGCCGCAAAGAACTGTTCGGGACGCGCCTGAAACTCCCTCACCAGCGACAAGCTGGCAAGGCCGTCGGCGCTGAACATGATCGACCAGGCACCCACAATGGCGGCCAGCAGCAGCAGCCGTGTCAGGCGGCTGCTGCCGAGGCGGTCCAGCACTTCCAGCAGCATCAGGGATAGTAGGAAAAGCAGGCACCAAAACGCCGCGCCGATCGACGTGCGCGCGTAAGGTGCGTTCGAGGGTAGATGCTGAGCAGCGAATACGCTCAGTAATACGGGTAGCCAGGCGAGTGACAGAGCCAGCAGTGCGGCCAGCCAGGCAAAGCGGCGGGGCAGTGGCAACAGCGCCAGTAGTATGGCGCCCAGAAGCCCCAGGGTAATCGCAAGAGCACCGCTACCGCCCAGAGCTGCCATTAAGCCGAAGCCTTCGCCCGGCACAATACGATTAGGCTGGATGCTGCCCAGATTCAGAGTCCACACCAGCACCAAGGCCAATGCAGCCAACACCGGAATGACCCGGTTTGGGCGGGCGTTCGTGGTGCCGGCGACCGAGCCGATAGCGTTATCCAGGGTCACCCCGATCAGTTCCCGCTAAGGGCATCCAGGTATTGCCTGGCAACGGTTTGAGCTGGCGCGCCATTCACCGCAACCTGGCCATTCAGGCGGCGCAGGGTTGCCAGATCCAGCGATTCAAACACCGGCTTTAACACGGTGGCGATGTTCGGGTGAGCGGCCAATACCTCCGCTCGCACAATGGCCGCCGGCTGGTATACCGGCTGCACGCCGCGGGTATCGGTTAGCACTTTCAGATCCAGCGCGTCCAGGCCACCATCGGTGCCGTAGGCCATGGCGCCGTTAACCTGATTGTTGTTGAGCGCCGCCGCCCGCAGGGTAGCCGCAGTGTTTCCACCAGACAGCACCAGCAGTTGGTCAGCGGTCAGGGTAAAGCCGTAAGCCGCCTGAAACGCAGGCAGGGCACTGGCCGATTCAACAAACTCGGCGCTGGCGGCGAACTTGAAGCGGCCCCCGTTGTTCACATAGTCTGCCAGGTCATCCAGGGTTGTCAGCTGATGCTCCCGCGCCAGATCACCGCGTACGCTCATGGCCCAGGTGTTGTTGGCGTTGGCGGGGGTTAGCCAGACAATATTGTGCGCGTCTTGGTCCAGTTTGCTGGCCTGAGCATAGGCGGTGTCGGCATTTTTCCAGACGTCGCTGTCGGCCTGATTGTGAAAAAAGGCAGCATTGCCGGTGTATTCCGGATAGATGTCAATTTCACCCGCCTTGATGGCGTTGCGGACGATACTGGTGCCCCCCAGTTGTATTCGGCTTTCAACCGGGATGCCGGCTTGTTCCAGACTTTGAAAGATCAACTGGCCCAATACAGCGCCCTCGGTATCAATTTTTGAGGAAACCACGACCGGATCAGCCGCCAGGGCTGGCCCGGCCATGAAGACCGTTATCAGAGCGAGCAGGCGAATAAAACGGATGTTATTGAACACAATTGATCCTCATAATTAGATAGCGAGTGACATCAGAGCGATGGCTCTGTTGCGGGGTTTATGAATTCGACCATGGCTTCTGGCGTGGTTGTCTAGCCACTGATTAGAGCCAAGAGCTTTGTCCCAGATGCTTTCTTCGGTGCCGAAGTGATCTCCGGGTAGTCGCCCTGAGCGACTAAGGCGGGCATGGCGTATGCCCGTGTCGGTACTAACAAAATAACGGTGCACAACTGAATAATGTACGCTGATAGAAAGCTTTAATACGAGTGTACTGCAACGGATCATAATGCACGCCATCAAGCCTGAAAAATTATTAGCGTTTAGGGTGGCGGATATAAATGTCTGTTTTGCGTTTTAGTGATCTTTTTTAAGGGAGCGTGCTCAATGAATACAAATGTAGACCGTGGCACTATTTTAGTCGACTTTTCCGTGACCTCGCCCGCGCCCGAGTGGTACGCGGTTAACGATGGCGTGATGGGTGGCGAATCCCGCGGTGGACCCGCAATTGTGGATGGCCGGCTGGTTTTCTCCGGACAGATATCGCTGGAGAACAACGGTGGTTTTTCGTCAGTGAAAAGCAGCGGCCATCAGTTTGACCTGAGTGCCTGCCATTCGCTGCGTCTGCGGCTGAAAGGCGATGGGCGCAGTTACCAGCTCAGACTTTATACCGACGCCCGTTATGGCCATTCACCCATCGCCTATACCGCCGAGTTCCCGACACTCGCAGGCGAGTGGACGGAGCCGGTTATACCGATCGCCCTGTTGAGCCCGCATTTTCGTGGCCGCGCGCTTTCCGGCCCACCTCTGGATGTTGAACATGTAGAAGCCATGGGCTTGCTACTGGGCGACAAGCGCGCGGGTGCGTTCGAGTTGCGGGTTGAGTGGATCAGGGCGGAATAAGCCTACCCACACTATTGTGTGGGTACCATACGGTAAAGCTTGCCCTGTGGGGCGTCGCTCAGCAGCCACAAAGCGCCGTCAGGGCCAACCCGAACATCGCGGAGGCGTTCGTTCAGATCGGTCAGCAAGTCTTCCTCCTCAATCACTTTGTCATTTCCGTTTGTCCCTAGTCGTACCAGTTTGCGCAGTTTCAATGCGCCCACAAACACATCGCCCTGCCATTGTGGAAACAGGCCGCCGCTGTAAAGTGCCATACCTGACGGTGCGATGGACGGATCCCAATAGTGCAACGGCTGGGCCATGCCTTCTTTATGGGTATCCGAAGTGATCGGCAGCCCCGAATAGCCGATACCGTAGGTGATTTCCGGCCAGCCGTAATTGGTGCCGGCTTGCAGGATGTTCACTTCATCGCCGCCGCGGGGGCCGTGTTCGTGGGTCCAGATTTCGCCGGTCTGTGGGTGAACGGTCATACCCTGAATATTGCGGTTGCCCCAGGTGTAGAACGTGTCACGGATAGCGGAGCTTCCCAAACCTGGATTGCCCGGTGCAGGTTCGCCGTCGATGGTAATGCGATGCACACCGCCGGCGTCATCGCGGGTGTCTTGAGCGCGATCTTTTTCACCGCGATCGCCCACGGCGATGTAAAGATAGCCGCTGCTGTCAAAAGCCATGCGCCCGCCAAAGTGGCGTGTGCCGTTCGAGCGGGGCAGGGCTTCGAAGATGACCTTAAGGTCTTTGAGTTCGTTGTCATCCAGTACCGCTCTTGCAACCCGCGTGGTCATTCCCTCAGGCGAGCCATGGGCATAGCTAAGAAACAGGGTGTTGTTGCTGGCAAAATCCGGGTGCAGTGTTACGTCAAATAATCCGCCCTGGCCGGATGCGGCCACCTCGGGTACACCTTGAATGGCCTTCGCCGCCAGCGCGCTGTTTTGGACTATTCGCAATCTTCCGGGCCGCTCGGTGACCAGAGCCGAGCCGTCTGGCAGAAACGCCAGGCTCCAGGGATGCTCCAGCCCCTCTGCGATGGTTTCAAGCTGAAAGGGGCCTGCGTCAGACGGGAAGGTCTGGCTGAACGCCAGCGGCAGAACCCCGACCAGTAAGGCAAAACCGATCACAGCTTGCTGTAAAACCCACATAAAAGTCTCCTGTTTCGGTCTTCGACCAGCAACTACCGATTACGTTGCAGCCAGCGGTCCAGTTTGTCGGCAAATTCTTTGCGGTCGCTCTGGCCGAAGGGCGCCGGGCCGCCGGTAACCTGGCCGGCGTTGCGCATCTCTTCCATAAAATTACGCATCGCCAGGCGTTGGCGAATATTCTCTTTGGTAAATGCCTGGCCTCTAGGGTTGAACACATCTGCACCCTTTTCAATGGCTTCTGCGGCCAGGGGGAGATCTTGTGTGATTACCAGATCCCCGGCTTTGAGCTGATCCATAATTTCGTTATCCGCCACGTCAAACCCCTGCATCACTTGGCGGGTGTGAATAAACGGCCCCGGCGGTAAAGGAACAACGTGATTGGCAATAAACGTGGTGTCTACCCTCCAGCGTGCTGCCGCGCGACAGATAATCTCGCGAATGGGCACCGGGCAGGCGTCGGCATCAACCCAGATGGACATGGCAGGCTCCTGAGTGTGTGAAGGTTATGGGTGAGTGGTTTAAATAGATCGCCAAATTTATTCTAATCCGAGGAAGATCACTTTGCAGGAAAATAAACCTGTTCCGAATTTTCGTCTGAAAAACCGTGTGGTTGCAGGAACGTCTGCGTCCGCTGACAGTCTTATAGGGTTAGCGAGGCCTGGACTCTGGCGATTAACAGTGCGGGCGGCAGTTTACGTGAATCGGTTATCTGTGCAATTACATCAATAGTTATCACTGGGGCTTATTACCATGGTTGATATGAATAAACTTTTGGGATCGTTTCTTGGTAGCGGTGCTGGGACCGGTTTTGCCGGTGGGTTGGCCGGCGGTTTTGCGAGCAAAATGATAACCGGGAAATCTGTCAAAAAACTTGGGTCGGGGGCCCTTAAGCTCGGCGGTGTTGCAGCGGTTGGAGCGTTGGCCTATACCGCATACCAGCGTTACAACAATAGCCAGGGCGCAGCTGCGGCTGAAACCCAAGTTGTAAATGCTGCCGCGTTAAAATCGCCCCCTGCCGGATCTGCTTTTCTGCCCGCGGCAGATGATCAGGCAGCCAATGACAGGTTAGGCCTGATGCTGATACGCGCCATGATTGCGGCGGCCCGCGCAGACGGACGGATGGACGCACAAGAGAGCCAGGTTATTTTTCAGCGGATTGAATCCCTGGGGCTGGATAACGCAAGCCAGAATGTTCTGGTGCAGGAAATGGGGCACCCTGTTGATATGGACGCGATTGTTAACAGTGCCACTTGCCCGGAAGTAGCGTCAGAAATTTACATTGCCTCACTGCTGGCGATTGATGTAGATACCGCCGCTGAGAAATCTTACCTGGCCATGCTTGCGGCGCGCCTGCAATTACCGCCGCAGCTGGTTACAGAGCTGGACAACCAAGTGAGCGCCCTGAAACCAAAACATGCTCGATCCTGGGATATTTAACGAAATGAGCGGAATTCCAATTCAAAATCTCTGATTTAGTGTTGGATGGATAGCGTCTATTTGGATCGATCTTGGTTTTCGATGTGCACACGAATTGTGGCTTCTTTTCGTCGGTAAATTTCACTGTATAAATGATTGACACCAATTATTTCAAGTCCTAATATTATCAACATGAACAACGAGAAATCAACCCACATTCGCACCCAGAAAATCCTCATTCGAAAGCAGCATGAAGCGTTTCGCGGGGCCAGCGTTTGCACTCAGATTGTTGGCCAGGAATGGACCTCTTATTTTGCGGCTCTGCGGGCGTACAAGAAGATGCCTTCCAGCTTCAAGGCCAAGCCGAAGAAGCCCGGTTACGCCCACAAATCGGCCACCGTGCACATCGGCCGAAACGGTTTCAAGTTTGTCGACGGTACGTTGTATTTTGCCAACGGTGTATTGCCACCGATCAAAACGCAGTTTCGGTTTTCACAAAAATGGAACGCGTCTGTCGGCGACACCGTTGCGCTTGAAGTCAGAATTGTACCCAGGGGCAACTGCTTCATTATCGAAATCATCTACAACGAATCAAAAATTGTGGAGGCGGGCAACTTTTGCCGTCTTCTCGACCAATCCCGCAAGGCCGGGATCGATCTAGGCATCAACAACCTTATCGCACTCGCAACCGATCAGCCGGGCGTTCGCCCTGTTCTGATCAACGGTAAAGCGCTGAAATCGATCAATGCCTGGTACAACAAACGTGTGGCCAAACTTCGCTCCCAAGGCAAATACGCCCACATTCGCGCCGTGACCAACAAGCGCAATCGCCGGATAAAAGACCTGTTGCACAGGGCCTCCAGCAAGGTGATCGCGTGCTGCCTGGAGAACAATATTGGCACGCTGGTCATCGGTTACAACAAACACTGGAAGCAGGAGGTCAATATTGGCCGTGTGAATAACCAGAAATTTGTCGGTATTCCGCATGCCATTCTGATCTCTCAAATCCAATACAAGTGCCAAGCTCTCGGCATCACCACCGTTATTCAGGAAGAGTCGTACACCTCCAAGGCATCCGCTCTGGACAACGACTTCATGCCGGTTTACGGCAACAATCCTGAAAACGTCGTACCACTATTCAGCGGAAAGCGAATCCGCCGAGGGTTGTATCAAAGCAAACACGGGATCATAAACGCCGACATCAACGGCGCTCTTAATATCCTCAGAAAAGCAACGGGTGAGGCCTTAGGGCTAGCCTGTAAGGGGTTTGTGTCCAACCCCATAATGATGGATCTTATGCCACACAAATCCATCGTTATTAGAAGGGAAAATACTGCGCATCAGATCGCCGCGTAGTAGGTTTACCCAGATGCCAACTCAAAATCTTCGATTTAGTGTTGGTAGTTCACTGATAACGAAATATACAGCGGTTGCAGTATCGGGATTTCACTGTTCCCCGGGGACGGCAGTGAGGTGGATGATTTGATAAAGCGCGCCGATGCCGCCATGTATCAGGCCAAAGAACAGGGGCGCAACAATTACCAGTTTTATTCCGCTGCCTACAACCTTGCGGCGCTCGAACACATATCGCTGGAAGGCAGGCTAAGGCGCGCATTAAAAAACAACGAGCTGGCACTTTATTATCAGCCGCTGGTACAGGCCAGAACAGGCAAAATCGTTGGGCTTGAGGCCCTGCTGCGCTGGAATGATCCGCTTGAGGGCATTATTCCGCCCGACCGGTTTATTCCTGTTGCCGAGGAAAGCGGTTTAATCCTGCCGCTGGGTGAGTGGGTTCTGCGTGAGGCGGGGCGTCAACTGAGCACATGGCATGCCGCGGGGCTCACGAATGCCAGTGTTTCCGTCAATGTCTCTGCCATACAGTTACAGCGCCAAGACCTTGCCACGATTGTCGACCAGGTATTGACGGATAACGGGCTTCGCCCCTGGCAGCTGGAGCTGGAAATTACAGAAACCGCTCTGATGAGAATTCGGCCGGAGGTCATCGGCGATTTGAATGCAATGCGTCAAAAAGGGATCACTATTTCACTGGATGATTTTGGTACCGGCTACTCTTCTTTGAGCCTTTTGCAGGAATTGCCCATAGGCAAACTCAAAATCGATAAAAGCTTCGTGCGAGACATGCTGGTAGACCCGAAGGATGCAGCCATCGTCTCGGCTGTGTTGTTTATAGCAAAAAGCCTGGGCTTGAGTTCAACCGCCGAGGGTGTCGAAACGCCCGAGCAGGCTGCTCGCCTGGCGGAGGAAGGGTGTGATCAACTTCAGGGTTATTTGCTGTGCCGGCCGTTGCCAGTGGCGGAGATGACGGAATTCTTGAAGGGCAGAAAAACCATTGAACTCCCCAAACCACACTGAAACAGCATTGAAGTGGTCAAGCACTTAATCTAAATCTCCAGAGTAATTCCGAGCCGATCGGAAGGCCTCATACTGGCCTCATTTTAAGCAAAGGCAGGCTAGGTAAGCTTTTGTAAAATAGCTCTATTCGTGATTTTTGATTAGACAGCAAGGCTGACTGAACTGGCATGTAGTGGCTAATAAAATTGATTCATATCAAATAGAACGCCAGGGATACCTGAGAAAATTACGTAGTGAAAAGGGACCCATACCGTTTTGAAAGTTTGCTTCTGACGATTCATGAGCAAGGAGAGATTTAAACGCGATCTTGTCTCACTATGTCGGGTTTTGTGTGGCTCCCAACCCGCGCGGCTAGGTGAAGAGTCACATCCGTAAGTGTGACTTTCTGTAAAGTTTCGAGCTGCATACAAAGTAGTATGCATATTAGCCGGAGGATCAAAAGAAATGTGTGTCTGCAATGCCCCAGACTTTTTGCTTGAACACTACCTTCGCACCACAACTAAAAAACCGCGAAACTGGTTGTCAGCGCTTCAGTTGTTGACTGGCTGTTCACGACTGTCTCAAGAGGTGAACGTGTCACCCGCCGGCGAAGCCGATTTTGATTCGCGCCTGTCATTTCTCGAGGCGGGAGACATTAACGTATGTGGTATCTATCTTCGTTCCGCGTCCAGTGTCGTTGGTTGCAATGCTGGCCGAACGGCGATCATTATGCCTGCATACGGAAGCGTTGATTTTGAGGTTGAAGGCGTGCATTTTCACAGCGTCCCCGGGGTTCCCTGTGTACTCAAACCAGACGCAGAGTTTCGAGCCCGACTGTCATCGGAGGCTCATCTTTTTATTGTTCAGATTAGCCACTCAGCTTGGAAATACGCGAACGGATTGCTGGAAAACGCTGACTTTGAACTGGCAAAAATACTCGTAAGTTATTTGCGTGAGACTCCTTTTTTTCGGGATCATCACCATGCAATGGAACGAACCCGGTGGCTTGAGGAAATCTTGAACCGGTATCTGGCTGGCGAAAGTTCGGTGGCTGCAACGGTTAAGAATAAGATCCTGATTGGAGAGGATCGAAGGTTGTGTACTGCCATTGAACAGATCAATGACCGATTAGCCACAGACATTGAGCTGGAAACCATCGCCCGAGATTCGGGTATGAGCCTGAGAAATTTCTATTACCTCATGAAAAAACGTACAGGGATGACACCGTATAGTTACTGCCAGTCACGCCGATTGATCAAGGCAAGAGAGTCCCTGATCCGCTTCCATCGCGAGGACCCGGTAGTTGCAAATCATGCGCTGAAGTGGGGGTTTAATCATGCGGGTCGCTTTTCATCGTATTATTTCGACCATTTCGGTGAGTATCCCAGTGACACCATCCACGGCATCAAGCTATTGGAACGGCATTCTGAACAAGTAGTTTCAACCGATACCGGCGCTGCGGGACAAAGCACTGTGTGGTATACCTCCAGGGCTTCTTCCGCGCAAGAGGTAGTGGTGGGCTAGCCTTATCCCATGAGGCGTTTCACCGGTTCGCTGAAAAACCCTCAACGTGCTGTTTGCGAACGGTTCTCGAATGCTCTGGTGTCGAGTGTCTAATGAAGTGCCTTTCAACCGTGTCACAGTGGTAAGAGCAATGTCGGTTGCTCTCGGATTGGCACTGACAATCGTCCGGTTCTGATTGATGAGAATGACTGCATCGGGAATCGCATTGATCATCCAGATCAGGTTTTCGGAAGTCATTGGCATAAGTGGTCCGGCTGGTCCTGATAGACATCGATGATTTTTACAAAGCTGGCAACATCGGCCAGGAACAGGTCAACCAACTCCGGATCAAAGTGTGTCCCTCGGTTTTCCCGGACCAATTCCACTGCATCTTCTACCGGCCAGGCTTTCTTGTAGGGGCGTGCCGACGTCAACGCATCGAATACGTCGGCCAGTGCGGCAATTCTTCCGGAGAGAGGAATATCTTCACCTCGTAGTCCGCCTGGATAGCCACTCCCGTCCCACTTTTCGTGGTGATTAAGGGCAATCTCTCGGGCCAGTACCAGAAGCTCGCTGTTATTGCCCTCCAGCAGCCGTCCGCCGATTTTGGGATGAGTTTTCATGGTTTGCCATTCCTGCGGGTCCAGCGTTCCGGGCTTCAACAGGATAGCGTCGGGAATGCCAATTTTACCGATGTCATGCATCGGGCTGGCTTGCAGGATCAAGTCGCATTGCTCTTCAGACCAGCCCGCTTTACTGGCAAGAAGGGCGCACATCTTGCTCATTCTTATAATGTGATTCCCTGTTTCCTCATCCCGCCACTCCGCCGCATGTCCAAGCCGTCGAATGATTTCCAGTCTGCTCTCGCGTAATTCCTGTGTGCGCTCTTCCACCAATATTTCCAGGTGAACTTTCTGGTTGTGCACTAGCCGATGGGCAGTATGCGCATCCAGAGAATTGTGAACGCGCATTAGCAACTCCCGGCGATCAAATGGCTTGCTGATAAAGTCCCTGGCTCCGGCTTCCAGAGCGCGAAGCAGATAGTCCTGCTGATTCTGGGCTGTCAGGATAATAATGGGAGGCACGATGGGATCACCCAAGTCACCTAGCTGCTTCATAACTTGATATCCGTCGACGCCTGGCATATTCAGATCCAGAAGAATCAGTGAAGGACGATGCTCGTGGTAGGCTGGAATAACTTGGCGCGGATCGCTGATCAACGTCAGATTGGTGTAGCCTGCAAACGTGAGGATTTTGTCCAGAAGCTTCAGGTTTGCCGGTTCGTCATCGACAATAAAAATGCTTTGTTGGTGAAGATTTATTTCTAAAAAGGCGGACATGAGTCGGTTATCCCAAGTATTTTTTAAACGTGTTCGTTAATTCTGCAATATTGATCGGCTTAGTCAGATAGTCATCAAAACCGGCGTTTTTCCCTCTCCGAACTTCACAGTGCATGGCGCTTGCCGTCAGGGCGATAACAGGGGCATTGTTCGGAGGAGCCTGTGTCTCTAACTTATGTAGTATTGTGTAGCCATTCATATCCGGCAGATTGATATCGAGAAGAATGAGGTCGGGTTGACAGGTTCTTGCCAGGTTTAACCCTTCTTCGGCGGTGGTCGCAGAAATCAGAGAAAAATCGGGTTGCCGCTGGACAATTCTTTCAACAAGCTTCAAGTTCGCCGGATTATCCTCAATATAGAGAATGGACTTGTTTTTGGTGACCGTTTGCTCGCCAGATAGAGTTTTGCTTTGGCCGGAATTGATTGATGGCTCGGCGTTAGTGCTCGTATGCCCTTGCTCAACCGGCAGGCGGATCCAGAATGTAGAGCCTTCGCCAACGACACTTGTGAGCCCAATGCTGCCCCCCATCAACTCGACGAGCCGGTGGGTCAGTGATAGCCCTATGCCAGTACCTTCGATGTGGCTAAGTTCTGCACCCAAGCGGTTGAACGGCTGGAACAGTTCAGGTATTCGGGACTCCGGGATGCCAGGACCAGTGTCTGTAACCCGAATATCGACCCAGGCAGTTCCGTGGGGTTTCGCCTCGATCAGGATGCTACCTTCACTTCTATTGTATTTGACGGCATTGGAGAGAAGATTCAACAACGCCTGTTTCAAGCGGGTCCAGTCGGCGGTGACCCGGAGGTTTGCCATGTTGCTGATAGAAATCTGGATACCACGTTTTTCAGCGGATAGCCTGATCAACATGAGCGCTTCGTCAATGATTGCGCGCACGGGTATGGTCTCGAGCGAAAGGTCCAGTTTACCCGACTCGATCCTTGCCAAGTCCAGTACTTCGTTGATGAGTGCGAGCAGGTGATTGCTCGCGGACAGGATTTCGTTGGCGCTGTCCTGTTGGTCTTCATTCAGCGCTGCATCGCTTTCAAGTAGCTGGCCAAAGCCCAGGATGGCATTTAATGGCGTGCGCAATTCATGGCTCATGCTGGAGAGGAATTCGGATTTTGCCCGGTTTGCCTGGTCTGCCCTCTGTTTTTCTCGAACCAAGCTCTTGCGATTGTTGCCCTCCATATCAATCATGCGCTGAGAGTTGATGATCACGCCGTAAGTTGTGGTAAAGGGCTGTAAAAAACTGATCAGTGACTGGTCGTAACCGGAATCACGATTTGCAATGGCGAAAACCCCGACCAGGTCGGAGCCGACCAGGATTGGCACGCTGAGAAACGTCCTTATTTCGGGGTGCCCTTCCGGGAGCCCCGCGAACAGTTCCACTGACCGAGTTTCGTCGACACTCACAACTTTCTTGTTTCGGATTAACTCGCCCATGACGTTATCTAGGCCGGGAAGCTCGAATCTATCTGTTCCAACCCGGCTGCACATTTCTTCCGAGGGCAAACTCCAAGGGAGATTGGTAATGGATTGGACCCGAAGATAGGGAGCTTCCTCTCCGTCCTGAAGTACCTCGGCCAGAAAGCCAAATTCGCTGTTGGTCAGCTCCAGCAGGCTCTCCAGCATGGTGTCAAGGGTGGCTCGAAATTTTCCCTCACGAATGAACGTGGTGAGGGACTCATGAAGCATGTTCAACAGGCTGGCTTGGTTGGCCAGTTGCTGCTCCGCTTCATGAACTTGCGTTACGTCCTCAACAACACTTAGCATTTGTTTTGCAGTGCCATCATCGCTCCGGACTACCGCCCCCGTTTCCAGAAGCCATCTCACCGTGCCGTCGGGCCATACCGCTCGATGCTCAACCCGATAGGGCTCGTCATATTCAATCGCGGCTGCTATTCCGGCCTCAACGTCTGCGCGGTCATCAGGATGAACAGCGGCCATAAAGTTTGCATAGGATGTTTCCAAGCCTCCTTCAGGGTAACCGAAAAGTACTGGAATGATTTCTGTCCAGACCATTTCGTTTGTTTCAAGGTTCCACTCCCAGGTACCAATGTTTGCAAACGCCTGGGCTTTATGAAGCCTCTCCCTATCCTGTTCCTGATCGAACTCGGAGAGCCAGCGGGCCAATGAATGGGAAATAACACTGCCAAGTATATCGATCAAACCTTGATCGCAGAAAGCGTCAGTCAGGGTACTCTGCCGTGCGAGGAGTTCTAGTGATCCAAGTGCTGTCTGATCTTTCCATAGTTGAGTTTCAATTTTATCGCCGTCAACTCTCGGACTTCGGCCTTCAGTTGTGTCAAAGCTTGTAATTGAAAGGGGAGTATCATTACTGGAGCCGCCCGTAAATTGTCGCCAGTTCGCAACAAGTGAATCGTTCTGGCGAAGCCTTATGGATACATGATGAATGCCAAGAAACCCGCAAAGGGGTTGCAGCGCGGACTGGAGTGTTTCTGGGGCACTTGCCCAGTGGCCGGAAAGAGCGTGAGCGCTGGCCTCGCTGACCAGTCTTGCAAGCTGGCCGTGCAGTTTCACTCGGTGTTCAGCCGTTTTAACGAAATGAGCGGAATTCCAATTCAAAATCTCTGATTTAGTGTTGGATGGATAGCGTCTATTTGGATCGATCTTGGTTTTCGATGTGCACACGAATTGTGGCTTCTTTTCGTCGGTAAATTTCACTGTATAAATGATTGACACCAATTATTTCAAGTCCTAATATTATCAACATGAACAACGAGAAATCAACCCACATTCGCACCCAGCAAATCCTCATTCGAAAGAATCATGAGGCGTTTCGCGGGGCCAGCGTTTGCACTCAGATTGTTCGCCGAATTAAGAACGCCACCTCTTATCTGATGCAGCACCATCCGGACGGCAAAGATCAGAGACTGTCGCATCGCGACGCTGATAAATGGCTGAAGAGAAACAACTCGGAACTGTACACCAAGCTTCCATCAGCCATCGCCCAGCGAAGCACTCAGATTGTCGGCCAGGAATGGACCTCTTATTTTGCGGCTCTGCGGGCGTACAAGAAGACGCCTTCCAACTTCAAGTCCAAGCCGAAGAAACCCGGTTACGCCCACAAAGCGGCCACCGTGCACATCGGCCGAAACGGTTTCAAGTTTGTCGACGGCACGTTGTATTTTGCCAGCGACGTGTTGCCACCGATCAAAACGCAGTTTCGGTTTTCACAAAAATGGAACGCGGCTGTCGGCGACACCGTTGCGCTTGAGGTCAGAATTGTACCCAAGGGCAACTGCTTCATTATCGAAATCGTTTACAACGAATCAAAGATTGTGGAGGCGGGTCGCTTCTGCCGTCTTCTCGACACATCCCGCAAGGCCGGGATCGATTTAGGCATCAACAATCTTATCGCACTCGCAACCGATCAGCCGGGCGTTCGCCCTGTTCTGATCAACGGTAAAGCGCTGAAATCGATCAATGCCTGGTACAACAAACGTGTGGCCAAACTTCGCTCCCAAGGCAAATACGCCCACATTCGCGCCGTGACCAACAAACGCAATCGCCGGATAAAAGACCTGTTGCACAGAGCGTCCAGCAAGGTGATCGCTTATTGCCTGGAGAACAACATCGGGACGTTGGTCATCGGTTATAACAAACACTGGAAGCAAGAGGTCAACATTGGCCGCGTGAACAACCAGAAATTTGTCGGTATTCCGCATGCCACCCTGATGTCTCAAATCCAATATAAGTGCCACGGGCTGGGCATCACCACCGTTATTCAGGAAGAGTCGTACACTTCCAAAGCCTCCGCTTTGGATAATGACTTCCTGCCGGTTTACGGTGAAAAACCCAAAAACGTCTTACCACTATTCAGCGGAAAGCGAATCCGCCGAGGGCTGTATCAAAGCAAACACGGGATCATAAACGCCGACATTAACGGTGCTCTTAATATCCTGAGAAAAGCAACGGGTGAGGCCTTAGGGCTAGCCTGTAAGGGGTGCGTGTCCAACCCCATAATGATGGATTTGATACCACACAAATCCATCGTTATTAGAAGGGAAAATACTGCGCATCAGATCGCCGCGTAGTAGGTTTACCCAGATGCCAATTCAAAATCTTCGATTTAGTGTTGGTAGTTCACCGTGGGTGATGTCTTTGCGAATAGCAATGTACTTGTACGGGCGCTGCCTACTGTCCAGAAAGGGGACGATCGTTGATGAGACCCAATAGAGACTGCCGTCTTTAGCGCGGTTGCAGATCTCACCCTTCCAGATTTCGCCCCGGGATATCGTTTTCCACAGGTCTCTGTAAAAATCGGGTGAATGACAGCCGGATTTTAGAAGGCGGTGATTCTGGCCGAGCAGTTCTGTCTCAGAATATTGGCTGGTGTCACAAAAATTTCGGTTAACTTCGGTAATTTGCCCTGCGCTGTCAGCCATACTGACTATGGCGTGATGGTTCAGTGCAAAGTGTTCCTGTTCTCGTTTGTGCAGGATGTCATAGATTCGCCCACCCGATGTTGCTTGCCCGACCTGTTGATGTGTCAACTCATGGATAAGCCTGGGCAGCTCGGCATTAGTTGCGTAGTGGATGTTGGTTCCAGTCAGGCTCAGGAAGTCCCTAGCTTCGCTATCGGTAATGTCGTCGGTCGTGAAAATAACGGGTATGCCCGAGCTATCCGGGAAAAAACGGAGCAATTTAGAAAGTTTATGATAGCTCATTAAGTCGCTGTAATGGCTTATAACGATGACATCGGAATCGCGCTTTCTGAGCAAGTCGAATGCCGCCTGAATAGAGCCTGCTTGCAATGACTCAATAGACCGGGTGGAAAAATGTTCCCGGATTACCTCATAGGTTGCTTGCCGGTCTTCAACAATCAGGGCGGTTCTGGCCATCAGTGAGTGAGAAATGCCCAGCTCCTGACAGGTACTGGCCAGCATTCGGGATGTGAGCGGTTTGACCAGAAAGCGTCTGGCTCCCGCTGCTATTACCGCGCTGGCTAATTCGGTTGTCATCGATTTTCCGACAACTATGATCTGGGCGCCGGCCATTCCGCCATTGGCGTACAGTTGGGTTATTACGTCTATCAAGGGCAGCGCTTCGGAACCGTCGGCATCAATAAGCCAGATATCGGGTGGCTTCGTCGCTTCGAGGGGAGCCGTTATCGATGAGAACCGACAGTTGAAATCTGAAGAAAGCAGGGAGTCCCGCTGCCGTTTCAACCAGCTTTCCGTTTCTGTACTCCCGACAATCCCGATGTCAATCATTCGGCCAACCATCAGGCGCTGTTGCGCCCTCTCAGCCGGGAAACCAATCCACCAACTTCACCGATCTGTCGTTTCAATTCGTGCATGGACTCCTGAGCCTCCTTGACCACCATCATTGCCGTTTCACCCAGGTCATTAATGCTGACAATTTTTCCGGAAATTTCGCCGGAGGCGTTGTGTTGTTGCTCTGCCGCAACCGATGTGCCGTCACAGGCTTCGGAGATACGCTCTATAAAGGTAACAAGCTCCGACAAGGTGCTCTCGGAACTGATGGCATTGTCGACCGTCCTTTGTGCATAGCTGTCACAACGCCCCATGGCCTGGGTCGCATTGGAAACAGTCTCGTGAAAGCGGCCGAGGGTGGCATTGATCTGTTCAGTTGTCGTTTTGGTTCGCAACGCGAGGCTGCGAACTTCGTCTGCGACTACGGCAAAGCCTCGGCCGGCATCCCCGGCCCTGGCCGCTTCAATCGACGCATTGAGAGCCAAAAGGTTGGTTTGTTCAGTGATGTCACCAATTATACTCAGCGCCTGACTGACCCCCTTGCTGGCCTCGGTAAGTTGCCCGACAGCATGCGATGCCTCGGTAAGCTCCTTGGATAGGGCGTCCATACTGTGGCGGGTTTCCCGAGTCAGAGCCTGTCCGCTGGCAACGCGCTCGCTGGCCAGTCGAACTTGCTCGAGCATACCGGTTGCATTGCTGGCAACCTCTTTGGATGTGGCAGACATCTGCTCGCTTGCTGATGCAATGGTATCGGTTGCTGTAGCCTGTTCGCGAACCGCAGAATGAGCATCGTTACTCCGGGAAATAGTGTTCTCAGCGCCGCTGTTAAGCTTGCGGATAACGTCGTCCATACGTTTAACAACGGCATCAAGCTCGGCGCGCTGCTGGGCAATCACCAGGTCAAGACTGCCGATATCGTCTACACGACCCGTAAAGATTTTCTCGGCTACCGTATCGTTAATTATGCCCCTGGCTCTTTGAACACATCTCTTCAGTGGGCTGGTAAAGCCGCTAATGGCGGCTGCGCTGACAACAGAGGCGGCAACCCATACACCAAAGGCGGAGTACCAGGTTTCCATAAAATACTGGGCAGCCCCTGCGCCACCCATAATGACAGCCATGGCGAGAATCAGTTTAAGTTGCAGGGGCATTGCTCTGCGGAGCTTGGGCGGCTCAACGGGGCCTTTGGTGGCCTGCGTTTTGCGTAAGGTGGCATAAAGTTTTTCCGCGCGTGCCTCGGCCGCAGGTGAGAGCTGCGAGCGAATGGATTGCAGCTCAAGAATCTCGCCGTTTTTCCCAGTAACGGGTATCGCATAGGCCTGAACCCAGTAGTGATCGCCGTTCTTGCACCGGTTTTTAACCGCACCAAGCCAGGTGTTCCCTGATTTTAACCGGCGCCACATTTCTTCATAAGCCGCCCTGGGCATATCGGGGTGGCGAATAATGTTGTGCGGTTGCCCAATCAATTCTTCCCGCGAGAATCCACTGATACCGACAAATTCGTCGTTAACGTGGGTGATTTGCCCTTTAGGGTTGGTGGTGGACAGAATGTTCGCGCCAGAACTGACAGGCACACTTCGATGGGTGACAGGGTGGTTCACGCGCACGTTTGCATCTCTCTTATAATGAAGTTTGAAGAATTATTGCTAGCTCCACTTACGAGCATGAGCATGCATCAGTTTGTTATTTCAGGAAACAAAGGAGCTTTCTGAATAACTTTATGTTTTTTATTTTCTCTTCTTTAGGTTTATGATTAAAAAGGAAAAGTTATTTTTTTTCAAGATTTCCGGGCGTTTTCTGGGTTTTTTTCTGCAGAATTCGGATAGTAGTGAGGTATTTTGTGCAGAATTCGGATAAGTGGTTTCAAAAGAAATTTAAGTGTTATATCGAGGAGATTCTGGTTGCAGGATCAGCAGGGCATTAGTAAATAAGTGTTCGACTATCGCACTTTGTCAGAGGGCGGGCACTCCCCAATGATTAGTAGGAAAATAATCTCGATTTCAAAATCTTTAGGCCGAACCGAGGAGTATGCCGGCAACAACGAGGCTTCAGGGGCGCTGATTGTTCAGGTCTGGCGCATAAGTAACGCTGTTAAGCTTCGCCTTTGTCCAGTTCGCGCTTGTTGTCTCTGGCAGTAAAACCCTAACCAACGGCCGCCAGTAACATCAAGCCTGTGATAATTGGCGAGACATCGCCGAAGCTGACCACTGCGCCAATGAAAGAAGCTACGGACAGCACCGCCGAGATCTTCCATGAGTAAACACTGGTGCCACTCCCTCTTTCAGACATGCTCATGTTTTGCCTCCGGGAAATGTCTCTACTATAGCCGGATAGTTAACGCTGGAATAGCTTGTATAGGTGCGAGAGCTTAAGCCGCAAACTCCGCAAGACATGCCTCAACGATTGCTAGGCCCTCTTCGAGTACCTCATCTTCAATGGTGACCGGCATCAGGAAACGAAGTGTGTTGCCGTAAAAGCCACAGGCAATAAGGATCAATCCCTTCTCGCGCGCCAGCTTGCACATGGCCGCCGTCAGTTCCGCGTCGGGTTTATGGTCTGCTGTAACCAGATCGAAAGCCGCCATAGAACCCAAGTGACGCACATTCTCAACGCTGGCAAACTGCTCCTGCCATTGTGTGAAGCGCTGCCCAAGCTTCTCGCCCAGAGCCATGCTTCGCGCCAGAATGTTTTCTTCTTCAAACACCTCAAGCACGGCCAATACGGCTGCGCAGGATGCGGGGCTGCCAGAGTAGGTTCCGCCCAGCGAGTTCGGGCCAGAGGCATCCATATACTTGTCGGTACCCACAATTGCAGAGATAGGCATGCCGGCCGCCATGCTCTTGGCCATGGTTATCAGGTCGGGCTGTACGCCACTGTGTTCAATGGCGAACATTTTACCGGTACGGCCAAAGCCGGACTGAACTTCATCAACGATCATCAGCATGCCGTGCTCATCGCAGATGTCGCGAATCGCTTTGAGGAAACTCGCCGGTGCGGGATGAAAACCACCTTCTCCCAGAACCGGTTCAATAACGATCGCGGCTGTGTCGCGCGGGTTAGCATCGGTCTTAAGCGTTGTGTGCAATCTGCGAATGGCTTCTTCTTCGCTGACGCCAAGGGATGGCACCGGGTAGGGCGCACGGAAAACGTTACCTGGCATGGTGCCAAAATCGCCCGCATAGGGAGCCACTTTACCGTTCATTGCCATCGTAAAAAGCGTACGGCCGTGGTAGCCGCCGTCAAAGCAGATGACGTTGTTTTTGCCGGTCGCTGCCCGCGCAATCTTGACCGCATTTTCCAGAGCTTCCGCACCGGAGTTCACCAGCATCACTTTGCCGTGGCCGCGCACCGGAGCCAGCTGGCTCAGTTTCTCGGCAACTTGTACATACCCGGCGTAGGGAATCACGATCTGACACGTGTGCATCAGGTTTGCTACCTGGGCCTGTACCGCCGCCACAACTTTCGGGTGGCAATGGCCAATGTTCAACACCCCGATACCACCGGCGAAGTCGATAATGCGATTGCCATCCACATCCCAAATCACAGAATTCTCTGCCCGATCCGCAAACTGTGTGGCGGGGCTGGCCGCGCCGTTGGCGACATATTTGTTCTTCAGTTCATTCAATTGCGCGTTGTTCATCAACTTTTTCCTTATCAGTTGGCAGCGGCGCTTAAAGACCGCCCACACACACGTATTTTAGTTCAGTAAATTCGTCTAACCCGTGACGGGAACCTTCACGCCCAAGCCCTGACTCTTTCACTCCGCCAAAAGGCGCCAGCTCCGTTGAAAGAATACCTTCGTTCACGGCTACCATGCCGTACTCCAGACCTTCCATAACGTGCCAGATACGCCGGTAATCTTTTGCGTAGAAGTAAGCGGCCAAACCTGAGTTTGTAGCATTCGCCATAGCGATTGCCTGTTCGTCGGTGTCAAAGCGGAATACAGGTGCTAAAGGGCCAAAGGTCTCTTCCTGGGCCACACGCATGTCAGCGGTCGCATCTGCAATAATACTTGGCTCAAAGAAGGTTCCGCCCAGGGCATGGGCTTTGCCGCCGCATATTAAACGGCCGCCTTTTTCCAGTGCGTCAGCAATATGTGCTTCGATTTTCTCTACCGCGGCCTGGTTGATCAGAGGCCCTTGCAGCACGCCTGCGTCCATTCCATTGCCAACTTTTAGCTGCTTGACGCGTGCTGCAAGCTTTTCGATGAAAGCGTCATAAACGCCGGACTGAACCAGAAAACGGTTGGTACAGACGCAGGTCTGCCCGGAATTTCTGTATTTTGACGCAATGGCACCTTCTACCGCAGCATCAAGGTCTGCATCATCAAACACGATAAAAGGCGCGTTACCACCCAACTCCATAGACGCTTTTTTAACGGTGCCCGCGCACTGGGCGAGCAGCTTTTTGCCAACCGCTGTAGAACCTGTGAACGAGAATTTGCGCACACGGGGGTCGGTAGTCAATACATCCCCCACAGCGGCCGGCTGGCTGGCTGTGATCACGTTAATGACGCCGGCAGGAATCCCGGCAAGTTCTGCTAAACGAACCAGCGCCAAGGCTGTCAGGGGAGTCGCTTCGGCGGGTTTGATGACAACCGTGCAGCCTGCGGCTAACGCCGGGGCGCATTTGCGGGTAATCATTGCCAGCGGAAAGTTCCAGGGGGTTACCGCCGCAACAACGCCAATTGATTCCCGAAACACCAGAATACGCTTGTCGACACCGTGGCTTTGCAAGGTTTCGCCGGCCATACGCTTTGCTTCCTCAGCGTAGAACTCCACGAAGGAGGCCCCATAGGCAACCTCACCCCGTGACTCCGCAATTGGCTTGCCTTGCTCCAGGGTCATCAGTCGGGCGAGGTCTTCCTGGTGAGCCATGATGGCTTCAAACCAGGCGCGCAGCAGGTTTGCTCGTTCTTTGGCCGTTCGCCGCTTCCAGTTCGGCCAGGCGGCCTCTGCTGCTGCAACGGCTTCCAGCGTTTCTTCGCGGCCTAAATCGGGTATTTCCGCCAATACCTTGCCATTGGCTGGGTTTGTGACCGAAAAATGCTTCGTTGCATCGCGCCACTCACCGCCAATAAAGGCTTTTGGTATTAAAATATCGGGCAAGGTTTCCATGGTCTTTTCCTTTGTCATTATTCAAGCCGGCAAACGCTTCGGGTGCTAAACCACGCCCTTTGTTTTTAGCGCTTCTATCTCACTGGCGGACTTTAGCAGCACACGCTCAAGTACGGCGTCAGTGTCTTCCCCCAGAGCAGGCGGCGCTTTGTGGTATTCAATCGTCGTTTTCGAGTATTTGATCGGATTGGCTACCCCTTTCACCGGGCCATGAGCGGAATCGAGTGTTATCTGCATTCCACGCGCCTTAACCTGCGGATCATCGAATACCTGGGCGATATCCTGAATCGGGCCGCAGGGTACGCCAATCTCGTTGAGAAGCACTGTCCACTGTTTGAGCGTGCGTGTTTTGGTCACGTTTACTAAAATCTCGATGAGCTCAACGCGGTGTTTCACTCGCTCAGCATTGGTCGCAAAACGCACGTCTTGGGCAATCTCGCCGAGGCCAATGGTCTCGCACCAGCGCTGAAACTGTCCGTTATTGCCGATGGCAATAATGATCTGCTGGCCGTCAGACGTGGGAAACGGCTGATAGGGGACAAGGTTGGGGTGGTAGTCACCGGTACGTACCGGGGGTTTGCCACTGCAGAAGTAGTTTTGCGCCTGATTGGCGAGCCAGCTCACCTGTACATCCAGTAGCGCTATATCAATATGCTGCCCTTCACCTGTTTGCGTCCGGTGGTGTAACGCGCCCAGTATGGCGATGGTGGCGTTCATGCCGGTGGTTAAATCCGCCACCGCCACACCAACGCGTTTGGGGCCTGCGCCAGGCTGGCCGTCTGCCGCCCCGGTAATGCTCATCAGTCCGCCCTGGGCCTGAATCAGGTAATCGTAACCCGGCATTTCTGCCATAGGCCCGGTGTGCCCGAAGCCTGTGATCGAGCAATAGATCAGGCCCGGGTTAAGTGCCGATAGCGTGGCGTAGTCCAACCCCTTCTTCGCAAGACCACCGCTTTTGAAGTTCTCGACCAGGATGTCGCTTTGGCAAGCGAGCTCGCGAATCAACTCCTGACCTTCAGGTTGACTGATATCCACCGTTAGTGAATGTTTACCGCGATTGGCCGCCAGGTAATAAGCAGACTCGCGGGTTTCGTGACCATCTTCGGCCTTGAGCCAAGGCGGCCCCCAGTGGCGCGTATCATCGCCGCTATCGGGCTTTTCGATCTTGATGACCTCGGCCCCCATGTCCGCCAGAATCTGGGTAGTCCATGGGCCAGCCAACACTCGGCTAAGATCAAGTACGCGCAACTTTGTTAAGGGACCTGCCATGGTGCACACCTTCCGTTAGAAAAATCAGAAAAAAGCTTGAATCCCGGTTTGAGCACGGCCCAGAATCAGCGCATGTATGTCATGGGTGCCTTCGTAGGTGTTCACCGACTCCAGGTTCACCATGTGGCGAATCACGCCGTACTCGTCGGAAACGCCGTTGCCGCCGTGCATGTCACGGGACTGACGAGCGATGTCCAGCGCCTTGCCACAGTTATTGCGCTTGATCAGCGACACCATCTCTGGTGCCCAGTTGCCGCTATCCATCAAGCGACCCACCTGCAACGCTGCCTGCAAGCCCAAGGTGATCTCGGTCTGCATGTCGGCGAGTTTTTTCTGAACCAATTGGTTAGCTGCCAATGGACGGCCAAACTGCTTGCGGTCCAGGGTGTACTGACGCGCTGCGTGCCAGCAGAATTCAGCCGTGCCCATTACGCCCCAAGCGATACCGAAGCGGGCTTTGTTCAGGCAACCAAACGGACCTTTCAGGCCGCTGACGTTCGGCAGCAAGTTCTCTTCTGGTACAAACGCATTATCCAGCACGATCTCGCCGGTAACCGATGCACGAAGAGACACTTTGCCTTCGATTTTCGGCGTGCTGAATCCTTTGGTGCCGCGTTCAACAATAAAGCCTTTAATCTGGTTGTCGTGGGCAGCGGATTTTGCCCATACCACTGCGATATCGGCAATCGGACTGTTGGTGATCCAGATTTTGGCGCCGGTGAGAGAATAGCCACCGTCCACTTTCACAGCACGGGTAATCATCGAGCCGGGGTCGGAGCCGTGGTCTGGTTCTGTCAGACCGAAACAGCCAACGAGTTCGCCGCTGGCAAGTTTGGGTAAGTATTTGTGCTTCTGCTCTTCCGAGCCATAAGCTTCGATGGGGTACATCACCAGCGATGACTGCACGCTCATGGCCGAACGGTAGCCGGAGTCAACGCGCTCAACTTCGCGCGCAATCAATCCATAAGAAACGTGATTAACGCCCGAACCACCGTATTCCGGTGATACCGTTGCACCCAGCAAGCCGAGTTCGCCCATCTCGCTCATGATCTCGCGGTCAAAACGTTCCTCGCGAAACGCTGACAGAACACGCGGTTGGAGTTTTTCCTGGCAGTAGTCATGGGCAGCGTCGCGAATCTGGCGCTCTTCATCGGTTAACTGCTGTTCCAGCAATAGCGGGTCGTCCCAATTAAAATGGCTCATCGTCAAAACTCCTAAACAGATAACGGCGGTGGGTGTGCAAAACGCATACAGTCAAAATATCTACATTTTAGCAAAACGTCAAAATATTTTTGCGTGCGCAAAACTGGCGTGAGCTCTTTACCATCAAGTGGACACGACGCCGTCTGGTGCAAAGCCATTAAAAGCAGGAATAGACTGTCTATAAAAGCGACTTATTCTAATGGCTAAATAATGTGGATATTTTTGGGATTCGTCGAAATTTTATGGCATGTTTAGTTTACAAGGGTCTACACTGAACCCACGCAACGTGTTCTGGATACCCCTGTGCATCGACAACAAACAACAACATTCTTTCCAAAAAGGTTCCTGTTATGAAGCTCTCAGCATTCGTGAAAAGCGTTCTTGCCACCTCCCTTGCGGTTTCCGTGCTTGCCAGCCAGGCGGCTTACGCTGAAACGATGCGTCTGCGCATGCATACGTTTTACGGCACAGAAGTTGACCAAATCGCCGCTGACTTAAGCGACCGCGTCAAAGAAGCCAGTGATGGTTCTCTCCAGATCCAGTTTTTCCGTGGGGGTGAACTGGTCGATAGTGATCAGTTTGTGGAAGCCGTTGCGCAGGGCAGCATCAGTATTGCTCACGGTGTGGGCAGCTATTGGCCGGGTACGGTGGGTATCGGCACCATTGAAGCCGGCTTACCAGGCGCCTGGGTGAGCGTGGAAGAAGCCCGCGATATTTTCGCCAACCAGGGGTTGGATAAAATAATTGCAGAAGCCTACGAAGAAAAAGGCGTCAAGCTGATCGGACGCGGCTTCGGCAGTGATTACGGCCTGGTGACGACTAAGCCGGTCACCAGCCTCGAAGATCTTGGCGATATGCGTATCCGGGCCACCAGTTCTATTGCCACGGTATTGCAGAAGTTTGATATTCCAACGGCCTTCATTCCAGGCGAAGAGCTTTATATCGCTCTTTCGACCGGCGTTATCGACGGCGCTGTTTATGGTGGCCCGGTCGAGTACGAGCAGCTGCGGATTAACGAGGTAGCCGGTTACTACACCGACCTGAATCTTCTCAATCCGGGCTGGACAGAAAACCTGCTTATTAACCCGGGTACCTGGGAGAAGATGAGCGACGAGCAACAGCAGATTCTTCAAACAGAGCTTGATCAATACCTGCTTGACGTCCACAACTGGCTGGAAGAAGGCAATCAGCGCCTTATCGACGAAGGCACGTTGTTTGAATTTGCCACTTTGTCAGAAGAAGATTCCCGTGATTTGGCAGAAGCGTCCCTTCCCATCTGGAGAGAAGAAGCTGCCCGCTCTGAGCGCAACGCCCGCGCCGTGGAAATCCTGATCCAGAACGCCAAAGCGAAAGGCCGCCTCAGTGAGTAAGATTACCCGCTATCTTCGTTTCCAGGATGGGCTTTCCGAATGGATCGGCCGAGCCACCTCCTGGCTGACGTTAGGTATCATCGGTGTACTGCTGTATGAAGTCGCTGCTCGCTATATTTTCAACGCCCCCACTGTGTGGGGGCACGAGCTGGCAACGATGTTTTTCGGCGCGCTGAGCATTATGGCCGGAAGTTACACGTTGCTTCATCGACAGCATGTGTGCAGCGACGTTATCTATCGTTTATTTCCATTGCGCGGGCAGGCCTTCTGCGACGTGATTGTGTACACGTTAGGCATTCTCGTTCTGGCCGTGTTTTTCAAAATGGCGGTTGAGTTCGCATACCGCTCATGGCTGATCGGCGAATACTCCAACAGCAGCATCTGGCGTCCATTGGTATGGCCTATTAAAGCAACAATCCCTGTTGCTGTCGGACTTCTGATCCTGCAGTCCATAGCAGAGCTTGTTCGTGCTTTAGTCCGCCTTTCGGGCGTGCCTTTTGACGATCCGAGAAGTGACACGAGCGAATAGTAAAGGCTCCCTCGGCAAGACAGGCAACGCCATGATGTTAAATTGTGACGCAATAAGAAACACATTCAGGTATACCCTGAAAGGGCTTTTCCGATGACAAATTTAGACCCCATTACCATCACCGCCATCATGTTTTGCTCCATGATCGTGCTGATGGTAATCGGTGCTCCTTTGGCTTGGGCACTCATGATTTCAGGCATGGGCAGTGCCTATCTGATGTTCGGCCCTGGCGGGCTGCAGTTTCTGCTCTCGTCAGCCTTCAGCACTATGGACAACTTTCTGCTGGTTGCACTCCCTTTGTTCATATTTATGGGACTGGTGCTGGAGCGCTCAGGGATCACTGACGATCTTTTTGAGATGATACACAAACTGATGGGCCGACTTCCTGGCGGTCTTGGTGTCGGTACTGTTTTGATCTGTGCCCTTATAGCTGCAATGGCTGGCGTCTCGGGTGCGGCGACCGTAAGCCTGGGTATCATTGCACTGCCTGCAATGCTTAAACGCGGTTACGACAAAAAGCTGGCTACTGGCACTATTATGGCCGGCGGGGCACTCGGCTTTTTGATCCCGCCGAGCGTGGTGATGATCGTCTATGCCTTTCTGGCACGGGAATCTGTGGGCAAGTTGTTCGCCGCGGGTTTGATGCCGGGCCTGATGCTGGCGGGCATTTATATGGCATACATACTGATACGCTGCCGCCTGAACCCGGCACTCGGTCCCGCAGCGCCGGTGGAAGAGCGCTTTACCGCTAAAGAGAAGTTTATCTCTCTGCGCCACCTTATCTCCCCGGGTATTCTGGTCACAACGGTACTGGGCTGCATTATTGGTGGTGTAACGTCTCCGTCTGAGGCGTCTGCGGTAGGCGCTGCCGGAGCACTCCTCATCGCAGCCATGCACGGGCGATTGAGTTGGAGTTTGCTGCGTTACGTTATGCTGACCACGACAAAAATTACCGGCATGCTGTTGTGGATTGCGATAGCGGCGGTATTTTTCAGTCGAATTTATATGGGGTTAGGTGCTGACATGATTGTCAGTGACTTGATCGATGCGTTCTCGCTGTCACCCTATGTTGTCATCATTATAATGCTGTCCACCTTCTTCGTGCTGGGTATGTTTCTGGATGACTTTGCCATCCTGTTCATCACCATCCCGATTTACGTGCCGATCGTGCGCGATCTGGGTTTTGATACCACCTGGTTTGCGGTGCTGTTTGTCCTCAGCATGCAATCAGCGTATTTAACGCCCCCCTTCGGCTACAACCTCTTTTACATGCGATCGGTGGCGCCTAAATCCATCACCATTGTGGATATTTATTACGCGGCGCTGCCTTACGTCGGTTTGCAGCTTATTGGCCTTGCACTGGTTGTGGCTTTTCCGGCCATTGCGCTGTGGCTACCCGGTTTGTTGTTCTAACAAACGCATTGTCTGCTCCACAGGTAGTACAAAAAAAGGGGAGAACAATATTGTTCTCCCCTTTTTTTGTACTTGGCCACTGTCTCAGAATGCAGTTTTCAGGCAATATCCTGCTGCCTCATGACTGCAGTAATAATCGGCACAGGCGTCATCAGGTGTTCGCGCATCATCTTTTCGGCCTCTTCTTTGCGGCGTGCAAGAGTAACCTCCACAAGCGCAGCGTGCTCCTGGCGCTTTTTTTCTAACGCCTCGCTGGAAAAAACGGTTTCTTTCAACCAGACATGGCGATAGCGCTGAACCTTATCAAAAAGCCCGTCGCGCACTTTCATTAGCTGAGGGGAACGGCAGCCGCAAACCAGAGCGGCGTGAAACTGGCTGTGGCGGGTATCCCATACTTCCAGCAGTGAGCCGGGGGTATGGGCTTCGCTCACTTTCGCGAGCTGATGGTTTCGGGCCAGTATCTCCGCTTCCCAGTTGTCATCACCCCGTTCAATCGCCAAGCCAAGCATCATGGCTTCCAGCTCTGCACGCGCATCGTAAATATCATGCAATTCTGCAAGCGACATAGGAGAAACGCGATAGCCTCTCTGGCTGATGGCCACGACTAATTGCTCGGCTACCAAGTGCGACAAGGCCTCACGTAGCGGCCCTATGCCAAGGTCGTAGCGCTCCTTCAAGATGCTCATACGTAGCTTCTCGTCGGGGCGGAACTGGCCCTTAATAATGTCATTCTTTAGCAGCTTGTAAGCGCGGACACCGAGGTTCTCTCTGACATCCGCCAGCTCTTCTTGGCGTGTGTTCGGATTCATGGTTGATTCATGGTTAACAGGTTCGAAAAATTGACCTCGAATCATAACATAATTCGATTGAAAGCAATGGCGTGGGCTCACCGGTCCAGCAGTTCCACCCAATGCTGTACCGGCACTTGGGCCTTGGTTTCCAGATGCAGCTGGCAGCCAATGTTAGCGGTGACGATGCGGTCGGGTTGGTCCAGGGTCAGAGCTGCGAGTTTGTTCTTCAACAGTTTCTGGCTCATTTCCGGTTGCATGATCGAGTAGGTGCCTGCGGAACCGCAGCACAGGTGTTTGTCTTTGGTTTTGGCCAGGTTAAAACCGACTTTTGTCAGCACCTGTTCCACCAGGCCATTTTTCTGCATGGCGTGCTGCAGGGTGCAGGGGCAGTGGAAGGCTATTTTGTCGGCGGATGCCTGTAAATCGAGCTTACCCAAATCTTCGGCCAGCAAGACCTCACTGATGTCTTTCATCAGTTCACTGACGCGCTTGGCTTTTTGGGCGTACACCGGGTCGTCGCGAAGCAGGTGGCCATAGTCTTGCACCATGGCGCCACAACCGGAGGCTGTCATCACAATGGCCTCGGCACCGGCTTCAATGGCTGGCCACCAAGCGTCGATGTTGTTGCGCATGAAGTTTAAACCTTCCTCATGGGCCGACAGGTGATAACTGACGGCACCGCAACATCCGGCTTTCGGCGCCTCTATCAGAGTGATTCCAAGCTTGTCCAAAACCCGCGCAGTTGACGCATTGGTGGTGGGGGCCGCGGAGGATTGCGCGCAACCGGCCAGCCCCATCATTACCCGAGGGTGGCTGGCCGTGGGCCAGGGCGACGCTTTACGTCGCGGCGGTACCTTGGATTTCAGGGCCTCTGGCAGCAGGGGCCTGAACGTTTGCCCAAGCGCCAGCAGCGGCCCGAAACGGCTGCTATACGGCAATATTTTGCGCAATGCCAGCCGCATTAACCGCTCGTTACGCGGGCGCTCCAGCTTTTCTTCAATCACGCCACGGCCAATGTCGACCAGGCGGCCGTATTGAACACCGGAGGGACAGGTGGTTTCGCAGGCGCGGCAGGTCAAACAGCCGTCCAGATGGTCGCGGGTTTTGCTGGTGACTTCGGCGCCTTCCAGCATTTCCTTAATCAGATAGATGCGGCCCCGGGGGCCGTCACGCTCGTCATTGAGTTCCTGGTAGGTCGGGCAGGTTGCGGTGCAAAAGCCGCAATGGACGCATGCCTGCAATATGGATTCGGCTTCCAGGCCTTCCGCAGTGTTCTGAAATTCAGCAACAAGGTTGGTCTTCATTGAGCACCTGCTAGGTTACAACCAGCTGTAGAGCCGCCCGGGATTGAACAGGGCGTCTGGATCAAAGGAATGTTTCAGTCGTTTCTGGATGGCTTGCAGGGCGGGCTGCTGATGGTGCATGACTTCGCCGGTGCGGTCACCGCCGCGATACAGGCTGACCTGTCCGCCGGCTTTCTCGGCATGGGCTTCCATGGTCGCCATTTCGCCATCGCCTCGGTACCAGCGCTGGGAGCCAGCCCAGTCCAGCAGCCAGGGGCCTTTTAACGATGGCGTTGCTGCGGTGGAGTTTATAGAAAAGCGCCACATCGGCTGCTCGCCGGCAAAGAACGCTAATTGCTGGTCGCGCAATTGTTGCCAGAAAGTGTCGCCGTTCGCCATCACCGGTATGTCCCACTGCTTGGCCGTGGCTTCCACCGCAGAATGGGCGCCGGACAGTCGTAAATACAGCGTGCCATCAAGCCAACAGGCGCCGGACAAAGGCTTGGGCTCGGCGGCCCGGGCGCTCATAAAGCGTATGGCCTCGGAGTGTTCCATTTCCCGTGACAGGGTCAGGGTGATTGCCGGTCTTGGTAATACCTTAAGGCTGATTTCTGTCATCACGCCAAGCGTACCCATTGCGCCTGCCTGGGTGCGGGATACGTCGTAGCCCGCAACGTTTTTCATCACCTGGCCGCCAAAACGCAGCCTTTCGCCTTTGCCGTTAATCAGATTCACGCCCAGCACCTGGTCACGCACCGAGTTCCACCAGGGGCGACCCGGGCCGGACTGGTTGCAGGCCAGGGTGCCACCGATGGTGGAGCGGTCGCCAAAGTATGGCGGCTCGAACGACAACATCTGGTTTTTCTCAGCCAGTGCGGTTTCGATTTCGCTCAGCGGCGTGCCGGCGCGGACGGTTAAAACCAACTCCAGCGGCTGGTAGTCAACAATGCCGCTATGGCCGCCAACGTCCAGTTGCTCGGCGTTGATCTTGCGACCCATAAACTGCTTGCTGCCACCGCCCACGATGGCCAGTTTATGGCCTTGGTTACGGGCTTCGCTGATCTGTTGCTGAAGGTGCTTGGTGATGTCAGGCATGCTGTACTTCCGGGGCCTGTGGTTTGGCGTTAATGGCTCGGTATTCCTGACAATTGCGCAGGGTGGGTACACCCTTGCCCGGGTTCAGGGTTCCCTGGGGATCGAAGGCGCTTTTGACGGCATTGAGCTGTTCAATTTCGGGGTCAGTAAACTGCATGGGCATCTGGCGGATTTTCTCCACGCCAACGCCGTGTTCGCCGGTAATGCAGCCGCCCACCTTAACGCAGAGCTCGAGGATGTCGCTGCCGAAGGCTTCTGCGCGCGCCAGTTCGCCCTCTTTGTTGGCATCAAACAGGATCAGCGGGTGCAGGTTGCCGTCACCGGCGTGGAATACGTTGGCGACGCGCAGGCCAAATCGTTTTGACATGTCCTGCATTTCGTTCAGTACTTGACCCAGGTGCGCCCTGGGAATAGTGCCGTCCATGCAGTAGTAGTCCGGAGAAATCCGGCCCATGGCAGGAAAAGCGTTCTTGCGGCCTTTCCAGATTAGAGCCCGTTCGGCATCGTCTTTTGAGGTACGAATGGAGGTGGCGCCAAAATCCCGGAACAGGGCTTCGGCTTTTTCGATGTGCTCCTGTACTTCTTCCTTGGTACCGTCTACCTCGCACAGCAGCAGGGCGGCGGCTTCCACCGGGTAGCCCGCGCCGGTAAAGGCTTCCACGGCTATGATGGCATGGCTGTCCATCATTTCCAGCCCGGCGGGGATGATGCCCTGGGCAATAATGCCGCCGACGGCCGCGCCTGCTTCATCAACCGTGCCAAATCCAGCCATAACGACCCGCGCAATTTCCGGGGTTGGCAGCAGTTTTACCTGTACTTCGGTAATGATGCCCAGCAGGCCTTCAGAGCCGGTAATCAGCGCCAGCAGGTCCATGCCACAGGTGTCCAGGCCATCGCTGCCGATCACCACACGCTCACCGTCTACGGTAACCATTTCGACGCTTAAAATGTTGTGGGTGGTAAGCCCGTATTTAAGGCAATGCACACCGCCGGAGTTTTCACCCACATTACCGCCGATGGTGCAGGCGATCTGGGAGGATGGGTCTGGGCCGTAGTAAAGACCATAGTCGGCGGCGGCTTCACTAATGGCCAGGTTACGTACGCCGGATTGCAGGCGGGCCGAGCGCGCGAGCGGATCAATGTGCAGAATGCGGTTGAACTTGGCCAGCGACAACACTACGCCGCCGGCGTCAGGCATGGCGCCCGCACTCAGGCCAGTGCCTGCTCCACGGGCAACCACTGGAATTCCGAATTGATGGCATAGGCGCATTACCTGTTGCACCTGTTCAACGGTCTCTGGCAGCACGACCAATAGCGGCATTACGCAATACATTGACAGGCCGTCGCACTCGTAAGGCTTGAGCGTCTCTTCGTCGGTAATGACGAATTGTGGATCAATAAATTCCCGAAACATCTTTGCCAGTTCGGCTTTGCCAGGCTTGCTGGCTGCAGTGTTTAACGGTTTGCTGTCAGTGTTCATTACGCGACTCCGGCCCGATATGGGGCAGTCCTGTTTGCGAGGCAGTTCTGTCTGTAAATACGTTTTACTCAGCGTAAAGTTCTTTTCACAGTGATGGGCTTCTTAATATGAAGTGCTACGCACGACCAGAATTGAGGTGATCAATACCGGCCTGGGCACAATCCATATCCTGTTGCGGTGTACCGGAGCTCAGGCCAATGCCGCCGACTACCTCGCCATCCACAACAACGGGCAGGCCGCCACCGACCACGCACAAACGCCCACCCTGGGAAGTATGAATACCGAATACCAGGTTGCCGGGTACGCAGGCAGCGTTGTAATCGTGGGTCGCCTTGCGAGCAGCAGCGGCGGTGTAAGCCTTGTCTTGAGCGACGATGACACTGCTGATTTTGCCGCCATCCATACGCTCAAAAGCGATCAGGTTGCCGGACTCGTCGGTGATGGCGATGCACATCGGGATGCCGATTTCTCGGGCCTTGGCGGCGGCGCCTTCGATCAATAGGCGAGCGTCTTTCTGGTCCAGTCTTTTCAGTGTTAGCATTTTGTATTCTCCTTAAGCGGTTAAGTTGGCCGCTATCAAGCGTAGCGGCCTTGATTTTCTTAGGTGCCAGCCGTCAACCGTACACCAGATTCGGCAGAATGAATTTATCAGTCATACTTAATTCGAAACAGGATTTAAGTCCAGTGATTAACTTACTGGACAGACCAGTTTTGTGGTTAATCTGACAAGCATCAGCCATACTCTTGAGCATACGTACTACTCCTTAAGATTAAATTTTTTCTATGGAGAACTGGTCTGACCAGTTAATTTCAGTGATGCAGGAAAAACCCATTCCCATGTCCCGGGCGGTCGCGTACCGCCTTGAACAACTGATTCTCGACGGCAGTCTTGCGCCGGAGCAGATGATTCCCTCCGAACGGCAGTTGGCAAGCCGCTTTGGGGTTTCTCGCGCCATCGTTCGGGAAGCCCTTCATGAACTGCAGGGCAGTGGCATGATACAGACACGGCACGGCAAAGGTTCCTTCGTGTCGCATATGGTGCCAGAGCCTGCGGACCACAGCCCCTTGATGCAGATGTTCATGGAGCACTCCCGCACCCTTTACGATCTGTTCGAGGTGCGCCAGGAACTGGAAGGGAAAGCAGCTTATTTGGCGGCAGAGCGTGCCACAGAAAAAGACCAGTACCAGATTACCAAAGCCTTCGAAGCAATGGAGAAAGCCGACCCGCTCACCAATGCGGACCTTGACCATGCCTTTCATCGGGCCATTGTGAATGCTTGCCATAATCCGGTGCTGATTCACGTGCTCAACAGCTTGAAAGACCTTATGTTGAACTCGGTGCGGGCGTCGGTGGCCAACCTTAGCCACCGGGATGCATTCAAGCAGCAGATCGACAAACATCACCGCCAGATCTACCATTCGGTCATCAGCCGGCAAGCCAAGTGGGCTCAAAAGGCCGCTATGGCGCATGTGGCTCATGTTGCTGAAGCGCTCAGAGCCATCGAAACGCAGGAGAATGGTCTGATCCGATCTTCTATCACGCCATCCGCTGTTCGCTAATTCTGATATTCCTGGATAACATTCAATGCAGTTAATTAATGGAATCACTCTGCTACTGATCTACCAGCTGGCAGGCGAAGTGAGTGTTCGATTGCTGGGGTTGCCGGTGCCTGGCCCGGTGATGGGCATGGTCATGCTGTTTATCACGTTGATGATACGTGGGGGGATGGCAAAGGCCGTTGAACCCGCGTCTACTGCCCTTCTAGGCCATCTTTCGCTGCTGTTCGTGCCAGCCGGGGTGGGGCTTATTGTTCACTTTAATCGCCTTGGCAACGAGTGGTTGCCCATCAGTGTCACCCTGTTGCTCAGCACCATTATCACCATGGCGGTCACCGCTCTGGTGATGCAGTGGGTAACCCGGTTAACGGCCAGGCGAGAAGCGAACCATGATTGAACCAGACCTGAACCGAATATGGGTTTATCTGTCTGCGTCACCCCTGCTGGGCCTGACCATGACCCTGGTGGCCTACAGCCTGGCGCACCGCCTTTACCTTCGCTCGGGTTTGAATCCTTTACTGAACCCGGTGGTCACGTCGGTTACGGCACTCATCCTGTTTCTACTGGCGACAGATACGTCCTACGACGATTATTTTGATGGCGCCCAGTTCGTTCATTTTCTGCTGGGCCCTGCCACCGTGGCGCTGGCTATTCCTCTGTACCAGCAATTCAACAAGCTGAAACAGGTGTGGCTGCCGGTTACCGTGGCTTTGGTAACCGGCGTGGTTGTTGGCGCGTTCAGCTCGGTGGCGATAGCCCGACTGCTGGGCGCCAGCCTTGAAACCCAGTTGTCGCTGGCCCCTAAGTCGGTAACGGCGCCGGTAGGCATGGCGATATCGGAACAGATTGGAGGCCTGCCGTCGCTCACAGCGGCTTTGGTGGTGGTTACCGGTATTATTGGCGCCGTTATCGGCTCCAAATTGTTCGATTTGATGGGCATTCGGGACGACAGTGTAAAAGGTATTGCTATGGGCATGACGTCCCACGGTATCGGCACCGCGCGGGCTTTCCAGGTCAGCGCCCAGATGGGCGCATTCTCCGGTCTTGCCATGGCGCTGTCGGCTTTTCTTTACTCGGTTTTTCTGCCCTGGCTGTTGAGTATTACGGGTGTACTTGGCTGACTCGTTACGTCAATCTTATAACCAGTGCTACACCGGTCAGGTTGGGCTCGCTGGTTAGTTGCCTGAGCCCTTCCGTCACCACCGTCATGTCCATGTGGTGAGCCATGGTAATCACGCCCTGAACGATGGCGGCAATTCGGTGATCTGTGGCGGTTTTCTCCACAATGAGCGATCGCCTCCAGAGTCTGTTCCAGCGGTTTTTGCCGAGCGATCATCTCATGGATGTCTTGCTGCGCTTCCAGCACAGAAAATTCAATGTCGCTCATAACGAGGAATTCCGTCCATGAATGATGCTCTGGGCGCGTAGTTCTTAGCAAACAATTGCACAGCAATCTTGAGCTAACTTAATAAATGTACAACAATATCATGATTATACAAATGCACATCAAATATATCTTTTATAAGGTGCATCTCTTTGTAATGTTTAGACTAGGGTCTGTTGACAATTGCTCGTAAGCCTTTGAAAGGTAGGAGCAAGCTCGTATGATGAAGTTCCGAAACAACAATCATATGAGCCCGCAATGCCCAGATACATGCTCACAGAGGAGTTGTGGTCCAAGCTAAGAGAAATATTGCTTCAATTCAGTCTGTATAACAAGGCAGGTCTGCGCAAAACAGTCGAAGGCATTCTATTCAGAATGCGGACCGGTGTGCCCTGGAGAGATCTGCCAGACCCTTTCGGCAAATGGAATTCTGTCTACAAAGTCTTCAATTACTGGTCGAAAAAAGGCATCTGGGAAAAGCTCTTTAGTGGGCTGACAACCGACTCGGACCGATCAAGGGCAACAAGGGACTCGACTGGCCGTTGTACAAGCTCAGACATCTGGTGGAGAACGCGTTTGCCAGACTCAAGCATTATCGGGCCGTCGCCACCCGATATGACAAACTGACTCGTCATTACGAGAGCATCGTGTCATTGGCTTGCGCATTTCTTTGGCTGCCGATTAGGGTCTGGTGCTTCCTGGCTGGCCGCGTCCAGAGCCGCTGACAGGGGCTTGCCCCGGAACAGATGGTCCAGAAGTCGCGCTGCGCACCTTGCCCAGGCCACGGCTTCGTCGTTGTGATTGGTCACCCGGACAGTGGCTTCTGTGACATCCATCAGGTTGCTCTGGCCGCAATAGCTGGTCACCACAGTGGCGGCAATTTGGAGACTGCCGGCAGTTGCATGTCGTCGGCGCCACTTTCCGGCAGCAGGTGACGGTCGATGGTCCGGGCCAGGTGAACGCCTGCTTTCTGTATCTCCGGTTCCTGGTAGGTAAGGCCGATAGCCTTACGGACCGGAGCAGCCAGTTGACCGCCGCTCAGGCGCCGGGTGTAGGGCAAAACCTTCTGCACCAGCACTCGCTTCGGTTCACCGGTCAGTTCGGCAGTGGTGGTCGATTGCGCCTGCTCAATGGCTTTCTGTTCGATGGTGTTCAGGTTGTTCAGAGTGACCCGGGTCGGGTTGTCGATATAACCCTGCCAGAGGCCGCCGGGGCCAAAGAAAGCGAGAAAGCGCCGCTGGCAATCGCGGATATCCAGAGCCCCTTCACTGGCCAGCAGGCTGTCGTACAACCAGTGTAGACCAAGGCTGGCTGCGTCCGCGACCCAGCCGCCGGCAAGGGCGTTGATCCGTGTGCCGCGCTTATTGTGAAACGCGTACATTACTTTTCCATAAATAACCTATATGCTTAGAATCCATCGCCCAAGAATACATATCTTTGTAAGGCGGTGCCGGCGTTAATGGCTGGCTAGGCGCAGTGCTTTTTTAGGGTGAACTTCAGCCCACCAAGACGCGGGTGCAAGGCAAAATTTTGCGATGTGCAGTCGTTCGCCTGGGGGCGACGTTGCGGTACGCAGCTGGTAGCTGGAGTGTGTAGTTGGTGTGGCCCATAAGAAAAAAAATCGCAGCAGTAGGTTTGCTTGGTATCGAAGTCGGGCCCGAGGGCATTGCCCTGGCGCGCGTCGTACGAATGCCCGGAGCTGCACCGCGTCTACTCGATTGCCTATTTCGCAAGGCTGCCCCTGCGCAGCAAGCAGCTGAGCTGAAAAAGCTGGTCGCCGAGCTCGGCCTGGCCGGCATGCCGGTGAACCTGCTGCTGCATCCCGCCGACTATCAAATGTTGCTGCTCGACAGCCCCGACGTGCCCGCCGAAGAACTGCGCGATGCCATGCGCTGGCGGGTCAAGGAGCTGATCGCCGAACCTCTCGAACAGATGGTCATCGATGCCTTTGTGCTACCTGCCGATGCGTACCGTGGCCGCTCGCGCATGGCCTATTGCGCAGCTCTGGATAAAGCACGCATGCGCGGTTACAGCGCGCTGATCGAGCAGGCTGGGCTAAAATTGAGCAGTATCGACGTGACGGAAATGGCTTTCCGCAATCTCGGCCTGCTGTTTGGTGCCGAGGGGCTGAATATTGCGCTGCTGCGCCTGCGCTCCAGCGAGGGCTTGATCTGCGTGCAGCATGGCGCGGACCTGTATATGGCGCGCAGAATTGAGCACGGCCTGGAGAGGGCCCAACAGGATTTCTCTTCGGTCACCCTGGAGATCCAGCGCTCCCTCGATTATTTCGAGAGCCAGTTGGGCAAGGGCTATATCAATCGCCTGCTGCTGCTGCCCATGAAGCGTGATGCCGATGTGACGTTGCAGGTGTTGATCGACGGGCTGGCGGTCAAGCTGCAGATGCTCGATCTGCGTGAGCTGTTTGTCGAACAGCCGGCCGCCGAGCTGGAGCCGTCCGAGCAAGCCTACTGCATGGCTGCCGTTGGCGCGGCTCTGCGCCAGGTGGTGCGCTGATGCAAAATCTCAACCTGTATCAGCGTGAAAAAATTAACCGCAGCGGCCCGCAGCCCAAACAAATGTGGCTCGGGCTGGGCGCGCTGCTGCTGCTGTGCGTGTTGCATGGTGCCTGGCTGAATTGGCAGTTGCAGGAGGGCGGCCAGCGCCTGGAGCAGGCCGAGCGTCTGGCCAAGGTGCAAAGACAGCAAGTCGAAGCCGCCCAGGCGAACTTCGTTGCGCCGCAACTGGATGCCCGCCTGCCGGTGCAGTTGGCCCGCCAGGAGGCGCAAAACCAGGCGCTGCAACGCCTGCTCCGCTCGCTCGCGGTGCGCGCCGAGCAACAGCGCGGCGGGTTTGTCGCCCCGCTGGCGGCGCTGGCCGAGCAGCATCCGCCCAATGGCTTATGGCTGAACGACATCCTTCTGCGCGGCAGTGATATGCGCCTGCAGGGCTTTAGCCAGAATCCACAATTGCTGCCCCAGTATGTGCAGCGTTTAAGCCAGAACGCCGTGTTTCGGGGCCGCCTGTTCTCCCGTCTCGATATAACGCGCGACGACGACACTCACCTGCTGCAGTTTGATCTGTCCTCGCGGCCCGCCGATCAGGAGGGCCGCCAAGATGAGTAGCCCAATTAAGCAACTTCAGCAGCGCTGGCAGGCGTTCGCCCCGCGCGAGCAATGGCTGGCCTATGGGGTGGGGGTGGTGCTGGTCGGCCTGCTATATATGCAGCTGCTGGCTGATCCGTGGGCACTGCGGCTGGACCAGCAGAAAAGTGCCTACAGCAGCGTCGAAGCGCGCAGCGCGCAAAACACCGATGCGCTGGCCGAGTTAGCGGCCGCGCTCGCCGCAGACCCCAATCTGTCCTACAACAACGCCTTGTCGCTGGCCGCGGCCAGCCACGCGCAGCTGCTTGAGCAGATTGACCAACACACGCGCGAACTGGTCAGCCCGCAACAAATGCGCGCCCTACTCACCGACCTGCTGCATGCGCAACCGGGTTTGCAGCTAGTCAGCCTGGAAAACTTCAGTGAAGCGGTGCAGTTGCCGCCGACGCCGGTGGCCGAGGGCACGCCGACCAACCCGGCAACGTCACCAGGGTCGCCAGTGCCGGCCGCCGCGCCTGCCAGCGAGGTCAGCCTGTATCAGCATGGCATGCGCCTGAAGCTGGAAGGCAATTACTTCGACCTGCTGCGCTACCTGCAAACCATCCAGAACACCGCGTGGAAACTGAACTGGGAGAGCCTGCATTATCAGGTCGGCGAAGCCGGTCCCGGCAAGGCGCAGATCAGCTTGCAGTTGTATACCTTAAGTCGTCATGCGGAGTCGCTCGGTGCCTAACGTATTGTTAATGTTTACGCCATGTAGGCCATTCACGCGCGGTACGCGCCGCGGCTTCATGCTTGGCCGTAGCGTAACGCTGGCGCTGCTCGCGGCGCTTTTACTCGTGTGCAGCGGCTTGGCCGGCGCGGCGCTGGACCCCACCCAACCACCGGCCAACCTGTCCTCAGCCAACAGCGGTGCGGCGAGTGACAACGCGGTCGCGCCCTTGGTGCTGCAAGCGGTGCTGAGCGACGCCCAGGGCCGCCGCGCGATGATTGGCGGAGAGGTGTTGCGGGTGGGCGATCAACATGCCGGCGCCCGTGTGCTGAGCATTCATGCCCAGTCCGTATTGATTGAACGCCAGAGCGTGCGGCAGTTGCTGCGCCTGGCCGAACCCGTAATGCAACCGAGTCGATGATGCCCATAATGCTGAAGTTTCGTCTCAGCCTGCTGGGCTTGAGCGCCCTGCTAAGTGCTTGCCAAACCTTTCCGGATGGCGAGCAGCAGCTCTACGAACAGAGCAACCAATTGCTCGAAGAAAGCCTGCAGCAGGCCGCGGCCCGAGTCACGCCGCCGCCCGCGGTGCAAGCCGCGCTGATTCCGCCCTTGGGCCTGGATGGCGCTCAGCGTGGCGGCCCACGTTTCGATGTGGCCGCCAACAACCTGCCGGCGCGCGACTTCTTTTTGAGCCTCATGGAAGGCGCCGGCGAAAACCTGGTGGTGCATCCGGACGTGACAGGGAACATCACCTTCAGCCTGCGTCGGGTCACCCTGGTAGAAGCGCTGGCGGCCGTGCGCGACAGCTATGGCTATGATTTTCGGCGCACCAGCTATGGCTATCAGATTCTGCCTAATCAGGCGATTACCCGCAGTTACAACCTCAACTACCTGAATTTGCAGCGCATCGGCCGGTCCGACACTCGGGTCAGCTCGGGCCAGGTGGAGGGCAGCGGTAGCAACAGCAGCAGCAACAACAGCAGCAAAAATAGCGACGGCGGCCAGTCGAACACCCTCAATGCCAGTCTGGTGACCACCTCCAGCGACGTCGATCTCTGGCACGAGGTACGCGAGGTGGTGGCCATGATGGTCGGCGACGAGGAAGGTAACAGCGTGGTGGTCAATCCTCAGGCCAGCCTGCTGGTGGTGCGCGCCAAGAGCGCCGACCAGGAGAACGTCGCGCGTTTTCTCGAGCAGGCCCAGAGCAATCTGCAGCGTCAGGTGATTCTGGAAACCAAGATTCTTGAGGTGCAGTTGTCAGCCGGTTTTCAGGCCGGCATCCAATGGGACGATTTGGGCGGCGATGTCATCAGTAGCAGCTTGGCGGGTGCGGCCTTGAGCGGCCCGGTCGGAATCGGCGGGGTGTTCAGAGGGGTCCTGAGCCTGGGCAGCTTCAACGGCCTGATCCGGTTGTTGGGAACCCAGGGCCAGGTGCGGGTGCTGTCCAGCCCGCGAATTTCCACCCTGAATAACCAGAAGGCGGTGATCAAGGTCGGCACCGACGAATTCTTCGTCACCGATGTGTCGTCCAGCGGCAGCACCAGCACCGTCGCCGGCGTCACCGAGCCGACCCAGGACGTGACCCTGACGCCGTTCTTCTCCGGTATTTCGCTGGATGTCACGCCGCAGATCGACCAGAACGACATGGTCACCCTGCATGTGCGCCCGACGGTGAGCCGCGTGGTCGACCAGAACAAGGTGATCAGCCTGGGCGAAGGCAAGGATTTGAACCTGCCGCTGGCACTGTCCACCACCCGCCAATCCGACTCCATCGTGCGTGCGCGCAGTGGCCAGGTGGTGGTGATCGGCGGGCTGCTGCAAAACAGCAACGAAAACAACGACGCGCAAATTCCCTGGGCCAGCAACCTGCCAATCATCGGCAACCTGTTTAACCTGTTTAAACAGCAGCGCAAAACGTTGCTGAAAAGCGAGTTGGTCATTCTGCTGCGCCCGCAAGTGGTCAGCGATGACGTGTGGCTAAACGAGTTGCGCAAGAGCGCAGATACCTTCAGAGAACTCAGGTAAATCGATGTATCAAACGTTCTTCGGCCTGCGCGAGAAACCCTTCGCGCTGACCCCCAATACCGAATTTCTGGTCCAGTTGGCGCCGTATCAGGCCTGCCTCAACCTATTGTGCGTAGCGCTGGGCGAAGGTGAAGGCTTTATCAAAGTCACCGGCGAAGTCGGCACCGGCAAAACCCTGCTCTGTCGCACCTTGCTCAAACAGCTGGACGCCACGCAGTACCAGTTGGCCTATCTGCCTAACCCAGACATGTGCCCAACTGCGCTGCGTCAGGCGCTGGCCCGTGAGCTGCATATCGAGGCCGTCGAAGACCTCGACAGCCAGGGCGTGCTGGAAGCCTTGCACCGCCGGTTGATCGAGCTGGCGGCAGCCGGCAAAAGCACCGTGCTGCTGATCGACGAGGCGCAGGCGCTGCCTACTGCCACCCTGGAAGCCCTGCGCCTGCTCACCAACCTGGAAACCGAGCGGAGCAAATTGCTGCAAGTGGTGCTGTTCGGCCAGCCGGAACTGGATGTCACCCTGGCCCGCCGCGAATTTCGCCAGCTGCGCCAACGCATCACCTTTGCCTACCGCCTGCGCCCCCTGGATAGGCTGGAAGCCACCCGCTACCTGAGCGAGCGCCTGGCCGTGGCCGGTTACCGTGGCGACCCGCTGTTCAGCCCGGCGGCAGTGCGGGGCTTGCTGCGCGGCAGTGGCGGCATCGCCCGGTTGCTGAATATTCTTGCGCACAAGGCGCTGATGGCCGCTTACGGGGAAGGCCGGCGCCAAGTCACGGCCGGCCATGTACGCTGCGCCCAGCGCGATACCGAAGGCGCGCAAGGCGGTGCGTCGCGCGGTGTCTGGCTGGGCTGGAGTCTGGCCGCGGGTGGCGTGCTGCTGGGGCTGAGTGGCTGGCTGCTGAGCCAGTCGCAGGCCGTCGGGTCTTGGCTGGCGCCGTACTGGGCGTGGCTGGCATGAGCCTGGTCAACGACATGCTACGCGACCTTGAAGCGCGCCGCGCCGCGCCCACCGAACGCTTGCAACTCGATGGTCTGCACGCCGTAGACGAAACCGCCGTGGCCCGCCGCACGCAGCGGCGCCGTGGCCTGATCGGGCTGGCGCTGCTGTTGCTGATCGGCCTGGGGCTGTGGTTGCTGCTCGCGCGCCCGGACTTGAGTGCGCCGACGCCGACCGTGCCAGACCCGACGCTGGCCGTGCCGGGCGCTGAGTCAGCGCTTGTCTCATCGGCCGCCGCGCCACTTGCCCAGTCCGGGCTGGCGGCGGATGCGCCAATGCTGCAACCTGCCCAGCTGCTGGAAGTGTTGCCGCAGCACGATGGCCGTGGGCTGATTCTGCAACTGCTGCTGGACCGCGCGGTGTCCTACCAGCGCCGCGAGGAAAACGGCACGGTTAGCCTGTATTTGCCGAACGTGCAGTTGAACGGGCAACTGGCCAGTGATGCGCATGGCCGCTTGCAGCGCGGCGGCCGCAGCCTGTCCTGGCGCGTTGAAGCCCAGGGCCAAGGCGTGCAAGTGCTGCTGGTCGGGCTGGGCGATGACCTACAGGTGCGTGACCGGCTGGAATCGGCGGGCACCCGATGGCTGCTGTGGATCGAAGTGCCCATCGGCTCGCCGGCGCTGGCCGACGGGACGAATGAATACCCAAACGAATACGCGCATGAAGACCCATACCGGGACGAGGCAATAGACCTCAATAATCTGCCCGTAGCCGAACCGGCAACTCCACGCGCGGCGGTTCAGGCGCAGGCCGATAAAAAAGCTCAGGCGCTGGCCGAACTGCTCGGCAACGCGAATGGTCGCGGCCCGCCGCAGGTGAGCGTCGCGCCCTCGGCGCCGAATGCCCTGACGCAGGCGCGTCAGGCGCTGCAGGAGGGTGATTATCCACGCGCCATCCACGTACTGGAGGCGCTGCAACTGACTCGTAAAAACGATCCCGAGGTGTCGCGCTGGCTGGCCCGTGCGTACCTGGCCGGCGGTGAATCAGCGCGGCTGCTGGCCTGGTTGCCGGCGCACCTGGCGCAGCGGCCCCGGGACAGCGAGCTGCGCGTGCTGCTGGCGCGCGGGCAACTGCAGGCCGGTCAGGCCGCGAACGCGGTGGCCACGCTGCAACACTACCCGCCAAGCCTGCGCCAAGAACCGACTTACCACGCGCTGCTGGCAGCCAGTTACCAACAAACCGGCGAGTGGCCGCAAAGCGCTGCGTTGTATCAACAGCTAATCGAACTGCAGCCCCAGCAGAGCAGCTGGCAGCTGGGCTTGGGCATCGCCCTGGAACAACTGGCGCAACCGGCTGCCGCCGCCCGACATTACCGCCTGGCCCACCAGGGACCAGGTCTGGACGAAGGCGCCCGGCGCTTCGCCAGCGAACGCGCGACAGCGCTAGGAGCGCGTCCATGACCCCGCAAGACATCCGCCAAAACAAGCTGCGCTTGGGCGATCTGCTGGTTAAGGCCGGACTGGTCAGCGACGCTCAGCTGCAACTGGCCCTACAGGCGCAAAAACGTAACGGCGCCAAGCTGGGCCACAGCCTGATTGAGCTGGGCTTTGTCGACGAATTACAGTTGCTCACGGCCTTGTCCGAGCAGTTGCATATTCCGTTTGTCGAACTCAAGCATTTTCGCTTCGACAATGAGCTGGTGCAGAGCCTGCCCGAAGCCGTGGCCCGGCGCTTTCGCGTGGTGCTGCTGGCCCGCGAAGGCGGCGGTGTGCTGGTCGGCATGTCCGATCCCCTCGACCTGTTTGCGCTGGATGAAGTCGAGCGCTTGCTGAAAACCCGGGTACTGCCGGCGGTGGTGCGCGAAGCCGAACTGCTGCTCGCGCTGGACACCATGTACCGGCGTACCGGCCAGATCGCCTCGCTGGCTGGCGAGCTGGAAGGCGAACTCAAAGACAGCGACTTCGACCTGTCCAAGCTGGGCACCGACAACAATAACGACGCGCCGGTAGTGCGCCTGCTGCAAACGCTGTTCGAAGATGCGGTGCAGATGAAGGCCTCGGACATTCATATCGAGCCCGACGAAGGCCTGGTGCGTATTCGCCAGCGTATCGATGGGGTGCTCAACGAACAGGTCATGAAGGAAGCGCGGATCGCCTCGGCGCTGGTCATGCGGCTGAAAATCATGTCCGGCCTGGATATTTCCGAGAAACGTCTGCCCCAGGACGGCCGTTTCAATATTCGGGTGAAAAATCACGCTATCGATGTGCGGGTCTCGACCATGCCCGTGCAATTCGGCGAGTCGGTGGTGATGCGCCTGCTCGACCAGAGCAACTCGGTGGCCAACCTCGACGCCAGCGGCATGCCGGCCGAGATGCTGGTGCGCTTTCGCCGCCTGCTGCAGCGGCCCTTCGGCCTGGTGCTGGTGACCGGCCCGACCGGTTCGGGCAAGACCACCACGCTGTACGCCGGCCTGGCTGAACTGAATAGCCCGGAAAAGAAAATCATCACCGTGGAAGACCCGGTGGAATACCGCATGCCACGCATTAATCAGGTGCAGGTGAATGCCAAGATCGACCTGAGCTTTTCCCGGGTGCTGCGCGCCGCCTTGCGCCAAGACCCGGACATCGTGCTGATCGGCGAAATCCGCGACCAGGAAACCGCCGAGATTGGCCTGCGTGCGGCGATGACCGGCCACTTGGTGCTTTCGACCCTGCACACCAACGACGCGCTGACCTCGGCCATGCGCCTGATCGACATGGGCGCCGAGGCGTTTCTGGTGGCCGCTGCGCTGAACGCTGTGCTGGCCCAGCGGCTGGTGCGGCGGGTCTGCGAAAGCTGCATGCAGGAGCACACGCCCGAGCCGCGCCAACTGCTCTGGCTGGAGACCCTGTACGGCGCCTCGCTGGACGGGCGCACCTTCAAGCGCGGCTCGGGCTGCCACCATTGTCACAACAGCGGCTACGCCGGCCGGGTCGGGGTGTTTGAGTTGCTGGAATTGGACGCCGCGATGATCGCCGCGTTGCGCCACAACGACCCGCAAGGCTTCGCCGACGCCGCCAAAGTCAGCGTCGGCTACCGACCGCTGGCGGCCTGCGCGCTGGATTACGCGCTGGCCGGCGTGACCAGCATCGAGGAAGTACTAAAAGTCTGCGCAACCCTGAGCGACGAGGGGCTGGCGTGAGCCTGTTTCAATTTACCGGGCGCGACGCCCAGGGCGGCAAGGTCAGTGGCAGCCGCGAAAGTGGCTCGATGGACAGTTTGGCCAGCGAATTGTTGGCCGAGCACATCACTCCGCTGACCATTCAGCTGCAGGCCAAGCAGGGCGGCGGCGATGTGCTGGTGGCGCTCCGCGCGCTGCTGCGCAGTAAGCGCGTCGAACTGCAAGAGCTGATTATTTTCTGCCGGCAGATGTACAGCCTGAGCAAGGCCGGGGTGCCGATCATTCGCGCCATCGGCGGTTTGGGCGAGTCCAACCGCAACCTGTATTTTCGCGAGGTATTGCAGGCGGTGCGCAACGACCTGGAAAGCGGCATGAGCATGGCGGTGTCGCTGAATGCCCATCCCAAGGTCTTCGGCACCCTGTTTGTGAGCATGATCAGCGTCGGCGAAAACACCGGCCAGCTCGACCAGGCGTTCCGCCAGCTGTCCATCTATCTGGAGCTGGAGCGCGAAACCCGCAAGCGCATCAAGCAAGCCACCCGTTATCCGCTGTTCGTGCTCAGCGCCATGATGGTGGGATTGACGGTGATCAACCTGTTCGTGATTCCGGCCTTCGCCAAGGTGTTCGCGCAGTTTCATGCGCAGCTGCCGTTGCCGACGCGGATTCTGATTGGCACTTCGGAGTTTTTCCAACAGTATTGGTGGCTTCTTGGTATGGTGGTGACTGGTGTCATCGTGGCCTTTATCAAATGGAGCGAAACGGAGGCCGGCGCGCTGCGCTGGGACCGTATTAAGCTGCGCCTACCGATTGTCGGCGGGCTATTCGAGCGCATCGCCCTGGCCCGCTTCACCCGCACCTTCGCGATGATGTACCGGGCCGGCGTGCCGTTGCTGCAGACCCTCTCGATCAACAGCGCGAGCGTTGGCAACCGCTACATCGGCCAGGCTATTTTGAGTATGCGCGAGGGCGTGGAACGCGGCGAAGCGCTGACCAGCAGCGCCGCCGCCAGCGGCCTGTTCACCCCGCTGGTGCTGCAAATGATGGCCGTCGGCGAAGAAACCGGCGCCCTGGATGACTTGTTTATCGAGGTGGCGGATTTCTACGAGCAAGAGGTGGACTACGACCTCAAGCAACTGGCCGACGCCATCGAACCGATTCTGATCGTCGCCATGGGCGGCATGGTGCTGGTGCTGGCGCTGGGCGTATTTCTACCCATGTGGGAGTTGTCTTCGGCGGCCAAGGGCGGTGGGTAGAGCGCATTTGAAACGCGCTGTGTGTGCTCTGGGATTTGGTATTTGCTCTGGCAATTTAAAGTAAGACCCCGCGTGGAACTGTCCGCACGGAAGTGGATAAATCAGTAAGAGAGAACGGCAATGATGAAAAAAACCAAAGGTTTTACCCTGATCGAACTGGTGGTGGTGATCGCCATTCTCGGCATTCTTGCCGCGGTGGCGCTGCCACGCTTTATGAATGCGACCAAGGATGCTCATGAAGCCGCGGTCAGAGGCGCCGGTGGTGCCTTGGCTTCCGCGGTGTTGCTGGTGCGTGCGCAATGGGAGGTCAATCGCAGCAAGGGTTCCGCTACCGGTGCAGTTGCAGGTTTTGGTGAAGATAATGTGTTCGTAAACACCCAAGGCTGGCCGACTGGTACATCGACTACGGCTAGCTGCACGGATGTCTGGAATGCCATTTTGCAAAGCTCGGCTCCAGTCGTAGCAGCGGCTGCCGCTACAGGCGTTGACTATGTGGCAAGCAGTGACGCTGCTGGCTGCCTCTACACTTACCAGTTGGATGGTCTCAACGACAGCATTCTCTATAACGCTGCCAACGGCACCGTTACCACCACGTTTACGCGTTAAAACCTGTTCGTTAATAAGGAAGTAGCAATGAAAAATCAACAAAGCGGTTTCACCCTGATCGAGCTGATTATGGTGATTGTCATACTCGGGATTTTGGCGGCCGTGGCCTTGCCTAAATTTGCCGATTTCAGCGGTGAAGCCAGGTTTGCCAGCTTGAACGGCGCACTGGGCGCGGTGCGCTCGGCGAGTGCGATAGTCCATTCAGCCGCGCTGGTGAATGACGAGACGGGTGAGAAAGGGTCAGTGACCCTGGAAGGTCAGCCAATTGAGCTGGCATATGGCTATGCCACTAAGGACTCGATCATGGATGCAGCCCAGTTGAGCAGTGAGTTTACTACCAACGACCCATCGGGCACTGTCAAGCTGGGCGCCTGCAACTTTACCTACAAAGAGGCGGCCGAAGGCGGCGCCGCAGAGATCAGTGATGTTAAGGACGCTGTCGACGACAAACGCTGCTAATGCCTGATATGCGCGGCTTTACCCTGGTGGAGTTAATTCTGGTGATGGTCATCATCGGGATTCTCGCTGCTGTGGTGGGGCCGCGCTTCTTCGATAGGCAGGTGTACGACGATCGCCTGTTCTTCGAAGAAACCTTGGCCGCCGTGCGCTACGGGCAAAAACTGGCCGTGGCCAGCGGTTGCCTGACGCAGGTCAGCCTCGGTAACAACGGCTACTGGCTGCGCCAGGCGGCCAACTGCGATAGCGGCGCCTATAGCGTCGACGTCCAGGGGCCGGATGGCCAACGGCCCTTTGCCAATACCCAAGTACCCACTGGTGGGACCATCACGGCAACCAATTTTCCGGTGGTATTCGACTCGCTAGGACGCCCGGTGGATGCCCAAGGGGATCCGCTGGACAGCGAGGCGACAGCCACTATCGGTAGCTTTACGCTGACCGTGACGCCGCAAACCGGAATGGTGCAATGACGCCTCGGCAGCGTGCTGCGCGACCCCTCCGGCAACCCGGAGCCGACGCCCTAGCGCGTCAGCGCGGCATGACCCTGATCGAACTGGTGATCAGCATCGTCATCATCGGCATCGCCGCCGCGGCCCTGTTCAGCGCCATGGCCGCCATCGGCGGGCGCTCCGCCGACCCGCTGCTGCGCCAGCAAAGTCTCAGCATCGCCGAAGCTTATCTGGAGGAAATCCTCCTGAAACCCTATCTCGACCCCGCAACTCTCGACCCCGCAACGCTATTGGGCTGCCAGGCTATCCCGGGCGAGCGCAAAGAGTTTGATGATGTTTGTGACTACGACGATCTGGATGATCAGCCGCCCAAGAATGCCTCGGGTGAGGAAATCACGGCGCTGGACGGTTATCGCGTGCAGGTGGCCGTGGCGCAATTGGACAGCTGGAATGGCGTGCCGGCTCTGCAGGTGGATGTCACCGTGACCGACCCCGGCAACCAGCAGCTGCTGCTCAGCGGTTATCGCACCTGTTATGGCGAGCTGGACCGATGCCCTTGAAGCCTTGGCGCGGTTTCACCTTGGTGGAACTGGTGATGGTGATCGCCCTGTCCGGCATGGTCTTAGTGATGATCAGCACTGTACTCGCGCGCCCGCTGCAAGGTTTCGTCGATCAGAGTCGACGGGCCGTGCTGGTCGATCAGGCTGCGGGTGTGTTGCAGCGTATGGCGCGTGACGTTCGGCTGGCCGTGCCTAACTCGCTGCGGGTGTCAGCGGACGGCAAAGCGCTTGAGCTGCTGCTGATTCATAGCGCCGCGCGCTACCGTCCCAATCGTATCGGCGGCGAGGGCCTGCGTTTTTCCAGCGAAACTGCAGGCACCTGCGGCAGCATCACCGAGGGTGAGCGCTGCGACAGCCTGCAGGTGCTCGATCCCGAGTTTAAAACGGACGGCGCGCAATGGATGGTGCTCTACAACATTGGCGCCGAGTCCGGCGGCAATCCGGTTGCCGGCAGCAATGTATGGATGCCGGCCAACCCCGGTGTGATCACCCCGACGGGCACGAAGTTCGATCCGCTGTCTGGTGCCCCCGCCGGGGAAAGTCATATTGCCCTGACTAACCTACCGGTTGATGGCTTCCGTTTTGCCTATGCGTCACCGCAACATCGCTTGTACTTGGCAAAAACGGTAGTGGGTTATCGCTGCCAGGACGGGCAACTGCTGCGTTACAGCTACAAAGACCAATTGCTCAGCGCAATTCCCAGCACGCCGCCGGCCGGCTCCGATCAACAGCCCATGGCGGCGAATGTCGATTGTTCCGCTACATACTTTACTTACCAGACCGGCAGCACTCAGCGCGCCGGTTTGCTAGCGATCATCCTGCGTATCAGCCAAGACGGTGGAGTCGGCGGCGAAGGCCTACAACTGCTGCAACAGGTACACGTCGACAATGCGCCCTGAGCCCCGTTTGCCGCGCCGCGCCCAGGGCTTTGCCTTGGTGGCGGCGATATTCGTGATGGTCATCATCGCCCTGGTGGTGACCGCCATGGCGCGTTTATCCATCACCCAGCACGGCACTGTCAGCCTGTCTATCCAGCAAGCCCGCGCCTACCAAGCCGCCCGGGCCGGCCTGGAGTGGGGGATTAGTCGGGCGGTTGGTGGCGAGTGTCAGGCAGGGCCGGTGGCGGTGGATCTGCGTAATTCAAATCTAGCCGAATTCACTAATGTGCAGGTCACGTGCGTTCCGATGCTCTACGACGAGAATGGTGTAGATGTGAACATCTACCAACTGATCGTCACCGCCCAAAACGGCAGCCCCGGCAGCCGCTCCGACTACGCCTACCGGCGGCTGACCGCGACTATCGAACAATAAACAAGGAGCAAAACCATGAGGCAACAGGGTTCCATAAGCCGCCATGCATGGCTAAAAACCGCGCGCTGGACGCTGCTGCTGATGGGCCTGTTGCTGGGCAATCTGGCCCAGGCGGCGACCGATTACTTTTTTCATCCTTCCTCTGAAAATCTGCCGGCAAGGTGCGTAAAGATTAATGGTCATTCCTACAGTTGCGGTGTGTTGACGCTTGGCGAGGGTGACACGATCACTCTCGGGAAGTCGGACAAGTCAGACAAACCGGACAAACCGGTCACCATCACCTTCTCCGGGGCATTCACCACTGGCGCGAGCAATTTGATCAATGCCTCGGGAGCGGTTGACGACCTCAAGCTGATCACCAACGGTGTGCTGACGCTGGGCGCCAACACCCGGCTGAATGCCAACGTGGTCGGCACTGCAGCGGTCACCCTGGATGAAGATGTCACGGTGGATGGCGCGATCAGCACCGGCGCTGGCGCCGTTACCGTGGGCAGCAGAAGCACGGTCGGCGGGGGCATTAGCACGGGCGCCGGCGTGGTCACCCTGCTGGCGAGCGCCACGCTCGGCGGCGGTATCACCACCGAGGATGGCGGCATCACCGTCGGTAACCAGAGCAGTGTCGGCGGGGCGATTACGTCCACGGGGGCGGGGGTCGTTTGGCTCTGGGAAAAGGTTGAAGTGGCGGGGGGCGTTAGCACCGTCACGGGCGGTATCACCGTGAAAGATCAGAGCCGAGTGTGCGGCAGCATCAGCATTACCGGCGATGGTGTGGTGGTTTTGACAACCAACATAAAAGTCGGCGGTTCGGTCATTACCCAGGTTGGCGCGATCACGATTGGCACCGGAAGCTCGGTCGGCAAAGATGTAATCAGCGGTGCCGTTATCACCCTGACCGGTCTACTGGTCGGCGGTAATGTCAGCAGCATCGGCGCGGGCGCCATCACCACGACTGACACCTCGATTGGCGGCAATGTCAGCAGCAATGCGGGCGTCATCACCCTGACCAACTCACAGGTTCGCGGCACGGTGACCTCGGGTGTCGCGATTGTAAAAACAGGGAGCAGCGTTGGCGACACCAACCTGGTCATCAATATTCCGTCTGCTTGCTCGACGGTAGTGGTTGGCGATATCCATCACTTCGAGATAAGCGCACCGGCTAGCGGTCTGACCTGCAATCCGTTGGATGTCACCGTTAAGGCTTGTTTGAATGAAACTTGCGATCTTTATACCGATTCGATAACGGCCCAGGCTCAGATAACGCAGGGCGTAACTAAGAATAGTCAGACCCAGACATTCACGGGCGGTAGCCAAGTTTATGCATTGCGCGCCGGTACGTTCGGGGAGGCATTTTTGAGCATGGCCCCGTCCACGCCTGCTGCATCGGCGCAGACCCTGTGCAGCATTGGCTCAAATGCCCTGAGTTCTAATTGCACGTTGCAAATGGTCGAGAGCGGTTTTGTACTGTTTGATCGTCAAACAGGTAGTTCTCTAATTCCGAACCATATTGCAGGGCGAACAACGCTCGATGACGTATGGGTGCGCGCGGTAAAAAGTGATCCGGCTGATCCGCTTCGTTGTATCCCCGGTTTCTCGGAAAAGAGTGAGCGCATGGTTGGTTTTGCTTCGGACTACATCAATCCTGCGCCGACAGACCTAGTGGGAAGTCCGAAGCTAAAAGTGAACGATGTTGAGATTTCCAACATTTCATCAGCCTTTACCCTAGTGCCGCTGGATTTCAATGCGCAAGCAGAAGCACCCATTCGCTTGTTCTATCCAGATGCTGGCAAGCTCAGTTTGAGCCTGCGCTATGAGGATAAAGAAGCCGATACCGGGCTGGTGATGACCTCGACGGGGAATACGTTTGTAGTTAGGCCGTATGGGTTGTGCCTATACAGTGACACGACGAACAGCAGTTGCCTTTTGGGCGATGCTAATTGCTCTGTTTTCGTTCCCGCGGGGGATCCCTTTGATTTGAGCGTGAAGGCCGTTGCTTGGGAGGCGGGTGCGGATACGGACTTTTGTAGCGTAAAAGCCGTCACCCCGAATTATCGACAGAGCGGCATAACCCTCACCAGTAGCTTAGTTGCTCCTGATTCTGGTTCTTCCAGCATTCTTGGCGAGACCAATGTCGATATCGTTTTCGGTGACGCGGGAGAAAAAACCCATACCAATCAGACGATTTCTGAGGTTGGAGTGTTCACCATCACCGCTAATCCGCCGAACTATCTCGACGGCCCTGCAGTCGGCGACAGCAACGGTGACGGCGTTATCGACAAAGTCAGTACTAGCGCCAATATCGGTCGTTTTATTCCGGCCTACCTGGACGTTGTGGGTTCGGCCAGTTTGACGCCCAGTTGTGGCCCGTTCAGTTATCAGGGGCAGCCGATGGGCTTTGCTGCTGGTCAGGCACCGCGCCTGCAGGTGAGTGGCCACAATCGCGCCGGCGTCGTCACCACGAACTACGATCGCGGCGATTTCTGGCGGTTAAACGCTCCCGAGCGCAGCCAATACACCTCTGTAACCGGCGTAGCCAGTTTTGATCAGGGATACGTTGTGGGGCCGCCAGTCGTGCCGGCGCGTTTGCAAGAAGTCGACATTACCCAGTCAGAGTATCTGGATGATCTGACCACTGAGGGGAACGGAATTCGTATCGCTCGCTGGAGCGACCAGCAGCTCTGGTATCTCCCTGCGGTCACGCCAACGATCGATGATCGGCCTTTTCAAGCGCTTGTTAGCTTGAATGTTTCCGCCGCAGCGCTAACGGATGAGGATGGGGTTTGTTATACCCATGGCAATAAAGACAGTGGCGCGGCCTGTGAAGACTATTTCGCTGATGCTGATCCTCTCACTGAGCGTCAGCCGGGATTTGGCGGCAGCGAAGTGCGCTTGGGCCGGCTGCGTATCGGCAATGCCCATGGCTCAGAATTGCAGGCGTTGAATCTGTCCGTTGCTTTGGAATACTGGAAAAATATCGGTAGCCCCACGGTGCCCATCGGTAGCTTTCAGTCAGAGCTGAACGATAGTTGTACTGCCTCGTTGCTGGGCACCCCCGCAGCTTTTTTAAGCCTTCCGGATACTCGCACCGGCCAGTTGCTAGCCAAAGATATCAAGCCGTCAGTTGATCCAGTTCCGGCGACTCCGTCCTTACCGATTAACCTGCAGGTTGCTGTGCCGGGTTCGAAGAACCATGGTTCAGTAGCGGTCGGTTTCCCCGATCTACCCTCCTGGCTGTATTACGACTGGAATGACACCGGCCGCGAAGCTGCACGGGGTCTCGCAACCTTCGGCATCTACAGCGGCCCGAAGCCGTTGATTTTTCGCCGCGAGTTGTACCGCTAGGCGCCGGGCAGATTGCTGAAATGAGTGAGCGTTCCTACGCGTCTGCGGGGGAACGCCTCGTCTGTTCGGTCGCAGATCAACGCTCAGAACCGCTCTTACGCGCCTGCGCCGGCGGAAGCTCTCGTCTACCTCGATCTTGTTTTGGGCCCACTCGAACAGGTAGACGAAAATGGCCCCGGCAATTGCACCTGCGATCAGGGCGGAGGCGATCAGCATCGGGTAGAACTTCGCACGTTCCGCAATGCCGCCAGACACAATGGCGGGGATTGCGGCAGCAAATGTCAGCAAAAAGAAAAACTTGACCAGTTCATAACCCTGGCTGAAACGCCAAAATCGGTACTGATTTTTACCTGCGCGTTGACCTGATTTTATGCCGAACGGTGCCCACCTCAAGGAAGGCAAAGCCCGCGTGCATAGCGAGCACCATAATGGCACCGATCAGGATAAACAGCGTGTTGGCGCTTTCGGTCAGGGTTTGTGCTGCACTCGTGATGTCCACGGGTTAATCACTCCTGGGCAGTACCCGCTTCCGATCACAAAGGGTGGGTGCTGCGAATGATATAAAGCAGGAAAGCCGAATATCCGACCATCAGGAGCTCTAAAACCGCCAGGGACTGAGAGCCGAAAATGAGATTCAGACCAGCAAAAAACACCCCGGCTGTGACGGTCACCCAGGGCAACGCGGTTAAAACAACTTTCCGGTGAGGTTGCGCAAGCTGCGCTGCCGTTTCCTGGTGTACTGGCTGGCTTTCCATGAACAGTTGGGAACCGGTTCAGGTGTCGAAAAGTCAGTAGGTCCAGATACCCCTAATGACCGCAGCAGCGCCAGCGACGGCTGCTATGCCCAGGATGACGGGACGCAGACCGCCGAAGGGTACCCGATGTACCAATAGGCCAGACAGCAGGAAGCCAGCCAGTACACCAGGAAACGTGACGACAAACAGCATCACCTCACGCACTCCGAGATGGCCCGAGACCACCAGAGCGATCGCGCTGGCGAAGCTGGCAAACAGAAAGAACGCAGACATGTTGGCCCGCACCAGGGGGCCTTGCTCGTTCTGATAGATCAGGGCGATGGGAGGCCCGCCTACTGCAGTAATCGTCCCCATATAGCCGGAGGCAGCTCCGGCAATGACACTATTGCGCGGTGTCAGTGTTGGCCTCAACCCGGCCACACTCAGCGCCACTGCCGCCAGGATCAAACCGCCGAAAATCAGCCCGAAGGCCTGGGTGGACACCACCGCGAGGGTCATTCCCGCCAGCACCGTGCCCACCACATCGCCGCCAATAGCAAACCGCACTTGCCTGAAACTCAGGCTGGCGCGATTGCGGATCAGCATCATGATGGTCAGCAATACAGCGTTGAGTATCAATGGCCCGGGTATCAGCAGCGGGCTGACCAGAAACATCAGCGGTGCTGACAGGGTGCCGATTCCGTAGCCGGCAATCCCTTGCAGGCAGGCGCCTGCCAGCAGGGCGATGTTGGCCAGTAGAATCTGGATCAGGTTGATGTCGGTCACGGCAATCGAAGCTCCTGTTTAGGTCCGTTTTGTCAGAATGGCTCCGTGCAAACCTGGATGAGCAGTGTCGTACGGTTTTGGAAAGACCTGTCCGCTTACTTTGTTATTCATCAGTATGAGAGAAGCCAGTCCGCAGCGTCCACTGTGTGTAGCCCCACGAGTTGCTCTGCATCGCCGCCCCAGCGGTCTATGAAAGTGCCGACCGGGTAAACCAGTAGAGAATATTCAAGGTACAAACTTCCCTTTTACTGCGTAGTTGATCACGAGTTTACGTTGCTGGCTGTGAAAAAGATTAGAGAGAGTGCGGGATAGCAGAGAAGTTCAATGGGAAAGCGGGTAGTGTCTCTTAACAGAAGTTCGTTTGTTTATTGAGTTTGTCTGATAATCTGGCGATTGACTCAATAATCTGGTCGGCAGATTTATGCCATTCAAAGGGTTTCGGGTCTTCATTGTAAATCTTAAGATAGTTTTTGATCGAGCCTTCAAGCTCTCGTGTGCTGCGATGTGAATTTCGTTTAATCCAACGCTCTGAAATCAGCCCAAAGAACCGCTCGACTTGATTGATCCAACACGCTGAAGTCGGCGTGAAATGCACGTGATAGCGAGGCCTCGCGGCAAACCAGGCGCGCACCTTTGCCGTTTTGTGCGTCCCGTAATTGTCCATGACTAGATGAACGTCCATATCGTGCGGAACCGCGCGATCAATCTCTTTTTAAAAGGCCAGGAACTCCGTTGCACGGTGTCGTGCGATGAAGCCTGCCGATCACTTCCCCGGTCGCTGTATCAAGTGCCGCGAACAGCGTTGTGGTGCCGTGTCGGACGTAATCATGTGTTCTGGTTTCCGTGTGCCCGAAGGACAGGGGTAGCGCTGGCTGAGTTCGATTGATAGCTTGTATCTGACTCTTCTCATCAACACACAGCACCAACGCCTTCGTTGGCGGGTTCATGTACAAGCCAACGATATCGTGAACCTTGGCTACAAAATGGGGGCCGGTAGACAGCTTGAACGTATCATGGCGATGCGGCTTCAAACCAAAAGCCCGCCAGATTCGACTCACCGACATAGCGCTCAATCCGGCCTCTTTTGCCATCAGGTTCGTCGACCAGTGAGTGGCATTTTTTGGCTTTTCCCTGAGCGTTTTATTAATTAAATCAGTAACCTTTTGATCATTTATGGTTCGAGGCCGACCGGTTCTGGGCGCATCAGTCAGGCCTGCAACCCGGCTCGCCTTGAAACGATTTCGCCACTTATTCACCGTTTCGGAGGTCACCCCAACGCGGTCACCGACCACCCTGCCCGGAAGGCCTTCAGTACTTAGCAGAATGATGCGCGCTCGCAACTGTTCAGCGGCAGGCATGCGTTGTCGCCGCAACCACGACTCCAGCTCCTCTCGTTCAGAGTCACTCACTTCAAGGGGTCTAGCTATCCGCGCCATGAGCACCTCTCCTGTGTCTGTTTGTCAGATTATACAGGACAGAATAATTATCTATACGGATTTTTGTTAAGGGACACTAGGGAAACGCTGATTAATTCCGCTTGAGTCGCTGATTTGGTAAAATCAAATCCCCGACAATCGAACCGACCAGGAACGATCATGAAGCAGACGAGTTTCGCCCAAGCCGAGTTTGCCGCCAAGAAAAAGATAACCCGACGTGAGCGGTTTCTGGCCGAGATGGAACAAGCCGTGCCCTGGCCGAGCGCGGCATGCTCATGCGCGAAGGCACGATCGTAGACGCCACCATTATTGCCGCGCCGCCATCCACGAAGAACCGGGCCAAGGCACGGAATCCAGAGATGCACCAAGCCAAAAAAGGCAATGAATGGCACTTTGGCAGTGCGACCTGAAAGTCGCCTGTATTTCTGTTTCGCAGGGTACGTTCACCTGACGAAACCGGTTGTTTCACCAACCGTTCCCTACCCGGACGTGCGGAGCCGGTAACAGCACCGTGCGAAGCTTCGGGGACAATGTAACCGCCGACTCAGTCGGTATGTCGACCCGTGAGGAAAGACATAATCTGCCAGCATCGAGGCGGAAAGGGGCTAGGGACGAGCGGCTACGGCCAACAGATGTGAATCTCTTATAAACGTCGTCATGCCAGACAAGCCAAAGATGCTGATAGGCTTGAACCAAAAAGGTGTGCGGTCAGGTATGGGCTCTTACCGATAGCCCATCGTGAATACGGTACCGCCGGCGATCGATGGCAAGGTTTGGTCGACTCCGGCCGCCAAATTAAAAGGAGCACTAGCGTTGAAGCATCGCGGTTATCGACCGCAACCGCTAAGACGTATCTACATACCCAAGAGCAATGGAAAGAAACGTCCGCTAGGGATACCGACGATGCGAGACAGAGCGATGCAATCCTTGTGGAAGCTCGCTTTGGAACCGGTTGCCGAAACTCAAGCAGATCCGAACTCCTATGGTTTCAGACCCAAGCGTTCAACGGCAGACGCCATCGCACATTGTTTCAATGCGCTCGCAAAGCAAACATCCGCCAAGTGGGTGCTCCGAACTACCAGAAGCAGCTTGAGAGCATGGCCAAATACGATGCGCTGCTTTTTATTGATCTTGACGGGTTCAAGCAGGTCAATGATACCCTGGGCCATGGCGTGGGGGATGACCTGCTAAAGAAAATTACCTGGCGAGTGTCACAGGAACTCCGCGGCAGCGATACCTTTTCCCGGTTCGGTGGCGATGAGTTTGTGGTGGTTCTGCCAGAGCTTGGCGCAACGGAAAGAGCAGAAAATGTTGTCAGCCGGATTCTGTTGGCCATCGCTGAAAAAGTGACCTTGGCGGAGCAAGAGATTTTTATAACTGCCAGTATTGGTCTGACATTTTATCCGCAAAGCGAGATTCTGGACGCCGATCAGCTTCTCCGTCAGGCCGACCAGGCGATGTACGTTGCGAAACAGAAGGGCAGAAATCGGTTCCAGTATTTCGACACTGAAAACGACAAGGCGGTTCGTAGCCTTCATGAGGATCAGACACGGATTCAGCTGGGCTTGAACAGAAATGAGTTTGTGCTTTTCTATCAGCCCCAGGTAAACCTGAAATCGGGCGAGGTCGTCGGAGCCGAAGCCCTGATTCGCTGGCAGCACCCGGAGCGGGGTCTGGTTGCGCCAAGGGGTTCTTATACCCGTAAGTGTCAATATCAATTCCTTACACCTCAGGCAGCTCAATTTCGTAGAACGACTGGAGGCAATACTCAGCCTTTACCCGTCGATTCCGAACGGACAGATTGAGCTGGAGATTGTTGAAACCTCCTCCCTGGAGAATCTGGAGATGGTCTCCGAGACGATCGAAGCCTGTCGCAAGCTGGGTGTTATTTGCTCACTGGACGATTTTGGCACCGGCTATTCGTGCGGCGGCTGCCAGTGGAAAAACTCAAGATTGATATGAGTTTTGTTCGCGATATGCTGATTGATTCCAGCGATTTTGCCATTGTTCAGGGCATTCTGGTGCTGGCCAGATCATTCGGTCTTGCCGTGATTGCAGAAGGTGTCGAGACGCCAGAACACAGTGAACAACTGGTAAAACTCGGATGTGATTTTGGCCAGGGGTACGGTATTGCACGCCCCATGCCTGCAGAGGCTATGCCTGACTGGATACGGAATTGGAACGAATCTGCTTCATGCTCGGTTGAGCTGCTGCTAACGTCTGATGATTAACCAAGCGACATCATTGCAAGCTCTGAAAGGCACTTTTCACGTGGGCAGCCAAAGCGTTATTGAGGGGATTTGAGCCTCTGCGCACGAGTGCCAGCTGATAACGGCCTATCTCTGGCAGGTCGTCGCTGACAATCTGTTTGAGCGGTAACCGCACAAGGCTCAGGGGGAAAGGCGCAACGGCAAGGTCTGCAATCATCGCAGCTTCCTGGCCGGAGCAGTGCTCGCAGGTGTAGGCGATCCGGTATGGCGTGCCAGCGTTTTCAAGGGCGAGTAATGTCATCTGGCGCCATGCGCATCCCTCGTGAGCCACCGCAATCGGCAGGGGCTTGTTCAGATACGCAGACGAACCCTCTTTGCCTGCCCAAACCAGTGGTTCCTCATGCACAACCTCGCCACGAATGCCCCTAACGCGTTCTGACACAGTCACCAGCACCATATCGAGCTCTCCCGCATCCAGCTTTGTCAGATTCTGCTTGCTTGAACCGACAACAACATCCACCAACACAGCCGGATAGGAACGCGCAAACTGGGCGAGTACCTCGGGTAGAATTCGAGTACCAACATCATCTGAGGTACCAAAACCCACCTTGCCCTCCAGCGCGGGTGCGATGAAATGCTCTACCGCTTCCTGGTTGAGTCGCAATAGCCGACGGCTGTATGCCAGTAACACCTCACCGTCGTTGGTCAACCGCACCTGACGCGGCTCGCGAACAAACAGACTTTTGCCCAGGATTTTTTCAAGTTGCTTGATTTGCATGCTCAACGCCGAAGGCGTCCGGTGGACGACTTTTGCGGCAGCGGTAAACGTTCCACACTCTGCAATCGCGACAAACGTTCTGAGTACCTCATTATCGAGCAGCGGCATCGTCACCTGATTATATCTCCTAAAAAAGCATTGGCATCTGACTTAAGTATATCTGAAGGCAGAGTTAAATTCTTTTCGTTTGATTGAAAGCAGAGAAGACGCCACCATGACGGTTCAATGCAATGAGGTGGGCGCGTTTACGGACCTCAACCATTCATGCGGGTTAAAGACTCAAACAAGGAGGAACAGCGATGCTAGGCTACCATAAGAATGATCAGACAATCAGAATGCACACCGCTACCTTGGTGGGTAACTATTCCCGGCGCCAACAGTTCCGGCGCATGGCGCTGACGCTGTTGGCCGAGAAAGACAACACACTGGCGGATCTGGGTTATAAACGCTGGGAAATAAACGAGGCACTCAAGCTGCCGCTTCGGACCGATGCCATGGCTTTTCTGGAGCAGCACCGGCAAGCCTCAGGACTCGAACACGATAACGAGAGCCTGCGCTTTATGAAAGCTGGAAAGCGTCCGCGTGGGGTTCATCAGTACGCTTGAGGGAGAAAGCTTTATGAGTGAAGAAAAGCCCTACGCGCTCAGTGAGCCGAACCGGATGAACTCTCGACCCAGTCTTCGTAAACAAGGCCAGTAACACGGCTAAATTCACGAACGTTGTTTGTCACCAGCGTACAGCCTGAGGCGATCGCATGCCCCGCAATGGCTGTATCGTTGGGGCCAATGGGCGTTCCAGCCTTAGTTAACAATCCCATGGCTTCGACGGTAGCGTCGACTGTCCGGTGATCCCACGGCAGCACGGCATCCAACCGTTTCACGAACTCATTCACGAGCGTCTTGTGTTTGGTCGAGGCTTTTTTGCCTATCTGACCATAACGCATTTCGGCGTAGGTGATGGTTGAAATAACAATTCGGTTGCTTTGCTCAACTTCGGCGGTTAGCCGCTGGATCACCGAGGCCGGATGCTCCCGCATGATGAAAGAGCAAATACAAGTATCGAGCATGTAGGTTATCAAAGATTGAACCTGGCTTCGTCACTTACGATCACTGAACGCTCTTGCAGGAAGCCAGAATCAGCCTTCGGCAACTCAGCAAAGGATGCCCAGGATGGGCGGGCAGGACGCAGAGTAATCACGTCGCCTTCCCGTGAAATCTCAAGCTCCCCAACGCCTTCGTAGGCCATGTCGGTGGGGAGACGAACAGCCTGGTTCTTACCGTTTTTGAAAATAGAGACGATACGCATTTCTAGCTGCTCCTATAGGTGTTTGTCACAAGCAATATAGCTTTGAGGGTTGGCATAGGCAAGGCATATGTTTGATTTTACATTTTCGCGGCATTAGCGAAACAGAAATACTTGAAGGCGCTGGGACAATCGCTGCTAAAGCGATTTGGCCTCTATTGAAACGATAGTACTTTTATAACTTCGTTCATCCGCGAACCAATCAGCATGAGACCGGGTCCGAGTTCGAATGGGCGTCGCGGGCATTGCCCAGTGCACTGAACGATCTGCTATCCACCTACCTGTAATCAGATTGCAGCAAAACTGTCTTTTCCCTGACGCCTCTTCGTCACACTGAATAACTAATGTTATCGGCAGATAAAACCCGATCGCAAACCAGAGAGGCGTACATGGAAATCCGCAAATCCATTCTTGCAGCAGCCATTCTTTCAGCCACCGTGGGTCTGTCAGCCTGTGCTGGTAACGTTAGCAATACGGCCAATAGTGCTAAGCCCATTGCCGGTAAACAGATTTCCCTGGCTCAGATAGGACGCTTTACCAGTATCGATAATAAATTTGATGAGAGTGCTGCAGAAATTGTTGCTTATGATCCGGATACCACTCAAGTATTTGTGGTCAACGCCCAGCAGGGTGCGGTGGATGTCCTGGATCTGAGTGATCCCGCTCATCCTGAGAAAGTGGGAACGATCTTTGCCGGTGCGCATTGGCCAGAAGCTGGGGCTATCAACAGCGTCAGTGTTTCTGACGGTCGGGTGGCTGTTGCTGTACAAAACAGCACACAGACATCTGCCGGTCGGGTGCAAATTTATGGCTCCGATGACCTGCGTTTTCTCGGGCAAGTGGCCGTGGGTTCACTTCCCGATATGTTGACGTTCACGCCCGACGGTCGACACATACTGGTAGCCAATGAAGGCGAACCCAATGCTGACTACAGCGAGGATCCAGAAGGTTCGGTGACGATTATCGATGCCCGGAATCCGGCTAAAGCTCAGGCACTGACGGTAGATTTCAGAGATTTTAACCGGGATGGTCCCCGGGCTGCCGAGCTGCCGGAGCAGGTGCGGATTTTTGGCAACTACGGCAGAACTGAATTGCAGGTGACCGGGTTTGAAAACAGCGAGCCCGCGACGCTGATGGTTAAAGATACCTCTGCTGTTGACGTAGGCATGTGGATGACCATCGCCAGTAGTGAAGGCGATCCCTTGCCCTATCGAGTTGCCTCGATTGCTGGTAATACCATCACTCTGACCACCGAGTTTGACGGTGACACTGAAGCGGGTGACGAAGACACAATACTCAGAGCGTATCTGCATGACGGTCAGTCGTCGGTAGCTCAGGATTTGGAGCCGGAATACATCGCGGTATCGCCAGACGGGACGGAAGCCTGGGTGACTCTGCAAGAAAACAATGCCATTGCGGTGATCGATATTCAACAAGCGAAAGTCACTCGAATAATCGCCTTGGGTACAAAAAACCATGCCATTCCCGGCAATGAGCTTGATGTCTCAGACAAGGATGATGCAATCAATATCGCCAACTGGCCGGTTCACGGCATGTACATGCCAGATACCATCAAATCTGTGGAAATCAACGGCGAGGTCTACTACCTGACCGCCAATGAAGGCGATGCCCGTGAATACGATGGCTTCGTGGAGGAAATCCGGTTTGCGGATGCGCCTTTGGCCGATAAGAACGTGTTTCGGCAAGCGGATTTCACTAACGCAGCCGGCATTGGCCGATTACTGACGACCCTGACTGCAGACACTGATGGCGACGGTGAGCTGGACCAATCGCTGGCCTATGGCGCGCGCAGTTTTAGCATCTGGAGTCGTTCTGGAGAGTTGATTGCCGACAGCGGCAACGAATTCGAAGTGATTACCGCCAACCTCCTGGGTCCCAATTTTAATAACGACAATGATGAAAACAGTGGCGATAGCCGCAGTGACGCCAAAGGGCCGGAACCCGAAGCGATTGAAACCGCACAGATCAACGGGCACACCTATGCGTTCATCGGGCTGGAGCGTACGGGTGGGCTGATGGTTTATGACATCAGCAACCCTGCCAGCCCGGAATACATTCAATACCTCAATAACCGGAACTTCAATTACCCGATTAAAGACCGCATTGACGATGGCACTGCCCCTGCCTGGGCCGCCGGAGACCTTGGCCCCGAAAGTATTCTTTTTGTCTCTGCTGACGAGGCTCCGGAGGGTCGACCGTTGCTGATTGTGGGCAACGAAGTGAGTGGCACAACCACCATTTACGAAATTCGTTAACGCCTGTTCCTGAAGAAAGACAAGCCCGGAGTGGCAGTTTTGCCGCCGCTCTGGGCTTTTCCCGTTTATCTCCTTCCTCGCGCTTCCCGTCGTAAAACTGTCGTAAAACTTTCATAAATGCTTAATTTTATTGCAATAAATTACCTGTAAATTGAAGTTTCAGAGCTTGAGGGGAGTCCCGGCTTTGAGTTGATGTTGACTTTTGGGTGAAGAAACTTTGATGCCGGGGTTGCTCCCGGCTTTTTTCCAAATTTTGGCCTTTCGGTTGTCGCCCAATGCAAAACGCACACCGGAAAGTTACGAATCTGAACCTCTGGAGTTTCCGTTGAAAGCTATTTTTGCCCCGTCTTTTTTGTTGGCCCTGCTTTTTTCTGCTCAGGCCCTTGCCGAAGTAACGCTGGCACTCGGCCCTTGTGTGCAGGCCCACGTGGTCAACGGCGAAGAAAAAACGGCTCTGCCGGACAGTTCGCTGACGCTGACCAATGGCACCCAGCAGCTGGTTGTGGATTGCACGGCAATGCTGGGCCGTTCCAGCGATGATGCATTCCCCGAGACCGGCGAGGCTTTTGTCCTGCTTTTTGAAGCGGCTGACACCGAACTGACGCTGTCAGCTCCCCGCATTCAAACCCGCCGGCAGATGACAGCCTTTAATCGCGAGAAGGATTTCCGTCTGACCAACGCTGCAGGAACGCCGGTGAACTACCACGTGGATGTGTTGGAAAAAGAGGGATTTCAGGTGTTTCGGGATTATCCGGGTGAGCTTGAGGCCTTTAACCGCACTTCTTCACCCGCGGCCATCCGCATGCAACTGCCGGGACTGGCTGATGCCGATAGAGATACAGAGGGCCCCTCGCCAAAGGCTGGTGGTCAGGGCGCTCTGGATCAGGAAACGGTCCGCCAAATGCTGCACTACTGGTATTTGCAAGCCGACAAGCAAACTCGAAAAGAGTGGAAGAACTGGATCCAATCCAGCAATTAAAAGCCTATAAAATCAATCGAAACTGGAGTGAAAACCTATGAAGAAGCTTCTTCTGGCTGTTGCTGTGTCCTCTATAGCGGCAGGTTCTGCCAGCGCTGCAACCATTTATGAAAAAGACGGTTTTACCTACAAGCTGAACGGCGATTTTCAGGTTCAGATGCGTCAGGCTATTGGCAATGATGAGCGTGCTGAAGTGGAGTACGACGATCTGGAGCTGAAAAACTATGTGAGCTATGAGCTGGGCAACGACCTTACGGCCTTTGGTCGCCTGGATTTTGGCTTCAAGGATGCCGCGGAAAAAGATGAAAACGGCAGTAACCTGGAAGAAGCTTACGTAGGGCTGAAGTACAACGTTGTCTCTTTCTCCTTCGGTAAGCAGAACTATGCCTCCGATGAATTTGGCATTGAAGAAGCCTATGAAATTAAAACCATTAAAGAAGACCGCTTCGATGATACGGGTACCGATGGCGATGACACCTTGCGCGTTGATGTTGAGCTGGACAATGTGTACATCGCGGCGTCTCACGAGATGGACGCGAGAGACGACGGTGCTGATAGCATTACTGGTGAGTACTACGATGTGTTCGTGGCAACCAACATTGCGAATCTAACTTTGGCAGCGGCCTATCAGGTGAACAATCCAGCCGGTTCTGCGGATTCACTGGACACCTATGGTGTCAGCGCATCCTACGATTTCGGTTTCATGAATCTGGCAGCGGATTACAGCGTGACCGACGACAACAACACCGACTTTGAGACCAAGCAGTACAACATTGCGGCAGTCTTCGGCGTTGCCAGCACCACCGATGTGGCTGTGGGCATGGGCAACAAGGACTCCGATGAGAATGGCTTCGAAGACATCACCGAATGGTACGCCAACGTGACCTACAAGTTTCCGCAGGCCAAGAACGTGAGTGTCTTTGCCGAGGTTGCTAACAGTGACCTGGAAAAAAATGGCAAAGAAGTAGACATGGGTATGCTGGCCGGTTTGCGCGTGAAGTTCTAAGTTTTACTGAAAGCGCCCCGCCTGTTCAGAGCGAGAGTGAGACAAAGGCAATAGAAAGACCGGGCAATTGCCCGGTCTTTGTGCGTTCATACTTCTGTATCCCTTTCGGTTTTCATCAGATGACCTGGCTTCTATAAATGAGATGTCAGGATTCGAACCTGCACCTCTGGAGTGCAGCTTCAGGTCTCGGTGATAGTCGAGGCAACGCGGTCTAGAGGGCTAACGCATCGTTCCTACGCACTCCCTAACGGTATCGTCTGGGTATTTTTGATCTCACGCAGTGCAAAGTTGGAGTTAACCTGTGCAATACCCTGCAAGGTGAATATTTTTTCGTTCAGGAAGCGGTCATAGCTGGCCATATCCGGCACGATCACCCGCAACACGAAATCCGCATTACCGGTCACCGCGAAACACTGAAGCACTTCCGGATAGCTGCTCACCTGCCGCTCGATATCCACCGTGCTGTCTATGGTGTGTCGTTGAAGTGACAGGTTGATCAGTACACACAACCCCTGGCCGACGCGCTCCGGGGCGAGCTGCGCGCTGTATCCCGTTATGATGCCCGTCTCCTCAAGCGATCGTACCCGCCGCCAGCAGGCTGCCGGCGATAGCCCGATCTGTTCCGCCAGTTGCTGGTTACTGATTCGGCCATCCTGTTGCAGTATCACAAGGATGCGCTGGTCGAGTTTGTCCAGTTCCACCTGTTTCATTTAGTAACACCTGGTTTTTATCAAAGAATCTTCGGTTCTATTGTCTTTTATCAAAGAATATTCCGCAAACCAAGATAATTCCTGCCCAATACGCAAGCACATTTTGCGAACTTCCCTCTAGAATTCTGATCATAAAATCAACAATGAGGAGGGCGCCATGTCTACTGACATCTTTCAACCCGATATCGCTCAAGACCGCAGCGCCGAGACAGGCAGCCCGCAGCTGGACAACTACACGCTTGAAGACCGCTACCTGCGCGACTCTGGCCGGGTATTCCTGACCGGGACCCAGGCGCTGGTTCGCATCCCTTTGATGCAGGCCGCGCTGGATCGCAAGCTGGGGTTCAATACGGCCGGCATGGTAAGTGGCTACCGGGGCTCGCCTTTGGGTGCTTACGATATGGCCCTTTGGCAAGCTCAAAAACATCTTGATGAAAACCGCATCGATTTCGTACCTGCCATTAATGAGGACCTTGCGGCGACCATCATGCTGGGTACCCAGCAGGTAGAGACCGATGATGACCGCACGGTAGATGGCGTGTTCGGGATCTGGTACGGCAAAGGGCCCGGAGTTGACCGCGCCGGGGATGCGTTAAAGCACGGTACCACTTACGGCAGCTCCCCCCACGGCGGCGTGCTGGTGATTGCAGGCGATGATCACGGTTGTGTGTCGTCCTCCATGCCGCATCAGTCTGATGTAGCGTTCATGAGTTTTTTCATGCCCACGATCAACCCGGCCAACATTGCCGAGTATCTGGAGTTTGGACTTTGGGGCATTGCGTTGTCCCGCTACAGCGGCTGTTGGGTGGGCTTCAAGGCGGTGTCTGAAACCGTGGAAAGTGCGGCGTCGGTAGAGCTACCTGCGCTGCCAGAGTTTGTAACCCCGGACGATTTCACCCCGCCGGAAACCGGCCTTCACTATCGCTGGCCGGATCTGCCCGGGCCCCAGCTGGAAACCCGCATTGAGCACAAGTTGGCCGCTGTGCAGGCGTTTGCCCGGGCCAACCCCATTGATCGTTGCCTGTTTGATAACGCTCAGGCGCGCTTTGGTATTGTTACCACCGGCAAAGGCCACCTAGATCTGCTGGAAGCGCTGGATCTGCTGGGCATCGATGAAGACCGGGCCCGTGAAATGGGGCTGGATATCTACAAAGTGGGTCTGGTGTGGCCGATCGAGCGGCGCGGTATTCTCAACTTTGTGCACAGTAAGGAAGAAGTGCTGGTTGTTGAGGAAAAGCGGGGCATTATTGAGAGTCAGATCAAGGAGGCTATGTCGGAACCGGATCGCCCCGGCGAGGTGCTGATTACCGGTAAGCAGGATGAGCTGGGGCGCCCCCTGATTCCCTATGTCGGTGAGTTAAGCCCCAAATTAGTAGCCGGTTTTCTGGCCGCCCGCCTTGGCCGCTTCTTCGGCAAGGATTACAGCGAGCGCCTGGTGGCTATAAACAGCATGAGCAACGCTCAGGATCCGGGTGGCGTAAAGCGCTTACCGTATTTCTGCTCGGGTTGCCCCCACAACACGTCTACCAAAGTGCCGGAAGGCAGCAAAGCGCTGGCAGGGATTGGCTGTCACTTTATGGCGTCCTGGATGGGTCGTGACACGGAATCGCTGATTCAGATGGGCGGCGAAGGGGTCAACTGGGTTGGCAAGAGCCGTTATATCGGTAATCCCCATATATTTCAGAACCTGGGTGAGGGCACGTATTTCCATTCGGGGTCCATGGCCATTCGCCAGGCCGTAGCGGCCGGCATCAACATTACCTACAAGATTCTGTTTAACGACGCGGTGGCCATGACCGGTGGCCAGCCCGTGGACGGTCAGATTACCGTGCCAATGATTGCGCAGCAGGTCACCGCCGAGGGCGTGCGCCGGGTTGTGGTGCTTAGTGATGAGCCGGAAAAGTACGATGGCCACAAGCAGCTGTTCCCGAGCGATGTAACCTTTCACGACCGCACAGAGCTGGACAAGGTACAGAGAGAGCTGCGGGATATTCCCGGCTGTACCATCCTGATTTACGATCAGACCTGTGCGGCTGAGAAGCGCCGCCGGCGCAAACGCAACCTGTACCCAGACCCCGCCAAACGGGCGTTTATCAACCATCACGTGTGCGAAGGTTGCGGCGACTGCTCTGTACAGTCGAACTGCCTTTCGGTGGTGCCGCGCCAGACCGAGCTGGGCCGCAAACGCAAGATTGACCAGTCTTCCTGCAACAAAGACTTTTCCTGCGTGAATGGTTTTTGCCCAAGCTTTGTGACCATCGAAGGTGGCCAGCTGCGCAAATCCCGAGGTATGGACACCGGCTCTGTGCTTACCGGCAAACTGGCGGACATCCCGGAGCCGGTTCTGCCGGAACTTGTGGGCTCGTACGATTTGTTGGTGGGTGGTGTGGGTGGCACGGGCGTTGTGACCGTGGGCCAGCTCATCACCATGGCCGCTCATCTTGAAGGCCGGGGTACCTCGGTACTGGACTTCACCGGCTTTGCCCAGAAGGGCGGCACGGTACTGAGCTATGTTCGTATGGCGCCGTCTCCAGATAAACTCCACCAGGTTCGTATCAGTAACGGCCAGGCCGATGCCGTGATTGCCTGTGATCTGGTGGTTGCCTCCTCCCAGAAAGCGCTGAGCGTTCTCAGGTCCAATCACACCCGTGTGGTGGCCAACGAGGCCGAGCTGCCGACAGCGGACTATGTGCTGTTCCGGGATGCAGACATGCAGGCAGACAAGCGCCTGGATCTGATCCGTAACGCGGTAGGCGATGACAATTTCGCACAGCTGGATGCCAATGGTATTGCTGAGAAACTGCTGGGCGACACGGTGTTTTCCAACGTGATGATGCTGGGCTTCGCCTGGCAGCGCGGCTTGTTGCCGCTGTCACAGGCCGCGCTGATGAAAGCCATTGAACTGAACGGCGTTGCCATTGAACGCAACAAGGAAGCTTTTGGCTGGGGTCGCGTAGCCGCTGTGGACGTGAAAGTCATCACCGATCTGTTGAACACCGGCGAGGCCAGAGTAGAAGAAGTGAAGCCGGAGCCTGGGCTGGACGAGCTGATCAATATTCGCCACAAGCATCTGGTGAACTATCAGAACCGTCGTTGGGCCGATCGCTATACGGACATGGTAAAGCAGGTACGTAAAGCCGAGGAAACTCTGGGCGAGACTAACCAGTTGCTGACCCGTGCCGTAGCCCAGCAGTTGTATCGGTTTATGGCCTTCAAGGATGAATACGAAGTGGCCCGTCTGTTTGCGGAAACTGACTTCATGAAGGAGGTGAACAACACATTTGAGGGCGACTTCAAAGTGCACTTCCACCTGGCTCCCCCCATTATGAACCGGGGCACAGATGCCCAGGGCCGGCCCAAGAAACGTCAGTTTGGCCCGTGGATGTTCCAGGCGTTCAAACTGCTGGCGAAGTTCCGGGTGCTGCGCGGCACGGCCATCGATCCGTTCAGCTATTCCACCGACCGCAAGATGGATCGGGCGCAACTGAAAGATTACCAACAGCTTGTGGAGCGGATTGTCAGTGGGCTGGAGGCCAGCAACTACGACACTTTCCTTCAGCTGGCGGAATTGGCCAGTGAAGTACGAGGCTATGGCCCGGTGCGCGAGCAGGCCGCAGAAGCTGTGCAGGAAAAACATTCACAGCTGATCAAAGCTCTCGACACAGGCCGCCCGACACTGATCCGAACCAGCCAGGCCGACAACAAGGAGGCAGATCATGTTTGAGTCGCTGAAGCAGTTACCTCAGGATCCGATTCTGCAACTGATGCAGATGTTTCGTGACGATACCCGGCCCGACAAGGTCGATCTGGGTGTCGGAGTTTACAAAGATGACACAGGCAAGACGCCCATCATGAGGTCGGTACACGAAGCCGAACGGCGCCTGCTTAAGGGAGAAACGACCAAAAGCTATGTCGGGCCGGCCGGAGCCGCTGGTTTCAACGAGGCCATGGCGCGCCTTATCCTGGGGAACGGTAACAGCCTGATCCGCGATGGCCGTACCTCGGTGATTCAGACGCCGGGCGGTTGCGGTGCTCTACGCATGGCAGCGGAGTTTTTCCGGCTTTGTCAGCCGGACACAACAGTGTGGGTCAGCACGCCCACCTGGGCAAACCACATGCCGTTGCTGGGTGGTGCCGGCCTGAACATTCGCGAATATCCCTATCTCAATCGAGAGGCGCTAACGGTAGATTTTCCCGCCATGCTTGATGCCCTGGAAAGTGCCAGAGCAGGGGATGTGATACTGCTCCACGGCTGCTGCCACAACCCCTCCGGTGCTGACCTGACGTTCGAACAGTGGCAGGCGGTTACCGGGCTGATCCAGCGCAAGGGGCTGCTGCCGTTTGTGGATATGGCCTACCAGGGCCTGGGTGAGGGTCTTGAGGAAGACGCCGCTGGCGTGCGGTATCTGGCAGGCCAGGTACCGGAAATGGTGATTGCTGCATCCTGCTCCAAGAACTTCGGCTTGTATCGGGAGCGCACCGGTGCTTTGATGCTGATCTCCGCAACCGGCGCGATTAACACCGCGGCCACCAGCCAGCTGTTGAGCGTTGTACGTTCGCACTATTCCATGCCCCCGGCCCATGGCGCCGCCATCGTTGAAACCATTCTGGGTGATGACGCCCTGCGCGCGGAATGGCAAAGCGAGCTAAGCGGCATGTGTGAACGCATCCTTGGCCTGCGGCATGCCTTTGCGGACGCACTGGCCCCGGTGGGTGACTTCAGTTTTATTGCCCGGCAGCGGGGCATGTTCTCGTTCCTGGGTATAACACCGGAACAGGTTCGCCAATTACGGGAAGAGCACGGCATCTACATGCTGGAAAGTAGCCGGGTGAATGTAGCAGGTCTGAATAATCAGGTGTTGCTAAGAGTTGCCAGCGCGATTCGCAGAGTTATGCAGTAACTCATTAACCCAATGACAACAAGTAATCAGAGCCTCTTTTACAGAGGCTTTAAATGATGACGATCCGACAAAAACAATTATACGGAGAACGCAATGAGTGAAACAGTTCACCCTCATCAGCAGGCCAGTAGTCTCTGGACCTCCAGAATGGCTTTTGTTCTGGCTGCAGCCGGCTCGGCCGTTGGGCTTGGCAATATCTGGAAATTTCCATACATCACAGGTGAAAACGGTGGTGGTGCCTTTGTACTGGTTTATCTCGCCTGTATTTTTCTTATCGGTGTGCCGGTTCTTATCGCAGAAATCATGATTGGCCGCCGGGGTGGTCAAAGCCCTGTTGCAACCATGCGCACCCTCACAAAAACCGAGGGTACATCCAAAGGCTGGCGCATCATCGGCTGGAACGGCGTGGTTGCGTCCTTCCTGGTGCTGTCCTTTTACGCGGTGATCGGTGGTTGGTCGCTGGTTTACATCGGTAAAGCGGCGCTCGGCTCGTTTGTGGGTGCTGATGCAGAAGCCATAGGCGGGCAGTTCAATAACCTGTTGGCGAACCCTTGGGAACTGTTGCTCTGGCACACGGTTTTCATGGCGATTGTGGTGTTTATCGTTGGCCGAGGCATACGTAAGGGTCTTGAAAAAGCGGTCAGTATGCTGATGCCAATGCTGTTTTTGCTGCTTATCGTGATGGTGTTTTACGCCATGAGCAGCGGCAGCTTTGGCCGTGCTGTCAGCTTCATGTTCTCGCCGGATTTCAGCCGTCTGACAACGGAAGGTGTTTTAATCGCCCTTGGTCACGCTGCCTTTACGCTCAGTATCGGTATAGGTGTGCTGATGGCTTACGGCTCGTACCTGCCAAAAAACATCAACATCGCCAAAACCGCCATGACCATTGCGGTGCTGGATACCAGCGTGGCTTTGCTTGCCGGGCTTGCAATCTTCCCGCTGGTTTTTGCCAATGGACTGGAAGCCGGCGCCGGGCCGGGTCTGATTTTTGTGACCCTGCCACTGGCCTTCGGCCAGATGGGCGGCGGGATCCTGTTTGGAGCTCTGTTCTTCGCATTGCTGCTGGTGGCGGCCATAACGTCCGCCATCTCCATGCTGGAGCCCGTCGTCGAATGGCTTGAGGAACACAAGGGTGTAAATCGGGTTAAAAGCGCTCTGGCCGGGGGCTTCGCTGCCTGGTTTATGGGTATCGGTACCGTGTTGTCCTTTAACCTGTGGGGCGATGTGCACCCGCTGGGCTTTATCGGCTTCTTTGAAGGAAAAACGGTATTCGACCTGCTCGATTTTCTGGTTTCTAACGTGATGATGCCGTTGGGAGGACTTGCTATCGCCCTGTTTGCAGGGTGGGCCATCCGCCGCGAGGGGCTGGCTGAAGATATCGGGCTGAAGGGCGGCGCTTACAAAGCCTTCATGGTGATACTGAAGTTTGTAACGCCGGCGGGTATTGCGATCGTGTTTCTTTATAATCTGATTTAAAGCCATTCTGCTCCAACTGCCGCCAGGGAAGCAGCTTGTTCATCTATGCCAGAAAGGTGTTGCAACGTGTGTTGCGCTTCTTATTCTGGTACCCGGATTCGGAGAAAGTCGTCTGATCCCTGGTGGCGGTGAATCCTGTTTGGTTGGCGATGGCACTCTTATCGCTGATTTCGGGTAAAGGCGATTGGGCTTACTGAGCGCTTACTTCAGTTTGTAAGCCAGTACGTAGTCCCCGATGGTGGTTCCAACAGAGCCGTGCCCACCGGCAACCTGCACCACCATCTGCTCACCCTGGCTGTTCAGATAGGTCATGGGGGTGGCCTGGCCCCCTGCCGGCAGACGGGCCCGCCACAGTTCTTCACCATCCGTCAGATTGTAGGCACGAAGGTAGTTATCCACGGTGGCTGCAAGGAATACCACACCACCGCGGGTGATGATGGGGCCGCCGATGCCTGGCACACCCAGCTCCAGAGGTATTGGAATGGGGGCCATATCTTTAATGGTGCCATTTTTGTGCTTCCACACGATTTCACCGGTACGCAGGTCCGCGCCCGCCACATAGCCCCAGGGTGGACGTTGGCAGGGAATACCCAGGGGCGACATCAGGGGCTTTATTTCGACGGCGTATTCCGCCCCCGCATTTTCATTCAGTCCCTGTTCACCCTGGTTGGTAGGGCCCATGGGGGTGTTATTGTCTTTGGGTACCAGCCTCTGAATGAACGCCATGTACAGCGGCATGCCAAACATCACCTGGCGCTCCGGATCAACAGCAATGCCGCCCCAGTTGAACACGCCGAAATTGCCGGGGTAGACAAGGGTGCCCTGGACCGAAGGCGGAGTATAGATGCCTTCGTAACGCAGGGACTGGAACTTGATACGGCAGACCATCTGGTCAATGGCGCTGGCGCCCCACATATCGGAGGCTTTCAGGGTTGGGGGCCGAAAGCTCAGGGCAGATACTGGCTGGGTCGCGGCGGCATAGTCGCCCTCAATAGTGCCCTGGGGGGCTGACTGTTCCGTAATGGGAATCAGTGGCTCGCCGGTTTCCCGGTTGAGTACGTACACATCTCCTTGTTTGGTGGGTACCACCAGTCCCGGTTGCAGACCCTGTTCTGTTTGTATATCCACCAGACTGGGCTGGGCTGGCGTATCCATATCCCAGAGGTCGTGATGAACAAACTGCTGCACCCACGCAACCTGTCCGGTTTCCAGGCTGAGAGCGACCACCGAAGATGAGTAGATTTCTTCCTCCGGGGTGCGGTACATCCCCAATTGGTCCGGCGTGCGATTCCCCATGGGGAAATAGACCAGGCCGAGCTCTTCGTCCGCGCTGGCCACGGCCCAGCTGTTGGGTGAACTGGTGGAGTAGGTGTCGTTCTCGCCAATAGGTTGCGTCTGGTCCGGATTTGCAGGGTCCCAGTTCCAGACCAGCTTACCGGTCTTGACGTCGTAGGCACGGATAACGCCAGACGGTGAGTTGATGGCGTAGTTATCATTGACCGCCCCGGCGACGACTACCACGCCGTTGGCAACCACTGGCGGGGACGTGGAGTAATAAAAACCATCTTGCTTGTGGGGCATGTTGTGCATCAGATTCAGCGATCCGTCGTCAGCAAAATTGCTGCAGCGGGCGCCGGTAACCGGGTCCAGTGCCAACAGGCGGGCATCAGAGGTCGGCAGGAAAAGCTGGGAGTCGCATTTCCTGCTGGCCTGACTTTCTGCCGGTGACTGGAGGGTTTTTACCTCCGGAATATCATCGAGTCCCGCGCTTGGAGGAAGGTAGGACACGCCACGACAGGTTTGGTGTTGGCGCTGGCTCTCGGAAGGCACCCTGGAATTGTAGACCCAGCGTTCTTTTCCGGTATCCGCATCCAGTGCCACCAGCCAGTTATGGGGAGTACACAGGTATAGCGTATTGCCCACTTTCAGGGGTGTGGCTTCGTAGGTGGTTTCGCCGACATCGTCCGGGCCCTTAAGGTCGCCGGTCTGGTATTGCCAGGCCAGCTCCAAATCACTGACATTTTCCGGTGTAATCTGGTCCAGCGGGGAATAGCGCTGGCCGAGGTTGCTACGCCCATAACTGAACCAGTCGCCCTGAGGTACGTCCCCGAGCCGGGGATTTGGAACCACAGCATCGGTGGTGAGCTCTCCTTCGATGCGGTGGGCGTCGTAAGGAATACTGGCCACAGTGAACAGGCCCACTCCAATCCAGACAATGGCAAGCGTGACAGCGCCATGCCGACGACCCGGCGCACCGGGAAACAGCAGCGGAATAGCCAGCAGCAGCAGAACCCCCAGCCGCGACGCTAAGGGCCACCAGTCGAACCCTGCTTCCCAATAGGCCCAGACGGCGGTGGCTGCCAGCAGCAATGCGTAAAGGGTCTGTGCGAAGGTGCGCCGGGGCTTCACCAGCAAGGCGATTATTATCAGTGTCGTCCCGGCCAGAGCGTAGTACCAGCTGCCCCCGAGGGTAATAAGCCAGACGCCCCCTACCAACATGGGAAGGCCGAATACAACAAGTAATATCGCGAGCAGGATCATAGTCCGTTCCCGGGGTCATACAATTTGCAGCTATACATTCAAGCTAAGTAGGCCTGAATAGCAGCGTCAAGTTTAAATCGCCGCAATGTAAGCGGTTTCCGGCGGGGCGCCTGTTTCTGTGCCCGACAGGAGGGGGCCAAAATCTGGGCGGTAGTTATAATTACAGTGGTAAGGAAAAGCAGATTGAAATTGTGGACACACTCAGGGCACCGTTTGGGCGCAGCCAATAAAAAAGGCCCCACGCTTTCACGTAAGGCCTTGAAAAATATGGCGCGCCCGACAGGATTCGAACCTGCGACCACTGCCTTCGTAGGGCGGGAATTTCACACGGCGAGATGAGATGTTAGTCGGCATAAAGTCTGTTTTTAAACAGCTTATGACCGCTGTGCTAAAAAGATAAAAACCCTTTTAAAACCGATATTTACACGTTTTACGCCACTTGCGGGCACACGATTGTCCGGTTTCTGGTGTCGAACTTTGCCCAATTTGAGTTCTGCCTAAACCGCTATTTCTCGATGAATTTGCCGAAATGCAGTGCCACGCGACTCTAAAAATTGTCCGGTCTCAAGTGTCGCATTTTGCCAGCAGTTCTGACTGCTGAGGCATCGGTTCAGCTCCACCGGCTTAATTTGTACTACATATACGAAGTTGTAAAGTAATGAGAGCCGTCAAGAAACGTGACTGGCTGACTATGGGCTACTCACACAGCTAAAGCATCAGTTATAGCGGATGCTTACTTTTAGCTTTCCTAGGACTTTGACAATCTGGAAAGCCATTAAATAAAATTTTTCACATTCCCTGCACAATTGGTCCTTTGCCACCATTGATCTTCGCAACTCCCTCTTTGATTGAGGCTTATTGTCGTAGCGACCCGTGTCAAGGTTTAACCAATGTCCATTAGCAGATCACTATAACTCGCTTATGGCGGCAATATTACAACCTACGTTGGTGTCCGGAATCATTGATCCACTACAATTGCACAGTATGTAAAAATAAAAAACGCCGTGAAACCATATCCCACGGCGTTTCCAGTCAGTCACATGACGACACAGTTTTTACTCTATTCTTAGCATGGGCGGGACTTCTGAAATTCAGGAGCAAACGGCAGACAGCGCTTTGTTGTAGCTCTTGCCAATCTCGCTGTCGAAATAAGACAGAGATTTCTCTTCCAGTCCGTAAAGCTTCGATGGCTGGCCCTTCGCCGCAATCGATCGCTTCTCTCCGGTTTCTGCCAGTAGTCCCGTATTTACCCACCGACTGAACACCGTTTGTTTCTTCACGCAGATACCAAAGATATTGTACGCTTCAACGATCTGACGCACGGCAACCTTCTCGGGGAGCAGGTAGAGCAGTAACGACGAGTATTTGATTTTGTTCAGGAACGCTTCGTAAGCGATGTTCACGAGCTTCTGATGATCAAAAGGCAGAGGGTATTTTCCGGCCAGAATCGACTCGATGGGTTCCCATTTAATTCCGTCCTGCTGATCCAGTTCGGCCATGTCCGGGCGATTGAACAGACATAGAAATGGAATCGTCACTGACCACCCCAGTGATGCGTCCCGGGTCACGCTTCCTTCCGGAGGGAGCTTCTCCAGATGACTTGGCAAGAAGCCAACCTTGCCTTTTAGAATGCGGGTTACGGCATCGCCCAGGGTTGCATCTGAATCACCCCCGTCAGATGCAGGCTCTTCCCATACCCAACCTCCCACAAGGGCGTACCGACCACTCTCTGGACCATTCTGGCGCTCTTGCAGCATGACTTCCGGGAGCCCGGATTCCGGGTTCAGGCGCAGGCAAATAAAATCGAGTGTGACAACCATGAAGGCGTCTCCAGTGAGTAAGTGTTGATCTAAGAATACCATCCGAACTTTTTCTGTCAAATCAATTGACACAAGCGAGGCTAGACGCTAAGTTTATCGTCAAATGAATTGACTAAAGAGTAGAGCGATGAGCGCAACCGTCGACAAATCACTGTTCCGCCAGCAAACCATCACCAGCGCGATGGATACCGACGCCTACAAGTTGCACATGCAGCAGGTCGTTTTCGAAAAGTACGCAGCGGTGATCGTGAAGTACAAATTCCAGTGCCGGACCGATGAAAACCTGGCGCAATATGCCGGCGAGATTCGCAAAGCCTTGCATGATCTCGACGGGCTGGGTTTTACCGAAGACGAATTGATGTACCTAAGCAAAATCCGGTTCCTCAAACCAGCCTTTATCGACTTCCTGCGCCAGTACCGCTTCGATCCCAAGCGCTACCTGTCAATCCGGGTGGAGCAGGGCGAGCTGGTCATTGAGTGCGACGGCCCGTGGCTCTACGCCATCCTGTTCGAGATCCCGGTACTGGCTATCGTTAGTGAAGTTCGCAACCGTCGCCGGTACGGCAATGTCGGTGAGGACCAGTTTCAGGGTGTGCTCTATGCAAAGGTTGAGCACCTGAAATCGGAGCTGGATCGTCGCGGCATTGAATCATTCAAGTTTGCCGACTTTGGTACCCGCCGCCGCTTCTCCTACACCGTGCAGAACCGCGTGGTGGGCTATCTGGCCAAAGCACTGCCCGACAACTTCATCGGCACCAGCAATTACCACTTGGCTCAGAAATACAATCTCACAGCCATCGGCACCATGGCGCACGAGTACCTGCAGGCACATCAGGCGTTTGTAAATGTCGCCCAGTCACAAAAAGAAGCTCTGGAAGTGTGGAATCAGGTCTACCGCGGTCGCCTGGGTGTTGCCCTGACCGATTGCATCACCGCTGATGCTTTTCTGGCAGACTTTGATTATTTGTTCTCGGTACTGTTCTCCGGTGTGCGCCACGACAGCGGTGACCCGATCATTTGGGGCGAAAAGTTCATCGCCCACTATGAGGCCTTGGGCATCGACCCGATGACGAAAACGCTGGTGTTCAGTGACGGCCTGAATTTCAATCGAGCTTTGGATATCGCGGAACATTTTCAGGGTCGAATTCAGACGAGCTTTGGCATTGGAACGTTTCTGAGCAGCGACTTGGGCGACTACGTGACGCCCGAAGGTGACGCTTACAAGCCTCTGAATATTGTTATGAAGATGGTTAAGTGCAATGGCATGCCCGTGGCGAAGATCAGCGATGAGCCCGGCAAGAGCATGTGTGATGACCCTGTGTACCTGGCCAACCTGAAAGCCCGGTTTAACGTTCCATAAGGAGCCGACACACAATAAGCAAGGAGTTCTGACATGACATGCATTGCCGCTTTTGACGTAGACGCACAGAAGACGTTCACGCCTCTGTGCCCGAGTGAGCTGCCGGTACCGGAAGGTGACCAAATCGTCGATGAGCTGAACGCTCAGGCCGAGCTGGCCGCTTTCCGGGTGGGTTCCCGGGATGCTCATCCCTCAAATGCAAAGTGGATCGCCGACACGCCCGAAGACGTGTTCAGTAAGGTTGAGGGCGAAAATATCGACATTAAGTGGCCTCGGCACGCGGAACTGGGAACCTTCGGTTTCGAGTTGCTGGACGGCCTGCCGCACCCCGTCACCGGTTACGACTTTATGGTGAACAAAGGTCTGGACCCGGACTGCCACCCATATGGTGCCTGCTATCACGATCTGGGTGATACCGTGACCACGGGTGTTATCGAGTTCCTCGAAAGCAAGGGCGTGACCGTCGTCATTGTTGGTGGTTTGGCGTTTGATTACTGCGTCGCCAAAACCGTTCTGCAGTTAAGAGACGCCGGGTTTCGGGTCATCGTCAATCTGGCAGCCGTTCGGGGTATCGCTGAGGACAGCGTTGAGCAGGCGATGACCGACATGAAGCAGGCCGGTGCCGAGTTCGCCAACAATGCGGACGACGTCGAGCGACTGCTGCCACGGTAGGGGGTTTCGGCAGTGCCTTTAACCTCTGATCCTACCAAAGTGTGTGCAGCACACAGACCTCTCAACCCGCTACGGAAAACGCTACCTTTGCCATCGCTATTTCTCGGTGAGGCTTATCCGGTAGCCCGAAAAGATAAGCCTATTCAAGGGCTCTCGATCTAAGGGCTCTTCATTTAAGGATTTTCAATGGCCATTAAGAAAAACGAACTCTATTCCTCCCTTTGGGCCAGTTGCGACGAGTTGCGTGGCGGTATGGACGCCAGCCAGTACAAAGATTACGTGCTGACTCTGCTGTTTATGAAGTACGTGTCTGACAAATACAGAGGTGACCCCTATGGCATGATTGTAGTGCCACAGGGCGCCAGTTTTGACGACATGATTGCCCTGAAGGGTGATAAAGAAATCGGCGACAAGATCAATAAAATCATCAGCGCCCTGGCCGAAGAAAACGACCTGAAAGGCGTGATCGACGTCGCCGATTTCAACGACGAGGAAAAAATCGGCAAAGGCAAAGAAATGGTGGACCGCCTCACCAAGCTGATCGGCACCTTTGAAGGGTTGGATATGAGTTCCAACCGGGCCGATGGTGACGACCTGCTGGGCGACGCCTACGAGTACCTTATGCGCCACTTCGCCACCGAGTCAGGCAAGTCAAAAGGCCAGTTCTATACCCCCTCGGAAGTGTCGCGCATTCTGGCCAAGGTGATTGGCATCACCAGCGAAACAGCGCAAGACGCCAGCGTATACGACCCTACCTGCGGGTCTGGCTCGCTATTGTTAAAAGCGAATGACGAAGCACCCCGTGGCTTGAGTATTTACGGCCAGGAAATGGACAGTGCCACCAGCGCACTGGCACGAATGAACATGATTTTGCACGACAACGCCACCGCCAAAATCGTGCAGGGCAACACCCTGAGCAGCCCGGAATGGAAAGATGCCAACGGTAAACTGAAAACCTTTGATTTTGCCGTGGCCAATCCGCCGTTTTCCAACAAAAACTGGACCAGCGGCCTGAATCCCCACGAAGACGAGTTTGGCCGTTTCGTTTGGGGCATACCGCCGGAGAAGAACGGCGACTACACCTTTTTACTGCACATTATCAAAAGCCTGAAAAGCACCGGAAAAGGCGCGGTGATTCTGCCCCACGGCGTGCTGTTCCGTGGCAACGCCGAAGCGCGCATCCGTGAAAACCTGATCAAACAGGGCTACATCAAAGGCATTATCGGCCTGCCCGCCAACCTGTTTTACGGCACCGGTATTCCCGCCTGCATCATCGTGATCGACAAAGACGATGCTCACGCCCGCAAAGGCCTGTTTATGGTGGACGCCAGCAAAGGCTTTATGAAAGAGGGCAACAAAAACCGCCTGCGCAGCCAGGACATTCACAAAATCGTGGATGTGTTTACCAAGTACTTGGAATTGCCAGGTTTCAGCCGCGTAGTGCCGCTGGCGGAGATAGTCAGCAACGACTACAACCTGAACATTCCCCGCTACATCGACAGCAGCGAGCCGGAAGACCTGCACGATCTGAGCGCCCACTTGCAAGGCGGTATTCCCAACCGCGACATAGACGCGATGGATAACTACTGGCAAGTGTTCGCCAGCCTTCGCGCCACGCTCTTTACCGGTGACCGGGCCGGCTACAGTAAAAGCCTGGTAGCTGCCAATAACGTAAAAAGCACCATCTTAAACCACGGTGAATTTAAGGCCTTTGCCAGCCAAAGCCTGGAGCCGTTCACCGCATGGAGTGAAAACGCAGCGCTTAAGAGCATCGCCATTGACGACAAGCCTAAACAGCTGATTCACGACATCAGTGAAGCATTGCTAAACCGCTACGCCGGTATGCCCCTGCTGAGCAAATACGACGTCTACCAGATTCTGATGGATTACTGGGCAGAGGTGATGCAAGACGACGTGTATGTGCTGGCGCAGGACGGCTGGCCAGCGGGCAAGGTGCTGCGCGAACTGGTGGCCCGGAAAGGTGAAAAGCTGAAAGAAACCCCGGACCTGACCATCAATAAAATCAAATACAAAGCCGAGCTGATCCCGCCGGCCTTGATTGTTCAGCGTTACTTTGCCGCTGAGCAGGCTCAGCTCGATGCGCTGCAATCCAAGCTGGATAACGCCACCCAAGAACTGGACAGCTTTATTGAAGAAAACAGCGCCGAGGACGGCAGCCTGGCGGACGCGCTGAACGACAAAGATAAAGTCACCAAGGTCAGCGTGACGGCGCGATTGAAACTGGCCGCAGACCCAGAAGAAAGAGCCGCGCTAAAACAGGTGCAAAAACTCTTTGATGCCGAAACGCGCTGCAAAAAAGCCGTGAAAGACGCACAGGATGGGTTGGACTTGGCCGTGTTCAAGCATTACCCCAGCCTGACTGAAGCCGACATCAAAACTCTGATTGTTGACGACAAATGGCTCGCTATCTTGTGCGAGCGGATTGAGGCCGAAATAGAGCGCATTACCCAGCAGCTGGCCAATCGAGTGAAACAACTGGATGAACGCTACGCGGAGCCACTGCCTGCCATCACCCAATCGGTTGAGCAGCTGAGCAACAAAGTTGCCGGGCACCTCAAAGCCATGGGCCTGGCGTTATGAATCAGCCGAGCCATACCAACCTGACGGGTTTGGTGGAACCCATAGCCCAGATTATTGAACAGGCGCGGGGCCAGGTTCGCCAAGCGGTGAATAGCGTAATGGTGCACAGCTACTGGCACATCGGCCAAATGATTGTTGAGCACGAACAGCAGGGCGCTAGCCGTGCTGAATACGGCAAGCAGCAATTACAGCAGCTATCCGCACAGCTTACCCAGCGCTTGGGGAAAGGCTTCGATATTCGCAACCTGCGCAACATGCGCGCGTTTTATCAAGGGTTTCCAATTCGGGACGCACTGCGTACCGAATCGGTGAAAGATTACCTGCGTGATCCGTACATTTTGGATTTTCTCAACCTGCAGGATAAAACCTACCAAGAGAGCGAGCTGGAACAGGCGATTATCAGCAATATCCAGCAGTTTCTGCTGGAGCTGGGTAAAGGCTTTGCCTTTGTGGAACGCCAACAGCGCATTCGTTTTGCCGATGAAGCGTGTTTTAAAGGTGTGAGCTACATCGACCTGGTGTTTTACAACTTCAAGCTCAAATGCTTTTTGCTGGTGGATTTAAAACTGGGCAAATTAAAGCATCAGGACGTCGGCCAAATGGACACCTATGTGCGCCTCTACGACGAGCAGCACAAAGGCGCAGACGACAACCCCACCATTGGCCTGGTGCTGTGCAGCGAGAAAAGCGAGGCAGTAGTGAAATACTCCGTGCTGTCAGAGCAGAAACAACTGTTTTCCGCCAAGTACCTGCCGTATTTACCCACCGAAGAGCAGCTAAAGCACGAGATTGAACGTGAGCGCGCTAACGTCATCGCCCAACTCACTGCCAGGAAAAATGATGATGAATAAGGATGTGGGTGTGGCAGAGGTTAGTCATGCGTATCTGATTGAGGCTGCGGAGAGGGCTGTGCCGATTGGGTATAAGCAGACTGGGGTTGGGGTTATACCGGAGGATTGGCTTGTTCTTTCGATTTCAGAGAACCACCAAGTTGCTACAGGAAATACTCCTCCCCCGTCTGATAAAAGTAACTATGGCGAGAGCTATCTTTTTGCCAGCCCCGCTGATTTAGGTGAAAAAAAGAATATTTATCAAACAGAGAAAATGCTTTCATTAAAAGGCTTTGCATTATCTAGGAGGTTTCCTGCCGGAAGCACTCTCTTCACCTGTATAGGTTCTACTATCGGGAAGACGGGATATGCTTGCTTTGACTTAACATCTAACCAACAAATAAATGCAGTTTTTCCTAATCTTAATAATGACTCACACTTTACTTACTACGCTTTAACTTATTTGGCTCCTAGAGTGAAGGTTTTAGCCGGTGAGCAAGCTGTTCCGTTGGTAAATAAAACTGAGTTCGGTGAAACAAAATATCCATTACCATCTACAAAAATAGAACAAACTGCCATCGCCAATGCCCTATCCGATGTCGATGCACTGCTCAGCGAGTTAGAAAAACTCATCGCCAAAAAACAGGCGATCAAAACCGCGACCATGCAGAAACTGCTCACTGGCCGTACCCGCTTACCTCAATTCGCTCTGCGCAAGGATGGCTCAGTCAAAGGCTATAAGCAAAGTGAGTTGGGAGAGGTGCCGGAGGATTGGAGTGTTTTAACCTTAGGTGACGTTGGTAAGTTTAAAAATGGAATTAATAAAAGTGCAGATGATTTTGGGTATGGCTCGCCTTTTGTAAATTTAATGGATGTATTTGGTAAGCCTTCTATAAGCTGTATAGAGAATTTAGGTCTTATAAATTCTACTGACTTAGAAAAAAAAGAATATTCTCTTGAAAAAGGAGATATTTTATTTATACGCTCATCTGTCAAGCCTACAGGCGTGGGACTTACATCGGTTGTATTGAACGAATTAACTGAAACAGTTTATTCCGGTTTTCTTATACGATTTCGTAGTGGTGGTAAATTAGAAATAAATTTTAAAAAATACTGTTTTTATGATGAGGGGTTTAGGAAAAGGATAATTTCAGGTAGCACTGTCAGTGCAAATACAAATATTAATCAAGATGTTCTAAAGGCTATTCCAATAGCATTTCCTAGCTCAGTAAAAGAACAAACCGCCATCGCCACCATCCTCTCCAATATGGACGAAGAAATTCAGGCCCTCGAACAGCGCCTCAGCAAAACCCGCCAAATCAAACAAGGCATGATGCAGGAGCTGCTCACAGGCAGAACCCGATTGTTGCAGCTATCCGCGAAAGTGGCGGGCCAGAGTTATTAGAATGTAGTATTTGACGATTGGTACACTCCATTCTGGGCCTGATTTGCTTGACGGGTGGTTGATTGGCAGTGCGGATGTCAGCGGTTTTTGACTGGATTTTCTAGCTAGGTCATTGGCATATATAACAAATATTTGGTTGACCGATGGTTGACTGGGAAGTGCTGATGCAAGGGATTGAGCTATGACAACAGTAGGCCAGCGTGAGCGCGACACACAAAGCCGAGTGGTGCGGTTGTTTCAGGAAGACCTTGGCTATCGCTACCTGGGTAACTTGCAGGATCGAGAGGGCAATAAAAACATCGAAACCGGCGCGCTTACTTCGTGGCTTCAGCAGCGGGGTGTAAGCAGCGCGCTGATCACCCGTGCTATCCGCCAGTTAGACGCCGCCGCTGCGCTGGGTGAAGGCAAAAAGCTCTACTACGCCAATAAAGCGGTGTACCAGCTGTTGCGTTACGGTGTAAAAGACAAAGAAGGCGCTGGCGAACTGAACCAAACCGTGTGGCTAATCGACTGGCAAAACCCTGAAGCGAACGACTTTGCCATCGCAGAAGAAGTGTCGATCAAGGGCGAAAATAAAAAACGCCCAGACATTGTGCTCTATGTGAATGGCATCGCTTTGGGCGTGCTGGAACTGAAGCGGTCGTCGGTTGCTGTGTCAGAAGGCATTCACCAGAACCTGGATAACCAGAAAAAAGACTTTATCCGCAACTTCTTTACCACCATGAAGCTGGTGATGGCGGGCAACGATACCCAGGGGCTACGCTACGGCACCATTGAAACGTCCTCAAAATACTATCTGGAATGGATGGAAAGAGGACGTTACCAACGCCTATTCCAGCAAGCTGGATTTCCATTTAACGAAATGAGCGGAATTCCAATTCAAAATCTTTGATTTAGTGTTGGATGGATAGCGACTATTTGGATCGATCTTGGTTTTCGATGTGCACACGAATTGTGGCTTCTTTTCGTCGGTAAATTTCACTGTATAAATGATTGACACCAATTATTTCAAGTCCTAATATTATCAACATGAACAACGAGAAATCAACCCACATTCGCACCCAGCAAATCCTCATTCGAAAGCAGCATGAGGCGTTTCGCGGAGCCAGCGTTTGCACTCAGATTGTTCGCCGAATTAAGAACGCCACCTCTTATCTGATGCAGCACCATCCGGACGGCAAAGATCAGAGACTGTCGCATCGCGACGCTGATAAATGGCTGAAGAGAAACAACTCGGAACTGTACACCAAGCTCCCGTCGGCCATTGCCCAGCGGAGCACGCAGATTGTCGACCAGGAATGGAAGGCGTTTTTTGCCGCCTTATCGGCTTTCAAGAAAACACCTTCAGCCTTCAAAGCTCGACCTCAAAAACCACGTTACGCCCACAAAGCAGCCACCGTCCACATTGGACGAAACGGCTTCAAGTTCGTTGACGGGACTCTGCACTTTGCCAGCGACGTGTTGCCACCGATCAAAACGCAGTTTCGGTTTTCACAAAAATGGAACGCGGCTGTCGGCGACACCGTTGCGCTTGAGGTCAGAATTGTACCCAAGGGCAACTGCTTCATTATCGAAATCGTTTACAACGAATCAAAGATTGTGGAGGCGGGTCGCTTCTGCCGTCTTCTCGACACATCCCGCAAGGCCGGGATCGATTTAGGCATCAACAACCTTATCGCACTCGCAACCGATCAGCCGGGCGTTCGCCCTGTTCTGATCAACGGTAAAGCGCTGAAATCGATCAATGCCTGGTACAACAAACGTGTGGCCAAACTTCGCTCCCAAGGCAAATACGCCCACATTCGCGCCGTGACCAACAAACGCAACCGCCGGATAAAAGACCTGTTGCACAGGGCCTCCAGCAAGGTGATCGCGTATTGCCGGGAGAACAACATCGGGACGCTGGTCATCGGTTATAACAAACACTGGAAGCAGGAGGTCAATATTGGCCGTGTGAATAACCAGAAATTTGTCGGTATTCCGCATGCCATTCTGATCTCTCAAATCCAATACAAGTGCCAAGCTCTCGGCATCACCACCGTTATTCAGGAAGAGTCGTACACCTCCAAGGCATCCGCTCTGGACAACGACTTCATGCCGGTTTACGGCAACAATCCTGAAAACGTCGTACCACTATTCAGCGGAAAGCGAATCCGCCGAGGGCTGTATCAAAGCAAACACGGGATCATAAACGCCGACATCAACGGCGCTCTTAATATCCTGAGAAAAGCAACGGGTGAGGCCTTATGGCTAGCCTGTAAGGGGTGCGTGTCCAACCCCATAATGATGGATTTGATACCACACAAATCCATCGTTATTAGAAGGGAAAATACTGCGCATCAGATCGCCGCGTAGTAGGTTTACCCAGATGCCAATTCAAAATCTTCGATTTAGTGTTGGTAGTTCACGTCGCACCTGTAACAAGCATCGTTTTTTACAGATTATTCATGACTTTATGGTATTTGACGCGGGCGTAAAGAAAACCTGCCGCCAAAATCAGTTTTTTGGCGTGGAGGCGGCCAAGCAACGCGTGGCAAAACGTGAAGGCGGTATTATCTGGCATGCCCAAGGCTCGGGTAAAAGTCTGACGATGGTGTGGCTGGCGAAGTGGATACGGGAACATGTGAAAGGCGGCCGTGTACTGATCATAACCGACCGCAGCGAGCTGGATGAGCAAATTGAAAAAGTATTCACCGGTGTAGACGAAGACATCTACCGTACCAAAAGCGGTGCTGATTTGATTGCTACCCTGAACCAACCCACGCCTTGGCTGGCCTGTTCCTTAGTGCACAAGTTTGGTCGCCAGTCCGACCGTGCTGACAATGCCGCCACGGACGCCTTTATTCACGAGTTGCGGCAGTCCTTGCCGACAGACTTTAAGGCGAAGGGCGATCTGTTTGTGTTTGTGGATGAATGCCACCGCACCCAGTCGGGCAAATTGCACGACGCCATGAAAGTGATTCTGCCAGAGGCGATGTTCGTCGGTTTTACCGGCACGCCACTGATGAAAAAAGACAAGAAAAGTCCATCGAAGTGTTTGGCTCTTACATCCACACCTACAAGTTTGATGAAGCGGTGGCCGACGGTGTGGTGCTGGATTTACGCTACGAAGCCCGCGATATTGACCAACACGTAACCTCGCAAAAAAAGGTGGATGACTGGTTTGAGGCCAAAACCCGCGGCTTGTCCAACCTGGGCAAAACTCAGCTGAAGCAAAAATGGGGCACCCTGCAAAAGGTGCTGTCCAGCAAGTCTCGCCTACAGCAAATTGTGAACGATATTCTGCTGGATATAGACACCAAGCCGCGCCTGATGAGCGGTTACGGCAATGCGATGCTGGTGTGTTCTAGTGTTTATCAGGCCTGCAAAGCTTATGAAATGTTCAGTCAGTCGGATTTGGCCGGTAAAGTGGCGATTGTCACCAGCTTTCAGCCAACAGCGGCCAGCATAAAAGGCGAAGAAACCGGCGAGGGCTTAACCGAAAAACTGTTCAAGTACGACATTTACCGCAAAATGCTGGCGGATTATTTTGAACAGCCTGAAGACAAAGCGGCGGCCCGGGTTGCCGAGTTTGAGCTAGAGGTCAAGAAGCGGTTTGTGGACGAGCCGGGCCAAATGCGCCTGCTTATTGTGGTGGATAAACTGCTAACCGGGTTTGATGCGCCTTCGGCGACCTATCTTTACATCGACAAACAAATGCTTGATCACAATCTGTTTCAGGCGATTTGTCGGGTCAGTCAACCGTTTGGACGGCGACGACAAAGAATACGGCTACATCGTTGACTATAAAGACCTGTTTCGCTCACTCGACAAGGCGATTACGGACTACACCCAGGGTGCGTTTGATGGCTATGACGCGGAAGACGTCGCCGGCCTGCTAAAAAACCGGTTAGAGCAGGCAACGCAGGATTTAGACAGCGCACTGGAAATGGTGCGCGCTCTGTGTGAACCGGTTAAAGCACCGTGCAATACCCAAGACTACATCCATTATTTCTGTGGTGAGTCGGGCGCTGACCAAGATGACATTGGCGAAAAAGAATCGTTGCGCCTGACCCTTTACCAAAGCGTGGCTAAGCTGCTGCGAGCAGCCAATGAAATGTCGGATGCGGGTTATAACGCGCAGGATGCAGAGTCTGCGCGCAACCAGGTTGCCTATTATGAAAAAGTTCGCGACGAGGTGAAGCTGGGCAGTGGCGATTTGGTGAACATGAAGCGCTTTGAACCGGCGATGCGCCATTTGCTGGATATGTATATCCGTGCCGATGACAGCGAAACGCTGATGGACTTTGAAGAGCTGGGTTCACGAATATGGCGCATCTATTCAACCTCTCGATTTTCAGAGACAAAAAACCACTATAAACCGGCCATTTATCCGGCCATAACGGTTATTTTTCAGGTTGAGTAAAAATAATTAAAATGATCTATAATAATTAGATAGAGAGTATTAAATTCTAAATAAAGCGGACATTAAACCGGCCAAGTTATGACATCAAAGCTCGACATCACTCCCTTTATTCCTCAAGAGTCCGCGCTTCAACGGCATGGGATTTTTGATTTGGTGACCCAGCTTGATCGTCAGGCCGCACGGCTGACGGGCATGATGCCGACCGAAAGTGCCGACACAATCCGGCGTCACATGTCCGTCATTAACTCCTACTACTCCAATCTCATCGAAGGGAATCGAACGCTCCCCCATGAAATCCGGGAAGCCCAGCGTGGGCACTACAGCGAAGATCCGGTCAAACGGGATCATCAGCTGGAATCGGTCGCGCATATCAAGGTTCAGGAATGGATTGAAGGCCAGGAACTGACACTGGAAACGGTTTGTTCGACGGAGTTTATTCTCGCGCTTCACCGTCGGTTTTATGAGGGGCTTCCAGAGACTTTACGACAAGTACACGATGAGAGTGGGGTTGTCGCAATGGTTGAGCCGGGACACTGGCGGCAACAGAATGTGAAAGTCGGGAGACATATTCCTCCCGATGCCCAAGGGCTGGTGAGCTTGATGGAGGGGTTTTGTAATGAATATCGATCCGCCCGCTATTCAGGCCACAGCCGGCTGATCGGCTTAGCTTGCGCTCACCACCGTTTTTTATGGATTCACCCGTTTATGGACGGGAACGGTCGGGTAGTTCGGTTATGGACGGATGCCCTTTTCCGAGCGGTAGGCCTGGAAAGCTACGGCATCTGGTGCCTAAGCCGAGGGCTGGCACGTCAGTCTTCGGACTATAAAGCAGCCCTGGCGCAAGCGGATTACCCACGACAGGGTGAAACGGACGGTCGGGGCTATCTGAGCCAAGAGCGCCTGGCATTGTTCTGCAAATTCATTCTGGAAATCGCGCTGGATCAAGTTAGTTACATGACGGACTTGCTGGCTCTTGATGGGTTGCGCGCTAGAATGCGAAGTTATATCGAGGCTCGAAATGATGGTCGCATTCCTGGAATGATCGGTAAGCACAAGCCCATAACAGCACTGCTACTCTACAATGCGTTCCTGGCGGGCTCTCTGGAAAGGGCTGATGCCATTGAACTAACAGGGATGCCTGAACGCAGCGCTCGCCGCTTACTTGCACAACTAAAAGAAGATGGCTTGCTCAGCGAAACCAGTAGCCGATCCCCTTTAAAGTGGGAGATCCCAGAGCACGCAGAACCGTTTTATTTTCCGCAGCTCGCACCAGGTGCTTAGTGGTACGTGCGCCATCGAATGGGTTGGCGTTACCTGACGCGAGTGTCTAAAGCAATAGCTCGGACTCTAAAGGTGGCTGTCCCAAAGCCACGGACTGATTTCTTCGTGATAATCACGGCGCAGGACGTAGACGCTTTTTCCTTTCAGTTTGCCCACAAAATTCGAGATCGAATGTTAAGAGTGAACGCTGGCAATCAGGTGAACGTGATCGCCTTCTCCTTTGCACTCGATTAACTCCTTTCCCATTTGTTCGCAGGTTTCTCGAAAGATGGCTTCCCGCCAACAATGCTTGAAAACAAAATTACAGCTTTACTTGTAGAGATGAAATGCCAATCTGCTAATATTACAAGAATACTTGGAATATGGAATCTGTATGAATCTAACTTTACAAGTACATTGGGAAAATGAGTGGCACGATGCTGGCACCGTTCGGTTCCGTAAACCCGAAAATGGATTGCTTGGCGACCCTTTTTTCTCCTATGACACCAGATACACCGTAAATGCCCTGGAATATCTGGGTGATTTCAATGCGGAGAACCTGATCGATAAAACTGCAGTGGGTGTGAACCTGCCCTGCCATTTTGGCGGGGACTACCTCAATGGCGAAATTGCTCCCATATTACGCGACATTATTCCGCAAGGAGCCAGCAGGCGTCTGTGGGTGAAAATGATGGGTTACAGCCGTGATCCGGAGCAGACCATTGATACGCGATTGCTGTCTGAGGGATGCATTGCGCCGATTGGCAATCTGAGAATCAAAGAAGCGGCTGAGGCGTTCGCTGAACGACTGGCGGCGGCAGCGCCGGCTGTGCGGTTCACGCGAGAGCAGGTTTGCAGGCGCGCCGATAATCTGATTGAACACGCTCACAACCTTGGTATTGCAATCGGTGGCGCTACTGGTGCCGGTGGTGATGCCCCGAAACTGCTGATGGTTGAAACCCATGACGGCGATTTTGCGCTGGAAGGCACCGTCGCTGAGGCTGAAGTGAAGGAGCATTGGCTGGTCAAGTTCCCACGCGGGCGCAAGACCGAGGCGGATATGAACGTGCTCAAGGGCGAAGCGGCCATCTACAAGACACTCGAGCAAAGAAATTTCGACTCCATTAAAAACACCCGTATTGATGAGTGCAACGGTCAATACGCTTTATGGATGCCCCGTTTTGACCGAGAGGTGGTTGACGGGGTGATTGTGCGCAATGGCGTGGAGTCCATTTATTCCATGATGGGGAAGATTGGCGACGGAGCGGCTTTGGTTCATACCGACATCCTCGAAGCTCTGATTGAGAAGACGACCAAACCCCAAGCCAAGGATGCCCTGCTTGCTGACTATCTTGCTCGCGATCTTCTGAACTTTGCTGTTGGCAATAAGGACAATCATGGTCGCAATACCGCGTTGATTAAACGTGGAAAGGATATTGAACTCGCACCCGCTTATGATGTTGCGCCGATGGTTCTAGATCCTGAAGGCATTGCCATGACGACCCGATGGCCAAGGGAACTCTTACAATTAAATGGAGAACCGAACTATGTGGGGATTGTTGTTAAATACGCGGGTGACCTTGAGTTGGCTACGGATCTCCTGAGGGATCACCTGGTAAAGCTGGACAATATGACCGAAGCCTTGAGACGCAACGGGGCGCCGGAAGCAATGCTCAACGCCGGCAGGTTGAAGCTGAATCTGGCTGGCGAAGTGCTGATGGCTCTGAACACCCTGATTGAAGGTGGCCCGGCCCCGAGGTAACTGCTATGCCAAAACTCATGCAACCCGTAAGCAGTGAAGAGCGAATCCGAGCACGCGAAGAAATCTTTGCCGCGCTTGACCGCGGTGACCTCGAACTGGGTGGCGCGATCCGGCGTATGCGCCGTGAATGGACAGGCCTGAGCCAAGGACGCTTTGGCAAGATTGCAGGACTATCAGCCAATACGATGTCGGCCGTGGAACGGGATGCGGAAAGCGCGACAGTCAAAACGCTTAACCAGATTCTCAAACGCTTTGGGATGCGCCTGACACTGCGCCAAATTTCAGCAATTCCAAGTGATCATTAACGGAATTTGGAAAATCGGTGCGTATTCCAGCCAAGCATGTTCGCAAGTGGTGGCAATGCCTCTTCAGCGTAGTTTTGTTTTTAGGCTATCGGTAGAGGTGTCGACTGGTTAAGCCGGCGTTTACTGTGCCCGACAGGGGAGTTTCCGAATTCAGGGCAGGGTTCGTAACGTCAGGGTTAAGAAAAAGCAGTGAAAAATTTTGGGCACAACACGGGCACCGTTTGGACACAGGAAATAAAAAAGGCCCCACGCTTTCACGTAAGACCTTGAAAAATATGGCGCGCCCGACAGGATTCGAACCTGTGACCACTGCCTTCGGAGGGCGCGAATTTCACATGGCGGGAAGAGATGTTAATCGACATAAAGTGTGCTTATCAACAGTTTATGACCGCTGGAGTGAAAGATAAAAAACCCTTATAAAACCATTGTCTATACGTTTTAGACCACTTGTGGGCACACAAATGTCCGGTTTCTAATGTCAGACCTTGCCCAATCTGAGTTCTGCCCAAACCGAAAATTTCCGGTAAATTTACATAAACACGTGATAAAGATGCGTTAAAAATTGTCCGGTTTCAAATGTCGGATTTTTGCCACCAGCTCTCTCCACCGATGCGTCCGCTCATTGCACTTTTCCAACTTGCCTTAAGGATACGAAGTTGTAAAGCAATGATGGAGTCTAAGGTATACCGGGGTGGCATCTATTAGCGATTAATTGAAGGATGAGTATGAAACCCAGTTCCTACTTTGGCCGGATTCTGCAGAGGTGCACCCGGGGGGTATCATTACAGCTTGTTCTGTTTTTTCAACGCCAACTCAAAACTGACCCACTTAACGGTAATGTCGCCAGTTTAAAACTGACCCACCCTTGGCGCTTAAGTGTTGGTTAATAGATATTGGCTGCTTATAGTGGTTCAATGATTCCGGACACCAACGTAGGTGGTAATATCGCCACCATAAACGAGGTGTCTGATGAACAGAAAACGATGATCTTTTACGTCGGAGCAGCAGCGGATCCAGGAACTGGAAGCTCGTTGCGAGCGTTTGGAGCGCTGTGGAAAGGCCAGACATACCAAACCGGCTGAATCGTGAGTTCAGCGTCAGCCACCCAGGCCAGGTGTCAATGTCATCAACTTAAGCCCCAGAAGTCCATTATGATCCTCTGAGTCACCAAGATTGCCAATCGTGAGACAGCCTATTATTGAATCGACAGGCGATTAAAATCAGAGCCTAACCCGAAATCAGCGCCAAAGACCGTCAATGGTGTATTTGCCGGTGTGTCAGAGCGGTTTAAGCGTTATTCAGGGCGAGAACCATTCGACCGGTGGCCGGCACAGTCTGTCAGGAAGTCTTGTTATACGCCGCCGGGGTGGTGTCGGTCAGCGAGTCGGCTTGTACCCTTCACAGCCTTTGGTGGCCAGTCGTTTTCGGCGTCGTGGGCTACTTCGCCCGGGACGCACTGCACTCAAGCTGTTACCCAACAGGCGCCACAGGTTATCCAGGGCCTCACAGCTGGGCCTCACCAGAAGGGCGACGAGGGTATGCTTCAGGCGGGATACGCCCTGGGTGAAGTTAGCCTTCCAGGCCAGTTTCCGGTGTGCGGTTTTGCGCTCAATGTCGGGCTGCTGTAGGGCCTGCATCAGCAGGGCCAGGTTCTTGAGCAGTTGGCAGGCGTGGATGTCCTGCTGTACGGCACAGACCGTCCGGCCACTGACGTTTTCCAGGCTCAGGGTTTGCTTAAGCCGGCGGTAGTCGGTCTCGATGCCCCAGCGCCGTTGGTACAGGTCGGCAAAGAGCTCGGCGGGGAAGGCCCCGGTGTCCAGGAGTGAGGTGGCCAGCACTTCCGTTTCCCCGGTGGGCAGCGTCACCCGAATCAGCCGGATCTGGAGGGCCGTGTCCGGATCAACGCCGGACTGCCTACAGACCTGTCGGGATAACCCGTGCCGGCACGTCATCGAGACGGTGTCGTCGTCTTTTCCAGAATCCACAAACGCGCGGACTTCTCGGGAATGGGTCAGTGTCAGGCGCATCAGGAATTGCTGTTCACAGCGCTGTAGCTCGGAAAAGAGCCAGTGGGCGGGATAGCCCCGATCAAACAGAATCAGACTGTGGTCAGGAGCATGCTTCAGGTGCATGCTGGCACAGCCCCGCTCATCCACATCCGGCGTGATCAGGAGGGTGTGCAGAGCCTGATTGGACAGCAGGTCTTGCAGGACCGACACTCGGGCCACCGGCAACCCGTTGTGGGTACCAAAGTGCCGGGCCAGTGGGTCTTCCAGCGGCAAGTGCATGCTGGAGCCGTCCACGGCCAACAGGCGCAGGCCCTGCCAGGTCTTGTGCAGCCCCAGCTCATCCATCTGGGCCTGCAGGGCGCTGTTGAGAGCCTCAAAAACTGACGCGCTGAGCTTCTGGCGGGCTTTGCTGAAAGCTTGGGCGGTGACCACCTGGGTTTCAAAGGTCGAGCCATTGAGCGCCTGAAAGAAGGCATCCAGTTCGGTTTGCAGGGCGCTTTTGGGCTGATTCAGCAGAAACAGGATCAGATTGCGGAAGGTCAGATGGCGTTTGCGGGTAAAGTGCTTCGGATGGGTGCGATGCTGGGCAATAAACTCGGGGCAGCTCAGTAAGCTGGTTATTTTATGTACAATTTTCGGAAAGAATGTCGGTTGGGTTGTCAAACGTTGTTTTTTTATTGTGCTCCATAGGGCATTTCCTCGTTGATGGTTGGGCTCTAATTATATGATATTTTTAGAGAAATGTCTTAAGTTGATGACATTGGGCCAGGTGTGGTGCGGTGACATCACTTATGTATGGGCTGGTCAGCGATGGAGCTATCTTGCGGTCGTTCTGGATCTTTACGCCCGCCGGGTAGTTGGCTGGGCGCTATCAGATCGGCCTGATGCCGAGCTGGTAGCAAAAGCACTGGATCATGCATATGAGCAACGAGGAAAGCCGACTGGGGTCATGTTCCACTGGGACCAGGGCAGTCAGTACGCAAGCCGATTATTCCGTCAGAGGCTCTGGCGTTATCGCATGGAGCAAAGCATGAGTCGCCGGGGAAATTGCTGGGACAATGCCCCAATGGAGCGGGTCTTTCGCAGCTTGAAGAGCGAATGGATTCCGTCACTCGGTTACCGATCAATTCCGGATACACGAAAAGATATTGGCGACTACCTGATGGACTACTACAACCGGCAGCGCCCTCATACTTTCAACGGCGGCTTGCCACCTGTGATCGCGGAAGAAAAACTTAAGATACAGTCCGGGGTTAGTTGACCACTACAGTATATATACTAGTGAGGTTGCTTTTGATGAGAAAATTTTTCATAGAGGTAGTTTTATGAATGATCAAGAAAGTTTGCAAATTCTTGAAAAAACTGTTGTTTCACTGCTCGCTAGTAAAGATATTAAAGGCTTCCGATGGGCTGACAAAAATGAGTTTATAGACGAGCAGTTTTTTGTAACTTGCTTGGTAATCGACTGTGATGCGAGTTTTTATTACTGGGAGTTAGATGGCGAGGACGAAATATTCTGTGCAATTGAGCACCTTGGATATTTCCCTGAACCTTTAGACAATACTTATATTGGTTTCTACAGCAGTAAGGAGGCCCCCTCTGTCAGGATAGATGTCGCCCTCGCTGATACACTCTATTAATAATTCAGGGAGCGACAGGAGATCGATATGCCTCGTTATTCCGAAGAGCGACGTCAGGCCGTTATGGCCAAATTGTTGCCACCTTACAACCAAAGCGTGGAAGAGGTTGCCGAACAAGGAGGCATCTCATCTGCCACCGTTTACAAGTGGCGCAAGGCCGCGCGCGCTGAGGGCCGCTGCCTACCTGATGCTCGTGATCAGGGAGCGGATAGATGGTCATCCCGTGACAAGTTTGCAGCGGTGGTCGAGACGGCCGCCATGAACGCTGAAGACCTCGCTATGTACTGCCGTCAACGTGGTCTGTACCCCGAACAGCTTCAGCGCTGGCGCCAAGACTGTGAGCAGGCAGCCAGCCTCTCACACCAGGAGCGACAACGAGAGGCCGACGAATCCAAGCAACAGCGCAAGCGTATTCAAATGCTTGAACGTGAGTTAAGGCGCAAGAACGACGCGTTGGCGGAGACAGCGGCGCTGCTAACACTGTCAAAAAAAGCACGGGCGATCTGGGGGGACGAGGAGTCATGATCAGTATCGAAGATCGCCAAAAAGCCGTGACACTGATCTCTGAAGCCTGCCAACATGGGGCCTCTTGTACCGCAGCGTGTGGAATCCTGGGTATCTCCATTCGCACGCACCAACGCTGGACCCGGGAGGGTGACGTCAACACAGACCAGCGCTCTGTTGTCGAACGACCCAGGCCTGCGAACGCGCTGACCGCCGAGGAAGAAGCGTGCATACTCGCACAGTGCCATCGGCCTGAGTTTGCGGACCTGCCCCCGGATCAAATCGTGGTGCGACTGATGGATGAAGAGCGGCTCTATCTCGCCTCGGTATCCAGTTTCTATCGCGTGCTGAGAAAGCATGGCGAGCTGGCCCATCGCGGTCGCACCAAAGCTCGTAAGACTTACCCGGCGCCAACCACCCACCATGCCACGTCGCCCAATCAAGTGTGGTCCTGGGACTGCACTTGGCTGCCCGGGCCGGCCAAAGGGACCTATTACTACCTGGTAATGATCCTCGACATCTTCAGCCGCAAAGTAGTGGGCTGGGAGGTGTTTCTGGCCGAGTCAGCCGAGAACTCCCGCACCGTCATTGAGCGTGCGGTGTTGTCTGAGAAGATCATCAATCAACCGCTGGCGCTGCACTCGGATAATGGCAGCCCGTTCAAAGGGGTCACCTTGCTGGAGAAGTTACGCGACCTGCAGATCGCCCCCTCATTTAGCCGGCCCCGCGTCAGCAATGACAATGCTTTTTCTGAGGCGTTGTCCAAAACCTGTAAATATATGCCGGGTTACCCTGCTAGTAAGTTCACAGGCCTGACCGAAGCCAGACAATGGGTTCATAGCTTTGCCCAGTGGTATGACTATACACACCGCCACAGCGCTCTGCGTTACGTCACACCGGCACAACGCCACTCCGGTGAGGACACGGCGATTCTGGCACAACGGCACAGTCTGAATCAGGCCGCACGAGCCGCAAAACCAGAGCGCTGGAGTGGCAATACACGCAACTGGACACCGGCAGCGGTGGTCACCTTAAACCCGGAGCGAAAAGAGGCGCTGGTTGCCATGGAGGTTGCAGCTTAAGAATTGAGCATGGGCGACAGATAGCTTGACAGTTACCGCAATTGACGATTTATATTGTCTTTAAAGGGTTGGATTTTAATAGATGGAAATAATAAAGCAAAACCCATACCGAGTTTTAGGATTGCTAGCGAACGCTAAAGAGCGGAAAATTCAAAAGCAGATATCAGTCATAAATAGATTTCTTGAAGTAGGGAAGTCGAAAACGTTCGAATATGACTTCAAAGTCATAGGTGACTTAAAAAGAGATCTAGAGATTGTTCAAGAAGCAGCAAACAAGATAGAGCAAGTGAACAGGAAAATAGAATATGCTTTGTTTTGGTTTTTAGAATCGAGTACCTTCGATGAATTAGCTATAAGTCATCTGATCGATGGAAATAAAGAAAAAGCGACTGATTTGTGGGAAAGAACCCTAAAAGAGGGTGTGACTACTAAAAACATATCCTCATATCAAAATATTTCAACTATCTATATGGCATCCGCTATTGTCACCGGCCAGCTAGACCTTAATCTTTTGAAGAAAGGTCTGGATTTAAAAGGGAAAATGTTCAGTTCAGGCTATGCCTGCAAGTTTTTTGAAATATTTGTAGATGAAGGGCTGATTGTAGATCAAGAATCTATTGTTAAGACGTTTATTGATAATGTTATACTAAATGTTGAGAGATTTCTTGGTAGAAATAAATTTCGAAAAGCGAAAACAATAATAAATTTATTTTCAAGTTATCCAGCTTATGTAAATAAATATTTGGTTGGGAAGTATTTAGATGAGCCGATTAAACAGTTACAATCTCAAATAGAAGAGTGCAAGATAAAAAGAAAAAACAATAATGCTGAATCAGATATTGTTGGAATAAAGCTATATTCCTCGTCTAAGGATCAAGTAGAGTTTTTGAAAGAGCTGCTAGGAAAAGCTGACATGAAATATCAAATGGCAGTTGACAGCTTAGCTGATGAAATAATGCAATGCTCTATTGATTACTTCAATGAGTGGAGGGATTCTGAGACCAATGATCCGGGGGCGAAGGCATTAAAAGTTGCAGAGCTGGCGAAGTTATTAGAGCCCACGGGCAGGATTAAACAAAAAATTAATGATAATTACAATGTAATAAAAGAATGGGTTGATGACCTGCCAGAAAGAGAATTGCAGAAAAGGTTATCTGGACTTATTGACGAGATAATGCATCAAATAAATATATTTGATGAATCGGCGATAACTAAAGACTTTCTGATAAAGTTCTTAGTTAGCACTAAGCCGAAATTGAACGAGATAAAGGATATACTTGGATCGAGCGACGAATTTTATTTGAAAATTTGTGACGGTGTTGTTTCTAGAGTTAGAGGCGGGGCGGTAGAAATATTTAACACTAGTCAGCAAGATGTTATTAATGGGAAGCTGCAGTTACAGTCATTCAAGGTTATTGTGGTAAGCCTCACGCGATTAGAGAAAGATCTTCTAGATTATGATATGACTGATGAAGTCCGAAGCAGAATAAGAGAAGATATAAATACAGTATCGAGTACAGAGTTCCAAGTGGATAGTGCTATCAAAAAATCATCTGGAGGATGTTATATTGCAACCATGGCGTATGGTGATTATGAGCATCCCCAGGTTGTAAGGTTGAGAAAATATAGGGATGAAGTTATTTCAAAATCATTTGCCGGGCGTGTATTTATAAAGATTTATTATATATTATCTCCAAAATTAGTGTGCTTGTTAAAGGATGCATCTATTGTGAATACACTCATTCGCGCGACACTGGATAAATGCATCAAGGTGATAGACAAATGATTAATAGAATTTTTTTATTCATTATAATTTTTTGCTCTGCGCCAGTAGTAGCTGATAACACTAAAGTGGCGGAGACCGTTGACTTGAAAACACCCCTAGGGTCATTTTTTCAGATATATAGTCCCGAATATATTTATAGTGATAATTTAGTGATAATTCCGGATGGTAAGTTATTGAGTTATCAATATTTTAATAAAAAAAATAATGAAGAGCTTATAAATAAATTAGAAAACGAAATTTTATGGCTAGAGGTTGTCGTTAAGAGGAATGATAAAACAAATTCGGATAGCTTCGATGTGTTAACTAATAAGCTAAACGATACTGTTGAATCAGTTATAAATATCGAAAAAATAATAGAAGATAACCGAGATCAAGCTGAAGATAAAATAAAAGAGTTAGCGAAGGCTCAGGTAGTTACTCAAAATGAGACGAACTCTAAGATTTTAATTGTCGAATCAAAATATAATACTCTCGATTCCTACTTAAATACTTTAAGATCTAAAGTAAATGTCGTAGAGGGAAATGTGAAAGATGATATTGGAAGAGTAAAAAATGAGTTAGTTCTAAATACCGAGTCATTAAGAGAGGAAATTTTTGTATATATTATATTGTTTTTAGTATTTTCTTTTATTGTGACCTTGATTTTGATGTTTTTAGCTATATTTTTTAAGCGTAAATTAGCTCACCAGAAATCAGAGTTTTCTGCTAATCTTGGAGGTTTAAAAAACTATTTTGATGAAAGTTACGCAGGTTTAGATGGCAGACTTCTAGAAATAATTAGCAGTAAAGTAGATCCAGTTAATTCAAGCCAAGATCGTACCGGTAAAGAAAAGGATCATTCTTTAGTTATAAAAGTCGCGGATGAGGTAGTAAGAATAGAGCACAACATTTCCAGAATGGATAAAAAAACAAAAGGCCTAAAGCAACTTTCAGCTTCAGTCACTAGGATAAAAGACAATTTTCATTCCAATGGATATGAAATAGTGGAAATGCTGGGTGAAAAGTATAGTAATGGTTACAGAGCGTCGGTTGAGTTTGTTGATGATGAAAATCTAGAACCCGGCGAGCAAATTATATCAAGAGTCATAAAGCCGCAAATAAATCACCAAGGCTTAATGGTACAGTCAGCACAAATAGAAGTAAGTCAGGGAGCCTAAATAATGTCTAGAACCAAAATTGATTATGGTATTGATCTCGGCACAACGAACTCAGCTATCTCAAGAATGGAGCAAGGTGAAGCTGTTATAAAGAAGACTGATACTTTGGCCGATACTCTGCCTTCTTGTGTAAATTTCAATAGAAAGAAGGTTGTCCGTGTTGGTGAGTCGGCACTTACCGCATTAAAGAAAGAAAGAAGAGATGCCATGCATAGGATGGACTCTTTAGAAGTAAATACATTTAGTGAATTCAAGCGAACTATGGGCTCTGATAAGGGATATTACAGTTCCCACTTGACTAAAGATTTTAGCTCTGAAGAGTTGTCTGCTGAGGTTCTTAAAACCTTAAAGTCGTTTATTACTGACGAGCAAATTGGCGCGATTGTAATAACCGTTCCTGCTAAGTTCACCATAAACCAAAAAGATGCAACCTTAAGGGCAGCGATTGAGCATGCGGGGTTTAACCAGTGTGAGCTTTTACAAGAACCCATAGCGGCATCCATGGCGTATGGATTAAGCGAGGATAGTGAGGATGGCTACTGGCTGGTTTTTGACTTTGGTGGAGGCACATTTGATGCTGCTCTGATAAAAGTTGAAGATCAGATAATGAAGGTTATTGATACGGAGGGAGATAATTACCTAGGTGGTAAGACTTTAGATGAAGCTATTGTCGATGAAATAATATTTCCCTATATTTCCGAACGATTCAATTTAAACTCCATATTAGGCGATGATTATAAGAAGAGTGTTTTTAGAGATGGTCTTAAAGAATACGCGGAAGAGGCAAAGGTACAGTTATCATTTAAAGATTCTCACAACATTTTAACTGATTTAGAGGTTTTTCCCAAAGATGATGATGGAGACGATATCGAGTTAGACATTACCCTAACCCGCGATATGGTTGGATCAACTATTAGGCCGATTTTTCAGAAATCCATTGATATATGTAAAGATCTGCTGGAAAGAAATGGATTGAACGGTAAATCTCTTAACACTTTATTGCTCGTAGGTGGCCCTACGCATTCCTCTATTCTGAGAGAAATGCTTACAGAGCAGATTACAAAGCCAAACGTTAGTGTTGATCCGATGACAGTTGTTTCTAGGGGGGCAGCATTGTTTGCATCAACAGTATCTATTTCGGATGATGTCAGAGAGAAAACAAGGGATAATACAAAAATACAATTAGATTTCGGTTATGAGACAACTTCAGTTGAAGACGAAGAGTTCGTTACGGTAAAAATGCTAAAAGAAAAAATGACCGGTGAAATTCCTGAAAGTGTATATATTGAGATCGTTAGAGGTGATGAAGGGTGGTCCAGCGGTAAGCTTGAAGTCGACGGAATAGGTGATGTTGTTGAAGTAAAGCTGATGGAAGGTAAGCCGAATGCGTTCAAGGTGCTGGCTTATGATGATAAGGGTAACTTACAGGCCTCAGAGCCGTCAGAGTTTACCATTATCCAAGGAGCGAAAGTTGGAAGCGCAACACTACCTTTCTTTATCGGTATTGAGATAAAAAGTAAAGCGTCAGGCCGCTTAGTATTCAAAAGCATTGATGGTTTAGAGAAAAATCAAAGTACGCCTGCTATTGGTATGGCTGATAAATTAACAACACAAAAACAAGTTCGCCCCGGATTAAAAGATGACTTTATTAAAATTCCCTTATATCAGGGGCCTTACGGCGCGAATGGAACGCCAGCAATTAATAATGAGCACATTTATGATGTGATAATTTCAGGTGAAGACCTTCCAAGAATGCTTCCTGCCGGTAGCAACCTGAAACTGACAGTCAGAGTGGATAGGTCAGAACGTATGACTCTGTCAGTTTATTTTCCAGCGTTAGATCATACTGAGGAAATAGTGGTACCAAACACTACGACTCAGAAAGAGATTGGTGCTAATTGGCTGGAAAGCGAAATTAAAAAGGCACGAAACGCTATTGTTATTGTTAGGCAAGAAGATATCGTTGAAGATAAGGATAAGATTTCCGAGATTGAGGCTGAGCTTGATAAAGTTAAAAGGCATTTCGATCAAAATAGAAATGACTATGATCGTAAGAAAGACGTACTTGAAAGTTTGAAGCCAGTTTTAAACAAAATTGACGAGCTTCAAATGTCTAGTGAGTGGCCGAAGGTAGAGCAAGAGTTGAAGGAGGTCTTTTATCGATTGGAAGAAGCATGTGAAGAGTTTAATAACCAGAACGGGAAGGCTCTGCTGTCGCAGTTTAAGACTCAAATGCCTGTAGTAATTAGGGAAAAAGACGTAAGTTTAGCCCAAGATTTGATCAGCAGCATGCGAAGTCTCAATTTGGCAATTTTAGATGAGGGGCTTGGTGCCCAGATGGAAGTTGGTTACTTGAATAGTTTTAATGATGAGTTCGAAACTCTTGACTGGCTTGATAGAGAGAGAGCAAGGATGGTTCTTAATCAAGGGTTGCGGTTGGCAGTAAATAGCCCAGTAAAAGAAGAACTCAGGCAAATCGTGATCGAGTTGTTCAGGCTCCTACCTGAAGCTGATAAGACTATCGTTATCGGTGATGGTAATGAGCTGATAGGTTGACATTATGACGGTCAAAAATATCTTAGAAAAAGATGAAAGCTTAATTACCGGATATAAAGTTAAATTCTTCATTGGCGGTAATAAATTCGTTCAAAAATACAGAGTTAATTCTGTTGGCGGAGGTGTGTTTTTCCTTTTTCTCTACAACAGCTCAAAGCTAAAGCGAGGGCAACTTACCAAGACAGGCCTTAAGCAAACAGAAATTTTATATTTGTTCGATGACATATCTATTGTTAAGTGTGTCGAGGAAGGTCAAGTTGTTAAGAACAATAAAAGGTATCACTATTTAGTAGCGAAGTTCATACCTGGGGAAAGCCTTCAAGAACGTTTAGAGCGTGATGGGGCTCTTTCTCAATATGCTGCTGTGCCTATCGCAATAAAAATATTGAAAGCTTTAAGCTTGTTGCATGACCACAAGAATGTGGTTGTACATAATGATATAAATCTGGAAAATATTTGGCTAGATTATTCCACTGATTTTGAAATTCCAGTTTTGTCAGGTTTTTCCTCTGCCTGTTATATTTCAGACAAAATTAATGGGTTTGACTTGGGGTGTTTAAACCCTTTTTATATTGCACCCGAGTTATATAATGGTGTTTTTTCGCCTCAAAGTGATATTTTTGCAGTTGGCGCGCTTCTATATCACTTAATAATAGGGGTTCCTCCCTGGTATGTCGAGATTCCAAGATACCAGAGAGGCGAAGAGGAAGAGGTCGAAGCGGTAGAGGATTCTAGACGTAATAGGCTAAATTTTGGGCGTTCTGGCTCGAGTTTTTTTATAGATGACAGCTTAAAGGCAGCATTGCAGAAGTCTTTATCACTTGATGTGGATAATCGTTACGCTACGGCGATAGATTTTATAGAAGATCTTTTAGGTAAAGAGCAGCCTACGGCGACGTGTTCAAGTACAGAAAGAGGAACAGCGTCGCGAAGTGATGGTAAAGGAGCTCAGGGGTTTTCAGCAATTGCAGGGATGCAGGATCTAAAGGATATTTTGTATAATGATGTTATTCGGGCGCTTAATGAACCAGAGCTTTATAAACGTTATGGAGTTACGATACCTAATGGCGTGCTTCTATATGGTCCGCCAGGTTGCGGAAAAACCTTCATTGCTGAGCGTTTCTCCGAGGAAGTAGGGTTTAACTTCTTAAAACTCAAACCTTCTGATTTAAAGAGTAAATGGGTAAATGATACTGAGTTAAAAATTGCCTCCGTTTTTAATGAAGCTGTAATTAATGCTCCATCGATAATATTTATTGATGAGTTTGATGCTGTTGTTCCTAGTCGCGAAAAAAATTTACACGAAATGAACGCCTCTGCTGTTAATGAGCTCCTGACTCATATGTCAAGCTGCTCCGAGAGAGGTGTTTTTGTAATTGCTGCGTCTAACCGGCCTGAGAAAATTGATCCAGCCATTTTGAGAACTGGTCGAATCGATAGAATGGTTTACTTACCGCCTCCAGATTATGAGGCCAGGGCGGCAATGTTTGAGATTTACCTAGAAAATCGTCCAATAGATCTGTCGATAGATTATTATGAATTAGCCTTCTTGACAAATAATTATGTGTCTAGTGACATAAAGTTTTTGGTCGATGAAGCATCTAGAGTAGCATTGAAATCAAAAATTCGTATAACTCAGTCTATGCTGAAATCTGTTATAGATATTACTAATCCATCTGTTTCATACTCAGAAATTGAAAGATATAGACAGTTAAGTGAAAGTTTTGACGGGTTATGAGTAATGTGCAGTGTCATAATGAGGTGATATGTGGATAGCCTAGAGTTTAAAAAAGTATTGTAAAGTAGGTGTTGCAACCGCTAGGCAAATCCATGCGAGCGGCTAAAAAATGGTGCCCGGAGCCGGAGCCGGAGCCGGAGCCGGAATCGAACCGGCACGACCAATGGTCTCAAGATTTTAAGTCTTGTGTGTCTAACAATTCCACCATCCGGGCACTTATTTCTCCACGATGCACCCCTCCTTCGCCAGAGTATGCATCTGTCAGTAAGCGTTGCCGGACACGCCGGCGATTTGCCAGTCAGTGATATACTATTGCCAGATACGTGTTCGTTCAGTTGGGGTCATGCTGATTCCTTATGAAGTTGGTGAGGAATCAGTGTGTGCAATCGGCGAGTTGGAATGTAGGTGCTGATTTATTGGCGATTACGGAAAAAACACGTACATCGAACCATGGTGATTGATCGTGAAAATGATCGGTATGTAGAGAAAGGAACGGACTACGAATCCGATGAGGTTATTCATCAGTGTGAGGAGCCGCTGTCTCAGCACCAAGGTCATGGTTCTGCGAGGGGCCGCAAGCAAAAGCATTAACAATCGCAGGCACCGCGACGCCTTTTTTATTGTGGCTTCGCCTTCATTCCAAAGCCGCGCATGCTGCGGGCGTTATGCTCCGAGGAGTTATTTGCAATGGGGTTGGTCACGGTGCGCGCGGTTTGGCTCAGCGACGTGTGTTGGTTCAGGCAATGGCCCAACAGGGCCAGCCCGCCATGGGGTGTATAGACTTCGGTCTTCGATTGCTGGAGAGTGAAGGCGCGCATGGGCCGATGCACTGACTGGGTGAATGGATGTCAGGAGCTATTATACCGTCTGAAGCCTTTCTATTGCAGGCTTTGAGGGAAATTCGGGACGCGTAAAGTCACGGATTCAGGAGGAAGTTATGTTTTTTACTCAGCGCTTTTTACTAAAAATATGTCTAATATTTGCCTTTTCAATTATACCCGTTAGTCAAGTAAACGCTGGTTTCTGGGATAACATCTCGAATGTTTTTTCTGGTGATTCTGATTCTGAGTTATCACCCAAGTCGAATCCAGTAATGCATGTTACTGCAAAAGCATTGAATGTGCGGGCGCAGCCGAATACACAAGCAAAAATTGTTGGCAGATTTATCCGTTATCAAGACATTTACCAATTAACAAGCCCGAATCTTGGTTGGGCTTATGTCAGGGATAGAAGTTCGCAGATCAAAGGGTATGTCAGCACTAAATACATTGATCAAGGTAGTGGTTGGTCTGCATGGTTAAGAGCTTGCCGGGCTACTGGAATAACACGACCACGAAATGGTCATGTTTTGACGAAGCCAGGATACGGTAAACACTCTCTAGTTGTGAACAACTCTCCTGGAGCCGATGCACTAGTGAAATTAAAAGATGTGTCCGGACAGACCATAATTTCTATGTACGTTCGAGCAGGGCAGACTGCTAAGGTCAACGTTCCAGATGGGCGTTATCAATTCCAATATGCGTCTGGAAAAGAATTTAGTCGTAGTTGCGGCAGATTTCTCGTTGATATGGTTGCCTCCAAAGATCCAAACTACCAGGACTTCGTCGCTGAACGAAGATACAACGGCACCGCCTATATGCAGCAGACCTACACGCTTCAACGAGTTACAGGTGGTAATTTCAGTCCAAGATCGATGAATGCGAGCGATTTCTGAAACGACAGTTAAGGGAGTGACAGTCTTGCTTAACATGGGCTTATAAAAATCAATCGAACCAACGGCGCTGTTTTAGATGAGGAGGCGTCAGCTTTAGGTATGATATTGAAGGGGTGTTTAATCAGGGTGAATTTATCTGTAACCTGAATCCGTGACTTCAGTCACCAGTCACGTGCGCTAACCTTCTGATTAATATCTGCTTTCATGGCAAAATAGCACGCATCAAGCATTCACCCAGCAGGTGACCTGATGAGTAATCGCCACGTGAGTCACGCCCTACCTACCTCTCCGCTGATCGAGCCTGCACCCTGTCATTGATGACAGGAGGCTTCCCGAACTGAACTCACGCATAGAACTCTATACCTCAGATGTAGGGGCAACAAAATTCATGCTACCGGCAACAGATTCCATGTTTGTTGCTTTGGGCATGGGTTTTGTTGCCGCTGACAATGTGTGGGTGCGGCTGCGACACATTTGAGTAAAGCCACCATCGACAATCGCTAAAATCGTGAATCGAGAGATGCGCGCGCACGAACGAATTCAGATTGAACAGCCCGGTGACTCTGATCAACCAAAGTGAGTTTTGAGGGTGCCACTCGAACCAAAGTGAGTTTTAAGGGTGCCACTCGAACCATGAGATTCCTAAACTCCAACTTTTGTCTGTGTTAGGGCCGCCGGGAGTGTCTCGTTGGGGTGAGCGCAGCTGGACTTATGAGCGGTTCTGGTTCGCACTTTGATCTGCCATTCGGATTCTGGTTCATACTTTGCTCTGCTCTGGGGCTTATACAGGATTCGATAATCAAAACACGCCAAGGCTTATCTATCGCACAGAGCTAGGTATGCCTCATTAAAATCGCACAGAACTTCATATCCGCAGCTATAGCGGCAACATTTTCATTGCTGCGTTGAGTCTGTCAGTCATTCAAAGCCGACTTCCCATAGCATCAAGATATTTAAGCACCGTAATTAGGCCCTGGCAGCTCTTCATCATTTCCCGGGGTGACTGCCCAAAAGCCCGGTTATCCGTTGTTATCCAGTGCCTCATATGTTCGTAATTACCACCCACCAGCGTATGCAGCCCGCGGCACACCCGAATGAACATCCGAGCTCGCTCACCGGCTTCTGAGTTTGGGTCGATGCCATCACAGATCCCACTGGTACGTTCATGACCGATGACTGCCGCCGCTTCTTCTTCACTGAAACCCATAATTTCTGCGGCTTTACACAAAGCTGTACCCAGAACCCGGATCTCATCAGCTTCGCGTTTTTTTCGTGCTACCGTATCCATCAATATGATTCCTAGTTTTAATACTCTTATAATTATAGTGGGCTTATACCTTATCAGTCGTATATGTTTTTAATGACGCTAACGTGAAACCACATTGAAAGTGCAAGAGGTGAAACGATGTCTAGGCGGGTTCGGGACGCCCTCATATCCGCTATACAGTCTGCCGAGCGCGCCAACGCCCTAGTGTGCGGGACACCTTTGGAGCTAAATGATCCGGCATGGCGCATAAGAATTGAGGAAAGGGTATGGCAGGAATTTTTAGAACATCCAGATTTTCTGGGTGCAATAGCGGACCTTCTCATTGATGAGAACTGTCTTGATTTCTAAGTTAACGACTCACCGTTTTATTTCTCGAAACCCGAACGGCACGGACTGGCTCTGCGGTGACCTGCATGGCCAATATGACGCACTGCAAAGTACTCTGTTTGAGGCAGGCTTTGACTCGGCAGTAGATCGACTTTTTCTGCTGGGTGACGTTATTGATCGTGGGCCAAAATCGAAAGAATTGCTGGCCTGGGTATTAGCCACGGATTATGTGCACTGCCTCATGGGGAACCACGAGCTTATGTTTGTTGCCCGCTCACTCAATGGCCAGTACCAGGATAAGCACCGATCGATCGGAGGTGCGTGGGTCGATTGCGTTGACGTTTCTGAGCAGCAAAGACTGACCACCGAATGCATCCAGCAGATGCCTTTGACGATCACGCTCGAATGCGAGCATGGCAGCCTCGGCTTGGTGCATGCGCAAAGCCCCGCGGATAACTGGCAGAATGTTCAGCAGGCGGCACCGTCTGACCGATTTGCGATTGACTGCACCTGGCCGTGGAATCGGGCCCAGGGATCAGACCAAACCATTGCTGGCATCACAGCCGTTGTGTCTGGGCACATTGGCACCGCTGATGTGATTCAAAAAGGCAATCAGGTTTGGATCGACACGCTGCAGCAAACGGGAAACATGACGTTGGTGCCCGTTAACGATATTTTTAACTGGGTTAAGAGGCACGCATTAGATGGATGAACGTCCTCTATTAATCGTTGATTTGGAGGCGACCTGCTGGGAAAACCGGATGGCGCCGGCGGGCGAAACTCAGAGCATCCACAACATGGAAATCATTGAGTTTGGGTGTGCCCTGGCGACCCGGGCTGGCGAGCTTTTGGACAGCCAATCGTTCCTGGTGCAGCCCGCAGAAAACCCTCAGCTCAGTGAGTTTTGTACATCGCTGACCAGTATCCATCAGTCGATGATTGAGGCCGCGCCGCCCTATTCTGAAGCCTGCAGAATGCTCGACGCGTGGTTGGGACAACCGCATGGGGATTTCATCTGGTGCAGCTGGGGCAACTACGACCGCCTACATACCCTGGCCGACAGCAAAAAGCAGGGTGTATTTCCCGCGATGATGAATTACCCCCACCTGAACCTGAAGCGGATCTGGCGCCGAACAACGGGGCAAAAGCGAAAGAATGGAATGGTCCACGCTTTGGAGTTCCACGGCTTGGCATTAGAGGGACATCACCACCGGGGCGTGGACGATGCCCGGAATATGGTTCGGTTACTGCCATTTATGGACTGGACGCTGGAAGAAGAGCTGTTAACCCCGCCCAATATCGCACACTTGAAAGAGCGTATTACTTCGAATCGCGTGGTCAGTATTGAAGAAATGGACGAAGCTATCCGAGAAAAGGCGGGGCGTAATTTTGAGTGAAAATTTATCCTTAGTAGCAATGAGGAAGCCGAAATACTAATGAGTAATTCAGTCTACTCATTGCCATTAAGCGCATATGGAGAAACGCCGTGAGGCTCGTTTGCATTTCCGACACCCACAGCCTGCATCGGCGCATACCAGACGTGCCGGATGGTGATGTGCTGATTCACGCAGGCGACTGCCTGGGTGCCGGCACTTTGGATAATGTGGAAGACCTCAATGACTGGCTCGGAACCTTGCCCCACCGACATAAGATTGTGATTGCTGGCAACCATGACTGGGTGTTCCAGGAAGCGCCGGAGCTGGCCAGGGACGCGCTGGCCAACGCCATTTATTTAGAGGATAGCGGTGTTGAGATTGAAGGTGTCCGGTTCTGGGGTTCGCCCTGGACGCCTACATTTCAGGACTGGGCGTTCATGCTGGATCGCGGGCAAGCGATACATGATCGTTGGGTGCAGATTCCAGACGACACCGATGTGCTGATTACCCACGGCCCGCCTAAAGGCATTGGTGATGAGGCGTCGATGATGTTTAAGTGCCAAAATGTTGGGTGTGTGGACCTGCTGCATCGACTTGAACAGTTAAGCGCTGAAAGCGCATATTTTTGGCCATATTCACGAAGGCTACGGCGAATACACATTGGGCCGCACCCGCTTGGTCAACGCCAGTACCTGTACGGTTCGGTATGTGCCGACGAACCCACCGATTGTTTTGGACATCTGAAAGGGATAGGGAGCGCCTGATGAGCAGAAAGCTACCGTATAAGCTCAGTGACCTGACTGCCCAGTGTGATCCTGATGCGCCAGTTCCTCAGGATATAATCGACTGGGAAAAAGCAGCTCCGGTTGGTCTTGAGCAAACGGTGATGGGCTCCCAGATGGATATATGGGAAGCGGTTCTAAAATTTCAGGAGCTGCTTTCAGACGATGTCACACAGTTGATTCTTTTTGGGAGCCGGGCGCGCGGCGATTACAGGCCCGACAGCGATGCGAATGTGGCGGCACTGTCCCGCGGAGATCCTGATGACGCTATAGTGATATTGTTGAGCCTTTCTGATCTGGCTTATAAAGTTCTGCTATCAACGGGTGTGCGCATCCGACCGTTCCTGGTTTGGGAAACTGGATGGTGTGACCCTGAGAGTTCTGCACAAAAAGATACCCTGCAGAACATCGCCCGCGAGGGCATTACCCTTTGGCAAGCTTGACGCGTCCCGTCACAATAGCGAGCTACGGAAAACCCCTTAGGGGTACCACTAATGACTGTGCATAATTCCTCGCATCCCGAGAAATCTCAGGCCGACCTGAACCGCATGAGCGTTAAGGGCTTGAAAGCGGTTATGAACATTCTGGACAAGTGGGGGTGCTCACCAGAGCAGGCCCAAGCCATCCTCCGGCTGCCAAAAGCTACCTTCTACCGATACCGCAGCAACCCAGATAAAGCCAACCTGGATGCTGACCAACTGACGCGACTGAGCTATCTATTGAACATTCACCAAGCCTTGCGCACCGTGTTTGAGAACAAGGACAACGTGTACCAGTTTATGAGCAAGAAGAACCACAACCCTTTCTTCAATGGCAGAGCGCCGTTAGCCGTTATCGAGACTGGCGATTTTGGGGCGCTTTACGAAACCTACAAGCGAATCGATACGCTTCGCGGAGGAGTTTAAGGAGTTAGTATTGGTCTGTCCGTGCGACAGGGCAAACCTGACTGTGGGCATTCGTAAGCTCTCAAATCCTGACGAATGTTTTTAGCCAGACTGTCCTTGGGAATAAAAGATAGGCCCTGACGATGCGCTCTCACCAAAAATACGATGCAGAAACACTACACCGGCTAATGTTGCCTGTCGCAAAGGAGCTTTGCTTCAGCAGTTCGGAGCTATTTTCTATTTGCGGATCTCAGACTGAGATAGAGAACAACAGGCCAGCGTTCGAAACGCGCAAATGTTCGCTTTTACTGGGTATCGCGAAAGCTCTGAATATCTTATACACAGATCCCCAGCACAGCGCTGAGCGTCTACGGCGGCCCTCCTCAGATGAACCCTTTAACGGCGATTCACCAATGGATCTGATGCAGCGTTCGGAAAAAGACCTGCAGCTGGTTCGGCGATACTTTGATTATCGAGCCCAGCCACACTAAAAAAACTGTGTAAGCTTTTTGCCACAATGTTGCTCAAACGATTGATCGTAGTATTCCCCCCTGGACGCTTGTTTTCGAGTGTAATGTGTACAGCATTCATATCCAGGGCATCTGAGGGTTTGGTCAGGCTAACTCGGTCAACCCCTTTCGTGATCAGCGCTGTAGCCGCGCGGTTAATATCGAATTTGGAGTTATAACGAGCACTTAAACCAAGAACTTCAAATGGCCATAATGGGTTGCTCAAGCATGCATAAATATCAGTCTAAGGTAGGTCATATTATTACCATCAACTAATTTTGCAAGATGCCGCTTGGGCAATAATAGAAACACGTTGTTCACTTTGGTTGACACATTCAAAACGCTTTTAAAAGGCTGGGTGCAGTTACAGCCCCCAGTGCGGACTCACAAGCAACAGATGCCAGAGCTTAGGGCTCGGCCTGGGCCGATCCCTGTGCGGATCGCGTCGGGCAAGTGCCCTCGGCGCAAAACTGCTTGAAAATAGCCGAATACACCCTGTATTGATGTATTCTTGGTCGTGTGAGTGTGCGGGATGCCTTTGAGCCTCCGCCCGGTGATCGACAAGAAGTGCTGTGACGCTCGTGTAATGGCACGGATACCAAGTAATTTACTCTTAAACGAAGGAATACCGATGATCGTCAAAAAACTTCTAGTTATGGTTTTGGCTGCTTTTGTTTTGGCCGGCTGCGCGACAACAGGCAATGATTTTAGTAGCAATCAGATCGACGAGATTGTTGTTGGTCAAACCACCAAGGCCGACATTGTTAGTTGGTTTGGCGAGCCGTCGGGACGCACGGAAAGTTCGGCGTATGACGCGGTTTTCACATATCTTTATTCTGAGACACGCGCCAATGCGATGAGTCTGATTCCAGGCGCTGGGATATTCGGAAAAGGCATGGACTCAAGCCACAAAACGCTAATGGTGTTTTTTTCGAAGGACAACCTTGTAAGGGAGCACAGCTACACAGAAGGGACCCTTTAACACGATTAGTTTGCCCTGCTCCAATTTCAGTTGAGCAGGGCAACCCTCACGCTAAACGTAATACCTCGATCCGACGACCCCAGTTAACACTGCCTCAGCGCCTTCAGTAGCCTAATGGTTGAGTAATCCTGGGTTCCAGTCGGGGTTGTCCCATTATCATGCTGAAATTGTTTCAGTGCGCTCACAGTAGCGCGTCCGATCACACCGTCAATGGGACCGGCGTTGTAACCCCAAAAAAATTGATTCGTTCCTCTTACATTCCTCGCGATTTCTATTGTCCTTTCGTTCCACTGCACGTGAATTTTTCCGTGCACGGTGGCGTCAATATTTGTCTTTGATAACGAGTTTTTCGTTGCGGACAGCGCCAACGAGGTGAGTGCTGCGCTCTCCAAATTTCGTCGAGAAAGCCTGCTCGGGTTTGCCCACAGAGTCAGCGACCCATGCCATCATTTGAGGCGTGATTCGTGCGGGCTCCCTCAATTCTGAGTAGGCCATTGGCCTATAACTTACTGAAAAGTATTATTTTATTTTATTGCTATTTTTTCGCCTGGCCACAAATTACAGTTTTCATGTGTTAAAAGTAAGTGGTCTTAAACGAGCTTAATAGGTCCCAGCGATGATTCCAGAATTTCTACGCCATGCCACTTTTCGGTATGTGAAAGCTTCCGAGTTGCGCCCCCAGGATGGCATTCCAAGCAGAATCGCAGCTGTGCTGATGTCGCAAATTCCCGCGATTAAGGATCCCGGTTGCCTGACACCCGAGGCCGTAATTCTGCTCTTTGCGATGAACCCGCCTTGGGTTATAAAAAATCACCGGGAATATCGTCTAATCTTGTCAAATAATTTGAGTCCCCTCATTGGGAGGCTGTCGGCAGAAACTGAGATTCCTGTTCTGATCATGCCAAAGCAACTCAAACACGTGCCAGAAACATTTTATCAATTTCAACTCCAAGTCGCGCTTCTGCAAAAGGTTGTCTACGGGCTAGATCTGTCAACAGCTGGGCCATCAGTCTTCGCGCTTTGGGGAGCCTTGGATAACAAAAAGCTCTTAGAGCTTTCAAGCCATCTTGGAACAAAAAGTGGGGTCGAGCGGTTAACTGGCCTCGATCGACGGACAAAACCACAAAACCAAACAGTTGTGACATCAGCTTTTACGCAAATAGAGATGTTGAAGGGTGTTGGTGATGAATAATCAGCTAGATGTCGAGGTTGTTGAACTGTTGAGGCGAATTATTCGCCCTAGAGGCGATTGGCATGAGATCCAGTCCATTTGCAGGTTGTTGGACGAATTGTTGGACGACCTCGAAGCGCTGTCGCCCGACCGTTTCCCCAAAGCCGTTATAGGTGAAGCGGTTCACTCGCTAAAAAACGCAGAGGCAATTGGCGAATTTTTGGTGCTTACAGAAGACGTCAGAGGCATCAGTGGCCTTATAACTGAATATCCCCAGCATGCGGGTTTACTGGCGAGCAGTAAGAAGGAGAGACTTTTGGAGACACGGAAAAAACTCATTGTTTGGTTGGTTGTTTGCACCGATCACTGGGTTACGAGAATCGAATCGCGCGATGATAACGAGTCAAAAAAAGTTGAGGAACAACATAAACTGGACGCGCGATTGAATGAGGCATGGCGGGCTGTACGTAGGTTGAGCGATGAGGCCATGGTTCACCTGAACGGACACTTTGACAGTGTGGAAGCGCTAACTGATCGACTGGACGAGCTGATCCAAGGTTTCGATTCGAGAACGTCTGACGAGAACTCACATCGAGGTTTCAGCGGGTTGGAACGATATTTTGCTTACTACGCAGAGCAGCGAAAAAGCCGTGCGATTAGCGGTCGAGAGTTAAAGCAGCGCGAGCCACCAAAACTCTATGCCACGTACGTTGAAATTCAGAGCGATCCAGACACGGAAATCGACGACCCTGCCATTAAAATGGTTCGCAATGAACGCCAGTTAACAGAACAGAGAGAAACAGAGCACTATCTCGCCGGTAACAGTATCGATGAGCTCAATGACGGGCCGACATTTTGGCAAAGTGATAAGCCGGTTCTACCGCAGTTAGGGGACAGTGTTCAGAGCGCCGTCATCCGATCCAAAAGTCAGCAGGCTCACCGGCGTCGTGCGGCTCAGAAATTGCCGGGGCGTTGGGAAACACTGACAGATAACGAGGTCTCGCGCTGGCTGAATGAAGTTTATGAGCGGCTATCGATTGACACGCATGTAGCCATCGTCATGCTCATACTATTGCTCTCTGGCCGTCCACTGACGTCAATCATGGCGACGCGCTTTGTGAACAAAACGGAACAGCTACCCGGCACGTTGACGCCTAGCGATGTATTCATAGACGTCAGTCAGCAATCGATTGTGTCGGGCGTTATTCGGCCAGAGGAACGCCGTAAACGCTCAGCAGAGTGGAAGCCTGTTTTGCGTGAACACGACGGACGTTTAGGTTTGCCGATTCCTCAGATTTTCTGGCAATGGATTGCAAAAGTGACGACTCCGTTGCTGGATAAATGCAAAAAACGTTCTGTCAGTATTTTCCCGGCGAACACGCATGAGAATATTTCAATCGGAATACATGACGTGCTGGTGAAGCTGCGCAAGGGCCAATCCACTCGAATCACGCAGCTTCGCGTGGAGAGTCATCTACAGTCAGCGGTGTTACAAAAGGGTGGTGACCGCGTTGAAGCCATTCTGATTGCGGGCCAAAAAATTTCCTCTTCCAGTTCCGCCGGACTCTATTATCACAGCGTTGAGAAAGGCGCGCTCGAGAGGTTGTATGCAGAGGTGACAGCCGAATGGGCGGATGAATTCCCTCCGGAACCGGGCGCTAAATTTCAGGCGCAGACATCCATGTTCAACGACACGGTTGGCAGCGATCTTGTGTTAATTTCAAAGTCGCATCGTTCCTTAGTCTCTGATTTAACGCGTCAACTCGAAGCTGATCGTGACAGTCTTGCGTCACCAGGTGGGCTCGTCCGGTTTCATAACTCTTTCATGAATTACTCTCTCCTATTTCTAATGTATGGCACTGGGTATCGTTCGGTATGGGACCCCATCAGCTGCGAATCAGACATTGATTTCGACAACAAAACGTTAGTTATTGCCGATAAAACCAGTGACGGATTTGGCCATTCAAAAATCGTTCCGCTGGCCGATGAACTCCTTAATCAGCTGATTTACGTGAAGGCTCATCTCGATTGGTTAAGGTCTCAACTTGAATGGTATGGGCTGCTCGCGCGGCAAAATGCACCTTTTCTTTTTTATCTGTCGCTGGACCTCGCACTTATACACATCACACCAAAAACCATGACAGAGCAGCTTAAATGGGCGTACCCGATGCCACTGAATCTAAATCGGCATTGGCTGCGAACGGAGTTGAAGAACCAGGGGGTTGCGGGTGCTTTTGTCGACCATTTCATGGGGCATTGGGACGGCGGCGGAGAACCTTGGGGGAAATACTCCTGCGTGGACCCGAGAGAGTTTTGTGAGGTGGTGCGAGCTGCGCTGGACCATCTCTTGAAGGTGCAAAAGTTTGTTTCGATTAGGGGCGCTGTATGACGACCGAAGCGGAAGTTTGGATCGGTTGGACGAGCAAGCGCGCGAAGGTTCTAAATCCCAAAGATGACCCCGTCTTCGGGGACCGGCAACGGGCTATAAATCGAGCGATGAACCGCGCCCAAGACGAAGACGTGGTTATCGCGCGCCTGAGAGAACATTATCCGGCACTGTATCGGGGTGACCAGGACGTATTCCTTTCAGATAGCGATATGGAGAGCCTCCTAGAGAGAGTTTTGGATGGCCGGGGAGGTCATTCATACAGAAACCGGCATAATTTTTTAATAAAAGGTCTGATGAAGGGCAGCAGAGCTCTTGCATGGCGACTGAAAGTTCCGGCGCCAATCACTGTGGCGTTGCCTGAACAGTCGTTGTTCACGCCCGAATCTTACGCAAAGCTAGGCGTTGGGAATGCCTTATACGATGCATTCTGGAAGGATCTGCACGCGCCTATGTCGGATGATGAGCTGAGTCCTCAGAACCGAGACGTCGGGCAGCTACTTTTTAGCTGTCTAATGGATTCGGCTTGCCTATCACCCTTTTGGTTTAACTTATTGCCGGCCTCGATTCAACGGGGATGCAGTGTTCGTAACGGTTTGGTTTGGCTGGATCTAGAGCCTGAGCCTTCAGAGGATTCCAAGGATATTGATGATCGCCGCCGCTTTTTTCCGGCGCCTATAACTCAGCTTCTTTTGCAGCGCTGGTCTGATCGTTGGCATCAGAAGGGAGGGGGTACCTCTTGGCCCTCAGAGGTAAAAGGTCAGGGGAGTATCTCTGCGAAAACACTGTTACTGCGATACACGGATATGCTGAGTAAAGCGATGGGTCTACGAAAGGCCAGTCATAGCCGACTGATCAGCGTTGCTGAAACTCGCGCTGCACAGCAGATGCCCACTGTGCTTGCGCATTATCTCCGGAGTCCAAAACTCGGTAAGTCCGTTTCGGAAACAAATTTTTTGAGACTGATTTCGGGAGAACACCCTACAGAAACGCATAAGAGCGTTATTAGTGAACTGGGGAAAATACCTTCCCATAAACAGGGTTTTGAGCTAACCCCAACGGGTGCAAACGACGAATTTCCTGATCAGATGGCGCTGTTTCGTCAGCTAAAAATAATAATTAATGAGAAAAAACGAGGCACTAAAAAACCTGTTGAACAAAAGAAGATCTTTTCAGCCGTTCAAGTATTTTATACAGAAAATGCGTTAACACCTATCATGCAGTTGCTCATTATTTGGGCTTGCGCGTACCTGGAAACGGCAGGTAGCAGCGGAAAATGGTTAGCGGCGACCGCCGTTCGATACCTTGATCGAATTGGTAAACCGCTCGTGGCGCAAGCCAGCGCGATTATGTACCCAGGCACGATGGACAGTGATCAGTGGCAGGATGTTTATGATAATAGTTTGAGTTACGGTTCGGGAATGACCGGAGCGGATGCTGGACAACTGGCTCAATTTTTTCGGTTCTTAACTGTCAATTACAACGTGCCGGCAGTCGAGTTTGACCGCATTTCAGGGTCGAATAATGTCGATGCGAGTATCCTCACTCCCAGTGAATACGATGCGGCAAAACAACTCCTTAGGCAGCGTCCAAAAGACGAGTTGTCTGATATTTATGAGCTGATTTTGATTCTGGGGTATCGATGCGGTCTTCGCCGCAGTGAGGTGTGGAGCCGGTTAATAAAAGACTTCGATGGCTTTGACAATGAAAGCATCTCAAATTTCGAATTGCTGGTTCGGCCAAATAAGTGGACCAACATCAAGTCTTGGTGTGGAACCCGTCGACTGCCGTTGTGGCTATTGTTAGATGACACGGAACTGGAGCTATTGAAGTCATTTTATCGTCGGCGCAAAGACAGGATGGTTGGGAGTGCGGCTCATCACGCTTTTTTTGCGAAAGACATGGCAACGGGAGAGCCTTTTGATGAAGGCGTCGTCTTCGACATTATTACTAAGACGATTCAATTTGTGACTGGAGATGACCGCTCTCGGTTTCATAACTTAAGGCACTCCTTTGTCAGTATTACATTCCTTCGTCTGATGGAAACTAAATTTCAAAAGCATTTGCCGAAGTCTTGGATTTATGGCGCCCAAGGGAAACCGCTTTTGCCGCATACCGGGGAGTTTCTGGCTGAATTGGTGAGTGCGCCGCATAGCACGTGTCCGCTGTCAGTACTCTCCATGTGGGCTGGTCACGCTTCTGTTCGAGAAACTCTGGGCTCATACAGCCATTTGCTGGATTGGCTTGTACGAAGCTATTTTTGGGACAGACGAAATCCTGAGCTTTCAGTTGCAAGCCAGTCTGCCCTCTTGGGTAAGGGCCGGGATGCCGTAGAAAAATACCGTAATCGAAATCGGGAGAAAGTAGAGCACCAATTTTACGCTGCGGACGTGTGCAATCTGTTTGTTATACAGTGGCGAAAAACCGCACTTAAGAAGTTGCCCTTTTTGATCGAGCGGCCCTCATGCGTTGTCGACACAGACGCACTGCAAGAAGAAGTTTGGCATCCTAAAGAGCGCCTTTTAGTAGCCTATGAGCTGGCCTACTATACAGAAGAAATAATCCAAAACTTAGCTGGGGAGCATCAGCCCAGGGGTTTGGAGGTGGGAGCTTCGAAATTGAACGTGCCCATTAAAGATGCTGCGCGCTGGATAAGCAATGCGAACATTTTGATGAGTATGCGCACTTCCCGAAAAAGAGATTCCACCGCTGAAAATACATTTATTGGGGCTATACCGAAGCGGTCTCGGATGTCCGCCGAGACGATGGGCGTCAAACGATCGTTTGATCAGAAAGATCCATTTGCGGGATATCCAGAGTTAAGAGGGTTTATAGCACCACCGAGAACACCAACTGGCCGAAAATACTCTGCGTTGTGGTATGCAACGCTATTGGCGTGGGAAAAAGAAAGTCCAGAAGAAGCGCAGGACACAATGCGAATGATTCTTGAGCATAGTCAGCGAATTCGAGCGAGAATCAAGGTGCGGTCAATCGATAATCAAATAAAATATAAAGAACTTTTGGAAAGGTTAGGTCTGAGGACGCGGCTGAGGTTAAGAGTCAACTGTCTACCTGGCGCTGAAAAGAGCCGAATCCGAAAGTACTGGGCAGCCAGATACGACCTGCCGTTGTCTGCTGTCTCAATCAATACCGTGGAGGACGTTAACGCGAGACTCGGTGTCGATGGCCGTTCACATCTCTACATCGAAGAACTCGACTGCTTGGTTCAATACAGTAAAGAGGGAGAGAAGAATCACGACGCCTTTTGGTGGGCGTTCAGGTTTGCGCTGGTGTCTGCGTTGATCGTCACTGGTAAATTACGGACAGAATTCACGATGGGTGACAAGGATAGTCGCGTGTTGACGGAGTTTGAAGGGTCTTCACCGGATCACGAGAGTGTTTGAATAAAGCTTATGCCTGGGATCGATCGAATCGGTGGCATGGCAAGCGGTATAACGTTTCCGCCTGCCATGCGCCGGTGTCAGACTTTTTGGATCAATTGAACAAATAGACGCCATCTGTCAGGTCGAGTAATTCGCAATGTCGCGCTTACCTTGTCACCCGGTTTGGGAAGCCCTGCAGAGGGCTCTCGAGACCGTATTAGATAACCTAATATATGTCGTCCACGGCAATACAAAAGCAGCTCTGTCACGCTCGTGTTCAGAGGTTTTACGAAGACCTGTCGCACATTTAGAACGGTAAAGTCGTCCCGCCAGTAGGCCAAACGAAGCTTTGAATCTGGGCTATTAAGCATTAAAGGTACCTCCAGCCGTCTTCGAGATTTTGAAGTCGACGGATGAGCATAGGGAGTGAGTCACGCCCAACCTCAAGATGGCTTTTTGTTAGCTCGCCGTACACCCAGGTTCCCATGGCCTCAAGATTGCTGCGTTCACTACCAAGACCTAGCAACGCAATGAGCTGGTGATCCTGCTGAGGAATGCCCATGGCTTGGCACAGACTGCTGGCCAGATTTCGAAGAGTCCGACGCTCGGCTGGAACGAGTTGGCGGCTAGAGTAGCTCGTGTAAATGGAATTAGGCTTCATTAGTGTTCACCTCTTCCAGTGCGTGAGTTGTTTTGGGTTCGAACTCTGTAATCAACAGACGCTCGAACGCACTGCCGTCTTTGCGCGTCAGGTTTGGAACGTATCGACTGTAAACGCGAAATAGCATTTCGGTTGTGGTGTGGCCCATTTGGCGAGCGATCCATTCAGGGTTCTCACCCGCGGCTAGCCAAAGCGTGGCTGCGGTATGGCGGGTCTGATACGGCCGACGTTTGCGAAAGCCCAAATAGCTGCGTAAACCGCTGAAGGTTGCCACCCATTCCACCTGAAGCCTGCCACCCGGACCGGCGCAAGGCTGCCACCCATCGGAGCGTAGCGACGCGGGGGTTTCATTGTTACTCCGAAGCTGTGGTGCCCGTCAACTTTGCTTGTCGTTTTCGCATGGATTCACCCCTGAGGTTGATCTTGTAGGCGTTGTGAACCAGCCGATCCAGAATCGCATCCGCCAGAGTGGCGTCACCGATGACGTCATGCCATTCCTCGATAGGGAGTTGGCTGGTGGCGATGGTGGAACGACGGCCGTAACGGTCTTCCAGCACTTCCAGCAAGTCTCTTCGGTTCTCTGCGCTCAGTTTCATGAGCCCCCAATCGTCCAGGATCAGTACATCGACTTTGGCGAGATTTGCTAGCAGTTTGGGGTACTGACCGTCTCCTTTAGCGATGGTCAGTTCTCTTAACAGCCGGGTCAGGCGAACGTATTGCGCGGTGTAGCCTTCCCGGCAGGCTTTGTGCGCCAAGGCACAAGCCAGCCAGGTTTTGCCAACACCGGTGGGACCGGTGATGAGCACATTCAGGTGTTCCTTCACCCATTGGCAGCTTGCCAGGGATTGGATTAATCCCTTATCCAGGCCGCGTGAGTTCCGGTAATCCAGGTCTTCGAGAACGGCGGTGTGTCGCAGTCCAGCCCGGCGCAGCCGGCTGGTCAGGCGTCGGTTATCTCGTTCGGTCATCTCCCGATCGACCAGCAGTCCAAGGCGTTCCTCGAAGCTCAGTTCCGTGATGTCAGTCGTGGCCGACTGATCAGCCAGTGCGGCGGCCATGCCGGTCAATTTGAGGGCATGGAGTTTGTCCAGAGTCGGATGTTTCAGCATGTCAGGTTCCCTCAGTGGTAGTAGGTTGGGCCGCGGATATTATCGTGGGTATCGGGTAAGGCCAGCTCTTGCTGTTCTTCCAGGGGCTTCTGGTCCAGGCGGTGTTTGAGAATGGATTCAATGCTTTTGTAGCGGCAGCTACCCAGCATTAAGGCGCGCTGGCAGGCGGCTTCCAATCGTGCCTCGCCGTAGCTCTTGCCCAGCCGGAGAATGCCCAGGCAGGAGCGGTAGGCCTGCTGCGGGTGTTTGCGGGCACCCAAGGCGGTGCGGATGAGTTTTTCTGTGGCGGGTCCGGTCTTGGCCGCCCAGGCGATGAGCCGTTCCGGTGACCACTCACCCGCCTGCCGATGGGATTCAGGCATGTGAGCGGCGATGGTGGTATGCCGTCCCTTTTGGTCCGAGCGGCGGTGGCTGGCGATCCGGTTGCCCCGGTAAAAACACTCGATGATGTTGTGGGTGATTCGGACCTCCACCTCCTTCTTGATCAGGGTGTAGGGTACCGAGTAGTAATGCACGTCAACGGCTATGTGGTAGTCGATGTTCACCCGAGCCTTCTTCCACTCTGCGTAGACATACGGTTCTGCCGGTAGCGGCTGTAAAACGGGCTTGTCCAGTTGTTCGAAGTGGTCACGCCGGCAGCCGGGCAACTTTCGGAAGGGGCGGCGATTGAGCTTTTCCAGCAGCTCACGGAGGGTTGCATTGAGCTGTCCGAGCGAGAAGTGCTGACGGTGGCGCAGCGCCGCCAGGATCCAGCGTTCGACGATCAGCACACCGCCTTCCACCTTGGCTTTATCACGTGGCTTTCGGACCCGTGTAGGGACAACGGCCACGCCGTAATGGGCGGCCATGTCCTGGTAGGTTGGGTTGAGGTCTGGTTCGTAGCGGTGAGCTTTGGTGACACCGGACCGGAGGTTGTCGGGCACCACTAATTCGGGAACTCCATTCAGATACTGAAAGACTCGGATGTGAGAGCCAATCCAGTCTGGCAACTTCTGGCTCCAGGTGGCTTCGGCGTAGGTGTAATTGGAAGCGCCCATAACCGCCACAAAGATCTGCGCCTCGTGGATCTCTCCGGTGGTGCGGTCAATGACGGGCACGGTCTGGCCGGCGTAGTCCACAAACAGCTTCTCACCCGCTCTATGGTCCTGGCGCATCACCAGGTCCAGCTTGCCCTGCCAGGCCCGGTAGTGTTCGCAGAACCAGCTGTACTGATACCCCTCTGGGTTTGCCTGACGGTACTCCTGCCAGAGCAGGAACAGAGTGACGTATTTACCCTTCAGTTCATCGTGAATCTGCTTCCAGTCCGGTATGCCCCGGACCTGAGCCGGCAAGTCTGGGGGTGGCGGAAACAGCATTTGTTCTAGGCGAGCCTCCCCCAGATCCTCCGGCAATGGCCAGTTCAGACCGGCTTCGGCTAAACGCCGAAGATACTCGCTTACCGTGGGGCGGCTGACGCCGCAGGCCGCCGCAATCTGTCGGTTGCTTAGCCCTCGCTCCCATTTCAGGCGAAGGACTTCTTTGATCTTACGCATGGATAACCTCTTTGCTGGCATCTGATCTTCTCCGGATGAAAAGACTCAGAGTACCGTTAAGTTATCCCGCGCCGGACGGTTTCGATGGGGTGAGTCAGGCAACCTGCCGGGGTGGCAGCTTTGCCGTGGAATCAGTGGCAGCTTTCGCGTGGAATGGGTGGCAGGCTTCGTCTGGAATCAGTGGCAACCTTGGTCTGGAATACGCACAAATAGCTGAGCAAGGGATACCAGACTCGCTTCGTCACATTGCGGTGACTCAGAGAACTGCCGGTTCGGGTACAGAAAATAAAGTTTTTACCGCCGGTAGACTTCTGCTGATCCAGCATGGCATCAACAACCAACTGCGACATCTCAATCGTGCGGAATGAGCCGTCGTTTTTGGTGTACTCCAAGCGCCCCTCCACCAATGCTTGGCGAACTAGAATCTGCCGGCGTGTAAAATCCACGTGCTCCCATTGCAGCCCGTCGATTTCTCCAGTTCTCAAGCCTGTGAAAAAACGCACAACATAATAGTTCCGGAAATCTGAGCGAACGGCCTCAATAACCCCCTTTACCTCTTCGATGCTGAACGGTTCGACATCCGTTCGGGGCACACGCAATGATTTTATCCCGTGATAGGGTGAGCTAAACTCAAACCGGTTGGCCGCCTCGCTAAGGATCATGCGCAAAGGCGTGAGGATCTTGTTAATTCGACTGGCTGAAAGATTTCTCTTGCTCCGGGTTGTAACTTTGGCGAGTGAGGCCCGGAATTCGAGAACGTCTTTTTTGGTGATGTGGCCAACCTCTTTTTCCCCGAAACAGGGGTTGAGATAATTTCTTAGAGTCCCCTCGATCGTTGAGATATGGGACTGGCGCCACTGGATTTTCATTTCCTCAAACCAATCATTTGAAAACTCCTTAAAGAGCGGTGTGTCGTGGGCTTCCAGGGTGCGCTGAATGTGAGCTTGCTTTGTAAACCCCTGAGCCAGCGAGCTGTTGGGGAAGTAAGTGTGATATTCGAACAACCCTAGAGTAATCTCGGCTTCGATTTTATTAAGAATGCTCTCAAGCTTCTTACGATTCTTTGGTGTGTTATCGAGTGTGGTTTGCTCCCGACAACGCTTTCCGGAGTACCGGAAGTCGAAGAACAGTTTGCCCGTCTCTGGGCGCTCCGCAATTTTACCCACGGCAAACACCTCCCCCAGCCATTGGTACGGTAAACGCGTGATTGGCTGAATGCCCAAGCATGTCTTGCTCGATGACGTCCCAGATGTAGAGGATTTTGCGGCCGCCGAAGGGGCGGATGTAATGGATGCCTTCGAGCAAAACGGAGTCTTTGAGACGCTCACGAATGGTGCGCGCGTCATATTTGATGCGCTCGGCGAGTTCTTGGGTGGTTAGATATACCTGTGACATAAGACCTTTCCTTTGCTATCGTCGGGTGTCGGAGGACAAATAGTGTTCTTTAAGATCAATAAGTCCTCCTGAAGACCATTATGCACCCTTAAAGACCTTTAGCAAGTCTTTTTGATCTCCTACGGATTAAATAGTTCTTTGGTGGGCCAAATGATTAAGTGCCATCTGTCGAAGTTGATGGGCGAGAAGAAAGTGAAAATCGTTGATGTGGCGAGGGAAACAGGCGTAAACCGGGGCACAATTACCCGGCTGTATCACGAAACGGCCAGTAGGGTAGAGCTCGAAGTCATTGAGGCTTTGTGCCGCTATCTCGAATGCGAAGTCGGCGAATTGTTCGAGCTCGTGGATTCTGAGTAGCTACAAAATTTTGGTATGGAGTAGTAAAGGTCATGGCGATCCCTGATTTTCAAACAGTAATGCGACCAGTTCTCCAGTCGGTAGGTGATGGCGAGTCCAGATCTTTGGCTGATGTGCGGGATATCGTGAAAGATGCCTTTGGCCTGACAGATGAAGAAAGAAGGGTGCGATTACCGTCAGGCCACCAAACAGTTATTAACAATCGAACCGGATGGGCCAGGACATATCTCAATAAGGCTGAGCTTCTTACCATTCCGCAACGGGGCATGGTGCAAATCACTGAACGTGGGCTGGACGTTTTAGAAAACGGTCCTGAACACATTAGTGTCGCTTGGTTGAAAAAATTTCCAGAGTTTAAAGAGTTCCACACCCAGAAGAGTGGCGTTAATGTGAGTGCTATTAAACAGCCCGAAATTACCGAGGTAAGCAACGAAACACCCGATGAACAGTTGGCCGCCGCGCACATGTCTCTTATGGAAAGCCTTGCCGATGAAGTCTTGGAAACAGTGAGGAGTGCCTCCCCATCGTTCTTTGAGAAGTTAGTCGTCGATCTGATGATATCCATGGGTTACGGAGGCTCCAGAAAAGAAGCCGGGCAGGCTACCCAAGCCACCAACGACGACGGCATCGACGGCATCATCAAGGAGGATAAGCTTGGTCTTGATACTATATACCTGCAAGCCAAGCGTTGGGCCAACACCGTACACCGCCCTGAAATAGACAAATTTATTGGCGCCTTGACCCGGCAGCGAGCACGAAAAGGTGTGTTTCTAACCACTTCTGATTTTTCCGTAGGAGCGAGAGAGGCTGCAGCAGGGTTGGATATGAAGGTTGTGTTGCTTGATGGCCGCGAGCTGGCTCAGCTGATGATCGAGAATAACCTCGGGGTAAACGTGAAAGAGGTGTTTGAAGTGAAGCAGGTTGATATCGATTACTTCATTGAAGACTAGGGTCGGTTTGACCGTGTAAATCAGCTCCGTTAGTCAAAAATAGAACTCGTGCCAAGGTAGTATTATCTATGAATGCAGTAGAAATCGAAGAAGCAATCTCAGAGCTGGCACTACAGACCTTCGACAAGGTTGAGTTTCCTTTTGCGTTCCTGCGAGCTTTTGGCAACAAGGAAACAACGATAAAGCGTTTGCAAACTGGCAACACGAACAAGTCTGATCTTGGCGGTGTTTTGCAGACGAACAACATTCATATTGTTGTCGCTGGCCCGGGCGAAGTCACACAGAAGCTTGTTGAGCTTAGGATCAGTCCTGCCACAAAAAGGGCCAAGGCGCGATTTATCCTCTCCACAGACGGTGTCGACTTTGAGGCGGAGAATATTGAGACGGGTGAAACTGTTGCGTGTGAGTACGAACAGTTTCCCGACCACTTTGGTTTCTTCCTGCCGCTAGCGGGTATTTCTACCGTTAAACAAATACGCGATAGCTCTTTTGATATTCGCGCGACCAGTCGCCTGAACCGACTTTATGTCGAACTGCTGAAAGACAATCCTGAGTGGGGAACCAGTGAGCAGCGCCATGAAATGAATCATTTCATGGCCAGGCTGGTCTTTTGCTTTTTCGCTGAAGATACGGATATTTTCGCGGGTCAGAGCCTGTTCACGAATACCGTTGCGGACATGAGTGCCCGAGACTCGTCCAATACTCATGAGGTGATCAGCGCTGTTTTTCGAGCCATGAGCATCAAGAGTGCCGACCGGGCAGAGGCCAAACTTACCCGGTGGGCCGAGCGCTTTCCCTACGTCAACGGCGGGCTGTTTTCCGGAAACGTACAAGTGCCCAGGTTCAGCAGGATTGCGCGCTCCTACCTGTTGCACATCGGAAACCTGGACTGGACGCAGATAAACCCGGACATCTTCGGTTCGATGATTCAGGCCGTGGCCGACGACGACGAGCGCGGCGCGCTGGGTATGCACTACACTAGCGTACCCAATATTCTCAAAGTGCTAAACCCGCTGTTTCTCGATGATTTTCGCGAGACATTGGAAGAAGCAGGTGATAGCCCCCGCAAACTGTTGAACCTGCGCAATAGGATGGCAAAAACCCGGGTTTTTGATCCAGCATGTGGCTCCGGAAACTTTCTGGTTATCGCGTATAAGCAAATGCGGGAGGTCGAAAACACCATTAATGAGCGGCGTGGAGAGCAGAGCCGTAAGAGCAGTATTCCTTTGACGAACTTCCGTGGTATCGAATTACGTGATTTTTCTTCAGAGATCGCCCGATTGGCGCTCATCATCGCTGAATACCAGTGTGATGTACTGTATCGCGGACAGCAGGAGGCACTACAGAGTCTGTTGCCCCTGGATGCCGAAAACTGGATTACCTGTGGGAATGCGCTGCGATTAGACTGGCTCAGTGTTTGTCCGCCCACCGGTACGGGTGTGAAACTTCACGCAGATGACCTGTTTGAGTCGCCTTTGGATCAGTCGGAAATTGACTTCGAGAATGAGGGCGGCGAGACCTATATTTGTGGAAATCCGCCCTATGTTGGGAAGGGTAAAAAATCAGCTGCTCAAATAGCTGATATGGAGTCAGTTTTTGGGTCGAAAGGGGTAAAGCACGGATATATAGATTATGTTGGGGGGTGGTTCATGAAGGCAGCCGAATATGGTTTAAAATCCAATTCAGCATGTGCTTTCGTGGCAACGAACTCGTTATGTCAAGGACACCAAGTTCCTCTTTTGTGGCCGGCTTTAGAAAAACTGCTGCATAAAATAACTTTTGCCCATACTGCGTTTAAGTGGGCGAATTTGGCTGCGAATAACGCTGGTGTGACAGTTGTTGTCATTGGTCTGTCAGAAAATCCTAAGCCAATGCGAAAGCTATTTTCTATCTCCGATGATGGCGAAGTAGTAGTCAAGGAAGTTCCGTTTATAAATGCGTACCTTATTGGTGGTGCAGATGTACTAGTTCAGAAGCGTTCCTCACCAATTAGTAATTTGTTTCCAATGAATTTGGGGAATATGCCATATGATGGTGGAAATCTCCTGTTAAATAGAACCGAGTTAACCAAGCTTGGACTGACACCGCTTCAGAAGACGAAGTTTATTAAGCGAATCTATGGATCAAGAGAGTTCATTAACGGTTTGGAAAGGAGCTGCCTCTGGATCGAGGATGGCGTTCTGGATGAGGCAAATCAAATATCTGGTATTAAAAACCGTATTAAAGCAGTAAAAAAAATGCGATTGAAAAGCTCCGATGCAGGTGGCAGGGCGATGGCAGTTAGGGCTCACCAGCTCAGAGAGATGCATAAGGGAGAGTTCCATGCATTAGTAGTGCCTAGAACATCATCGGAATCTAGACATTATTTACCTGCTGGTATGGTTGGTGCTAGTAGCGTAGTTTCTAGTGAGGCTTTTGCTGTATACGATGCTCCTTTTTGGCAATTATCTCTGCTTATTTCTCGTCTACATTTGGTCTGGATTGCAACAGTCTGTGGCCAGTTGGAGACTCGTTACCGGTACTCAAATGTACTTGGCTGGAATACGTTCCCTGTGCCCGCCTTGACTGAGAAAAACAAGATGGACCTTACGCGTTGTGCAGAGGACGTGCTGCTCGCTCGTGAGGCCCATTGCCCTGCAACTATTGCAGACTTGTATGATCCAGCCACCATGCCGAATAATTTGCGGATTGCCCATGAACGTAATGATGAAGTATTGGAACGCATCTATATCGGCCGCCGTTTCAGGAACGACACTGAGCGGCTGGAAAAGCTGTTTGATCTATACACCAAAATGACGACCCGGCAGGAAGCCGCACCGAAAACAGCAAGGAAGACCAAGTCATGAGTGAGCTTATTCTATATACCTCCGAAGACGGCCAATCCCAGCTTCACCTTCGGGCTGAGGGTCGCAGTGTTTGGCTTAACCAGCTGGAAACCGCGGAGCTCTTCCAGACCACTAAGCAAAACGTATCACTGCACGCCAAGAACATTTTTGAAGATGGCGAGCTGACCCCAGAGGCAACTGTTAAGGAATCCTTGACAGTTCGAACCGAGGGTAGTCGTAAGGTTCAGCGCAAAATCACACACTATAATTTGGATCTGATTTTAGCCATTGGTTACCGCGTTCGTTCCCCCCGGGGCGTCCAGTTCCGCCAGTGGGCCAGCACCCATCTAAAGGAGCTCTTGCTAAAAGGCTTCGTGATGGACGATGAGCGTCTCAAGAATCCTGGTAGCTTCGATTATTTCGACGAGTTGCTGGAACGCATCCGCGATATACGTGCGTCGGAAAAGCGCTTCTACCAAAAGGTCCGCGACCTCTTTGCGCTCAGTTCGGATTACCGTGGCAGGGAGCAGGAAACCAGTCTCTTCTTTGCAAAAGTACAAAACAAGTTGCTGTATGCCGTTTCAGGGTACACCGCTGCTGAGCTAGTTTTGAAACGCTCTGACCCTGGCCACCCCAACATGGCACTGACCAGTTGGAGTGGCCACCGGCTGCGGAAACAGGATGTGATCATCGCCAAGAATTACCTGAGCGCGGATGAAGTCGACACGCTCAATCGTCTGGTTGTCATATTCTTGGAACAGGCGGAACTGCGCGTCAAACAGCAACAGCAGCTCACCCTCGATTTCTGGCGCAGCAATGTGGATAAGATGTTGGCTTTTAACGACCAGCTAATCCTTGAAGGTGCCGGTTCCGTGAGTCGTGAGCGAATGGAGAAAGTCGCTCATGATCGATACGAAGCCTTTGACCAAAAACGCCGCGAGGTTGAGGCACGCAAAGCTGATGAGGATGACATCAAAGAAATTGAACAACTCGAACAGGCCATTAAGAGCAAGGCTAAGCACCCTGACAGGAAATAAGCCATGACCCAATCCGTCCCGTCTGTTTCAGTCTCCTATGCCAGCAATGGCAGCTCGACGAAATCCAACGAGCTAGGAATGCGGCCAATGCAGGAGCGCGCTTTTGAGCGGCGTGGAGAGCAGTACCTGCTGATTAAGTCTCCGCCGGCTTCTGGCAAGAGTCGAGCGCTGATGTTTATCGCACTCGACAAGCTGCAAAACCAAGGGGTTCGGCAGGCTATTGTCGTTGTTCCTGAGCGGTCTATCGGAGCGAGTTTTAATAACGAGCCGCTGAGTAAGTTTGGGTTTTGGGCCGACTGGCATGTTGAGCCAAAATGGAACCTGTGCAACGCCCCCGGTACGGACAATGGCGGCAAGGTCAAAGCGCTGGGAGCCTTTCTGGAGAGTGATGACAAGGTGTTGGTGTGCACTCATGCCACCTTTCGCTCTGCGGTAGACCAGTTTGGGGTGGCCGCCTTCGATAACCGTTTGGTTGCTATTGATGAGTTCCACCACTTGTCAGCCAATCCAGACAATAAGCTGGGCGCCCATCTGGGCGGTTTCATGGCCCGTGACAAAGCGCATATTGTCGCTATGACCGGCTCATATTTCCGTGGCGATGCCGAGGCAGTGCTGGCACCGGAGGACGAATCAAAATTCGATACGGTCACTTACACTTACTACGAACAGCTCAATGGCTATGAGTACCTGAAACAGCTGGATATCGGCTATTTTTTCTATTCTGGCCCCTATGCGGACAGTATTTTGGGGGTGCTTGACCCAAATGAGAAGACCATCATCCACATCCCGAATGTAAACGCCCGTGAGAGTACGAAAGATAAGGTCAGAGAAGTTGAGCATATCCTTGAGGAGTTAGGTGAGTGGAAGGGGGCAGACTCTGAAACTGGCTTTCAACTGGTAAAGACTCACGCCGGCAAGTTGTTGCGAATAGCGGATCTTGTTGATGACGATCCTTCCAAGCGTGAACGCGTGTCAGCAGCGCTGAGAAATCCCAGTCAGAAGGATAACCGGGAGCATGTCGATATCATTATTGCTCTTGGCATGGCAAAGGAGGGCTTTGACTGGATCTGGTGTGAGCATGCGCTCACTGTAGGCTATCGGTCCAGCCTCACTGAGATCGTGCAGATCATTGGCCGCGCTACCCGCGATGCTCCGGGCAAACACCGCGCGCGCTTCACCAACCTGATTGCAGAGCCTGACGCTGCAGCGCAGGTGGTTACAGAAGCCGTGAACGACACGTTGAAGGCGATCGCGGCCAGCCTTTTGATGGAGCAGGTGCTGGCACCGCGCTTTGAGTTCAAACCAAAAGCATTGGATAACGAACCGGTGGCGGGTTACGACTATGGCGAAGGCGGTTACGATCCGAATAAGTGTAACGTCGGTATTAACGAAGAAACCGGTCAATTCCAGATCGAAATAAAAGGGCTGGCGGAACCGAAGAGTAAAGAGGCTTCGCGCATCTGTAGCGAAGACCTCAATGAAGTTATTGCCAGCTTTGTGCAAGATAAAACCACCATTGAGCGGGGGCTCTTTGATGAGGAGCTGGTTCCCGAGGAGCTGACTCAGGTTCGAATGGGAAAAATCATCAAAGACCGATACCCGGAATTGGACGCGGAAGATCAGGAAGCCGTTCGCCAGCACGCCATTGCTGCCTTGAATCTCACCCAACAAGCCAAGCAGGCACTGATTGATGAGATTGGACGCGGCGGCGAAACGACAGGTGAGGGCGATTTTGAAAACAAGTCTAATACCGCGTTAATCGCCGGCGTGCGCAAGTTCGCGATGGATGTCCGTGATCTTGATATAGATTTGATTGATCGCATCAATCCGTTTAGCGAAGCGTACGCGATCCTGGCCAAAAGCATGAGCGAGGACAGTCTTAAGCAAATCGCCTCAATCATCTCCGCCAAGCGCACGGCGCTCACCCCTGAAGAGGCGAAGGAGCTTGCTATCAGAGCCGTTAAGTTCAAACGGGAGCGAGGAAAATCGCCTTCCAATACGGCGCAGGACGCTTGGGAGAAGCGAATGGCTGAGGGCGCATCAGCATTTGTACGTTACAAAGACGAGGGGCGCTATGACTGATCTGGATGATTTGCGTGCTGAGCTAGAAGATTTTGCCCAGCCAAAAAAAGAGAAAAGCCTGACGTCCCGCGAAGAGCGGCTTATTGCAGGGTTTGAAGAAATACAGCGGTTTGTCGACGATCATGGCCGCGACCTGGGCCACGGTGAGGATAAAAATATCTTCGAGCGGTTGTATGCCGTTCGTCTCGATCGGTTGCGTTCGCTGGACGAATGCCGCTCTTTGTTAACCGGGCTGGATCATCAGGGTTTGTTAAATCACAACGGTTTTTCACATGTTGAGTCATCGGCTGAAATGGATGACGACGAGCTGTTGGCGGAGCTGGCAGAAGCGATGCCAACAAGGGGGCTGACAGAGTTGCGTCATGTCCGTTCGGTAGCAGCAAAGAGAGTAGTTGATGAAGTCGCCAATCGTACAAATTGCGAGGATTTCGCACAGTTCAAACCTCTATTTCAGGAAGTTGAAAGCGAGATCAAGTCCGGCGTCCGAGAGGCCCGAACCTTCGGGCAAGATGCGAGTGTCGAGAGGAGTAACTTTTTCATCCTCAACGGTCAGCTTGTATATGTGGCGGAGATTGGTGAGTTTTTCAAAGCGCCGAACGGCGACAACGATGCTAGGCTTCGGGTTATCTACTCCAATGAAACTGAAAGTGACATCCTTCTCCGCTCGTTACAGCGGGCTCTATACAAAGATGAAACAGGCCGCCGCATAACAGAGCTTGATGCAGGCCCTCTGTTCAGAGATAGCTGGGAAGAGGACGATGTCGAAAGCGGAACCATCTACGTACTGCGCAGCGAGTCAGCCCATCCGTTCGTAGCAGCGCATCGGGAGCTCATCCACAAAATAGGTGTAACCGGTGGCAGCGTAAAAACCCGCATCGCCAATGCGGCGCACGATGCCACCTACCTATTGGCTGAGGTGGAAGTAGTCGCCACTTACAAATTGGTCAAAATTAATCGTAGCAAGCTGGAAGCAGTCCTACACCGTGTGTTTGCTCCCGCTCAGTTGGATCTGGAAATCAAAGATCGTTTTGGACACCCGGTGAAACCAAGGGAATGGTTTCTAGTGCCGTTACATGTGATAAACGAGGCTGTTGAGCGAATACGGGATGGGTCGATTACGGACGTGGTCTATGCTCCCGCATCAGCAAGACTGATAAACCATCGTGGGTAGTTTTTTTGCATCTGGATCAGGTCTATATCTGTGAGAGTCCGAGCGCCCTCGTGTGACGGAGAGCACAATGAACGAAACTATTGCACCAAGTGACATCTACGATAAAAACCTTAATTTTCTCTTCGGTTCAGGGGCCTCATCTGGCTTGTTTCCTACGCTTGCACTAGAAATAAAAAAAGAAGAAGGAAGGTCTTGGTCTCTTGAGGATCTAGCCACTCACTTTGAAAATACTGAAGATCCTCGTCTAATCCCGTTGTTCATGCATTACTATGTCTCATGCATTCAGCCTGCCCAGGTATTAAAACTTGAACTGGTCATAGGTCAAGAAAAACAGCAGGTTATAAGGAACTATAGAGATTTTTTAGAAACGGTTCTTAAAATTCTTCCGCGTAGAAAGTCGCTAGAGAGACGCTGCAATATATTCACTACAAATTATGATGGCTGTATACCCTTGGTTGCCGATGAAATCATCCGTGAGGGTAACGTTGATTTTTTACTGAATGATGGAACACGCGGTTTCAGAAGACGCTATCTTCAAGCGCAGAACTTTAATACCTACCTATGCCAGACAGGAATATTCGAACGACATCAAATCAGCATTCCTCAAATCAACCTCATTCACCTCCATGGGTCGGTATATTGGAAAAAGGAAAAATCGAGCATCGTCGTCGATTATATTAACAGCGCGACAGACAACATCCTTGATGGGCAGTTAGTAGAAAAGCTTAGACCATTTTCAGAGTGCCTAGAAAACAAGGATGCGTCCCTAGCGGACCTGACATTGCCTGAATTTAAAAAAGAAGAGTTAGATGATTTTTGGTTGTCTTATAAGCGACTTCCGATTGTCAACCCAACAAAGTGGAAGTTTCACGAGACGGTATTCGAAGAACATTATTATCAGATGCTTCGAATGCTCAACTATGAACTCGAAAAGCCTAATGCCGTTCTCGTTACATTTGGTTTTTCTTTTGCTGACGAACATATACTCAATCTAATAAAACGGTCACTTTCAAATCCACACTTGCAAGTATATATCTGTTGCTATAACGATTTGGCGCAAGAGGTTTTGAAAAGAGAGTTCCGTGGATATAACAACGTACGCTGTATCGGGCTTAATGGCGGTGATATGGATTTCACTGCATTTAACAAGCGGGTTTTTACACTCGACGAGCTACCTTCAATAAATTCCGCTGGGGCCTCCGCTGATGCTAAATCTGCCTCAACAAAATTCAAGGACGGCGTATGAGTATCAAAGTTGGGGAGGTGATTGGCGTCAATGGCACAAAGGTAACGCTAAAAATCGACGAAGATTCGAGCAAAGAGACGCTTTTTTACGCAGGCGATAAATACAAAGGCGTATCTATTCGCGAGTATATATCCATTCAACGTGGATTCAGAGAGATTATTTGCATCGTAGAAGGTGAGTACCTCGATGAAAGTCGCGTTGAGAGTGATGGCAGAAAAGTTGAGTACGTTCGCAAGGTTGATGCGCGGCCAATTGGACATTTTTACTATAAGGAGTTCAAGCAAGGTATAAAATTTATGCCAATGATCCGTGATCCAGCCTTTCTCCTTCAAGAGAAAGAAATTGCGGCAATTTTTGGAAAGTATGCTGCAGGCTCTTTTACGATAGGCCGGATGCTAAAGGAGGATATTCCTATTGGGCTGCCTTGGCAAAAACTCTTCAACAGTCATATTGGGATCTTCGGGAACACTGGAAGCGGTAAATCTAATACGCTGACGAAGCTCTTCACTGTACTGTTCGAACAGAAAGCTGCTTTGATTGGCGACAAGAGCAAGTTTGTTATTTTAGATTTCAATGGCGAATATACAAGTGGGCAAATAGCACCGTCCGCGCTGAAAACCGTGTACCACTTGTCAACACGAGAGGGCAGCGAGCCGGAGGACGTGCAAACCGCCGTGTTAACAAAATTCCCTCTTCATGAAAGGGAATTCTGGAACACCGAGACTCTCGCCTTGTTATTTCAAGCAACTCAGAATACTCAAAGGCCATTTCTCAACCGGCTTGTTGAGGGACGAAGAAAGTACGCGGAAAACCCGAACTCATTAACAGCTTATGTGAAATTGAAATTTAGGGATGCTTTTTGTGCCGGGGAATGTAGGGCTGCGACCCTAGACCTTATGAGGACTGCCGCTAAGCTAATACATGACCAAGCACTAATTGATGCACTAAAGAAAATATCTTGGCACTCTGGGCAAAACCGGTTTTTTCAAAATAACACGATTTTTTTTGATAGCGATGGTGTTAAATATGACGCGATCTTGGCACCCATTATTGATCTGATCGATACATTGCCACTTGACCCATTTGATCAATTGATTTTACGGGCAAATTTACAACTAATAAGCGATCTCATAAGTGGCTACGTTCAATTCGAGCATATCCAGCCGCTCTTAAAGCGTATTGATGCCTCACTCAATAGCTTGCGAAAGGTTCTAGTGATCGGGTCAGCACAGCCCGAAAGTAAATTATTAACGGTTATTTCACTTAGGCGCTGCAATGGTGAAGCTAAGAAGGTGCTGCCCCTTCTCCTCGCGAAACATTACTATAACGACCACAAAGATTCAGTTGTTCATCCTCCAAATAAAACTTTTCATTTAATAATCGACGAGGCGCACAATATACTTTCTCAGCAATCCTCTCGGGAGCATGAAAGCTGGAAGGACTATCGGTTAGAGCTTTTCGAAGAGATAATCAAAGAAGGTCGGAAATTTGGAGTTTTCGTTACCATAGCAAGCCAACGGCCCGCAGATATTTCCCCAACAATTGTTTCACAGCTCCACAATTTTTTTATCCATCGGCTGGTTAATGACCGTGACCTTCACCTGATCGACAATACCATTACAACATTGGATAGCATGTCTCGTAGCTTAATTCCTAGCTTGGCTCAAGGCTGCTGTGTAGTCACGGGTACATCCTTTGATCTGCCCATGGTGCTGCAGATCGGCCTATTAGATCGACATAAACAGCCAGATAGTGAAGATGTAGATTTAGAAGCGTTGTGGGCTTCTTCTGCGCTTTAGTTACAGAAAACTTCCTAGCTTTTAGTACTGTTCCAGACCACCTAATCATTAGTGATTCGACGCTGATATTACTAAAGCTTTTTGCCTTAGCGGGGCGGCGGGGAATATAGGTGCGCACGATAAAGGTGAGGTCGAATATGCAGCAGCTCTATTTTATGCCCGTGTCCAAATCGTTATGTGCCAAAACAGAGCAAAGGTCAAAACGACCACAACAAGAAAAGGTGATTTAATATTGTGGACACACCACGGACACAGTTTGGACACAGCCAATAAAAAAGGCCCCACGCTTTCACGTAAGACCTTGAAAAATATGGTGCGCCCGACAGGATTCGAACCTGTGACCACTGCCTTCGGAGGGCAGTACTCTATCCAGCTGAGCTACGGGCGCTTACGAGCTTAACGGCTTTGCGCTAATTTCGAGTGCGTAATCTTACGTTTGCTGCGGGCGACTGTCCAGCCTTTGCCGGGCAGCGGCGCTCAATTTACTGGTTTGGTCCTATATAAGAGGCCAGCTCAGCTTAGTCAGGCGAATGGCTCGGGCGTCAGGGCCACAAGCCCGTGCTCATTACTGAAGGTCACTTCGCCGTCCTGAATGGTTACCTGAAGGCTCATGGCGCGCTGGGCCAGACCGGCCAGCTGTTCGGTGGCTTCCGGGTCCAGATTCACGCAGGTCAGGTTGTTAAAACGGGCCAGCTTTGCTTTATTTTTGTCCCACCAGATGGGCACGCCGCGGCCGCCGTAGGTGTACAGGATTACCTGTTTTGAGCGATTACAGGCTTTGCGCAGGCGGCTTTCGTCGGGCAGGCCCAGTTCAATCCACAGTTCAATTTCGTTGCTCAGGCTTTTTTGCCACAGTTCTGGCTCGTCGTCTGTGCTCAGGCCTTTTGTGAACTCCAGTTGGTCACTGGCGTTCAGCGCAAAAGCTAGCAGCCGTACCATCATGCGTTCGTCGTTCTCAGACGGGTGGCGGGCCAGGGTCAGCTGGTGGTCGGCGTAATAGTGACGATCCATATCGGCAATATTCAGCGTGGCTTTGAAAATGGTAGCTTTAAGCGCCATGGGATTCCTATGGTAATCGCGGGGCTGTTTGCGCCCTTGTGGTGCGTGGGGGACAATGCGCGCGACGAGTGTAATTCATTTCAGGGATAGCCGGGCGCCACCTATGTCGATATTACGGGGTTTTCTGATTCTCGTGCTGTTTTTCCTGCTAGGGGAATCACTGCGGCTGGTGTTTCTGGTGCCGATTAGCGGCGGTATTCTGGGGTTGATGTTACTTACCCTGTATTTGATGGTAACTGGCGGCGTGGGTAATGCTGTGGCCGGTGCCAGCCAGGCTCTGATTTCGGTGCTTATTTTGCTGATTATGCCGGGCCTGACAGAGATATTTTTCATCTCCGGCAAGTTCACCGGGCAGTGGCTGGCGGTGAGTGTGTCTTTGCTGGTGGGCACCTTTTTGAGTGTGGTTACCACCTTGGTTTTATTAAATGTGCTGGCGCGCAAACTGCCCTCCGGATCAGACAACCATGAATAGTTCGCTGACGGTTTGGGAGCGTTTACTGACTCTGTCTCAAGTGCTGGCAGACACGCCGATGCTTGCCATCGCGATGACTATATTGGCGTTTTTTGCAGCGAACAGTGTGTACATCGCTATTGGCCGCCCGGTGTGGCTGCCACCGGTTGTGCCCGCAGCCGCCATTCTGGCCGGCATGATTGCGCTGCTAGGCTTGGACCCAGACAGTTATCGCGATGGTGCGAACTGGCTAATGCTACTGTTGGGCCCGGCTACAGTGGCGCTGGGCGTGCCGCTGTATCAAAACATTCATCATATTCGTGCCATGCTCTGGCCTATCGTTCTAACCTTGCCTATAGCCGCCTCGTTGGCGGTTGGGTATACGCTGGTCATTGCCTGGGCGCTGGGTGCGTCGCCAACGGTTATGGCGTCGCTGGCACCAAAATCGGTTACGGCAGCCATCGCTTTGGGTATTGGTGACATCATTGGCAGTTCGGTGCCGATGCTGATGGCGGCTCTGTTGATTACGGGCGTGTTTACCACTTTGTGTGTTGAGGTAGCCACCCGCCTGCTGAACATTACGGATGAGCGGGTGATCGGTTTTGCCCTCGGCTTGAATGGCCACGCCATTGGCACCGTGCGGGCGTTTGAAATCAGCAGTACCGCAGGGGCTTTTTCTTCATTGGGCATGAGCCTGACCGGGCTGTTTACCGCGCTGCTGCTGCCGGTTCTTTTCAACCTGTGACAGGCTCTTCGTTCCAACCTGTGTGTTCATTCAAACGCCTGTATGCATCTTGCGTATAGGGGTATGTCGCAATTTCAATTGCTGTTTTTCTGTGGGTTGACTAGCTTACTACTAGGTATCTGGCGTCCTTGGGCGCCGATTCGTCCGTACAATTCTTAAAACAGCAACGGAAAACGCGATGAGAAAGCTACTAACCGCATTTGTTGGCTCTATGGCTTTGGCCGCAGCGCCCTTGGCGCTGTCTGCTGAAGCGACTAAAGAACTGAAAATGGCCTACGACGCCGATCCCGTCACCCTGGACATCCACGAGCAGTTGTCTGGCGGCATGCTTCAGCTGTCCCACATGACCTTTGACCCGCTGATCCGCTGGAACAAAGACCTGGGTTTTGACGCTCGTCTGGCAGAAAGCTGGGAACGTGTGGATGACAAAACCATGCGTTTCAAGTTGCGCGAGGGTGTAAAGTTCCATTCCGGTAACGAGCTGACCACCAAAGACGTAAAGTTTACCTACGACCGTCTGAAGCAAAGCTCTGACTATAAGGCGATCTTTGCGCCTTTCACCGGCATCAATGTCATTGATGACTACACCTTTGAGCTGGTTACCGCCGAGCCTTACCCGCTGCTGCTGAACACCGCGACTTATATTTTTCCGATGGACAGCGAGTTCTATTCCGGTGAAACCGAAAATGGCCAAAGCAAAGCGGCCATTACCAAGCACGGTAGTTCGTTCGCGTCTGACAACTTGTCCGGTACTGGCCCTTACGTTGTTACGTCGCGCCAGCAGGGCGTGCGCATGGAGTTTGAACGCTTCGCCGATTACTGGGATGAAGCATCGCCTGGCAACGTGAAGAAGATCGTGCTGACCCCCATCAAGGAAAACAACACCCGCGTATCGGCGTTGTTGTCGGGCGGTGTGGATTTTATCGCTCCGGTACCGCCAACCGATCTGGACCGCATCAAGCGTGACAAAGACACAGATCTGGTGACCATGGGCGGTACCCGCATCATCATGTTCCACATGAACCAGAATCGTGTTGAAGCCTTCAAGAACCCCAAAGTCCGCCAGGCGGTGGCTTACGCCATTAACCAGGAAGGCATTGCGGCAAAAATCATGAAAGGCTTCGCGACCCCCGCAGCGCAGATGTCACCGGCTGGCTATTCTGGCCATAACGACTCTTTGAAACCTCGTTATGATGTGGAAAAGGCGCAACAACTGATGAAGGAGGCCGGCTATGAAGACGGCTTTACCATCACCATGATGTCGCCCAACAACCGCTACGTGAACGACGACAAGATTGCCCAGGCGGCTGCGGCCATGCTGGCGCGCATTAACATCACGGTGGATCTGAAAACCCTGCCCAAGGCGCAGTACTGGCCGGAATTTGATGCCCGCTCAGGTGACATGATGCTGATTGGCTGGCACGCCGATACCGAAGACTCTGCGAACTTCTTCGAGTTTCTGACCTTCTGCCCGAACGCCGACACCGGTGCTGGCCAGTACAACGCGGGTTACTACTGCAATCCGGAAGTAGACGCGTTGGTCACAAAAGCCAATGTGGAAACCGATCGTGAAAAACGCGCTGCGATGCTGCAAGACGCAGAAAAGCAACTGTATGACGATGCTGCGTTCATCCCCCTGCACTGGCAGGATCTGGCTTGGGCTTCAAAGAAGAACGTAAAACTTGAACCCATATTGAACGTGATGAACTTCCCGTACTTGGGAGACCTAGTGGTCGAGTAACCGCCCCTAATCATCCTTAGTAGCACTTGATCAACCCGTAAAACCCGGTCGGTTGCGGGCACCCACTCTCCCAAGGGCGCCTGCAACCGGCTTTTTTATTGACGCCTAATCCGGACATTTTTCATGCTAGCGTTTTTGGTTCAACGGATTTCCCAGGCATTTCTGGTCATGTTCGTGATCAGCGTGATCGCGTTTGCCATTCAGGACGGCCTGGGTGACCCGCTGTATGAACTGGTGGGCATGTCGGTGTCGCTGGAAGAGCGCGATGCCATACGTGAAGACATGGGTTTTAATGACCCAATTTACGTGCAGTATGCGCGCTTTGCCGGTAATGCTCTGCAGGGAGATCTGGGCATTTCGTACTTCTACGGCAAGCCTACGTTACAGGTTATTGCTGAACACCTTCCGGCCACCCTGGAATTGGTGATTGGTGCCAGCCTGATTATTTTGGTGTTTTCGGTGCCTATTGGTGTGTACGCAGCCATTCGCCCGCAAGCATTTTTGTCGAAATTTTTTATGGGCATCAGCACCGTTGGTATTTCAATTCCGGTGTTCTTGACCGCCATTGTGCTGATTCAGCTGTTTTCGATTGGGGTTACGATTGAACTGTTTCCAACGGATACCGGTTGGGGCGCCTGGCTAAACGGCGCGCTGTCTACCGATGGCGGTTTACCCTCTTACGGCCGCGGTGATGAACTTACCCATTTGTTCGGTACCTGGAATTCAGGGTTTTTCTCTTCAGACGGCCTTTGGCACCTGGTGCTGCCCTGTGTGTCTCTGGCGTCAATCATGCTGCCGCTGTTTATCCGGCTGATTCGTGCGGAAATGATGGAAGTGCTGCAAAGCGACTATATTCGCTACGCGCGTGCTAAGGGGCTGTCTTCCGGCCGCATCAACTTTCTGCACGCCTTGAAAAACACCATGCTGCCGGTGATTACGGTTGGCGGTGTGCAACTCGGCATCATGGTTGCTTACACCATTCTTACTGAAACCGTATTCCAGTGGCCGGGCATGGGCCTGATGTTTCTGGAAGCCATTACCCGCAGCGACATTCCGCTGATTGTGGCCTACCTGATGGTGGTGGGGCTGGTTTTTGTGATTACCAACACGATTGTGGATCTGATCTATGGCCTGGTGAACCCCACTGTAAAACTGACAGGTAAAAAAGCATGATGACCGCGACTGTCTCCCGTTGGGCTCGCGTCCGCGACTCTTTCCTCTGGTACAGCTTTAAACGTGACAAAGTAGCTATTGCTAGCTTCATCGTATTGTTGGCGATGGTTCTGTCGGCGATTTTCGCACCCTTGTTAGCACCGACTGATCCTTACGATCTGGCGCTGATCGACATCATGAACTCAGAGTTGCCGCCGGTGGGCATGAGCGGCGCCGACGGGGCTTTCCCGTTGGGCACCGACGCCCAAGGCCGGGATATGCTGTCGACCATTCTGTACGGCACCCGGGTGTCGCTGATGATTGGTTTTGGTGCGGTTATTCTGCAAGCCGTGCTGGGCATTTTGTTTGGTCTGCTGGCCGGTTACATGGGCGGTCGGGTAGACGCTATTCTGATGCGCATCGCCGACGTGCAGTTGTCGTTCTCTACCTTGATGGTGGCGATTATTGTGGGTGCGGTGTTCAAGGCCAGCTTTGGCAGCCTGATGTTTGGTGAAATTGCCATTTACATGCTGATTTTTATCATCGGCGTGGCCGAATGGCCGCAGATTGCCCGCACCGTGCGCGCCTCGGTGCTGGCAGAGAAGAAAAAGGAATATGTAGATGCGGCCAAGGTGATGGGTTTTCGCACCAATCGTATTATGTTCCGCCACATTCTGCCCAATACTCTTTCGCCGATTTTCGTGATTGGTACGGTGCAGATCGCCAACGCCATTATTTCCGAAGCGGCGCTGTCGTTTCTGGGTCTGGGCATGCCTGAAACCCAGCCGTCACTTGGCTCGCTGATCAAATCTGGCTTTGATTACATTCAGAGTGGTTCCTGGTGGATCACCCTGCTGCCTGGCCTGGTGCTGGTAGTGTTGGTGCTGGTGATCAACCTGCTGGGCGACTGGCTGCGCGATGTAATGAACCCACGGCTGTACAAGGGATAATCCGATGGCATTGCTGGAAGTAAAAAATCTGGATGTTCGCTTTGCCGTGCGCGGTGGCGATTTGACAGCCCTGCGGGGCATCAGTTTTTCGCTGGACAAAGGCGAACGGTTGGGCATAGTGGGCGAATCCGGCGCGGGTAAATCCGTGGCGGCATTTTCCATTCTCAATCTGATTGCGCAGCCGGGCTACATTGCCGGCGGGCAAATTCTGTTTGAAGGCAAAGACCTGGCGGCCATGAGCGAGCGTGAACTGCGGAAAATCCGCGGCAACCGCATCGCCATGATCTTTCAGGATCCGATGATGACCCTGAACCCGGTGCTGACCATTGGCACCCAGATGGTGGAAGCCATCAAGGCCCACCGCCGGATCAACACCAAAGACGCGCGGGCCATTACCGTAGACAAGCTGCGCAAGGTGCAGATTCCGTCCCCCGAGAAACGTCTGGACCAATATCCCCATGAACTGTCTGGCGGTATGCGCCAGCGGGTGATTATTGCCATCGCGTTGCTGCTAGACCCGGAAATTATTATTGCCGACGAGCCCACCACCGCTCTGGATGTGACCATTCAGGCCGAAATCATGGCTCTGCTGCTGGATTTGTGTGAGCAGGAAAACGTCGCGCTGATGCTGATTACCCATGACTTGGGCGTGGTATCCCAGGTGTCCCAGCGCATGCTGGTGATGTACTCCGGCCGTATCATCGAGCAGGGGCCTACCCGCGAAATCATCAACGATGCCCAGCACCCGTATACTCAGGGGCTGATAAACGCACTGCCGCAAATGGGCGAGCCCGGTGCGCGGTTGTTCCAGATACCGGGCGCCATGCCGTCGTTAAAGAATGTGCCCACGGGTTGCCCGTTTAACCCGCGCTGCTCATTCGCCACCGATGAATGCCGCAGCACTATGCCTGAGTATGTGCGGGCCGGTAATGTAGATGTGGCCTGCTATGAGGTAGAACGTTTGATTGCACAAGAACAGCAAGCCCGAGAGGTGGCCCCATGAGCGCCTCGCCGTTGGTTGATATTCGCGGTCTGGAAAAGAAATTCGACCTGTCTGGCAGCTTTCTGGAGCAGATCAGCTTTAAAAACGGTCGCTTTCAGCGCAAACAGGAAGCGGTGCACGCCATCAACGGCGTGAATCTGCAGGTGTTCAAAGGCGAAGCCCTGTGCGTTGTGGGCGAGTCTGGTTGCGGCAAGTCTACGGTGGCCCGCACTATTATGGGCTTGCTGTCACCCACCGCCGGTGAGGTGCACTACGAAGGCAAACGCATCGACACGCTGGAAGGCAAAGCTCTGTTGCCGTACCGTCGCAAAATGCAGATGATTTTCCAGAACCCTTACGCCTCGCTGAATCCGCGGATGACCATTCAGCAAACGCTGGAAGAACCCATCCACTTTCACCACCCCGAGTGGAGCAAAGCCGACGTGCTTAATAAAGTACAGGAGGTAATGCAATCGGTGGGTATTGATCCGGATTGGGGCAGCCGCTTTGGCCACGAGTTCTCTGGCGGCCAGCGCCAGCGTATTGCCATAGCTCGCGCATTAGCGGTAGACCCGGAATTTATAGTGGCGGACGAACCCATATCGGCACTGGATGTGTCTATTCAGGCGCAAGTACTGAACCTGATGATGGACGCTCAGGAATCACGCAATCTGACCTATCTGTTTATCACCCACGATTTGGCGGTGGTGGAGCACTTTGGCACCCGCGTGGCGGTGATGTATCTGGGCCGGGTGTGTGAGCTGGCGCCGACCAAAGCGCTGTTTGCCACTCCGCGGCACCCGTACACCCAGGCATTGCTGTCCGCGATACCGCGACTGGAAGACGGCCGGCCCAATTACATTCGCCTGCAGGGTGAAGTGCCTACGCCGGTCAATTTGCCCTCGGGTTGCGTATTTCATGGCCGTTGCCCCTACGCTAATGATCGCTGCCGTCAGGAAATTCCGGAATTGTTTGCCACAGATGACGGTGGCCAGGTGGCCTGCCACGGGGTGGAAGAAGGCCGTTTGTGAAAACCCATTAGCCGATGCGTTATCATGGCGCTCTTGATGTAACGCCAAGGGTCCGCAAAGCCGTGGGGGGTTGATGGAAGTACGCTGGATGGAAGATTTTATGGCGCTGGCCCGCACCCGCCATTTTTCACGTGCGGCTGAGCTTCAACACGTCAGCCAGCCTACTTTTAGCCGGCGTATTCGTCTGCTGGAAGACTCCATGGGTGCAACTCTGGTTAACCGCCAGACGCTGCCACTGTCGCTGACCCCTGCGGGTGAGGTGTTTGCCGAGTTGTGCGCGCGGGTCACCCGTGATGTTCGCGACACCCGCGAGCAGGTCAAACACCTTGAATCCGAAGCCAGTGCCCGCATCAGTGTGGGTTCAACCCAGGGTCTGTTCTCCCACTTTTACCAGACCTGGGCGCAACAGGCCGGAGTAGCCGAGCGGCTGCAGCTAAACCTGAAGGCCACCAACTGGGTTGGCGAACAATTTCTGGACGCGCTCGACAACGGCGACTGCGATCTGGTGCTGTGTTACTGGCATGAAGACCTTCCCTGGCGTGAGCGACTGAGCAGCAGCGCCTACCGTTCTCTGACTCTGTCAAAGGAGGCACTGATACCGGTGAGCATTGGCGACGAACAGGGCGCCCCGCGTTTTGTTCTGCCGGGCAGCGCAGCGCAGCCGGTGCCGCTGATTGCTTACCATCCGCGGGGGTTTTTACAGCCCGCCATTTCCACCCATCTGGCGCGGCAGAAGACCACCGCCAATCTGTTACCGCTGAATGAAAACGCCCAGTCGGCCAGCGTGAAAGCCCTGGTAAAGCAGGGCTTTGGCATGGGCTGGTTGCCCCAGCGCATGGCCCAAAAAAGCGAAGAATCTGGCAGCTTGGTGCGCGCCGGCGATGAGCGCTGGGACGTAACACTGGAAATTCGATTGCTGCGCCTGAGCCAGCCCCGTAGCCAGGAATTCAATACACTCTGGAACACATTGGAAACTCAATATGACCGATAACCAAATTCTGGCCCTGCAACCTGACCACATTGCCGAGTTGCAGCAGCGCTACCAGCGAGCGCTGGCGGAACATGGCTACAGCGCCCTGTTGATCAGCGCTGGTGCTTCGCCCATGCGCTATGGCGACGACCAGGGCGCGCCTTTCCAGGGCTTTGGCCCGTTCCTGCACTGGACCGGCCTGACCGGTTACGAACACGCCTGGCTGCTGATTCAGCCAGATACAACGCCGGTGCTGTGGTTGTATCAGCCGGTGGACTTCTGGCACGCGACTTTGCAGCTGCCAAGCGAACCCTGGCAGCAGGCAATGGATATTCGCTACATTGCCAAACGCGGCCTGCCGCCATTGCCTGCCGAGACCCGTCAGGGTAAGGGACTGGCCGTTGTGGGCGATCCGGCCCTGCTTGCAGGCGTGCCGGGTGACCATAATCCGGCGGCGCTGACGGCGGCTCTGGATGAAACCCGCATGCACAAAACCGACTATGAAGTGGCCTGCCTGGCCCGTGCCAATAACGTTGCGTTGGCGGGCCATCAGGCGGCAGCCGCGGCGTTCGCCGATGGTGCCAGTGAATTTGCGATCAACTTGGCGTATCAGCAGGCTACCTTGCAGCGTGAAACAGAAGCGCCTTATCACAGCATTATCGGCTTGAACGAACACGCCGGCACCTTGCATTACCAGTATTACGACATCACGGCACCGGCGCAGTCCCGCAGCCTGCTGATGGATGCCGGTGTGCGCTACCGCGGTTACTGCTCGGACATTACCCGCACCTACGCAGCCGCGGGCGAAGGCCGATTCGCCGCACTGGTAAAAGGTATGGACCTGTTGCGCGAGCGCCTGTGCACGATGGTTGCACCGGGTGTCGAGTACCTGGTTATTCACCGCAAAGCTCATTCCGGTGTCGCCGCGCTGCTTAGTGCCAGTGGGCTGGTAAGCGGTATCAGCGATGAAGCCATGGTAGAGCAGGGCATCACCCGGGTGTTTTTCCCCCACGGCATCGGCCATTTTCTGGGCATACAGGTGCACGATGTGGCTGGAAAACCCGTACCGTCGCCGGCAGAAGCGCCGTTTTTACGCCTGACGCGAACGTTGGAAGCCGGCATGGTAGTGACCATCGAACCAGGTCTGTATTTCATCCCTTCGCTGCTGGAACCCTTGCTAAAAGGACCATTGGCGCAGCATATCAATACCGCGATACTGGGCGAACTGAAGGGCTATGGGGGTGTGCGGCTGGAAGACAACGTGCTGGTTACCGAGACGGGAGCACGAAACCTGAGCAGATTGACTGAAAATTAATCTACAAAGGGCTTGAACTTTAAGATCGGAATGTTAATAATTATCACTAACATTTAATCGCGTAAGTGAGAGCCCTATGTATGTCTGCCTTTGCCACGGCGTAACCGATCGTGATATCCGTGCCGCAGCGGACAACGGTGTAACGTCCATGCGCCAGTTGGGTAAAGAACTGGGCGTGGGCACGCAGTGCGGCCGCTGTGCACAAACCGCTCGCGAAATCCTCCGCGATCACAGCTCTCCGGATTATATGGCTCTGGCGGGTATGCTGGCCCACCCGGTTTGATTACCCGACCAGGTTTATCATTCCAGCGATTTTAACTATCGCCATAACGCGCTATTCTTGCCTGACGTGATGAAAATCTTTAGGGAGAGGCGCTATGAAAGGCGATAAACAGGTTATTCAGTTTTTAAACAAAGTGTTGGGCAACGAGCTGACGGCCATCAATCAGTATTTTTTGCACTCACGCATGTACAAAGACTGGGGCATCGCTAAGCTTGCCGCTAAAGAGTACGAAGAGTCTATTGACGAAATGAAACACGCCGATCAGCTGATCGAACGCATCCTGTTTCTGGACGGCCTGCCGAACCTGCAAGATCTGAACAAGCTGATGATTGGTGAGCACGTTCAGGAAATGATCGAAAGCGATCTGAAAATCGAACACCTTGCACACAAAGATCTGAAAGATGCCATCGTTCACTGCGAGTCTGTTCAGGACTACACCAGCCGCGAGCTGTTCCGCAGCATTCTGGACAGTGAAGAAGAGCACATCGACTGGCTGGAAACCCAGCTGGAAATGATCAGTCAGATGGGCATTCAAAACTACATCCAATTACAGTCTGCCGCAGCGGAGTAAATGTCGACAATGGATCTGTCCTGCTTTAAAGCGTATGACCTTCGTGGCCGTGTTCCAGACCGGCTGAACCCTAAGCTCGCGGAGCTTATTGGCCGTGCCTATGTGGAAGTAACCGGCGCGAAAAAAATCATTGTTGGCTATGACATTCGCTTGTCTAGTCGCGAGATCAGCCAGGCATTGTGCTCGGGTTTAATGGCTGCGGGCGCAGACGTGTACGACATCGGCCTGTGTGGTACCGAAATGGTGTACTTTGCCACCAGCCATTACGACATGGATGGCGGCATTATGGTAACCGCCAGCCATAACCCCCGTGACCACAATGGCATGAAAATGGTGGGGCCAGAATCGCGGCCGATCAGTTCAGACAATGGCCTGAACGACATCCGTGACCGCGTCTTGGAACCGTTTGCGGATGCCCAAGATCAGGGCCGTTACGAAACCCTGGAAACCATGAACGCCTATATCGATCACCTTTTGGGCTATATTAACGGTGCAGATCTAAAGCCGCTGAAACTGGTGGTTAATGCTGGTAACGGCGGTGCCGGGCTGGTGATTGATGAGCTTGAGGCGCACGTGCCGTTCGAATTTGTGAAAGTACACCACAACGCAGACGGCCACTTTCCCAACGGTGTTCCCAACCCGATACTGGAAGAAAATCGCGCAGCCACCGCAGATGCGGTAAAAGCCAGTGGCGCTGTCATGGGCATCGCCTGGGACGGTGATTACGATCGCTGTTTTTTCTTCGATGAAAATGGCCGCTTTATTGAAGGCTATTACATTGTTGGCCTGTTGGCCGATCAGTTTCTGCGCAAGACCGGCCCGGGTAAGATGATTCACGACCCGCGCCTGATCTGGAACACGTTGGACCTGGTTGCGGCTGCTGGCGGAGTTGCCGTCGAAAGCAAAACCGGCCATGCGTTCATCAAGCAGCGTATGCGCGATGAAGATGCGGTGTACGGCGGTGAAATGAGTGCCCACCATTATTTCCGGGATTTTGCTTATTGCGACAGCGGCATGATTCCATGGCTGCTAGTGGCCGAGCGCTTGTGCCAGGCTGGTTGCACGCTGTCATCGTTGATTGATGCCCGCATTGAAGCCTACCCGGCCAGCGGCGAGATTAACCGTACGATCGCAGACCCCGCTACTGTCATTGCCGCCATCGAAGCAAAATACGGCGCCGAGGCGAAGAGTGTGAGCCACGTAGACGGCGTGAGTGTGGAGTACGACCACTGGCGCTTTAATCTGCGGATGTCCAACACCGAACCGGTGGTAAGGCTGAACGTGGAGTCCCGTGGCGATATACCGTTGATGCGAGAGAAAACCGACGAACTGCTGGCGGAAATGGAGCGTTTGAACGCCCTGTAAACGTGATTGTAATTTGCTCTGTGGAATCTGTGCAAAGGCCCTACCGGACAATCAAACCGGGCAGGGCCTTTTTGCTTATTTATACTTCTGGTCCTGTCCCTGGCGCTGCGCTAAGGTTTACAGCCAGTCGTTCAGCATAATCCCCAATCCGACCCTCTGAATGCGCTCGTTATAGTCAATCAGGCTTTCACCGTAACCGTTGTAATAATGCACGAAGCCTTTGATGGTATCGCCCATGGGGAAGCTGTAGCCAAACTCTACCGAGGTTTTGTTGTCTGAGGTGCGCAGGTTGTTCAGCAGCTTCAGTGAGAAGGTGCGGTTTTCCGTCAGTTTGTACACTGCGTGGTAACTGCCATGGCCCAGATAGCTTTCAATATCGTCGTTGTCGTCGGTGTTGCCGTCTGGCAAGCGTATCCAGGGTTTAACCATGAACAGCCAACGGTTGTAAGTGTAAGTTCCCATGCCAACAATGCGGTTCCAGCTGCGCGAGCGCGGCTCGGCCTGACCGTTTGACTGGTGGTTAATGCCCAGATTCACCGTATTCAGGCGGCCCGGCCCAATGTCCCAGTCGGGTTGGTAGCGCAGGAATAGTTCAGGCTCGTAGTTGGTTTCACGAAACGGCGCGGACTCATCCTGATTGTAAAGCTGCCAGAAAGACTTCTGGGTGTAGCCGAACCAAAGCGTAGTGCGTTTATCCATAAAGCCGGTGAGCAGCGGAACTTTGAAGCTGATTTGGTACTTGGCTTCTTCCTGCTTAAGGTCGTAATCGTAGCCGGTCACGCCCAGGCGCGGGCTTGTGGGCGTCTGGTTTGGTTGGTCAGACCAGGTGATTGGCAGAATGTAGTTCGGGCGGTGGCGAATAAAGCTGCCAGAGAATGAAAACAGGGATTCTTCCGCTTCCAGGTAGCGGTCCAGAATCGACGACATCACCGCAGTTTCGTCGTTTGCTCCTGGGTTATCCAGTGCTTCTTCCATTGCCCGTTTGCTTGGTGGTAGTGCCTCGGTGGCGATTTCGACCCGCTGCCGTTGCTCGGTGCTGGCGTTGTCGCGGGCCTGATCAGGCTGGTAAATCTCATCGAAACAGGCCAGGCGCTGCAGTCCATCGCGAATCAGTGCGCAGTCTTGGGCGGACAGCGGTTGATCTGCCATGGGCTCAGCGTCGGTTTGGGCACTGGTCGCAGGCGCCCAGGCCAAGGTGCACAATGCGGCGGATAGTGCCGTTGCCAACACGTGGCGGCGCTGCCGGATAACTGTTAACGCAGGTGTGAATAGCATGGTGGTAATGTCTCTTTGACCTTTAGCGGAAGAAAAACGGCGTGCAAATGGTGGCGTTTTACTGGGCGTTCAGGCTGATCCAGGTATTTGCTATGCCGTATAACCACACACTGGACATAGTCAATGCCAGCAATGCGAAAATCAGTTTAGGACGATTTTGCCGCTCTGCGCCTGCGGTAACCACCCAGCGCAGGTACATCAGGCCAATAAAACTGGTAAAAACCAGCAGGCTGGCCACAGCAGGTATCAACAGCCAGGCGGGCGCCAGAACTTCGCCCGGCGGCGTACTGTAACCAAACCAGATCATAGAACCCAGTAGTGTAGCTAGCGCGGTAAACTCTAGAATTAAGAGCGGCTTGCGCAAGCGGTGAGAAGAGTGACTGAGTTCTGTCATGGTGAATTCCTGAGCGATAAACGGGCCTGGAACGTATGGTAACCATAACGGCGCGACAGGTCTTGTGATTTACCAAATAGCAACAAACGGTGCTGAAATTGATGTATCAGTCTGCGTGTTGGTTTTTTTGCCGACGCACAGCCGCTATAATGCGGCAACTTATTATTATAACGCTTGAATGCGAGGTGCATTGTGAAGATGAAGAGAATTCTGGCCGCTGTTCTGCTTGGTTTTGGTCTGACAGCCGGCGCCGTTATGGCAAATGTTGATGACGAAATTCTGTCCCGTATCCAGCCGGTAGGCAGTCTCTGCTTGCAGGGTGAAGATTGTGGCGCAGCGGCAGCTCCAACGGTTGCAGCCAGTGCTGGCCCTCGCTCTGGCTCGGAGGTTTATGGTGCCGTTTGCCTGGCATGCCACACCACGGGTGCAGCCGGTGCGCCGGTTATTGGTGACGCCAGTGCCTGGGCGCCGCGTGTCGAGCAGGGCCTAGACACGCTAATCTCCCACGCTATTAATGGCTATAACGCCATGCCAGCGAAAGGTGGTTGTGCCAGCTGCCCGGATGAAGAGATTGCTGCAGCCGTTGAACACCTGGTGGCAGAGAGCAAGTAACACTGCGTAAAAGCCGGGCCGTTCGCCGATGCGGGCTGCCCGGTGTCAGGCGCCCAAGTCCCCCAACAGGGCGCTGAGCGTCGCTTTTCCCTTCTTTTGGTTCACTTCGACGTCTGCTTCCCCTAAACCCAGCCAGCGCACATCATCTTCCGGTAGTTCGTCCAGGAAGCGGCTTGGAATGGTCTCCATTTTTTCGCCATATTGCCGGCGCGACGCAGCATAGGTCAGGGTCAGGGTTTCTCGCGCCCGGGTAATACCCACGTACATCAGCCGCCGTTCTTCCTCGATATTTTCTTCTTCAATGCTCATCCGGTGCGGCAGAATTTCTTCTTCCAGGCCGATGATGAACACGTGGGGAAACTCCAGGCCTTTGGAAGCGTGCAGGGTCAGCAGCTGTACTTTATCGCTGTCGTCCTCTTCCTCGCGCTGCTCCATCATGTCCCGCAGAATCAGTTTGGTAATGGCGTCTTCCACGCCAATTTCGTCCGCGGTGCCTTTACCATCGTCAAGCATGCGCTGGATGGAATCCACCAGATACCAGATATTCTCCATGCGCCGCTGCGCCTGTTTGGGAGAGCCAGAATGCTGGTGCAGCCATTCCTCGTACTCTATATCGGTAAACAGCTGCTTGATGACCTGCACAGGGTCATCGCTGTGTAACCTTTCACAGGTAGCGCCTGCCCAGTGGGCGAAGCGACGCAGACGCTCCAGGCCCTTGTCGGTCACGTGGCTTTGCGCGCCCATATCGCCCAGTGCTTTGAACAGGCTGACGTTGCGAGCGCGTGCGTAGTGGCTTAATTGCTCGAGTGTACGTGGGCCAATCTCCCGGCGGGGCACGTTAACCACCCGTAAAAACGCGGCGTCGTCCGTGGGATTGATCAGCAAGCGCAAATACGCCATGGCGTCTTTGATTTCGCTTTTGGCAAAAAACGACTGGCCGCCGGAAATGCGATAGGGAATTTGATAGGCCTGAAGCTTCACTTCAAGCAGTCGGGCCTGATGGTTACCCCGGTACAGCACCGCAAAATCTTTGAACCCCAAGCCCTGCTTCAGCTTCTGATCCAGTATTTCGGTGGCTACACGCTCGGTTTCTGCTTCTTCATTGCGGCAGCGGATGATGCGGATTTCTTCGCCAATGGCGTGATCGCTCCACAGCACTTTTTCAAAGGCGTGTGGGTTGTTGGCAATCACCGTGTTGGCGGCCCGCAGTATGCGGCTGGTGGAGCGGTAATTCTGCTCGAGCTTAACCACTTTCAGGCTGGGGAAATCCTGTTCCAGCTGTGCCAGGTTCTCTGGCCGCGCTCCGCGCCAGGCGTAAATCGACTGGTCATCATCACCCACTACGGTAAAAGCGGCGCGCCCTGCCACCAAGAGCTTCACCAGCTCGTATTGGCACACATTGGTGTCTTGGTACTCATCCACCAGCATGTAACGAATTTTACGCTGCCATTTCGCCAGCACGTCCGGGTGCTGGCGAAACAGCATCACCGGCAGCAGAATCAAGTCATCGAAGTCAACGGCGTTGTATGCTTTCAAGTACTCGTTGTAGTATCCATAAATGATGGCGATTCTCTGTTCACGCTCGTCTGCAGCCTTGCTCAGTGATTCGGCAGGCGTACGCATGGCGTTTTTCCAGGAAGAGATGGTCATCTGTACCGGGTTGAGCTCATCGCCAGCATCGGTGCTGCCATGGGTTAGCATCAGATCCTGCAACAGGGCTTTGGCGTCCTCGGCATCAAAAATGGAAAATCCCGGGTGATAGCCCAGGTGGTCATTTTCCTCGCGGATTATGTTCAGGCCAAGGTTATGGAAGGTGGACACGGTTAATCCACGGGTTAGCTTTCGAGCGATGATGCGGCCAACACGCTCTTTCATCTCTCGTGCGGCTTTGTTGGTGAAGGTCACGGCGGCTATATGCCGGCCAGGAATACCCAGTTGTTCAATTAGAAACGCAATTTTGCGGGTAATTACGCTGGTTTTGCCGCTGCCGGCCCCCGCTAGTACCAGCATGGGGCCATCTGCATAGCGCACGGCTTCGCGTTGTCGGGGGTTCAGTTTTGTCACGGCGTCACAGCAGCCTGGTTGCAAAGTGCGTTAATATCGTGCTTATTCTACAGCACCCGGGCAATCGGCACCCTACCGGAAAGTCAGCTATTGTTAATGAATTGTACGGCTTGAATTACTGCGCATTGGTGCAGAAAATCTTACAAACTCATGGATTCGCAGATGGTATCGCCTTTCGTTTTTTTTGATCAGCCTCGCTCACAGCCTGAAAATGAGCGTAGTAGCAGAGGGTGTGGAAACCTACGCCCAGATGGAGTTTTTACGGCAACTGAACTGTGACCACGTCCAGGGTTACTATTTTGCTCGGCCGATGCCTTGGGGTCAGTTGCTACAGTTCCTCCTTAATCAGAGGCAGTCTGCTTGCCTGTAATCCTGTGCCGCTGTACCTTTGCCACTTTGTTTGTCAGCGAACGTGATTAGCAGAGGTAGCATGAACAGTATTTCCCAACGCATTGCGAATGAGCTCGGTGTACGTGAAGAACAGGTCAAGGCCACCGTTGAGCTGTTAAACGGCGGTGCGACTGTGCCCTTTATTGCCCGCTATCGCAAAGAGCTGACCGGCGCGCTTGACGACATCCAGTTGCGAGCCCTGGAAGAGCGCCTGCGCTATCTGCGCGAGCTGGAAGACCGCCGCGCCACCATCCTCACCAGTATTGACGAGCAGGGCAAACTGACCGATGTGCTGAAAGCCAGCATAAACGGGGCAGACACCAAAAACCGCCTGGAAGATCTTTACCTGCCTTACAAGCCCAAGCGCCGTACCAAAGCCCAGATTGCCCGTGAGGCCGGTCTTGAGCCACTGGCCGATGGCCTTTATAACGACCCTACACACGTGCCAGAGGTTTTGGCAACGCAGTTCGTTAACGCCGATGTGGCTGACAGCAAGGCTGCCCTGGAAGGCGCCCGTGCCATCCTGATGGAGCGTTTCGCAGAAGACGCCGAACTTTTAGCCCAGCTGCGCGGTTTCATCTGGCAGCAAGGCCAGTTGAAAGTCACCGTTATTGCCGGTAAAGAGGCCGAAGGCGCCAAATTCCGTGATTATTTCGATCACAGCGAAGCGTTAAAAAAAGTACCGTCACACCGCACTCTGGCTATTTTACGCGGCCGCAACGAGGGCGTTCTGAGCTACACCATTGCCGTTGGCGAAAACAGCGACGATCGTCGCCAGCCGCACCCGGCAGAATCTTACATTACAGCCCACTGGAATATCCGCGATCAGGGCCGGGCGGCCGACAAATGGCTGGCCGAAGTGGTGCGCTGGACCTGGCGGGTTAAACTGTCTGGCCAGCTCGAAACCGACCTGATAGGCCAGATTCGAGAGGCCGCCGAAACCGAGGCTATCCAGGTATTCGCTGATAACCTAAAAGATTTGTTGTTGCTGGCTCCGGCCGGACCACGGGCGACTCTGGGCCTGGACCCAGGCCTGCGTACCGGTGTAAAAGTAGCCGTAATTGACGGCATAGGGCAAGTGGTGGACCACGGCGCTATATTTCCCCATGCCCCACGAAATCAGTGGGACGCCTCGATAGAGCAATTGGCCAAATGGTGTCGCCAGTACAACATCGAACTGGTGGCTATTGGTAATGGCACTGCCTCGCGGGAAACCGATAAATTGGTGGCCGATCTGTGCAAGCGCTACCCGGAACTGAAATTGGCGCGCATTGTGGTCAGCGAATCGGGTGCGTCTATTTATTCAGCATCGGAATTCGCCTCGCGGGAATTGCCGGACCTGGATGTCACCATTCGCGGCGCGGTATCCATTGCCCGGCGCTTGCAGGACCCGTTGGCGGAACTGGTTAAAATTGAGCCAAAATCTATTGGTGTGGGCCAATATCAGCACGACGTATCGCAGGTACAGCTATCGCGCAGCCTGTATGCAGTGGTAGAAGACTGTGTAAACGGCGTAGGAGTCGATCTGAACACCGCGTCGGTGCCGCTGTTAACCCGTGTATCTGGGTTAAACCCAACCATTGCCCAGAACATCGTGGATTATCGCAGCCAGAATGGCCAGTTCCGTAACCGCAAGCAGCTGATGAAAGTGCCGCGTCTGGGTGCCCGCAGCTTCGAACAGGCGGCGGGCTTTTTGCGCATCAGCGATGGTGATAATCCGTTAGATCGGTCTTCGGTGCACCCGGAAGCTTATCGCGTGGTGGAAACCATCGCCGCTAAAAATCACCGGAATATGAACAACCTGGTGGGTGATGGAGCATTTTTGCGCAGCCTGAACCCGCAGGATTATGTGACCGAGCAGTTTGGCTTGCCTACGGTCAAAGACATCTTCGCCGAGTTGGAAAAGCCGGGGCGCGACCCGCGGCCGGAATTCCGCTTCGCCAGCTTTGAAGAAGGCGTAGAAACCCTGGAAGATCTGGAGCCGGGAATGGTGCTGGAAGGGTCTGTCACCAACGTCACCAATTTTGGCGCCTTCGTGGATATTGGCGTGCACCAAGACGGCCTGGTTCATATATCGGCGTTGGCAGACCGTTTTATAAAAGACCCGCGGGAAGTGGTGAAAGCGGGCGACATCGTAAAAGTGAAGGTGATGGAGGTGGATATTCCGCGTAAGCGCATCGCTTTGACCATGCGCATGGGTGATCAGCCTGGCCAGCAGCCGGCTGAACGGCCCCGTGGTGACAAAACCCCAAGCCCAAATCGCAACACTGCGGCTGGCGCGCGTAAACCGGCGCCGGCTGCAAATCAGAGTCAGAATCAGAATCCGGGTCAGGGTCAAGGTGCCATGGCTGGAGCTCTGGCTCAGGCCATGGCGTCGGCCAACAAGCGCGACCGTTAATTTACTCGGCAACTTTACTTGGCAACTTTACTTGGCAACTTTACTTGGCAACCATAGCGGTTGCAGCAGGAGTTTTTCATGGCTCAATCACGCCATCACATATTTCAGCAGTTTGCCGCCAACGAGTGGCAGGGCTTTCGTAAAGGCGTTGAAAAAGAAGGTCTGCGTGCCGATGCCAGCGGCTTCATCGCACAAACCCCGCACCCGCACGCTCTGGGTTCGGCGTTAACCCACCCACGCATTACCACCGATTATTCGGAATCTCTGCTGGAGCTGATTACGCCGGTGTATGACACCACCGCCGGCATGCTTGAAGCGCTGGGCCACACCCATCAATTTGTGCAGCAGAACTTGGGTGACGAGGTGTTCTGGGCCGCCAGTATGCCTTGCGGTCTGGATGGCGACAGCAGTATTCCCATCGCCAATTACGGCACCTCCAACGTGGGTAAGATGAAGCACGTGTATCGCCAGGGTCTGGCGGTTCGCTATGGGCGAATGATGCAGAGTATCGCGGGCACCCATTACAATGTGTCGCTACCTGAAGAGTTTTGGCAGCAGTGGCAGCAGGCTGTGGGCGGCAGCGAGCTGAGCCTGCAAGATTTCAAATCCGAGCAGTACTTCTGGCTGATTCGTAATTTCCGCCGCCGCAGCTGGCTGTTAATGCTGCTGTTTGGCGCCTCACCGGCGCTGGATCAGAGTTTTGTCGCCAACGTGCGGCACAACCTCAGCAGCTTCAATGCAAATACTTTTTACGGTGAACAGGCCAGCTCGCTGCGCATGGGCGATTTGGGTTATCACAACAATGCCCAGGCATCCCTGAACATTTGTTTTAACGAGTTGAAAACCTATACCCGCACCCTGGAGCGAGCCATTCACACGCCTTGGCCGCCCTACGAAAAAATGGGTATAAACCGCGACGGTGAATACATTCAGCTCAATACCAATGTGCTGCAGATTGAAAACGAGTATTACAGTGCCTTACGCCCTAAGCGCACTGCCGCCAGTGGCGAAAAACCCATCCACGCGTTGATGAGCCGCGGGGTGGAGTACATCGAGGTGCGGTGTCTGGATCTGGACCCGTTTGCAGCCGTGGGTATTACCGCACCGCAAGTGGATTTTCTTGACCTGTTCCTGTTGGATTGTCTGTTACAGGACAGCCCGCGGATTGGTGACGATGAGTGTGCCCTGCTGGATAACAATTTCAAAGATGTGGTTGCACATGGACGCGGGCGCAACCTGGCGTTGCAGCTGGGCAATCGCAGTGTTAACGCCGGAGAGACGGCGCTTGAGCTTCTGGATTCACTGCAGCCACTGGCGGAACAGCTCGACGGTTGGAATGGTGACGCCACCTACGTGCGGGCTCTGGCGGAGCAGCGGAAAAAGTTGGAAGGCAGTTGGTGTTTGCCATCGCAGCAGGTCCTGGATGCAATGACCAGTAGTGGTCTGGGCCACCGCGACTGGGCGCTGGAAATGTCCCACCAGCACAAACACAGCTTGCTCGCGCAGCCGCTGCCAGGCGCTGTGCAGCAGCAATATAAAGAGTTTAGCCTTGAGTCCTTGCAACAGCAGCAACAGATTGAAGCCGCCGATACGCTAAGCTTTGCCGATTACCTGCATCAGTATCAGCAAAGCTGAACACCGGAGTGTTGGTTATTTCTGCACGACAAACTCGGTGAACAGCACGCCGCTAACAATTTCACCGGTGTGCTGGTTTTCCAGTACCTGATTAACGCGGGCCGTGGCTTCAGTTGCCAGTGTCTGCTGCGTGTCTGGGCGGGTAAGGGCATCAACATCGCTTTGTTCGCCAAACAGCAGCACCAGCTCATGGCGCATGCGTGGCATGTGGGCTTCTACGGCGGGGCGAGTGGTGCTGGCGCCGGCGCGTAAACTAACACTGGCTTTCAGATAGGAAAGCTTGCCGCCTGGTGGCCCTATGTGGGTCACAAACGCGGGCTCCAGCGATATATAATCGGTAATGGTCGGTTCTGCTGGTTCAGCCGGTTCGTCGGGCTCTTCACCGTAGGCGAGAACTGCGAGCGCCATCAGAAATAGGGCGATGAAGATTTTTGGCATCATTTTTTTCAATACAGTCATAACCCTGATAACTCTGATAACCGCGATAGTTTCACAACGATTATTACAGTAACAGGCTGGTAGCACAGATGCAGTCCCATTCCTATTTTCGAGGTGATCTCTTGACCAACAGAATCATGTTTGCCGTTATTTTTCTGGTGTGTGCCGCACTGCTTGCGGTGGCATTTTATATGGAACATGTGATGGGGCTGGAGCCTTGTCCTTTGTGCTGGTTACAGCGGTTTGCTTTCATGGCAGCCGGGTTGGTCAGCCTGTTGGCGTGGCTACACGGCCCGGGGCCGATCGCCACACGGATATACGGTCTGTTTTTGGCGCTGGCTGCGGGCACGGGGTTGGGCTTGGCCAGTCGCCAGCTCTGGCTGCAAAGCTTGCCTGCGGACCAAGTGCCGGCTTGCGGCCCATCGGTGGATTACATGCTGGATGTGCTGCCTTGGTCGGAAGTACTGGCGACCGCGGTTCGCGGGACCGGTGACTGTGCGGCGGTGGTCTGGCGTTTTCTGGGCCTGAGTATTCCGGGGTGGAGCGCGCTGTTTTTCGTTTGCGTGGCGCTGGTGGGTCTTTATCTGTGTTTGCGCCCCGCGCCGAAGCGGCCTTGGTAAGACCGCAGCCACAAACGGTTGCGGCTGGTCACTGCCATAGGGTAACTTGCATAGACTTATGTTGAAGTTCAGAAGGCATCAGCCAGATAGAACACCAAGTGGAGTACAGGCGTTATGTTGGAGCATTGTCGAAATGCCCGTGAGCGGTGGGGTGGGGTCAGTGATCTGATCGACCGTTGGCTTAAGGAGCGTCAGGATGTACTGGTGCGGTATTGTGAGCTGTCTGCTGAAAACGACTATTCCCAGACCGAAAGCCTGAGACCCAAACTGGTTCTGCTGTGCGAAATGCTAATGGATTACGTTTCCGCCGGGCACTTTGAAATCTACGAGCAACTGGTGCGCGAGGCGCGAGAGTTTAACGACGACGAGGGCCTGGAACTGGCCGCGAAGGTATATCCGCGTATTACCGAAACCACCCAGGTGATTCTTGATTTTAATGACAAGGTAGATGGCCGCGACCTTTCCGAGTCGGAAATGCAGGCGCTGTTTACGGAGTTATCGCGAGTGGGTGAAATCCTGGCCAGCCGTTTTGAGCTGGAAGACCTTCTGATTGCTCATCTGCATACTGCCAATGCAGACAAGGTAGAGCCCGCCTGAAAGAGCGGTTGGCAAACCTGGGCGGCGAGTTCTAGAAACGTCGTCGCCCAGGTGCTAACGACAGCAAACAGTTATTGGGCGCTGTCCGGATTAACCGCCAACAGTTTCACGTCAAAAACCAGTGTTTCATTGGGGCCAATTGCGCGGTTGCCGCCCGGGCCATACGCCAGGTCTGACGGAATATAGAGTTTGTAGCGCGCGCCTTCGCTCATCAGCTGCAAGCCTTCTGTCCAGCCGGGAATAACCTGGTCCAGGCGGAATGAAACCGGTTCACCGCGCTCGCGGGAGCTGTCAAACACCTCGCCACTCAGCAGTTCGCCCGTGTAATGGACTCTTACCGTATCGCCGGTGCCGGGTTGCGGGCCATTGCCAGCTTCAAGCACTTCGTACTGCAAGCCGGAGTCCGTGGTTGTCACGCCTTCGCGCTCGGCATTTTCAGCCAGAAAGGCGTTTCCCGCATCCATATTTTTCTGTGCCATTCCTTCAATCTGTTTGGCTTGATCTTCCTGCAGCTGCTGCTGGTAAGCCATCAGCGCTGCCTGGATTTCTTCCTGAGTCATCCGGCGCTGTTCCTGGTCGCCGTTGTTGCCGTGCTGGATTCCCTGCAGAAACTGCTCCATCTGAAGGTCTGGCAGGTCGTTACCCATACGCTCGCCCATAACAAGACCCATGCCGTAGCTGACCTTTTCGCTGTTGGATTCCAACGCAGGGTCTTTCGGTGCTTCTTGAGCGGAAGAGCAGCCTGCAACAAGGCCGGCAATCGTCAGTGCAAACAGTGTTTTCTTCATGAATCTATCCTTCGTATTAGTAAATGAGCCGCAATGTCCGGACTTGGCCGGCGCTGGCTGATTGAGGGTAGTCGATGTAATGCTGGCGCAAAAGGTACCTATATCGCCGGCTTTACGCCACTGAACATCTGTTAATGGCCGGGCAAAAAATCACGTTACTGCCCGAAGCACCTACTAACTGCCTGAAGCGCCTGCGCCCATGTTGAATGGTGCGGTATACGGTGTCTGCCAGCCAGCTCCAGGTTCAGCACTGCCAGTCACGCCGCGGGACGGAGTCGGCCGTTCTATGGCCAAGGTGTTCCAAGGCCCCCGAGGCGGTGGCTGGTCAGCATAGTGCCAGTTACCATCGGTATCCTGCCACTTGAAAATGATGTCCGGCGACTCAATCACCACTGAGTCTGGAACCAGCGTTTCGAAGGCGGGAATGTCTGTTGGCTTTGTTTCTTTAGCCAACGGCTGTGCTACTTGTTGCTCGGGGGTTCCCAAGCCAAGCACGATCAGCAATACCAATACGCCCAGGGCAGGAAAGGCTAGTCGTACCAGCCATTTAATCATCATGTTGATTGCGCTCCGGGGCGCGAAAAAGTCAAAGCAGACGCTAGTTGATGAATATCTGAGGCAGCTGCCCGTGCGCTGTCTGCACAAGGCGCCGCTGCTGTAAGATTGCCGATGATCAAAATGTCGCGATCTTGCATTGCCGGTTTTTCTGTTTCAGTATTCAGTACTTGCCACGCCAGAGCGAGTTCGACACGCTCTGCTTCAAGCTCCAGGCGAGCCACGCCTGCGCGCAATTCATAACAACTTTCCGACTCTTTCGGCAGCGCCCTTTTTACATCACGCAGTGCCCCGGTTACACGGTTGCGCCACTCTGTTACCGTAACGGCTTCTAGCCCGGTGTAAGTTCTGCGCTGATTCGCCAGCCAGGCCGCACATAGAATGCGGGTCACACTCCAGCCTTGTTGTTGTAACAACAGGCAGGCAGATGCTACTCCCGGTTTTTGCCAGCATGATAAGGCAAAAGACCAAAGCTTTGTGTCGGTCTGCAAATCTGCCGGCAGTGCCAGGCTGGCCGAGGTTTGCGGTATGATCGCGATATCGTCCGGTGCAGTGTCCAAGGCTTCCCTGAAATTATTAAAGTGCCAGAATTAAAACATGTTAACAATTAATGATCTTAGTTTACAACGAGGCGGTGCGTGGTTGCTAGAAGGCGTCAGCCTGACCGTGCAACCGGGCCAGCGCATGGCCATTGTGGGTGCTAACGGCGCCGGCAAGTCCAGTTTGTTCCAGCTTTTATTGGGTGATTTGGCGCCAGAGCAGGGTCATTTTTCTCTGCCCGGAGGCTGTCGCATCGCTCACATGGCGCAGGAAGTGGCGGCGACCGGGCGTAGCGCGCGGGACTTTGTATTAGACGGTGATTTCGACTTGCGTCGTCTTGAACACGAACTGGCACGAGCGGAAGCCGCACAAGACAACCTGGCCCAGGCCCGTGTCCATGGCGAGCTAGACCTGCACGAGGCGTGGTCTGCATCGCGTCGCGCTGAGACTCTGCTTCGCGGCTTGGGTTTCAGTGATGGTGATGCTGATCACCCGGTATCGAGCTTTTCTGGTGGCTGGCGGATTCGTCTGAATCTGGCTCAGGCGCTGATGCGCCCGTCCGATCTGATGCTGCTGGACGAACCGACCAACCACCTGGACCTGGACGCCTGTCTTTGGCTGGAAAACTGGCTGCGGCGTTACTCCGGAACCCTGTTGTTCATCTCCCACGATCGGGATTTTATGGATCGTGTCGCGACACATGTTGTGCACTTTGATCGGCGTGATCTGGCACTGTATAGCGGTAATTACTCAGCTTTTGAAGTTCAGCGCAGCGAGCGCCTGGCACAGCAGCAGGCCGGATTTGAGCGTCAGCAGGTGCGTATTGCTGAAATTCAGCGTTTTATTGACCGATTCAAGGCCCAAGCCACTAAGGCTCGTCAGGCTCAGAGCCGAGTGAAATCTTTGGAGCGCATGGAAAAAATTGCGCCTGCACACATTGATTCACCGTTTAATTTTCAATTTCCTTTAGCCGAAAAAGTGTCAAACCCGCTGCTGAGTATTCGTTTGGGCCAGGCCGGCCACGGTGACGTGACGATTCTGCGCAACCTGAATCTGAGCCTGTTGCCGGGCAGCCGCATTGGCCTGCTTGGCCCTAATGGCGCGGGTAAATCTACCCTTATGGACAGTCTGCGGGGTGAGGCCACGCTGATTAACGGTGAGCGCACCTGCGGCGAGCATCTGGCCATTGGTTATTTTGCCCAGCATCAACTCGAATCTCTGGATCTGGACGCCAGCCCATTTTTGCACCTGCAGCGTTTGAGCCCGCGGGCGTCGGATCAGAGTATTCGCAATTTTCTCGGTGGTTTTGACTTTCATGGCAATGCGGCCCTGTCACCGATACGTTCTTTTTCCGGCGGCGAAAAAGCTCGGGTGGCGCTGGCGGTGATCGCCTGGCAACGGCCCAATCTTCTGCTTTTGGATGAGCCTACCAACCACCTTGATCTAGAAATGCGCCAAGCGCTAACCATGGCCCTGCAGAACTTTGATGGGGCCATTGTGGTGGTGTCGCATGATCGCCACTTGCTGCGCAACACCGTGGACGAGTTCTGGTTGGTGAACGATGGCCGCGTTGTTGAGTACCAGGGCGACCTGGAGGATTATGAACGCTGGTTGGCTGATCGCCGCAAAGACGACACCGAGGCACCCAAGCGGCAGTCTGTTGCTGCAGAAGGTGGCCAGGACGCGGCAGTCAACGGTGAAAGTGCCGATGACCGCAAGGCCCGCAAGCGCGCCGAGGCGGCCGTGCGCCAGACAATCAGCCCGTTTCGCAAACAGCAGGCCACACTGGAAAAACAGATGGACAGCATGCAGGCTGCGCTGGCGGAGATGGACGCCGAGCTGACCAATCCGGCGCTGTACAGTGACAGCGGCAAACAGCAGTTGAAAACGCTGTTGGGACGGCAGGCCGAGGCGCGCCAAAAAATGGCAGCTGTAGAAGCCCAGTGGCTGGAGGTCAGTGAAACGGTTGAAGCTCTGGAAGCGGAACTGGAAAGTTAAGGTTGTTTTGCCACTTTGCAGCAGAAACCGGCGCTTTTGGCCGGTTTCCTGTTCGGTGACTTCTTATTCAGTGATTTTTTGTTCGGTAATAATGTCCAGGCTGAAGTCCTGCCGCAGCAGGTAGTCCCGTTCGTTTTCGAGGTCTGCCAGGGTGAGTGGGCGCTGTTCCAGCCAGCCCTCCGGGAAGCGGATGCTGAGCTTGTTCGCAGACGCTTCCAGCGTCAGCTCTGGTGGTTCTTCCAGATTGCGGGCGTGCTGCAGCAGCACACCCAGGCGCACCAGTATGCATAGATAGCGCAAGCGGGGGACCTCTTCCACTAAGGCTCCCGCCCAAATGGCTGCGGTAAACTTGCGCCTATGCCCACGCACCAAGGCCGCCAGATCCCACTGGAACTGCTGAGTAAAACCGGGTAAGTCCGAATATTGTAAAAGATAAGCGCCGTGCTTGTGATACTGACTGTGTGAGATGGTTAAGCCGATTTCATGCAACTTGCAGGCCCAGCGCAGGGTGTCTTCGTCACTGAAACTGTTTATCTTCCAGGTTTCTGCGACCTGTGCCCAGGCAGCCACTGCGCTGGCTTCTACGGCGGCGCCGTGCAGCTGGTCAACGTGGTAGCGTTCTTGTAACGCGGAAATGGTTCGTTCCCGCACGTCTTCATGGCGTATTCGCCCAACAATTCCGTACAATAGGCCTTCGCGCAGCGCGCCATCGGCAAAACTCATGGTTTCAATGCCCAGTGACTGAAACGCGCCCATTAGAATGGCGAAACCGCCAAGAAAAATACTTTGCCGGTCTGGGCGTACACCCAGTTCGCCTAACCGCTCAACGTGGCCCATGCTGACCAGCCGTTTACGCAGTTCCTGCATAGCTTCCAGGGTAATGGTGCCATCGGTAATCTTGAGCGTGGCCAGAACCTGGCCAATGGCTTTTACCGACCCTGAAGAACCCACAGCGCTTTGCCAGCCCATTGCCCGATACTGGCGGCGAATACTCTGCAGCTCTTGCTCGGCGTGGGTGATGGCGTTATCTAAACTGCGACGGCTGATTTTTCCGTCCTGGAAGTAGCGATTACTAAACGACACGCAGCCCATGTGCATGCTTTCCAGGGCTTCCGGCTCAAAGCGCTGGCCAATCACGAATTCGGTGCTGCCACCGCCTATGTCGATCACCAACCGGCGGCCGGTGTCGTCAGAAAGGGTGTGGGCAACGCCCAGATAGATCAGTCGCGCTTCCTCGCGCCCGGCAATCACTTCTACCGGGTAGCCCAGCACGTCCTCAGCGCGGCTGAGAAACTCGTTGGCATTGCGAGCAATGCGCAGGGCGTTAGTGCCAACAATTTGCACGGCTTCCGGTGGCATGCCCTGCAGGCGCTGGGCAAAGCGGCTCAGGCAGGCCAGGGCTCGCTCTTGAACTTCGTCGGTCAGACGGTTCTGGGCGTCAAGCCCGGCACCTAGCTGAACTTTTTCGCCCATTTTTTCCAGGGTACGAATTTCACCGTGTACCAGGCGCGCGACCACCATGTGAAAGCTGTTTGAGCCCATATCGATAGCGGCAAGCATATCAGGAGGCGCGGAAACGTTTTCGGCGTTGGGTTCTGCCGTCACGGGGTTATGAATCCTTGTGGGATGAACGTAGGGCGTACTATAGCGATAACCCGAGGGCCTGTCAGCCAGCCTGGCCTCATCTGGTTTAACGGGCAGGGATTTACCCCGCCTGTCAGCGAAGACTTCACAACAGACGGAGCAATGGCGTAAAGTATTGGTTAATGAAAGCATGGTTCACGAAGAGAGCGTGGGTTATCGCGCAGTTTTCAAAATGACAGCGATAGTCAATACAGCTAACTGCATCTGTTACCGGGCAGATGCCAGAAACAGGAAATGAGAATGAGCGCAAATATTGTTAACGTAACCGATGCTTCTTTTGAACAGGACGTACTGCAGTCTGACGTGCCGGTACTGGTGGATTACTGGGCTGAGTGGTGTGGCCCCTGTAAAATGATCGCGCCGGTGCTGGAAGAAATTGCCGAGGAATACGCCGGCAAGCTGAAAGTCTGTAAACTCAACATTGATGAGAACGAGCAAACGCCACCCAAGTTCAACATTCGTGGTATTCCTACGTTGATGCTGTTCAAGAACGGCAATGTAGACGCAACCAAAGTGGGAGCTCTGTCTAAGTCCCAGCTGGCAGCGTTTCTGGACAGCAATCTCTGATTACATAGCCGACTGAAAAGCCGACTGAAAAGCCAGGCTGAAAAACCGCCCCGGAGCGCTGCTCTCGGGCGGTTTTTTTATGGTGCCAGGCAATACGGCCATAAAGGGAAAGTGATGAACGCTGATACCAACGATTCCCAAGCGCCCTCTCTGGTAGCCGGTCTGTTGCTGGCAGGCGGCGCGGGTACAAGAATGGATGGCAAAGACAAAGGCATGATGCACTGGCGTGGCAAGCCCATGGCAGTCTGGGTTGCAGAAGCCCTGAAAGCCGCAACCGGTTCGCTGTTGATCAGCGCCAACCGTTCCCTGGAGGAATACAGCCGTTTGGGAGACGTGTTCACTGACGCCCCAGAGTTTGCCGGGCAAGGGCCACTGGCGGGCCTGTTAGCAGGTTTGCGGAAGGCCGAGGCCCGTGGAAACGGGGCTGTGCTGGTGTGCCCCTGCGACACGCCGGGCGTTACCCCTGCGCTAATGCAGCTGCTGCTGCAGGCTTGGTACAGTGCCCCCGGTCAGCCAGTGATAGCCCGGTGCGACGGGCGCGACCACCCGTTGCACGGAGTTTATCCGGTGGCTATGGCGGCTGCACTTGAGCAGCAGCTGCGTAATGATAACCGCCGCGTTATGATGTTTGCCCGCAGCCAACAGGCTCAGTCTGTAGATTGCCCTGCGGCCTCTGAGCTGTTCACCAACCGCAATCGGCCGCAGGATCTGAAGGACTAACGTTCTTGCTACCAACCTTCTGTGCGCGCAACGTCTGACGCTTTCTGCTCGACCCAGTGCTCACCTGCGTCTGTCAGCTCTTTCTTCCAGAACGGCGCCGAAGTTTTTAGTGCGTCCATAATAAACTCGCAGGCGGCAAAGGCATCGCCCCGGTGGGCACTGCATACACCTACAAACACAATCTGTGACTGCAGGGGCAATCGGCCTATGCGATGTATCACTCGCGCTTTGCGCACATCCCAGCGCTGGCCAGCCTGTGCGACCAAATCACTGATGACCTGCTCGGTCATGCCCGGGTAATGTTCCAGAAACAGTCCGGTTACGCCCTGGCGATCACCGCTGTCGCGAACCAGTCCGGTGAATGTGGCGATAGCGCCCGTGCCCGCGCCGCTGTCGCGCAGTTGCGCGTATTCCTGCGTCGCATCAAAATCCGAGTTTTGGATACTGACGCTGGGCACAGCTTGCGAGCAGACAGAAGAATTTTGTGACATTCACTAACCTCCTGTGACGGGTGGGAAAAACGCGACTTCATCACCTGGTTTAACGGGTGATTGTGGTTTTGCCATGGCCTGGTTGATGGCGATCATCACCGGTTGGCCGGTGTTCAGCTGGGTCCAGGGCCCACCGCGGTTGGCCAGGGTGGCCAGCAGGTCTGCGGCGGTCTGGCCTGCGGGTGCCGGCATGGTTAAATGTTCGATGCCCAGCTCTTCGCGCAGGCGGGCAAAAAAACGGACGTTAAGGGTCTGTTCAGGCATGGTCAGCTCACCAATTCAGAAAACGGAAAGTAAGTGATGGTGTCGCCAGGGCTCAGGGTGCTGTGTTCTGGAACTACTGCCAGGCCATCAGCCCAGCAGGCTGAACTGAGAATACCGGAACTCTGGTTGGGGAACGCTTTGATGATGGTAGTGCCACGATCCTGCTCCAGCCTTGCTCGCACAAATTCCCGCCGCACGGAGGCCGGCGCCACGCTGAATCCGGCCGCGACCTGCTGCCCTAAAGGATGGATCTGCAGGCGCCCCTGGCGTTGGCGAATATACGGCATGCCTACCACCAAAAATGTGACCAGCACCGCCGCTGGATTGCCGGGTAAGCCCAGTACCGGAGTGCCGCCGATATCGCCAAACGCCAGCGGCTTGCCGGGTTTGATCGCCATGCGCCACAGTGATAGCTGGCCGAATTCTTCCAATACTGCGCGCACGTGGTCTTCTTCACCCACAGACACGCCGCCACTGGTGATCACCAGGTCGGCGGCTTTGGCTGCCCGTTGCAGAGTTGATCGGGTACCCTCGCGGGTGTCCGCCAAGCTCTCACACAGCACGACTTCGCAGCCTGCTTGATCCAGCAGGCCTAACAAGGTGTAGCGGTTGGTGTTGTAGATCTGACCGGCTTCGAGCGGTGTGCCCGGGTCAACCAGTTCATCGCCGGTGGTGAGTATCGCCACTTTCAGCTTTTCGAACACTTCAACGTCGGCAATGCCCATGCTGGCCAACAGGCCCATTTCCTGGGGGCGAATCAGGGTGCCTTGGGCCAGTGCCAAGTCGCCCGCGGTCAGGTCCTGGCCGCGACGGCGGATGTTCTGATCGAGCTTTACGTCGCCGTCGATCAGCACGCCATCGGCATCAACCCTGGTACGTTCCTGCATCACAACGGTATCGGCACCTGACGGGATTTCAGAACCCGTGAAAATCCGTGCGGCGGTGCCGGCAACCAACGCCCCTGGTGCCTGGCCGGCGGGAATGCGCGCCGAAATCAACAGCGGCTTTCCCGGCTGAAAATCCTCTGTGCGCAGAGCATAGCCGTCTACCGCGCTGTTATCGGCTGGCGGCACATCGGCGGGCACGGTGTAGTCCCGAGCCAACACCCGGCCCAGAGTCCGGTGAACCGGGATAAGCTCAACCGCCGCTGGCGGCGTGGCAAGGGTCAGCAAATGCTGAATGGCATTTTCAACGGGGGTCAGATCGACGGCGGCCATGGTACCTGCTTTCTTTGTTAGGGGTGGTTAGGCGTGAAAATCGGATAACTGATGGGCTGTTAACGCGATTTCTACCTTATTTGCTAGCGCAGAGCGCGCTTACCAATCACTTGATTCAGACGCTCTGTTACCCGCTCCGGCTTGCGCCCGACCAGTGCAGAGAAATTGCAAGGGCCGTGGCGGCTGTCCAGTTGGGTGGACAGAATACCGTTCCAGCCGGTGCGACAGGCGCCGGTAGAGCCAGGCAGGCAGAATATGACCGTATGATTGGCCAGTCCGCCAAACGCTCGGGACTGGATGGTCGAAGTGCCAATTTCTGCGGCCGACAAGCGGCGGAATTCTTCGCCAAAACCTTCGATGGTTTTGTCCAGCAAGGGCCCAAGGGCCTCTGGCGTACTGTCGCGCTCATGAAAGCCGGTGCCGCCAGTAATAATAACGGCATGAACCTGTGGGTCGGCTATCCAGCCGCTGATCAACGCACGCATCAAATAGACATCGTCTGGCAAAATGCGCCGTGCAATCAGATTGTGGCCGGCCTCGACCACGCTGTCTTCCAGAAACTGGCCGGAGCTGTCCTGGCTTTCGCCGCGGGTGTCGGACACTGTCAATATGGCAATATTCATAGGAATCAGTTCCTGGCTTGGCTTGCTGCTCATGGGCGGCTCCTGTTTTCGGCGATAGAAAGTGTGAAAAAGTGTGGTCTTTAGTATCCGCATCGCGGGGCGTTAATGGAAGGGGAGTAACTCTTTGTGGGGAACAGCCCAAGACGCAGAGGCACCGTACAACGCTTACCAAACCGCCCAAGGCAAGCCTTTGAATGTAAGCGAAGCCAGAATAAAACGGCCTGAACGCGCAATCCGTTGCGAAATTGGTGGTTTTTTCGGCTCTGGCCTTGACATTCGGCGCCGAGGTAGCAGATTATCGTTCTTGCCCGGCGAACGATTGTTCCCACTCTCTGGCTTCTGTACTCATATTCCGGACTTTATTATCTCCCGGTTGCTCTATCTGGCCAGCATCCCGTTCTTTAGACTGTATTATCAATCCGTTCCGGGGCACCCCTTCACCCTAACGCTCGCTTTCTTCCATTCCTGAAAATTCAATAAACTATGAATCTTACTGAACTCAAACAGAATTCCATGCCCGAATTGCTCGAAATTGCGCAAGAAATGGGCCTCGATAATCTTGCACGCTCGCGCAAGCAAGACGTTATCTTCACTATACTCAAACGCCACGCCAAAGGCGGAGAAGACATCTACGGCGATGGCGTACTGGAAATTCTGCAGGACGGTTTTGGTTTCCTCCGTTCTGCGGATGCGTCCTACCTGGCGGGTCCTGACGACATTTACGTGTCACCCAGCCAGATTCGCCGCTTTAATCTGCGCACTGGCGACACCGTTTCCGGGAAAATTCGCCCGCCCAAAGACGGCGAGCGCTATTTTGCGCTGTTGAAGGTCAGCGAGATCAACTTCGACAAACCCGATAACGCCCGTAACAAGATCCTGTTTGAAAACCTGACCCCGTTGTTCCCAGACGAGCGCATGCATCTGGAAGCCGGTAACGGCAGCACGGAGGACTTGTCCTCCCGTGTATTGGATCTGGTTGCGCCTATTGGTAAGGGCCAACGTGGTTTGATTGTGTCGCCGCCCAAGGCCGGTAAAACCCTGCTAATGCAGAGTATTGCCCAATCAATCACCCGTAACCATCCGGAATGTCACATTATTGTGCTGCTGATTGACGAGCGCCCGGAAGAAGTAACGGAAATGCAGCGCACCGTGCGCGGCGAAGTGATTGCGTCAACCTTTGACGAGCCGCCAGCCCGGCACGTACAAGTGGCAGAAATGGTTATCGAAAAAGCCAAGCGCTTGGTTGAGCACAAAAAAGACGTGGTTATCCTGCTGGATTCCATTACCCGTCTGGCTCGGGCCTACAACACCGTGATTCCATCCTCCGGCAAAGTACTGACCGGCGGTGTTGACGCCCACGCCCTGGAAAAGCCCAAGCGTTTCTTCGGCGCCGCGCGTAATGTGGAAGAAGGCGGCAGCCTGACCATTATTGCCACGGCTCTGGTAAACACCGGTTCCAAAATGGACGAAGTGATTTACGAAGAATTCAAAGGCACCGGCAACATGGAGATCCACCTGGATCGCAAGATTGCCGAAAAGCGTACCTACCCGGCCATCAACATTCGCAGCTCCGGCACCCGCCGCGAAGACCTGCTGATGAGCGAAGCCGACATCCAGAAAGTGTGGATACTGCGCAAGCTGCTGCACTCCATGGACGACGACACCGCAGCCATCGATTTTTTGCTGGATAAGCTAAAAGACACCAAGACGAACGACGAGTTCTTCCAGTCTATGAAGCGCCGCTAAGATTTCTTGCGCATTTGTTTGGGGTGTTGCGCCGTGCCGGAGGAAAGTTTTCCCCCGGCACGGCTCCCAGAATGCGGTCCCTCATCTTGTTCGTACTCCGAGTTCAATCGTTTGAACGCTTAACCAGAACCAATTTCCCAGAACTCACGTACATGACCGGAACTAACCGGAGCAAAGCATGAAATACAACGACCTGCGGGATTTTATCAACCAGCTGGAAAAGCTGGGCGAACTCAAACGCATTTCAGTCGAAGTAGATCCTCACCTGGAAATGACCGAAATCTGCGACCGCACACTGCGTGCTGGCGGACCGGCCTTGCTGTTTGAAAATCCTAAAGGGTATTCCATGCCCGTGCTGGCCAACCTGTTTGGCACCACTAAGCGGGTTGCTTTGGGCATGGGGCAAGAGAACGTTACCGCGCTGCGCGACGTCGGCAAATTGCTGGCGTTCCTGAAAGAGCCCGATCCCCCCAAGGGCTTCAGAGACGCCATCGAAAAACTGCCGCTGTTCCGCCAGGTTATGCGCATGAGCCCGAAAGTGTTGCGCTCTGCTCCCTGCCAGGACGTGGTGATCGAAAAAGACAAAGTCGACCTTTACCAGATACCCGTGCAGCACTGCTGGCCGGGGGATGTTGGCCCGCTGATTACCTGGCCGCTGGTCATTACCCGTGGCCCCCACAAAGAGCGCCAAAATCTGGGTATTTATCGCCAACAGGTGATCGGGCGCAATCGCTTGATTATGCGCTGGCTCAGCCACCGTGGTGGTGCGCTGGATTTTCGTGACTGGCAGAAAGCCAATCCGGGCCAGCCGTATCCGGTGGCTGTTGCCCTTGGTGCAGACCCCGCAACGATTCTGGGCGCGGTGACGCCAGTGCCGGATTCGCTGTCAGAATACGCCTTTGCAGGTTTGCTTCGTGGCAGCCGTACCGAGTTGGTGAAGGCTGGGTTGAGTGACCTGCAGGTGCCCGCAAGCGCGGAGATTGTGTTGGAAGGGTTTATTTACCCGGACGACATGGCGCCGGAAGGCCCGTTTGGTGACCACACCGGTTACTACAACGAGGTTGGCCAGTTTCCGGTGTTCACGGTCGAACGCATCACCCATCGTAAAGATCCTATTTACCACAGCACCTACACCGGTCGCCCGCCCGATGAGCCGGCGATTCTGGGTGTGGCGCTGAACGAAGTGTTCATCCCCATTCTGCAGAAGCAGTTTCCCGAGATTGTTGATTTCTATCTGCCGCCAGAGGGCTGTTCATACCGTTTGGCAATCGTAACCATGAAAAAGCAATACCCGGGACACGCCAAACGGGTGATGATGGGTGTGTGGTCATTCCTGCGCCAGTTTATGTACACAAAGTTTGTTATCGTGACTGACGACGATATTGATGCCCGCAACTGGGAAGATGTTATCTGGGCTATGACCACCCGTATGGACCCGGCCCGTGACACCATGATGGTAGAAAACACGCCTATCGACTATCTGGACTTTGCCTCACCGGTATCAGGCCTGGGCTCGAAAATGGGCATGGACGCGACGAATAAGTGGCCTGGTGAAACGGACCGCGAGTGGGGCGAGCCCATCACCATGACTCCCGAGATAAAACAGCGGGTGGATGAACTCTGGGATAGCTTGGGCATTAACTTGCCGGCGAAGTCCGGGGTTGAAACCGTGCCCGGCCGCCCCGGCTGATATGGCGGATAGTTACCGGGTCCGGTTACAGCCCTGCGGGTTGGAATATCGGGCCAAAGCCGGTGACGACCTGCTTAGCGCAGCGGCGGCTGCAGGTATTGCAGTGCCTATGGCGTGCCGCAACGGTGTGTGCGAGATTTGTGAAGCTCGCATGCTTGCCGGCGCGGCTGTAAACACGAGAAATCAAAATACACTAGCTGTTGCCAGCCGCCTGATGCTGTGTCGTACTCGGGCCCTGGGTGATGTGGAACTGGAGATAACGTCTGTGATCGCTGCTGGAAGTAATCCGCCGCGGAAAGTCCTTGCCAAAGTGCTGGACGTCCGCAAACTCAATCACGATATTTTTCGGATTGAACTGCAATTATCGCGGCGCCGCGAGCTGTCGTTCCATGCTGGCCAGTATTTGGCGATTCACCTGGATAACGCCGGCCCTGCCTATTTTTCCATTGCCAGCAGTCCGCAGCAGACCAATATAGAATTGAACATTCAGGCCTCGCCGGGTTGGGCGTCGGGGCAGATCATTGTAAACGCGCTGCAAGTGGGCGCCGAAGTGATGGTGGAATTGCCCCACGGTAAAGCCTGTTTGGCGGCGATGCCCACAAAGCCGCTGCTATTAATCGCAGCAGGCACCGGATTTGCGCAAATGAAGAGCCTGATAGAGTACTTGCGCAGCACCGATTACAACCAGCCGGTGGTGTTGTTCTGGGGCGTGCGCCAGCGACAGGACTTGTATTTGCAAAGCCTGGCCGAGCAATGGGCCAAAGACTGGCCGCAATTTCGCTTTGTGCCGGTGGTGGGTGATAACGAAGACAACGAATGGTCCGGGCACCATGACCAGCTGGCGCATGCTGTGTTGGGCGCAAACATTGATTTGAACAATGTGGAAGTACACGCCAGTGGCTCGCCCACCATGGTGTACACCCTGATGGACGCTTTAAAAGACGCCGGAATGCCAGCGGACGTGTTCTTTTCAGATGTGTTGGAATATGCGCCGCGGTTATAGCCGTGGCGCGCACTCGGCCCCAACCCCAACTGTCAGGCTTTTGGCATAGGCAGGCGGGGCAGGCCGTTATCCTTTTCCAGGCTCTGCATCAGCAGATTTATGCTGGCGGTGTCGTGCCCCATATGGGCGTTCAACCGGCTCAGCTCTGCCAGGGTTTCACGTTTGCGCTGCAGTTTCAGACTGGTTTCAAAGTACTCTCGCGCCTTTCCCCACAGCTCATTGCGAAGGCTTAACCGGCCCAGCGCCAACAACAGTTCGGCGTTATTGGGGCGGTCTTTCAGCCACTGTTCCGCCAGTAGCAGTTGCTCGTCAGGTGCCTGGCTTTCTACCCGGCCGTAAAGATTAATCAGCTCGTCGCTCCAGTGATTACGCAACACCTTGCGCAGCAGTATTTCGGCCTGTGCCTCATCCCCCAGGCCCGCCAGAAGGCTGGTGTAATTGAAGATTGTGCGTTCGTCACGGCGCATAGAGCTGGGTAACTGATCCCACAGACCGGTGAGTGGATCCAGGCTGGCGGCGGGATTGCTGGCTTGCTCCTTACGGCACTTGCTGGCGGCCTGCTCCAACAGGTTGTGCCAAGTCTGGCGCTCAAGATCGTCCAGTTCAGCCGGAACAAGAATGTTGTACTTGCGCAATTCCGGAAGCAATTTGGACAGCTCGCGCCAGTCTTCCAGGCGTAAGTAGGCGCTTTTCAGCAGCTTGAGTACAAATGGATGATGAGGCGACTGCTTGCGCAGGCGCAGCAAAGTGGCCAGGGCCTGCTCCACCCGATTGCCTGCCAACTGCAGCTGGGCCTGGGTAATGCCGACGGCCATATCAGACCCCGGGGTGCTCTCAAACGCTTTGCGCAGCAGTTCGTCAACCGCTTCGTGGTCGCCGCATTCAAACGAGGCCTGTGCCGCTGCCAGATAGTTAATCAGCGGCGTATCAGCGTTGCTTGCGGACGAGGTCAGTATCTTTTTTGCCCGCGGCCAGTTGCCTTCGGCCAGTGCCAGCAGTCCTTGAGTGGTGCGGCGGCGCGCTCGTCGCTCTTTGCCACGGGCTATCCACCCCGACAGCGCACTAGTGCCGTTGCGTAAACGTCGCACCAAGCCTACCAGCATGACTGTCAGCACGATCAATGCCACCAGCAGTGCCAGGCCCACCCAAAAGTTGGTTTCTACCAGATAGTTGCCAAAGCTGACTCGAATGTAGCCCAAGTCATACTGCAGGCCGAACGCCAGCCCGGTTCCTAGCAGCAGCGCCAGTACAATAATGACCAGCAAACCGATCATGAGTTGTCTCCGCTACCGGTGGCCCCATCGGCTGGCGTATCGCCATTTTGGTCATCGCTGTTTGTGGACGCATCCTGATCGCCATTACCGCTCGCGCCGCGGCCGGCAACGCGCTGTTTTAGCAGTGCCAGAGAGCGGCTTATGTCGGGCAGCTCGGGGTCTACATTGTGGCTGGCCAGCTCGCCCAAAGTGTCTGCCAGGGCTCCAACACGGGGGTTGTCGGCGTTATACCATTCCTGCACCGTGGTACGGGCTTTTTCCAGGGACTTTTGATACAGCTCCTGGTTGCCGCGCAGCACCGCCAGCTCAGCTTCTTCCAGCATCAGCTGCAGATTCAGGCGGGCATAGGCGGATTGATCCGGTGACAGCAAGGGTTTTACCTGTTCGTCCAGCCGCCTGACAACAACAACTTCCTTGAGTGTGCCAGTAAACGAATGCCAGGCGCGAGCCGCCATATTGGGTTCGCCTGCGTCGATGTCAGAGGCATCGGCAGTGAGCGTAAAGCCGGGCGCGTTTTCATGAATCAGCGCCTGATCGGTAAGCTGATGAACACTGTCTATAACGGCTTCCAGTTGAAGGTACAGGCCGGTTCTATCCACCGCGACAATGCTCTTTAGTGCCAGCATTTCCCGAGCTAATTGTTGGCGCACCGGATACACGCCAATATCATCCGACTCGGCCAATACGTCATCTGCAGCCTGAAGCGCAGAAGCCGCACCTTTTATGTCTTTTTCGATCAGCAGGCGTTGATTGGCTACCCGCAACAGATACTCGGCTTCGGCCAACAACCAGTCGGTGCGGGTTCGATTGCCGGCTTCCAGCAGGGTGGTGGCGTTGTGGTCTATCTGCCGCTGTTGGGTGGCAATCAGTTCTCGCTGTGCGGCCACCGCGTCGGTCAGCGACTGCAAGCGCTGAGCCTGCTGACTGCCGCGTTCACCGTAGCGTGAATCAAGCTGGGCGGTTTCCTGTTGCAGGTCTTTAAGGACTTGCTGGCTGGCCTGGTTGTTATTCCACTGCTGCCAGTTCCAGAGCACCAGTAACAGCACCAGAACCAAAGCAATTATGCTGATCAGCCACAGCGGCCAGATACGCGTTCGCGCCGGCTGCTGTTGCTGGGCTATGGGGGCAGGAAGTTGTTTTTGTGTGTCGGTCACGGGCATCCTTACTTCGCGGTTACAGGGCCACCGTCCGACCAGTGAGTTGAGCTGTTACACTGGCCACTATGTTGTTGTCTGTCAGGCCCGTTGGAACATGGGGATTCATGAAGCCGGCTGCCTGAGCCTGCTCGGCTACCCGCTCCACGGGCACAATCAATAGCTTTCGATACAGATTATGGTCGTTCTTCGCACACAGCGCGACGAGATTTTTCAGGGTTTCACCGGATAGGGTAATTACGGCGTCCGGGTTAAAATCATCCAGAGTATGCGCCAGTTGTGCCGCGGAATACTGCGGACAGAAACGTTGGTATAAGGGTAGCACAGTTATTCGTGCGCCCCGCTGGCGCAGGGTGTTCCGCAATAAGTCGCGACCCTCGCCGCCGCGGGCCAGCAAAACTCGCTGGTTTACCAGGTTTTGTAGCGGCGGCAATGCCAGTAACGCTTCGCTGGTCCAACCTTGTGCGGGCTTGCGAGCAGTAATTCCGTAGCGTGACAGTTCAGCAGCGGTGCCGGCGCCTACGCCATACCAATGAGTGCCTTCGGGCAACTGCGGCCACCAGGCGTCAACCTGCTCCAGCAGCTGGCGCGCAGCGTAAGGGCTTACCGCAACAATGTGCTGGAACAGATCCAGGTTTTGAATGTGGGTCTGGTGTTCTGCACTCAGTTCCAGCGGCGCGCGGTCAATCAGCGGCAGGCACTCGGTCTGTGCTCCGGCTGCCCGAAAGGCCAGCGCCAGGCGGTCAGCCTCTGGCTGTGGGCGGCAGATAAGAATGCGCCGCCCCGCAAGGGGCAGTAACGCAGACTCAGGTCGGAGTGTAGCCATAGACTTCAGCCAGTACTTTGTCAGCGCCCTGTGCCAGCAGGTTTTCGGCTAATTCGCGGCCCAGGCGTTCGCCTTCGCTGCGGTGTACGCGGCCTTCGGCGCGGAAAATAAGGCTGCCGTCCACTGCGCCCACCAGGCCGCGTAGCCACAACATGTCGTTGTCTTCCAGCAGCGCGTAGGCGGCAATGGGTACCTGGCAGCCACCGTTAAGGCGGGTATTCAACGCGCGTTCGGCTTTAACCCTGTCCGCACTGTCGGTGTGATTCAACGGCTCCAGCATGGCCCGCAGTTCCTGATCGTCAAGCCGGCATTCAATGCCTAAAGCCCCTTGGCCAACAGCTGGCAGGCTGAGCGTGTCTGGCATGCAGTTGCGAATACGGGCTTCGAAACCCAGTCGCTTCAGGCCCGAGCTGGCCAATATAATGGCGTCGTAATTGCCGGCGTCGAGTTTTGCCAGGCGGGTGTTTACATTGCCCCGTAGCATGCGGATTTGCAGGTCCGGGCGGTTGGCCCGCAATTGAGATTCGCGGCGCAGACTGGACGTACCCACTACCGCGTTCTGCGGCAGGTCATCCAGGCTGCTGAAATGGTTGCTGACAAAGGCATCAGTGGGGTCGTCACGCTCGCAGATGGCCACCAGACCCAGACCTTCCGGGAATGCCATGGGCACGTCTTTCATGGAATGCACGGCCAGGTCGGCCCGGCCATCGAGCATGGCTTCTTCCAGTTCTTTGACGAACAGGCCTTTGCCACCCACTTTGGCCAGTGGCACGTCCAGAATCTTGTCACCCAGGGTTTTAATCTTAACCAGTTCCACTGTGACGTTGCTGTGCAATCGTTCCAGCTCGGCTTTGATAAATTCTGCCTGCCACAACGCCAGTGCGCTGCTGCGGGTTGCAATGCGAAGATTTCTTGCGGACATGACACTCACTGTCGGTTCGTTAAATGTGTATTAAGGGTACCTTGTCGCCCAAAAAAAGTCTCGTTAGGGTCAGTCAGGTTGCTTGCTAATGTAAATCAGGTTTTTCGCTAATGCCTGCCAGGTTGCTCGCTAGTGTCTGCCGGGTCGATAGTCGTGCAGCCACTGGCGTAGCGGCGGCTAACCGGCAGCTCGCCAAGGCCATCACGTAGAACCAGAATCGCCTGGCCGCTGGCATTGCGGTGCAGCGCCTGAATAAATCATGTGCCAACAAGAGTATTACGATGCACCCTTAAAAGGTGGTCACCGTAATGCTGCTCAAGCTCTTTAAGGGTGTAGTCGCACAATACATCACCCTGTAAGTGGTGCAGGGTGACGTATTTCTGGTCAGCCTGGCAGTAAATCAAGGAAGCCAGATCGATCAGTTCGGTGCCTCGATACGTGCGTACGGCAAGTTCGCCCGCGGCTGGAACATTGCTGGCAGGTGGCTGTTGTTGCAAGCGGTTGGTTTTTGCGGCTCGTTGCAGCGCCGTGGCCAGGGCGTCTTTGCGTACCGGTTTCATCAGATAAGCAGAAGCGTTCACATCAAACGCCTGCAGCGCGTAGTGATCGTAAGGGGTGCAGAAAATAACCGCGGGCGGGCGTTCAAGCTGGCTCAGGTGGGCGGCAACGTCCATGCCGTCGGCGCCGGGCATGCGAATGTCCAACAGTACAATGTCTGGCTCCAGCTCGGCAACGGCTTGCAGTGCACGGTCGCCGTCGACCGCTTCGCCGCAAACGCTGTACCCGGGAAGTCCGTCGACTAGCCTCCGCATGCGGTCGCGGGCCAGGGGTTCGTCGTCGGCAATCAGAATTTTCTGGCTGGCCATAGAGTCTTTCGCTGCGTTTCATCGCGGTCTGTTTGCTGCGCGGGCAAGCGCAAGGTCACGGTGTAAATATCGCCCTGATGGCTGTGTTTGAGCACCGCGCGGTCGCCGAATAACGCCTGGATACGGGCCTGAATATTGTCCAGCGCCATGCGGTTGCCGTCGTGGCCGGGCTCGGGCTTCGGGTTCTGCACGAGCAAGTATACAAAATCACCGCTGGCCTGTGCTTCTACCCGCACAATGCCGCCTTGGGCGCGGGGCTGAATGCCATGGTAAATAGCGTTCTCAACCAGCGGCTGCAGGGTTAGGGGCGGAATAGCCTGGTTTTGCAGGCCGTCAGCGATATGCCACTGCAGTTGCAGGCGATCCCCCAGGCGCAGGGCCTCGATGTCCAGATAGCGCTGGCACAGTTCCAGTTCGCGCTGCAGGGGGATCAGTTGTTCGCTGGTGCGCAGGCTGGCGCGGAACAGCTCTGACAGATCCAGCACCGCGTCTTCCGCTCGCTGGGGGTCGCTGGCGATCAAGCTTGCGATGGTGTTCATACTGTTGAATAAAAAGTGGGGTTGAATCCGGCTCTGCAGCGAGCTTAAGCGAGCTTAAGCGTGCTTGCAGTTCGGCTTCCTGTTGTTGTTGCCATTGGTGCTGAAGATAAAAGTAGCGAAGCGCCATTAACGTGATCAGCATCGCCAGTAGCATTTTTTTAGCGATGTTATTCCATTGAGGCGCGCCGGGCCCCGGATTCAACACCCGGTCGGCAAACAGGCTGAAAGCGAAGACATCCGCCAGCACCAGAATAACAATGACCAGCGTGGCGCTGGCCACAGACAGCTGCGCCAGGCGCGGACGCAGCGGGCAGATCATGGCGATGCTGGTGAGTACAGTCCACTGCACAAACAACGACAGCAAGCCAAAATATCCCCAGTCAATCCAGCCGTTTTGCGTCTGCGCCATTGCCAGTGCCAGCACCAGCACCAGCAGTTCGCTGGTAACCAGTAACATGAACAAGGCCCGCACCCGGCACAGGTCTGGCACAAAAAATCGCGCATCCAGGGCGGTTGCGCTGTTACCGGGTGTCTGCTTTAACCGGGTCAGAATGTTATACTCTCACTACTTTTTATTTATCCATTTTGGCCCTGTGACCTCGGGCTGCCAGCAGGAACTATAGATCATGACGGATAACAAATCGCCGGAGCAGGCTTCAAGCTCGGAAAAACCTTGGGGTGGACGTTTCACCGAGCCTACCGACGCCTTTGTAGAGCGCTTTACCGCCTCTGTCGGTTTTGACCAGCGCCTTTATCATCACGACATCACCGGCTCCATTGCCCATGCCACCATGCTGGCAGCGGTGGGCGTTCTGACCGACGAAGAGCGCGACACCATTGTTGAAGGGCTTAAGGCGGTTAAGGCTGACATCGAAGCTGGGACGTTTCAGTGGTCGGTCAGTCTGGAAGACGTGCACATGAACATCGAAGCGCGGCTGACCGATCGCATCGGCATTACCGGTAAAAAATTGCACACCGGCCGCAGCCGAAACGACCAAGTAGCCACCGACATCCGACTTTATTTGCGTGACGAGATTGATGTGATAGCCGAGGAGATCAAACGCCTGCAGGCCGGGCTGCTGAACCTGGCTGAACGCGAAGCCGACACCATTATGCCAGGCTTTACCCATCTGCAGACTGCGCAGCCGGTGACTTTTGGCCATCATTTGCTGGCTTGGTACGAGATGCTGGTGCGCGATGGCGAACGCCTGCAGGATTGCCGCAAACGGGTGAATATTATGCCCCTGGGCGCTGCGGCTCTGGCCGGTACCACTTATCCCATTGACCGATTGATGACCGCCAAACTGCTGGGTTTTGACCGTGCTTCGGAAAACTCGCTGGATTCGGTCAGCGATCGCGATTTCGCCATTGAGTTCTGCAGCTTTGCTGCGCTGTTGATGACCCACCTGTCCCGTTTCAGCGAAGAGTTGGTGCTGTGGACCTCGGCACAGTTTGACTTCATTGATTTGCCGGACCGCTTTTGCACCGGTTCGTCGATTATGCCGCAGAAGAAAAATCCGGACGTGCCAGAATTGGTCCGAGGCAAGACCGGCCGGGTGAATGGTCACCTGATCAGTTTGCTTACATTAATGAAAGGCCAGCCATTGGCCTATAACAAAGACAATCAGGAAGATAAAGAGCCGCTGTTTGACACCGTAGACACGGTGAAAGGTTGCCTGAGAGCCTACGCCGATATGGTGCCGGCGATTACGGCCAAAGCCGACAACATGCGGGTAGCAGCCAAGCGGGGCTTCTCCACCGCGACGGATCTGGCCGATTACCTGGTTAAAAAAGGCATGCCGTTCCGCGATGCCCACGAAGTGGTAGGCAAGTCCGTGGCCTTTGGCGTAGAGCAGAAACGCGATTTGTCAGATATGACACTGGCGGAGCTACAGTCTTTTTCCGGTACTATCAGCGAAGACGTATTTGATGTGCTGACTCTTGAAGGCTCGGTGCAGGCTCGTGACCACCTGGGCGGCACCGCACCGGCGCAGGTTCGGGCAGCCGTTGAGCGCGCCCGTAACGCACTGAAGCAGGGTTGAGGCAATGGGTCTGAAATTTCCCGCGAGTAAAGTCGCAGCGCTGTTAAGCCTTTTGTTGCTGATCGGGCTTACAGGCTGCGGTCAGAAAGGCGATCTCTACCGCGAAGCGCCTAGCCAGGAGCTCGCCGTACAAAGCGCGGAGCCGACGCCCGTGCCCATATCAGAAACGTCGGGTCAGGCCCGATAATTCAGGAATTTTTATGGATCATTTCATTTATAAGAACAATGAGCTCTGGGCCGAAGATGTGCCGCTGGCGCGCATTGCACTGCAGCACGGCACGCCGGCTTATGTGTACTCCCGAGCGACCCTGGAACGCCATTATCGTGCTTACGACAACGCTCTGCAGAACCACCCGCATCTGGTGTGCTATGCGGTAAAAGCCAATAGCAATCTGGCGGTGCTGGACGTGCTGGCCCGTCTGGGTGCGGGTTTTGATATCGTATCCGCCGGTGAGCTGGAACGGGTGCTCCGAGCCGGTGGCAACCCGGCCAAAGTGGTTTTTTCCGGCGTTGGAAAACAGCGCTGGGAAATGCGGCGCGCGCTGGAAGTGGGTGTACGTTGTTTTAACGTAGAGTCTGATACCGAGCTGGACCGCTTGAACGACATTGCCGGTGAGTTGGGCGTGAAAGCGCCGGTATCGCTGCGGGTAAACCCCGACGTAGACGCGGGCACTCATCCTTATATATCCACCGGCCTGAAAGAAAACAAATTTGGTATCGATATTGACGTCGCGCCGGCGATCTATGCCCGCGCCGCCAGCCTGCCGCACCTCGACGTGCGTGGTGTGGATTGCCACATCGGCTCACAGCTGACCACGGTAGCGCCATTTCTGGACACTCTGGATCGGGTTCTGGCACTGGTGGACAGCCTGGCAGAGCAAGGGATCGAGATAAAACACCTGGATTTGGGCGGTGGCCTGGGCGTTACCTATAACGATGAAACACCGCCGCAGCCCGGCGAATACGTGGAAGCGATTCTTGCGCGCCTGGGCAACCGCAAATTGGAACTGATTCTGGAGCCCGGGCGTTCAATCGCCGCCAACGCCGGCGTGCTGCTGACCCGTGTCGAGTTCCTGAAGTGCACAGAGCACCGTAACTTCGCGATTATTGACGCTGCCATGAACGACCTGATTCGCCCCGCGCTCTATGGCGCCTGGCAGGCCATTGTGCCAGTGGCCCCCCACAGCAAGGGCGATGAAAAAGCCTGGGATCTGGTGGGCCCGGTGTGCGAAACCGGTGATTTTCTGGGTAAAGACCGCCAGCTTAGTTTGAGCGCCGGCGACCTGCTGGCGGTGCGTTCGGCTGGGGCTTATGGCTTTGTGATGAGTTCCAACTACAACACCCGTAATCGCCCGCCTGAATTGATGGTCGATGGCGATCAGGTGCATGTGGTTCGCCGCCGCGAAACCCTGGAAGAACAATTGGCTCCCGAGAGTAGCCTGCCGTTATGAGTGACGACGGGGAACTCCTGGCCAACGTTGACGGCCCAGCCTCCCGGCGCGGCGCTGGCGGCGCCTTTGTTGGTAGTCCGGGTGCCGCTCTCGGTGGCGCTTATAGTGGCAATGCGGGCGGCATTCTGCGTTTTACAAAAATGCACGGCCTGGGCAATGATTTTATGGTGGTTGACGCCATCAGCCAGATGTTTCGCCTGCGCCCGGAGATGATTCGCGAGCTGGCCGATCGCCATTTTGGCATCGGTTTTGATCAGCTGCTGGTGGTGGAGCCGCCAGGGCTGCCGGATGTGGATTTCCGTTATCGGATTTTCAACGCCGACGGCTCGGAAGTGGAGCAATGTGGTAATGGCGCCCGTTGTTTTGCCCGTTTTGTGCGCGACCAGCGCCTGACCAACAAAAAAGTGATGCGGGTGCAAACGGCTGGCGGCATTATTGAGCTGCGGGTGGGGAAAGACGGACTGGTGAAAGTGGATATGGGTGTGCCAAGGCTTGAACCGGCTACGGTGCCGTTCAGCGCTGACGAATTTGCACCGGTTTATAACGTAGAGGTAAATGGCCAGAACATAGAGTTGTCGGCGGTGTCGATGGGCAACCCCCATGGCGTTCTGCTGACGGACGACGTCGATAGCGCTCCGCTGGCAACCCTGGGCCCGCTGCTAGAAAAGCATTGGCGCTTTCCAGCCAAAGCCAATATTGGGTTTATGCAAATTGTGGATCGCAGCCATATTCGTTTGCGGGTGTTTGAACGTGGTTGTGGTGAAACTCTGGCCTGCGGCACTGGCGCTTGCGCTGCTGTTGTTGCAGGATGTTTGCGAGGTTTGCTCGACCCGAGGGTAGAAGTGGAACTGCCCGGAGGCCGGCTGATTATCGAATGGCAGGGGCTCGGAGCCGCTGTTATGATGGACGGCCCCGTTGCTAACGTTTTTGAGGGCCAGCTGCGACTGCCCGCAGAGCCCGGCATCCGCCGCCGTAAACCCGCCAGAACCGGCAGGCAACGATCCTGAAACCAGGAGCACACGATGACAGATTCAGCGGCCCGCCAAGAGGCCGGCGTTCCAAATGCAGAACAAGTGGCGCAATACCTGCGTGACAATCCTGATTTTTTTGTTGAACAAAGCGACCTGCTGCGCGACCTGACTTTACCCCACGACAGCGGGCGGGCCATTTCGTTGGTTGAGCGCCAGGTTCATCTTTTTCGCGAGCAGCGCGACACTATGCGTGATGAGCTGGTTGAGTTGGTGGGCATTGCGCGCCAGAACGACCGGCTGTTCCAGAAAAGCAAACACTTGCTGATGCAGATCATCGAAGCCAAAAATCTGAACGACATGGCGGCGGTGATTGATGACAGTATTCGCGGAGACTTTGGTCTGGACGCGGCCAGTGTGATTTTGTTTACCGATGGCCCTCTACCCCAGGCGGCCCAGGGCGCTCTGCATGTGGTGTCGCCGGCGGAAGCGCACAAACGGCTGGGTAATCTGCTGGACGGCGGCCGCGCAGTGTGCGGCCAGTTTCGCGAAAGTGAGCGCGCTTTTCTGTTTCCTGATCGCGACGAGCCGGTTGCCTCGGTGGCGCTTGTGCCGCTGCGCAACCACGAACTTGTCGGTGTGTTTGCCATTGGCAGCTGTGTGCCGGGTTACTTTGACCAGAGCATGGGCTCACTGTTTTTGAGTTATATCAGCGACACGTTAAGCCGATTGTTACCGCCTATGGTACAGCGCCACTTGGTGGCATTGCCGCTAAGCGATATTGCCGAGTCTCGTTGACCTATGCAATGGGCCGGCGATCAACCGCAACACACTGGCCTGTTCCAGGGTGTTGCTGGTTTCATTCGCCATCTGGCCGCTGAAAAACGCCTGTCGCCGCTCACCTGCGAACACTACCAGAGAGATCTGCTGCGCCTGCAGCAGTGGCTTGAAGAGCGCTCTTTTGATCAATCTCAAGAGCACTCGGAAGCCAGCTGGCGAACCCTCAATAGTCACGACATCCGCCGTTACGTCGCATACTTGAGTCGTGCGGGCCTGAACGGCCGCAGCATTGCCCGCCATCTTTCAGCTATACGCCGTTTTTACCATTACTTGTTGCGTGAAGGTTGGGCCGAAAATAGCCCGGCGGAAGGTATTCGCGCACCAAAGAGCGGGCGGCGGTTGCCTGTTGTTGCCGATGTAGACCAGCTGACGCACCTGTTGGATGCCCAGGCGGACGATCCGCTGGAATTGCGGGATGTATGCATTTTTGAATTACTGTATTCTGCAGGTTTACGGTTGGCAGAAATCGCCGCTTTGGATTTGGGCACTGTAGACTTGGTAGCCGCTCAGGTAAAAGTGACTGGCAAAGCCAATAAGCAGCGCGTTTTGCCTGTTGGGCGACCTGCCCTGGCGGCGCTTCAGGCCTGGTTAGCGGTGCGGTCAGGGCTCGCGGGTGCCGGGCAGCAGGCATTATTCGTCAGCCGCCGCGGCGACCGCCTTAGCCACCGAAGTATTCAGGTGCGTCTGGCGCGCTGGGGCTTGGTAAAAGGCGCCGATCAGAAACTGCACCCGCACATGCTGCGGCACTCATTTGCCAGCCACTTATTGGAATCCAGTGGCGATCTGCGGGCGGTTCAGGAGTTGCTAGGCCACGCGGACATTGCGACCACTCAGGTCTATACTCATCTAGACTTTCAACACCTTGCCAGTGTGTATGACCAAAGTCATCCAAGAGCAAAGCGGCGACGAATCAATCATGAGTAAGCTGACCAGCACACGGCCGTGTGACGCGCAGGAGGTCCAATGAGCGCAGAGTTGTCTTGGAAAGACAAGTATCTACGGGAGTTGGATGCGGCCGAACACCGCGAGCAACAGTGGCAACAGCACCGCATGCTGCTTGAGCGCATGTTGGTGCGCACCAGCTTGGGTCTGAAGGGGCAGTCTGGCGAGCTGGACCAGCTATTGGATAACGTTCGTGATCAGGTGCGTAGCCCCTCTATCGACGTTGAGCACTGGCAGTTGTTGCAAACAAAGATTGATCGCCAGATGGTGCTTCTAGAGCAAGCGGAATTTGCTTCACAAGGTTCTGGTGAAGGCTCTGCTGCAGATTCTATGGACCTCGGCCAAGACGGCGAACGCCTGCGTATTGCACGCTGGGTTGGCCAGTTAGTGGAGCAAATCGTCAGTGAGGTACCGATAGGCGCGGAGGCGGAAAAAAAGGCCCGCGCTTTGCAGCAGATTCTGCTCTACAGCGAAGAATGGAGCGCGTTGCGTAAAGGTCTGCGCGATGTGGCTGAATTGGTGATGCTGGCCATTAAGCAATGCCGCGCCCAGTTTGATGAATTTATTCAACAGCTTGACGATCGCCTTGCCGTGCTGCGCCAGAGTTTTGTAGCGCACACGTCGGCACAAAGCGGCCGGTTGAGTGCATCAGAGGCGTTGGGCCGGGATTTGCGGGGCGGGATCACGCGCCTGAGCGAACATATTCAGAGCAGTAGTAACCTAGGGCAGCTGAAACATTCTGTGACTGCTCACTTGGACGATATAGCCCAGTCAGTCGTCCAGTTTCGCGAGCGGGAAAGTGACCGTGAAAAAGCCCTGGCGACTCAGTTGGAAGCCATGCAGCAGAAAGTCGTGACCATGGAAACCGAGTCTGAGCTGATGCGCGAACAGGTCGTTAAAGAGCGCCGGCGCGCCAATACCGATATGCTAACCCAGCTACCAAACCGTGACTCCTGGCACGACCGCCTGCAATTCGAGGTCGAGCGGTGGCAGCGTTATAAAGGTGAAATAACAATTGCCATTGTCGATATCGACCTCTTCAAGCGCATTAACGATTCTTACGGCCACAAGGCGGGCGATAGGGTGCTGCAACTGCTGGCGCGAGAATTGAAAAAAGGACTGCGTTCGACAGACTTTATCGCCCGTATTGGCGGTGAGGAATTTGTGGTGTTGCTACCGGAAACCACAGATACCCAGGCCAAGCAAGTAATAGACAGCTTGCGCGCTAATGTCGCCAAGTTGCCGTTTCACTTCAGCAATCAGCCGGTTACCATTACCTTTTCGGCAGGGATTGCGAGCATCAGAAGTGGCGATAACGAAGACACCCTGTTCGAACGCGCTGACCGCACGCTTTATATGGCCAAGAATGCCGGTCGCAACCAGGTCAAGATCAGCACGGAATAATCGAGCCAAGCCGGCTGTTATTGCGTTCAGCTCAACCAATCCTTTGAGGAACCTTAGTGAAGGCTGCGCATGTTTTACTTTTGTGTTGGCTGTTAAGCGGGCTTCATACTCCGCTGCGCGCCGAACCAGCGGATGAGCCGGGTGCTTCGGTTGCCGCCGCAACGCTTGCCAGCGATAACTCCTTTAACGAATCTGAGCCTGCCTTTGAACCACCCCAGGGCCTGGCGCCCGCAAGCCCCGACCGGCTATGGCTGGCCGAACACGAGCGAGTTACCGTGTCGGTTAAGGCGGAGCAGGTGCCGTTGGTGTTCAATACCGGGAGTGGCTCTTTGGCAGGGATCTATATCGATTACCTGGCCAAACTGTCAATAAAGTTGGGTGTGCCGGTAGAACCGCGGTCGCCAGGTAGTGACGTAGATGCCGCACTGGTGACCCGTTTCAGCGATGCACCGCCAGCCACCGATTTTGTTCATACCCAGCCTTTGATGTCGTTAACCTACGGCCTGTTCGCTCGCGCCGGTGACGGCATTATTCGCAGCCTGGCAGACCTGGAAAACAGCCGGGTTGCGGTGATTAGCAACGATGTGAATCAATACCCGCTGCTAGACCCCGTTGAAAACTTTGAGCCGGTTATGGTGGCCGACGTTGCCGAGGCGGTGAATGTGGTGTTATCAGGGCAGGCGGTGGGGTTTCTGGGGCCGGTGCCGGTGGTATCGGATTATCTGCAATCGGCGCGGGTGAATGGCATTAGCCTGGCTGTCCTGCCAGACCAGAAAACCATTGATGTTGTGTTGCGGTTGCCCGCGAGTGAAGCTGACGCACCCCTGTTACGACTGCTCAACGACGCCATAGCCCGCATTGATCGTAACGAGCACCGCCAGGTGCTGGAAGCCTGGCTGACCACGGAAGTGCCGCCCCAAGAAAAGCCCGGCAACGACCTGTCGGCGCGGGATTTGGCCTGGCTCAAGAACAACGCTAATTTGGTCGTGGCGTACCGCACAGACTGGCCACCCTTCGAGTTTCAGCAAGATGGAAAACCCGCTGGCCTGGTACCGGATTTAATGTCGCGGCTGGAAGCCAAGCTGGGCGTGCGCTTTCAGAACACCATGCCGATTAGCCGGTTGCAGGCTGAAGAACAGCTCAAAACCGGCGAAGTGGATATTTTACCGGGCATCTCACGCACCCCCCGCACAGAACAGGATTTTCTGTTTACCCGGCCCTACCTGACCGTACCTATTGCTCTGGCGATCCGCGACGACGGCCGTTTCATCGGCGATTTGCGTGAACTACGCCAGGAAAAAGTGGGGGTGGTGAATCGCCATGCCGCTCACGATTACCTGTTGATTAATCATCCGAATCTGAACATTTACCCCATGACCAACGTGGAAGAGGGCTTGCTGGCGCTGTCGAACGGCGATCTGGACGTGATGGTAACGCACATTCCGGCGGTCAGTTACACCGTGACCCGCCTGGGATTAACCAACCTGCGCATTACCAGCGTGACGCCCTATGAGTACGAATTGCGATTGGCGGTGCGCAAAGACAATCCGGATTTGCAGCGCATCCTCAACAAAGCGTTGAGCAGCATGGAAAGCCTGGAAACCGAATCCATTTATAACCGCTGGATTCACCTGGATATCGAACAGGCGACCGATTACACCGTGGTGCGCCGGGTGATTCTGCTGGCGGTGGTGGTGGTGCTGATATTCTTGTACTGGAATCGCAAACTGTCGCGGGAAGTGGATGAGCGAATCCGCTCGGAAAACGCACTGCGGCGCAGTGAAGATGAACTGCGGGCGGCTAAGCTCGAAGCCGAGCGGTTGGCGCGGGAAGCGGAAGCCGCTAGTCTGACAAAAAGTGAATTTCTGGCCAACATGTCCCACGAGATTCGCACCCCGATGAACGCGGTGATCGGCTACAGCGATTTGTTGAGCAATACGGTAACAGACCCACAGCAGCGCAATTATCTGGACGCCATTCGCGCCGGTAGCCGCGCTTTGCTGATGCTGATTAACGACATTCTGGACTTGTCGCGAATTGAAGCAGGAAAAATGCGGCTGGATTATGCGCCGGTGTCCATGCGCAGGATGCTCAGCGACGTGCTGCACATTTTTGACCTGCGTGCCCGGGACCAAGGCGTTACCCTTGAGGTCAGCGTGGGTAAAAAAATGCCTGCAGCGCTGATGCTGGACGAAACCCGCCTGCGCCAGGTGCTTTTCAACCTGGCGGGTAACGCCATAAAATTTACCCACGAGGGTGGGGTGACGGTACGCGCCAAGGCGAGCCCTTTGCCAAAGCAGAGCTATCCGCCGGGCACCAAACCCGGAGAACCCGAGCACCCGCGTTACCGGCTGGAAGTCACCGTCACTGACACCGGAATTGGTATCGCGACTGATCAGCAAGAGCGAATTTTTGATGCCTTTGAGCAGCAGGAGGGCCAGAACTCGCGGCGCTATGGCGGCACTGGCCTGGGGCTGGCCATCAGCCGTAAACTGGCGCTGATGATGGGCGGAGAACTGACCCTGAAAAGCACCCTGGAGGAAGGTTCAGTGTTCAAGCTGATTCTTCCGGATGTGGCCTCAACCGGCGAAGAAGTCGAGGAAGAAGGCAAACCGGAAGAAGGTGAGCGCCTGCTGGCGCAGACGTTGAGTATGCAGGAGCGGGGTTGGTTGCGGCAGCAGTTGGCGGAAGATTTCGGTGACGAGTGGGAAAGCGTGCGCAAAAGCGGTGATCCGGAGAAAATGCGCGATTTCGCTGAACGCCTGGTGGCCTGGGGCCAACGCTACCGTTCGCACTCGGTATCCAGTTACAGCGAAAAGCTGCTGTCAGATGTGTTGGCCTTTAACCTTGACGCGGTGAATAATTCATTAGAGTTGTTCCCGCGCCTGCTGGGCCAGGGTTAAGGGCAGGGTTAACACGTTATTCTGATTCAATAGCAGAGGTAGCGGCATATGTTCCAGCTGATATTCAAAGGCGAGTGTGTTGCAGGCACCGATCTTGTCACAGCTCGCAGCAGTGCGCGTCAATTATTCAAGGCCAACGACACCCAGCTTGACCGCATGTTCAGCGGCAAGCCGGTAGTTATTCGTAACCAGCTAGACCAGGCCCAGGCTGAAAAATACCGCGCTCTGCTGCAAAAGCACGGCATGCGGGCGTACGTTCAGGCCATGGCGCAAGGGCAAACCGGCGCGCAGACGCAACCAGAGCAGGCGATCCCTGCACCGCCGTCAGCCGCGGCTTCCCAGTCAGCCGTTTCTTCCCAGCCACCCCAGCGCCAGGCCAGCAGCCCCTTTGCGGTAAATCAGACGAACGCCGGTGGTTTACCCATCGCTGGCGAGCGCACCGATGCGGTGCTGGCGGGTTCTGCGCTGACCCTGGATCCACCGGGCGTAACCTTAGTCGAATCCGTGCCGGTTGAGGTGCCGAGTTTTGATCATCTTGGTGCCTGGAGCCTGGCACCGGCCGGCAGTGATATCGGCAGTAAAGAAGAATTGCCACCGCCCATCGTGCCCGACACGTCACACCTGACCGTAGAGCCATTGCCGTCTAGTGACGACAACCAACGCTGAAATTGCTATCGGCCGGCTGTTTTACAGCAGCGGCGCGGCCAGGCGTATGGCGCGGCAGGTAATGCGAAACACCAGGGAACGGTCGCGATAATCGCGTTCGTCCATCAAGTGGGACTGTTTGAAGTCCTCGGTGAGCATCGCGTCTACTTCATTTACAAATTTCCCTGATGTGTTGATTGCGGTAATTTCAAAATTCAAGCGCATGGAGCGGTTGTCCAGGTTTGCCGTGCCGACTGCGGTGTAGCGGTCGTCCACCAGAATTACCTTCTGGTGCATGAAGCTGGGCTGATAGCGATAAATTTGAATGCCGGCCTGGCAGGCCTGTACCAGATAGGAATAAGCTGCCAGGCCAATGATGCGGCTGTCGGATTTTTCTGGAATCAGAATTCTGACGTCTATCCCCCTTAGCGCTGCCAGCTGCAGAGCGTTCATTATCTGAAGGTCTGGCACAAAATAGGGTGAGGCAATCCACACCCGCTCGCGGGCATTGTTGATGCAGTTGAGGAAGAACAGCGTGCAACTTTCCCAGCGGTCGGCGGGGCCGGTGGGTAGAATCAGGATTTGCTCGTCACCCGGGGCGTTGTGATGGGGCGCCCAGTTTAGCTCTGGAAAGGTGTCGCTGGCCCAGTTCCAGTCTTCCAGCCAAGCCAGTTGTAACCCGGTTACCGCGGGGCCTTCAATACGGCAGTGGGTGTCGCGCCAGGGTTCCTGGTCCATAGCTGCGCCCAGATACTCGTCTGCCAGATTGATACCGCCAACAAAGCCTACTTTGCCATCACACACCAAAATTTTGCGGTGATTGCGAAAATTCATCTGAAAGCGCCAGCGGCGCACGTTGCCATCGCCAAAGGCGGCGGTGTGGGCGCCGGCTTGCGTCAGTTCCCTGATGTATTTGCGAGGCAAGCCAAAGCTGCCAATGTTGTCGTGCAAAAACCACACCTTCACGCCTTCCGCCAGCTTGCGCTCCAGAATGGACTTTATGCGCTGCCCAACACGGTCAGAGCGCACAATGTAGAACTCCAGCAGGATGTAGTGCTGGGCGTTTTCCATGCAGTCAAACAGGGCGTTGAAAGTCGCTTCGCCGTCGCGCAATAAAGTGCTGTGATTGCCTTCGGTAAACGGCTGGCGAGCCAGCTTGCTGAGTACCTGAAGTTCGTCACTGAAATGTTCGTGCGCTGGTGAGCGTAACGAGGTTTCTTGCTGTTCAAACCGGTTCAGCAGATTGGTCAGCGCCTCGTCGCCCATGCGTCGCGCTTTAACGTACCCACCAAAGCGTGAACGCCCAATAAGCAAGAACAATGGCAGAGTAATCCACGGCAGCGCCAGCAAGGCGATAACCCAGGCCAAAGCCCCCTGTGCCGTGCGATACGTCATCAGAATCCGGTAGATGCACACCAGAGATGCCAGATACACCAGAGCAACAATAACGGCAATCAGTGAGAATTCGGGCATCTGGATTCCTGTATTGGTGGGCACTGCACGCGCAGCGTTATAATGGGCCAAGATAGCATGGCGCCTATCATCCGCCACATTTGTGGTACTGCGTGGGTGCTGTGGAGGTCCTGCGTAGATAGTGCGTAGATAGTGCAGCCGATTTAAGAAGTGCAGGATCTTTGTCGATGCGGCTGTTGCAGTGCTAATCTAGCGGCCAAAAGCGCCGCAAGGAAATCTCTGATGACTGTTGAACTCAATGCCCGCCAAGCCGGACCGGCCGAATCCGGGCGTTTGCCATTAATCGTATTGCACGGGTTGTTCGGTTCGCTGGACAATTTGGGTGGAATAATCCGCCGTTTGGAAGACCGTTGGCAGATCCACGCTCTGGATCAGCGCAACCACGGCCAATCGCCCCACACCGACACGATGGACTACCCAACCATGGCGGCGGACGTGCTGGCCTACATGGATACCCAGGGCCTTGAGCGCGTCTGCGTGCTGGGCCATTCCATGGGTGGCAAAGTGGCGATGCAGCTGGCATTACTGGCGCCGGATCGAATTGACCGGGTGATTGTTGCCGATATTTCGCCGGTTGCTTACAAGCCGCGCCACGATGCCATTCTGGAAGGCCTTAAAGCCATGGATTTGAGCGCGGTAAGCTCGCGCACCGAGGCGGACAGGCAGATGGCAAACTTTGTGGCCGACGCCGGCGTTCGCCAGTTTCTACTGAAAAATCTGGAACGTATTCCGAAGGACCAGGCAATTGAAGGCGGGCCGGTATTTCGCTGGTTGCTGAACCTGGCGACAATCGAGCGTTGCTATTCAGAGCTCACCGATGCTCCGCAAGGTGAAGGCGGGTTCGAAGGGCCGGTGCTGTTTATTAAAGGCGCAGATTCGGCGTATTTACAAAGCAAGCACAAAGACATCATCTTGCAGTTGTTTCCTAACGCCAGCGTAAAGGTGATTGAGGGGACAGGCCATTGGCTGCACGCCGAAAAACCGGACACCTTTGCTACCTTGTGTGTGGACTTTCTTGCCACCGACGATTGATTCAATATAAGGCTAAGTGTTGTGTCTTGAATTGAGGGACACGCTACCTTATCTGATACACTCAAAATGTCCAGAGCTCACGATTATCTCTGCCGAACGTCGACTGACCCCCCTTTGCCGGAGCGCCCCATGGAAGACACCGTTAACACCAGCATGCGAAAAGTAGTTTACGAAGAGTTTGGTGACCGTGATGTTTTGCAACTTGTTGATGCTTCAGTGCCTGAGCCCCAGGCTGGGCAGGTGCTGATCAAGGTTCATGGGGCCGGGCTTAACCCGATTGACTGGAAAACCCGCAAAGGCTTGGGTTTTGTGGCCAAGCAGCTGAGCGAACAAGAGCTGCTGCCGTGGACCCCGGGCTACGATCTGGCCGGTGAAGTTGTCAGCGTAGGCGATAATGTGACCACCTTGGCACCGGGGGACCGGGTGATGGGGCTGGTGGGCTTTGCCCTGACGGGCGGCAGCTATGCCAGCTACGCGCTGGCGCAGGCCGATGAACTGGCCATTGTGCCGGAAAATCTGGATTTGGTGACTGCCGGGGCGTTGCCGTTGGCGGCGCTGACTGCTTGGCAGGCGTTATTCGAGGTGGCTGACCTGCAGGCCGGGCAAAAAATTCTGATTCACGCCGGCGCCGGCGGTGTCGGGCACCTGGCCGTGCAATTTGCCCTGACCCAGGGCGCCCACGTCATTGCGACCGCCTCAAAGGGCCACCACGATTTTCTGGATCGTCTGGGTGTCCACGAAATCATCGATTACACCACCACTGACGTGGCTCAGGAATGTTTTGGCCTGGACGTGGTGTTGGACCTGGTGGGCAGCGATGCTGGCCGGCGTTCTTTAAACTGTCTGGGTGAAAAAGGTGTGCTGGTAACGGTGCCCACGGTGACCGCAGACGTGATTATCTGTGCCGCCGAAGCCATGGGCCTGAGAGCCCACGGCATGACGGTGCGCCCGGATGTGTTTCATCTTGAGGAAATCGCCGAGCTGATTGAAGACGGCGATGTCACCGTTCATATCGAAAAGGTGTTTTCACTGGCAGAGGTAGCGGCCGCCCACGAGTTGCTTGAAGGCGGCCACGTTTGCGGCAAGCTGGTACTGGACTGCCGCGACTGATTGTTTATTTTGCGCCATTGGTTCCGTTACCTTCGGCGTTATCACGGTCTTTGCGTTCCTTGCGCTCTTTTGGTGCGCGGGCCGGAACCAGGCTGATCAGCGTGGAATCTTCATCGGGCTTGAGTTTGTCCATGGATTTCACCGGCGTAATGCGGCCTTTACCATCAAACATAAACAGTACCAGAGCCTGGCTCTGGTACTTGTCCAGAAAGTTTTGATAGCTGAACTCATCGCTAAGCTCGGTGGTTTTTACCGAGTAGCCCTGGCTTACCAAGCTGGCCAGTTTGGCGTAGCTGACGCCGTTGAAAAGGCCGCGTGTCTGTTGGATTTTTTCGGCTGTTTGATGGCGCGCTTTCTGGTCCTGATCGCCTTCCGCCAGGCTGTACACGCTGTTGTCACCAAACCAGTCCAGAAAGTGATAGGTGGCCAGGGAATTCATGTGTTTGTAGGGTGAAATGACCAACAGGTTGCCGACTCCAGTCAAATCCAGCTGGTTAGACGCGTGCTCAGACACCGGGTTACCAAAGTACACCTGCAGATTCTCCATTCGCGCTTGGCGCACGTTCTCCCAGTTGGTGTCCGCAAGCACCACCGGCACCTCGTGTTTCTTTAAAGCGAGGCCAATCATTCGCGCTACCGGGTTAGCCCCCAGAATCAGAAACCCGAACTCCGACGGCTCCATTACATTCAGCAGGTTTGCCAGCGGCCGAGCGGTCAGACTCTGAATGGTTACGGTGGCAATAATCAACATGAACACCAGCGGTACCAGAGCACCCGCGCCATCATAGCCCACTTTTTGCAGTTGGAAGGCGAACAGTGCAGACACCGCTGCGGCAACAATGCCCCGCGGTGCTATCCAGCTTAGGAACAGTTTTTCTCGCCAGTTCAGGCTGGTACCAACAGCCGATAGAAAAATGCTCAGAGGCCGTGCTACCAGCATCAATATGGCCAGTACCCAAGCCAGGCCCCAGCCCAAATCGGCTATGGCAGAAAATTCGATGCGCGCCGCCAGAATGATAAACAGTGCTGAAATCAGCAGTACGCTCAGGGATTCCTTGAACTCCAGAATGCTGTCGACCGGCACCTGCTTCATGTTCGCCATCCAGATACCCATGATGGTCACCGTCAGCAGGCCGGATTCGTGAGCCAGTTCGTTCGACAGTGCATACACGCCTAGCATGAAGGTCAGCGTGCCGGCATTGTGCAGGTATTGGGGCATCCAGTGTTTACGTAGTACCTGACCGTTCATGTAGCCCGCCGCCGCACCTAAAAAAGTGCCTACCGCGATGGTTTTGGCAAAAATATACAGGGAGTGGCCAAATACATTGCCCTGACCCCAAGACACAATGCCCTCGAACACCAGTACTGCCAGCAGGGCGCCAATGGGGTCAATAATAATGCCCTCCCATTGCAGAATATTCGCGAGTTTCGAGCTGGGCCTGACCGAGCGCAGCAGCGGCGCAATCACGGTAGGGCCGGTAACAACCGATATGGCACCAAACAGCAGGGCGATTTCCCAGGAAATGCCCAGAATATAATGCGCCGCCAAGGTGCCGATGGTGCCGGTAACAATTGACCCGATTGGGAGCAAATTGCGAACCATTTTGCCGTGGCCGCGAATTTCGGCAAAGCGCAGTGTCAGGCTCCCTTCAAACAGGATAATGGCCACAGCCAGCGACACCATTGGAAATAGCAGGTCGCCAAACACATCTTCGGGATTCAAGTAGCCCAGCACCGGGCCCGACGCAATACCGCCGGCCAGCAAAAACAGTATGGCCGGCATACGTACACGCCAGGCCAGCCATTGGCAAAACAGTGATAGCACACCGATAGAAGCGAGCAGCAAAACAGTGCTTACGGCCATAAAAATCGGTTCCGTGAATCAGGGTTGGGCGCGTTGTGCGATTTTGTTAAGTAGCCGCGAGGCCGCAAAAAACCCGAAGCTTGCAGTCACCGGGCTGGCGGCGCCAAAGCCGGTGGCGCAATCCAGCCGAACCGGGCCTGCGTTAACCGGTTTTTGCAGGCAGGTTGTACCGTCGGCGGCGGGGTACGTCAGCTGTTCCAGCGAGTATACGGCTTCTATGCCGAAACGCCGCTGCGGATTGCGGGAAAAACCGTACTGCCGGCGCAGCAAGTTGCGTACTTTGGCCAGCAGTGGGTCTTGGGTGGTTTTGCTTAAATCCGCCACGCGGATCTGGGTTGGGTCCATTTGCCCTCCGGCGCCCCCTGCACACACAATCGGCAACTTGTTGCGCTGGCAGTAAGCCAATAAAGCGGCTTTTGGCTTCACACTGTCGATCGCATCGATCACACCGGTGACGTCGGCGGTTATCCGTTGCGGGATGTTATCGATAGTAATAAACGCAAACTGGGTGCGAATATCCGCGGCAGGATTGATGGCCCGCAAACGCTCGGCCATGGCATCGGTTTTCGTTTTACCGTATTGGCCACTGAGCGCGTGCAGCTGGCGGTTGGTGTTGGATACACAGATATCGTCCATATCAATCAGCGTTAGAGTGCCAATACCACTGCGCGCCAAAGCTTCCGCCGCCCAGGAACCCACGCCACCAAGGCCGACAATCGCAATGTGGGCCTGGCGAAAGGCTTCAAGCGCAGTGCGTCCATACAGGCGCTCAATGCCGCCAAAGCGGAAGGCGTAATCGTCGGCGTTCATCATTTTGCGCGGGATACCCCGTCCTTCAGGGCGGGGAGGGATAGCGCGTCGTGCGTCAGCGCGACTCGTTTTTCCTGTCTCCCTCCTCCTTTGGTTGGTTGGGTTGGATGTGATAGCCGTAGCCATCCGCTCGCTGGGTTAAAACACAGTGGCGATGGGAGATTCCCTGGATGGCACCGCTGTTTGTCTGAATGTTGAAACTGCCGGTCTTGCGAACGGCGACCCGGCCCACCCAGGTTCCGGTTTTTGTGCCTGTCGGCACTAGGGCGCGCACCATGTCGCCGGTCTGAAACCCTTGTACTTGCTTTTGGCGCATCAGATATCCACGAGGGAAACCGTGCTTTGTTAAGCGTGTGCGCTTATAGCTGCCGCGCCCGGTGGCTTTGATCGCCAAGGTTGGAACGTCCCAACCCTCTACGATCTCGACTTCTCCGACGCAAGCCGCATCCAAGGCGTGAGTCTTTGAAATGCCCAGTCTCTGCCGATTGAATGTCGTGCGGCCGCCGGTGCCTACTTCAACTGGCAGGCCTGTTTGCTTCAGTGTCTGATGCAATGCCCACCGGGTGGAGTTGACCGCTGAGGCGTCTCTTAAGGGCTTCTTACACTGTTTTAGAATGCGATCCAGCCTGGCCTGGTGGTTCTTCAGTCGCTTGGATGTGGCAAAAAATGAAACCAGAGACTGCCGGTCTTTTTCCTGGTTGCACGGCCGGCACGCCAAGGTCAGATTGCTGATGCGATTCGAACCCCCGTTGGCCTTTGGGTCGATATGCTCAATTTGCAGCGGTGTGTCTTTGTCGGTGCAGTAAGCGCATTCGCGCCCCCACTTCTCCAGAAGGTATTCGCGGACCTCGTAGCCGAGCAAGGTGCCCTGCTGATATTCGACACCGCTGACTTCCGGGTTTTCCATCTTTTGCGTATCGAATCGAGCCAGCTCCTGGCTAATGGCGGTTACCGGAGCTAAAGCCCGGAGCCTATTCACCAAGCTCCGGGTGGTATCGACCCGATGCTGGAGGCTAGGAGCTAGCCAGCCTTTCGGCTTGGTTCGATTCAGAAATCTGGGTGCCCGGTACCGCAGTTGGTTGCGGCGCCGGCGGCGAAACGCCCTGCGTTGTTCCAGAGACTTGCTGATGGGGCGGCCGCGATGGGCTAATTCCATTAACGCCAGAACGTGTTGCTTCTGGCCGCTTTCTCTCACCACCGCGATCCCGGTGGTCTTGCTGCCAGGGTCAATCTTGATACGGACCGGCTGTATGATGCCACCGATACGGTCTTTCAGCCGGATCGTAAACGGATACGCACGCACCACCACCGCTCGACCACGGTCGAGCAGAAGCCGCGCACGCCTTTCGGTGCACGGCATAAGGGGGTGTTTGCGTCTATCCAACACGAAGACCGACATTACTTTCCTTTCAATGAATGCCCTTACGGGCCTTGTGACGGAGGCCGAAGCCTCTCTCCCCTCGGGAATGTCTACCACCGGCTCCCGCTTGCGCGGCAACTGAAACCTTCGGCGCTTTGCCTTTCGCCAGCGTGATTCCAGTTTTCCAGTGTCCGGTGCTGAGGAAGCACACCGCAGTGGGTCTTAACGACCTGTGGCAAACGTAGCGGGTGGGTGTCCGCTTTCCCTGGTCAACCTGGCTTGTAGGATATTCTCTACAAGCCTCGTCCTTTAGGGCGGGGTAGTTGACAATCTCTCCAGTGGGCTTGTGCCTGCTATTGTAACTCAGCGCTAGCAGATACAAAAAAAGCTGAAATAATGAAGCAATGGCGCGGAATGTTGACTTTTTGAGCTTTGGCAGGCGTAACGTTTATTGCACAAAGCACGGCTTAGCTTTGCGTAGCAACGAACAGCCGTGCACAATTGTTTTAAAATCACCTTGGTGAACACTATGCGGATTTTGATTGCGGGTGTGTCGGGCGCTATTGGCGCAGCCCTGGCCAAAAAACTCGCGGCACGGGCCGATGTTGAGATTATTGGCCTGTGTCGGCAGCCGGAAAAAGCACCAGCGGTTCTGCGCGAGCGACATCAGGTACTGGCCTGGGATGCAGAAAAACCCGAGGCCCTGGATCAGATTGCCGCGGAACTGGCCGCTGTTGTGCCAAAGGCAGAAGGGCTGGATATGATTATTTACGCTGCGGGCATACTGCACGGAGCGAATATGAAACCAGAGAAGCGCCTGGAAGATTTGCAGGCCAGTTCTCTGGCGCGGGCGATGGCGGTGAATGCCAGTGGTTTCGGATTGCTGGTGCAAGCGTTATTACCTTGGCTGCGGCATAAGCGCGCAAAGCGCATCGTGGCGATTTCCGCCAAGGTAGGGGGCATCGGCGACAATCGTTTGGGGGGTTGGTATGCCTACCGAAGCTCTAAAGCAGCACTGAATATGCTGGTAAAAACGCTGTCTGTAGAATTACCTAGGCGCATGTCGCCGGTGGCTTGTATTGCATTACATCCGGGCACAACCCGCTCAGCATTGAGTGAGCCTTTTTCACAATCGCTGGCTAACCTAGAAGTTCACGATGCGGATGAAACCGCGGCTAACCTGTTAGCGGTGATTGACCAAATTGACGAATCAGCGAATGGCAGCTTTTTATCGTGGGACGGCAGCACGCTGCCTTGGTAAAAGCAGTGTGCCGCCGGTATTCCGTCTGACTAATTCGAGAGCCTGCTCAGCTCATGAAAGGGTTGAGCAGTCGAGTAAAGGTACCCGTTAATTTCAGTGGTGCGCTAAGCACCGACAAAGTGATGCAGTCTTCATGACCAACAGCCACCGGGCGGTGATTGTCGTTATGGTCCAGCACGGCAAAGTCCCACTGATTGAAAATACCATTATTGTCAGAGAATGCACCCTGCAAGACGATAGTGGTCTCGGTCCCGCGGTGGGTGTGGGCCGGCGCTTTGCCTCCGGATGACAGTTTTTGCAATACCACCCTCTCTTTCTGCCCGGGGAAACGATCTGTCACATCGAGCATGCTGACATCGCCAAGCTGGCGCTTCCAAGGCAAATCGTTGATGTCGCAGCCCAGAAGCTTCTTTATGAGGTCTTGACGTTGCTGCGGAGATTTTACAGGCGCCGTCTCGCTATCAATACGAGCAAGAATCGCATCGAATGTTGAAGCGGCCGGTACGGAGCTCTCAGTTAAGGGTTGTTGTTCCAACATCACTGCACCCAAGCTTTCCAGGGTATCTACCCGACTACGACAAAGCGCACACTTTTCGAGGTGCAGCCGTATGCAAAGGGCGTGAGGGTCAGACAGTGTACCCGCGCTGAACTCCATCAGGCTTGTACTTTCGGGGTGATGCCGTGTCATTGGTTTTGATCCTGCAAAATCACTTTCAGTTTGTTGAGCGCCAGACGGACCCGGCTTTTTACTGTTCCCAGGGGTATTTGCAATTCGTCAGCAACCATCTGATGAGACTTGCTTTCCATATACACTTTGGCAATAACCGTCGTTTGTTCTTCCGGTAACAAGCTGAGGGATTCGCGTACCCGGCGCTCCGACATCAAGCGAACCAATGACGTAACGGGCTCGTTTTCGTGATCACCGGGGATCTGCCACAGATCTTCAGTCTCTACCGATATTTCGGCGCTGATGCGCTTCATTTTGCGCAACATGTCGATGCGCTGATTTCGAGCAATGGTAAAAATCCAGGTGGATGCCGCTGCTTTGCGCCAATCATAAAGACAGGAACGACGCCAGATCGATACAAACACTTCCTGCACAAGCTCCTCAGCATGATTCGCCATACCGTTGGCCATGGCGTAATACTTAATCTGCGGGCCAAAGTGCTCGAATAGCTGATGGTAAGCCTGTCGGTCCTGGTTTTTCCCTACTTTTACCAGCAGGTTACTCCAAGGGTCGTTACGACCTTCGGCTTTGACCGGCTTCTGATCCAGTGTCATCACCGGACGCTCCTTGACTGTTGCATGATTTGAACTTTGTGTTGTCATCATTCTATGCACTCACCCCAGGTTTGTCAGGTATTGATTTACGCCCGGCTGATACGCTCGGATCACCATCCTCTGTGGTTTACCTTTTAAAGCCCGCAGAAATCGTTGGTTATGGTCGGCGGTAGCAACCGCAGCTTCCAACTACTCCACCACCCAGATCCGCTCCAGCGTCAGCTTGTCGGGGTCAAACTGGTACACGCTGATACCGCCGGTAGACTGGTGCCCCATCGCCAGAATGCCCGCTTCCGGTGAAGTGGCGATGGCGGTGTTGCGGTCGTACTGGCTGCCGTAAGTGACCAGTTTGGGAGACTCTCCGAGATCAAAATACTTCACGGGCCAGGGGCTGCCGGCTTCGTATAGAGCGGCGACATGGCTGTTGTTGCCGAAGCGGAGGTAGTATTCGCTGTTGTGGATGAAGGCGCCGGCGATGGTGAAGTTGTTGAGGCCGGCGGGCGCATCGATGAGTTCACTTTCATCCCAGTTTCGAGGGTCGCCCGTTGCACAAGGCGCATCATCAAGATAGATCCCACTATGATATCCCGCTAATCGGTGTCGGATTTCCGGTCGATCCGTGTTCCAAAACAATCCAATTCCATTCTCATCCCCACTGATTACCCATTGCCCATCTGGACTGATAGTAGCGTGGGTTTTGGAGGAGTTTCCGCGGAGCTTTGCGGCAGGTTGTTTTGTCACAGCGTTCCAAAGAGTGACGCCCCCATATTTTGAGAACCGTTGACTGCTATTAAGTGGTGAGTGGTCTGCGATTGCTGAGCGATCATTATCGACTCCGGCTGTTACAAAGAAGGTGTTGTTTCGGTCTATGGCGAGGTTGAACAGTTTGCCGGATCCTAAAAAGCTCGGGCTGATGCCATCACTAAGGACAGTACGTTTTGTGTCCCCATAGCCAGAAAACACATTCCAATGCTCATCAGCAGACAAGTAGGTCTCAAGATCGCCACCGATAACGTGGCCGTAGGTTGGGAAGTGCTGAAATCGCTTCAGCACTTTTCCGTCGACCGTTTGTGCAGTAACGATATTGTCTGTGTCCTGCCACAAAAAAGCGTTTTGACCCGGTATAAAATAGGCGCTGTAAAGGTTGGCGTCACCGGAGAGCGTGTCCCACTGTTTTTCTTGCAGATCCCATAAAATAAGCTTGTTGTCTCTGTGGGCACTGACGACATAGCGGCCAGACTCCGATACACCCATGGACATAACCGGCCCAGCCCATACTCCTAGGAGGTTGGAGTTCAGCAGGATGCTAATAGGCACAAAGGCACAAAGGCACAAAGGCACCAAGCACCGCGCCTGCCCAGCGCACTTTATTAGCGTTAATAACGGCCAAAACCCACTCCTCCGTCCGATATACGACGTATAATTTCTGCTCTGTAAGAGCGATCGAATACTTCCTCGCTTGGAATTCGCATCCCCGAGTGGCTAAAGAGCCATTTACTTTGATCTGTAGCTAACCAAGATTCGTCAAACAACTTGTTTTCTATAAAACGATCTCGAAACAATCCAGCCCGTTCACCAGCCACTTCATTAAACCCCACATACCCCAACGCAGGCCGTGGCCGTTGTTCCGGAACCCAGTTATTCCCAGCAAGCTTTTTCAAACGCAAAACATAATCTTTGGCCACTTCGGGGCTTACGCTGGCCTGGTGGTTTAGGGGGGCCGGCAGGGTGTAGTCAGACGGCCGCTCGCCGTTGCGCAGGCAGTCTATACAGGGCTGCCATAAAGCATTTGCCTCGGTGAGGATGTCTTTTTCTAACCTGGTCCAGTTTTCCTGAACGGTTTGTTTGAGCGCTTTGGGTGTGGCCAAAGTTCGCTGGGGGTGTGCGGTCATCCACGCCTCGAACCTGAGTGGCAAGTAATCTTTGTATAACTTTTCGACGGCAGGCCCGAAGCCGAAGTTCAGATAACTTGGAAAGCTCCACCATTTTTTATCATAGGCTCCCCTAAAGTATCCGGCTATGTCGTCCAAGGAGTCGTCTGCGGTTGCAGCGATCCATGCGGTAGTGGCTAATGGGTGCTTGAATGACAGGGCTTTCCGCCACAAAGCCTCATCTTTACTATTATCCGCCCCAAGAATGCCGTCGCCACGGGAATGCAGCACCACAATCTTGCGAGCTGCGCTACGGGCGGCAGGAAATACGCCAAGCCCCAGGGGGTGCACGTCCCGGCTGCTGTCGTTGGTGAGGGCATTGTCGGCAACGGCGGGTTGCCAGAGAAACAGGTGTTCGACCAGGTCGCGTTTTCCGATGGTGCCGAGAATGTTCAGGGCGGTGAGCGCTACCCGGGCACCAAGAGAATGCGAGAGCAGGTTGATGGCAATGCCGGCGGCTGCCAGCTGCAGCAAAAGCGGGGCCAGGCGTCGCCCGGATGCCATGGCCTTCAGCTCCGCCTGTATGAAATCGGTGGAGCTCGTATCCCCCGGCCAGGAAATGTTAATGATGCGGCTGTAGGGCGTCCAGTTTTCGCCGTCGAAACCCGCCGCACGGTTCAGTTGGTACTCCAAGTGAACAGCCCAGTTGTGGGCGCCGGCGCCATTCAGATACTCATCGTTCACGGTTTGCGGATCTTGCCAGACACTGGCGCTTTGAGAGTGCCATCCAAGTCGACCCCATGCACCATGAGGAATGTTGTAACCGTGCATAAAAACGAGCGCGTTATTGCCGTTTGCCCGAAAGTAATCCAGTTGTTCGTCCGTGAGTAAGTCTTCAGGAGCGGGCACTTCTTCGCGCAGGTTAATAATCACCGGCGGCGGTAGGTGTATCGCTTTTGCTTTGCGTTCGCCCTGGATGACGGTCAGGTCTACGCCTTCGCTGGGAGTCTGGCCGGGGGTGTCACGGTATCGAACCCGATCAAATGCTCTCCCTCCGGCTCTTCGGGGCCGTGCCATTGTGCGTTGCCTGTGACGAGCTTGGCGAAGCGGGCCTCTGCATTAGCAGGCGTATGCTCTTTGCCATCTTGCACTTCGGCGGTGACTAACTTACCGCTCTCATCCTCGATTTTACCGGCATTGATAAAAGCCCTCGGTCGCCCAAGATTGTCAGAACGCCGCAACATCACGTTTGCGGTTTCGTGCTTGCAAACCGGCGCACTGTGGGTCCCGAGAGGCGCGGTGCTGGGGGAGAAGGGTAGGTTGCTAGTGGGTGTCATTCAGGTTCCTTCCTGTGAATGCGTTAATGTTGTAAATGCGTCCAGCGTGTCGGACCAGCAGGCTCCGTGCCTTGCTTTGCGTACGGCCGCAAGCTCATCCTCGCTCAGCGCGCGGGTAATACCCTGTGCGATGAATAACCCGACGCCTTCTACCAAACCTTGCTCACTCGGTGCACCGAGTGTTTTCAGTTGTTGGAACCAGCAGGAGACAGTCCGGACCTCCAATTCATGGTTGTCCGCCAGGGCTTTTGCCAACAGATTTTGACGGTACAGTTCTACTGATGCGAGATTCTCTTGGGTCAATTCCAGAGGCAGTGGGTTCTGCTTACGCAATTCGTCCGGATGTGCCGAGGAGTGGTCTTTTTTCAGGGACCAGTTGGTGCCAGCATAGCAACCGTGAATTGCGGTTAGCGGGCCGAGAACCCGCAGGCGCTGCTGGTGTGACAGCGATGCGCCAATGCTGCCAAGCGTTGCCGTGTCGGAGTAGCGAAAAAGGCTGTCACCATAAGGGGTGCGAACGGTGTTCAAGCTTATAAGATGATCGCGTACTTCCTCTAACGTCAGCAACGGGCCTTGCAGTGCCAGAGCTTTGGCTTCTGTCCGCCAGTTATGCAGCCATGTTTTACTCTGGCTTGTGGTGGGCTTGATAATTAACGGGCCATTCAAGGCTTGTTCATGGTGTTGCGAATGGATATATGGCAAGTCGTAAATTGGTGCGGGGTCCTGCTCGAACAGCAAGCGCAAAGCATCTGAGTGCTTTGCCTGGTCAACCAGGTACCAGCAGGCATCTGTACTAACGGCGTTTTCGTGATGGTAAAACGACGTGGTTGTGCGAGCCTCGTGGCTCAGGGCTGTGGCGTCCTTCATGGCTGCTTTCATCTATCCTTAGATGGCCGAAATCTGTGCCAGATGTTAGCTCAAGCGGCAGGGCCGGTCAGCTCAAACCCGGGGAAAATGTCAGATTTCTGAAACAGATGCCGCAAAATGCGAAGGGGCGCCCACTTGGGCGCCCCTTGTTGTTGCTGTACGCAGCTATGTTACTTGCTGCTAACAAACTCCGGATAGGCTTCCATGCCACACTCGGCAATATCCACACCTTCGTACTCTTCCTCTTCAGTGACGCGTATGCCCATGATCGCCTTGATGATGCCCCAGGTAACCATACTGGCCAGGAATACCCAGACGAAGATGGTGGCAGCGCCAATCAACTGACCACTGAAGCTGGCTCCACTGTTGGTGACCGGCACCAACAGCAGGCCGAGCAGACCACAAACGCCGTGAGCTGAAATGGCACCGACGGGATCATCAATGCGCAGTTTGTCCAGGCCGATAATGCTGAACACGACTGTGATACCGCCGAGCGCGCCCCAAAGAGTTGCCTGTAAAGCCGTTGGTGTGGAGGGCTCGGCGGTAATAACCACCAGGCCAGCGATAGCGCCGTTCAGCAACATGGTTAAATCTGCCTTACCAAACAGTATGCGAGCGGTAATCAGAGCGGCAATAGAACCACCTGCGGCGGCGGCGTTGGTGTTCAGAAACACCATGGCAACCGAATTGGCACTGGCGATATCACCCAGTTTAAGTACCGAACCGCCGTTAAAACCAAACCAGCCCATCCACAGAATAAAGGTGCCAAGAGCTGCCAGAGGCAGGTTGGCGCCGGGAATAGCGCGGATTTCGCCATTTGAGCCATACTTGCCTTTGCGCGCCCCGAGCAGTATTACGCCTGCCAGAGCGGCTGAGGCACCGGCCATGTGCACGATTCCGGAGCCGGCAAAGTCACTGAAACCAAGATCGCCGAGGTTATACAGGCCGAACACATCACTGCCGCCCCAGGTCCATGAGCCTTCCATTGGGTAAATGACGCCTGTCATTACCACCGCAAAGACCAGGAATGCCCAGAGTTTCATGCGCTCGGCGACAGCGCCGGAGACGATGGACATAGCCGTCGCCACGAACACGACCTGGAAGAAAAAGTCTGACGGGGCAGAGTAGATGGAACCGCCTTCAAAACCGTCTTCACGGCCGGCAAAGTCGGCAAGCACTGAGGCTGTGTCTGTTACGCCGATGCCTGACAGCAGGATTGAGCCGTCATACATAATGGCGTAACCACACACCAGGTACATAATGCAGGCGATAGAATACAGAGCCACGTTTTTGGTGAGTATTTCGGTGGTGTTTTTAGCGCGCACCAAGCCAGATTCGAGCATGGCAAAGCCGGCGGCCATCCACATGACCAAGGCACCGCACATCAGAAAATAAAAGGTATCAATCGCGTACTGTAACTGAAAGACATTGCTGTCCATACAAGACCCTCCGCACAAGGCTCTATTAAATGAAAAAGTTTTTTGCGCTGGTAGTTAAAGCATCAGAACGGGTTCAGACCGCTTCCTCGCCCGTTTCGCCGGTACGAATCCGGATGGCCTGCTGTAACTCGGTCACAAAGATTTTGCCATCACCAATTTTTCCGGTGTTGGCGGCCTTGGTGATGGACTCGATCACCTGGTCCATCAGATCATCGCCAATGGCGACCTCTACTTTTACTTTGGGCAAGAAATCCACCACGTATTCAGCGCCGCGATACAGTTCGGTGTGGCCCTTCTGGCGCCCGAAGCCTTTAACTTCCGTGACGGTGACACCCTGAACACCGATCTCGGACAAGGCTTCACGCACGTCATCCAATTTGAATGGCTTAATGATTGCTGTAATCAGTTTCATTGATTTCTCCTTAGTAAAACTGTGCCGATCGGCAGCGCCATAATGCTGCTGACTGGGACCGGGATGCGGCCGCCCCGCACGACAATTGTGCGGATTGTGTATGGGGCTTTAGCATCGAATGTGCCAACGCAAAAAAATAGTTTAAAAACAGTAATATAAAATTATATTAATGGTTTTAGGTTGATTTACCCTGCACCAAAATGGCGCGTTTTGAACGCCATGGAATCATAATAGCGCGTTCTACTACACTCTTTGCATCCTTAATGCTCTGCGGATTCGCTTCCGCCGACACATTATGGCAGGGCAGGCGGTGTGATACACTGCTGTGCAATAATTCTGCGGTAGATGGGGCCTTTGAAGGCGCTGCCGCAAAGCTTGTTTCGGCGTGTTTACACAGATAAGGGGTGTTCATGAAAGGTCCACAAGACATTTTTACCCAGCTGCAGGGTCAGTTTGGTCAGTTTGTACCGGATATGGCCCGTGCTGCCAAAGACGACTTTGAAGCGCAGGCGCGGGCCAGTGTTGCCTCGGTAATGTCGCGTCTTGAATTGGTTACTCGCGAAGAGTTTGACGCCCAGCAAGCGGTATTGTTAAAAACCCGCGCCATGGTGGAAGCCCTGGAAGCCCGCGTAACAGAACTGGAGCAGTCAACCAAAGGCTGACGGAAAATAATAACCATGGAAGGTTACTATGCTTGCTATTGTTCAAACCCGTGCCTGTGTTGGCGTGTCTGCGCCGGCTGTTAGCGTTGAAGTACACCTGTCCGGCGGCTTGCCGGCGCTGTCGATTGTTGGTTTGCCAGAAACCGGTGTGCGCGAAAGCCGAGAGCGGGTGCGCAGCGCCCTGATTAACGCCGGTTTTGATTTCCCCGCACGTCGAATTACCATCAATCTTGCCCCTGCCGATCTGCCCAAAGAGGGCGGCCGTTTCGACCTGCCCATTGCCCTTGGTATTCTGGCGGCTTCTGGCCAGATTCCAGCCGAGGCGTTGAACACCTGCGAATTTGTCGGTGAGCTGTCGCTAGATGGCGCGCTGCGCCCTTTGAAAGGTGTGTTACCCGCAGTTTTAGCGGCTCGCGCAGAGGGCCGCCAACTGTTGGTGCCCCAAGCTAACGCCGCCGAGGCGGCATTGGCCAGCGAACACGACGTGCTGGCAGCCAGCCATTTGCTGGCTGTGTGTGAGCATTTGCATGGGCGTGCCCGGCTTGTGCCTCTGGCGCCGGCGGATTTGAGTGGCGCTGACAGCGGGCAGGCATCAAGCGGCCCCGATCTGGCTGATGTTCGTGGCCAGCAAGTGCCGCGCCGGGCGTTGGAAGTAGCCGCTGCGGGTGGTCACAATCTATTGCTATTTGGCCCGCCTGGAACCGGTAAAAGTATGCTCGCCAGCCGTCTGCCGGGCATTATGCCGGCACTTGCCGATACTGCTGCAATGGAAGTGGCGAGCGTGCATTCTGTAGCAGGCCTGGCAATGGCCGAAGGCGGTTGGCGCCAGCCGCCTTTTCGGGCGCCACACCATACTGCGTCGGCGGTGGCTATGGTCGGCGGCGGCAGCAGTCCGCGACCCGGAGAGATTTCATTGGCCCATCGCGGCGTGCTGTTTTTGGATGAACTGCCGGAATTTGAGCGGCGGGTGCTGGAAGTGCTGCGCGAACCTATGGAAACCGGCGAAATTCACATCAGCCGTGCTGCGCGCCAGGTTACATTTCCCGCTCGATTTATGGTGATAGGTGCCATGAACCCGTGTCCCTGTGGTTACAGTGGCCACCCCTCCATCGAATGCCAGTGTAGCCCCGCCCAGATTATCCGCTATCGCTCGAAGATCTCTGGCCCGCTGTTAGATCGTTTCGACTTGCACGTAGAAGTGCCTGTGCAAGGCGGTGATGTGTTTATGCAGCACGGCGAGCCCGGCGAGAGCAGTGCCCAGGTGCGAGCACGAGTTGTAGCTGCACGCAGCTTACAGAACGCCAGAGGTACGTTGAATGCCGAGTTGTCGGGCAAGGCGTTGCAAACGGCTTGTCAGCTGGATAGTGACAGTGAGCAACTGTTGCTGCGGGCCATGGAAAAACTCGGGCTTTCTGCTCGGGCCTTGCATCGAATACTGCGAGTTGCACGCACGCTGGCGGACCTTGATGCCAGTGCCGATGTGGCCCGCGCCCACCTGGTGGAAGCTCTGGGTTACCGGCAGTTAGACCGCCGTAACGGCCAAAGTTCTCTGGTTTCATCTTGAGCCGCTGCCTTGAACCGTTGTCGTTAGCTCACCCTGTACTCTGGTG